>DASRFM010000110.1:0-2971 GCA_035651575.1 Burkholderiales bacterium | reverse complement strand
GCACCTCGCGGACTTCCTGCGCGAGCGCGCCGGACTGACGGGTACCAACCTCGGCTGCGAGCACGGCGTGTGCGGCGCCTGCACGCTCGAGATCGACGGCGCGCCGGTGCGCTCGTGCATCACCTTCGCCGTTGCCTGCGACGGCGCCGAGGTGCGCACCATCGAAGGCTTCGCCGAAGATCCGCTGATGGCAGAGCTGCGCGCCGCGTTTACCGCCGAGCACGCGCTCCAGTGCGGCTACTGCACGCCGGGAATGCTGGTCACCGCGCGCGACATCGTCATGCGGCTTCCCCACGCCGACGAAGCGCGCATCCGCAAGGAGCTCTCCGGCAACCTTTGCCGCTGCACCGGCTACATGGGCATCGTTCGCGCCATCCAGCGCGTGCTAAAGAAATAGGGGACGGACCCTATTTTTCTCATTCGATTCCCGGCGAGCGCCGGCCGCGTTTCCAATAATTACCGCCCTGACCCCGAATTTCAGTTGCGGGCGAGGTACTGCCGCACCGCCTGCAGGTCCGACTCGCGTACGCCGTCGCCCGCCATCTGGCTGAGCTTGCCGAAGTAATAGCGGGCCTTGTCAGGCTGATTCGCCTGCGCCGCCGCCTGGCCGGCGCCGTAGAGGCCGCGATAGCGGTTGGGCTCGCGAAGCTGCGACTTCTCGTATTCGCCGAGCGCCTCCGCCGGCTTGCCTGCGGCAAGCAGCATGTCGCCGAGGAGCTCGCGCGCCGGCAGCATGCGCGCCGGCGTGACGGTCGACTTCTCGTTGGCGTCTTCGGTGTCGGCGGCGCTGCGCATGAGCGCGAGGCCCTTGTCGCGATTGCCATTCGCGAACTCCACCCACGCCAAACCGGTGAGGTGCTGCACCTCGACCTCGGTCGCCCAGTACGCGTCCTTGCCCTTGAGCCCTTCCACGATGCTCGCGAGCTGCTTGACGTCCGCTTCCGCGGCCGCCGGATTTCCGGCGCGCGCCGCGCCGAGCGCCCGCGCGTAATGCGTCTGCGACTTCGCGTAGGGGAACTGGCTTTCCTGCGGCTCGAGCTTCGCCGCATCCTGCCACGCGCCGCGCTCAAGCGCGATGCGCGCCGGGATCGCCGCGAGCGCATAGGGACCGGAACGCACTGTCGGGATGACGTTTTTCACCTCGACCGCCTCCTTCATCACCCGCCGCGCCTGCGCGTCCTGTCCAAGCTGCAGGTACGCATAGACCGCGTAGTCCATGGCGTGCAGCCCATCGTTCGGATCTTGCGTTTCGCGTGCCGCTGCGGCCGAGCGTTCGTTGATTTGCGCAGAATCTTTCCAGGCGCCCACGCGGGTGAAGATGTGCGAGGGCATGTGCAGGGCATGCGGCGCGGAAGGGGCGATCTCCGAATAGCGCCGCGCGGCGTCCATGCCCTTGTCGGCGATCGACGGATAGTCGTAGCTGTGGATCAGGTAATGCGCGACGCCCGGATGATCGGGATGCTTCTTGAACTGCACCTCGAGGATCGCGGCCGCCTTGAGCGCGGCGGCGTAGGTCTGGTCGCTGAGCGGCTGCGTGGCCGTCAGATACACCGCGTGGAAGATCTGCGCTTCGTCATCCTGCGGGTAGCGCTTGGCGACGATCTCGAACGCGTCGGCGAGCGCCTTCATGCGCTGGCCGTGCGGCTTGCTTGGATAAAGGTCGTAATACTGGGCGACCGCCTCGATGAAGTTGAGCTCGCGCTCGCTCTTGCGGCTCGTGCTGCGCGCGCGCTCGATTGCCTCTTTCGCCCGCTGCGCTTGCGTGGGATTGGGCCCGGTTGCGAACGTGTTGCCGATCAGCGCGGCGGCAATGCCCCAGCCGGCGATGGCGCACTCCGGATCGCGCGCGAGCACTTCCTGAAATGCGCGCTCGCTTTGGCTGAACCAGAAGGAATGCAGAAGCGCGACGCCGCGCTCGAAGACGGGCTGCGCCGCCGGCAGGCAGGAGTTCGCGAACGAAACCTTGCCGAGCTGCTCGGGAGCGCCGCCGCTTTTCTGAGCCCACGATGCGGCGGCAAGGGGAATGAGAGCGCAGAAAAGAACGGCGCGGCGAGCGAACATGGAAAGCCTCCCTGGGGAATGAGGTGCCACTTTGCGCCGCTCGGGCGCCTTTGTGAAGTGGCTCAGGCGCCGAGATACGCCTTCTTCACCTCCGGGTCGTGCAGGAGCGACTGCCCGGTGCCGGCGCGGGTGACGCGTCCCTGCTCCATCACGTAGCAGCGGTCCGAGAGCTCGAGCGCCGCCGCCGCGTTCTGCTCCACCATCATCACCGTGACGCCTTCGGCGCGGATCGCGGAGATGATGTCGAACGTGCGCTCGACGATGTTCGGCGCGAGGCCGAGCGAGGGCTCGTCGAAGAGCACGAGCTTCGGCCGCGACATGAGCGCGCGCGAGATGGCGAGCATCTGCTGCTCGCCGCCCGAGAGCGTGCCCGCCGCCTGGTGGCGCCGCTCGGCGAGGATCGGAAAGCGCTCGTAGAGCCGCGCCATGTCCGCCTCGATCGCCGCCTTGTCGCGCCGGAGATAGCAGCCCATCTCCAGGTTCTCGCGCACCGTCATGTACGGAAACACGTGCCGGCCCTCGGCACAATGCGCGATGCCGAGCGCAAGAATCCGGCGCGCCGTGGCGTGCGTGATGTCCTCGCCTTCGAAGGCAATTCGTCCCCCGGCGGTGCGCAGCACCCCGGAGATGGCCTTGAGCGTCGTCGTTTTGCCGGCGCCGTTCGCGCCGATCAGGCTCACGAGCTCGCCCTTCTTCACCTCGAGCGAGAGTCCCCGTACTGCCGCCACCTTGCCGTAGCGGCACTCGAGGTTCTCAACCGAGAGCACGCTTGTACCTCTCGCCCAGGTAGGCCTTGATCACCTCCGGGTCGCTCTGGATCTCGGCCGGTGTGCCGTCGGCGATGATGCGCCCCTGCGCGAGGCACACCACGCGGTCGGAGATCCCCATCACGGTCTTCATGTCGTGCTCG
>DASRFM010000109.1:0-17237 GCA_035651575.1 Burkholderiales bacterium | reverse complement strand
TGGCGCTGTACGCGCATTACAAAAGCGCCGGCGCTGCCTCGCGCGAAGCGATTTGCGATGCGATCGCCGGCAACCTGTGCCGCTGCACCGGCTACCGCCCGATCCTCGAGGCCGGCGAGCGCGCGCCGCAGCTTGCGCAAGCCGGCCGCGACCGCGCCGAGGACGCCGCGCGCAGGACGCGCCTCGAGTCGCTTCCGGCCGATGCCACGCTCATCAATGCGAACGGCAAGACCTTCTTCGTCCCCGCGACTGCCGAGGAGCTGGCCGCGTTCCTCGCGGAGAATCCCGCCGCCGTGATCCTCGCCGGGGGAACGGATCTCGGCCTGCTCATCACCAAGAGCCACCAGGACTTGCCGCTCGTCGCCTACACCGGGCGCATCGCCGAGCTGCGCCGCGTCACCGAGACTGCCACGCATGTGGAAGTGGGCGGCGCGGCAACGTACGCCGATGCGCAGGCCGCGCTCTCGGCGCTGCATCCGGACTTCGCCGAGCTGCTGCGGCGCCTCGGCGCGGCGCAGATCCGCGCCGCCGGCACGCTCGCCGGCAACGTCGCGAACGGCTCGCCGATCGGCGACAGCATGCCGCTGCTTCTCGCGCTCGGCGCCGAGGTGGTGCTGCAGAAGGGCGCGCAGCGCAGAACGGTCGCCCTCGAGCGGTTCTACACCGGCTACCGCAAGTCGGTGCTCGCGAGAGGCGAGTTCATCCGCGCGATCCGCGTGCCGAAGCTCGCCGCGGGCGCGCGCTTCGCCGCCTACAAGCTCTCGCGCCGCTTCGACCAGGACATCTCCACGCTGTGCGCCGCGTTCCACGTGGATGCGTCCGGCAAGGCGCGCTTCGGCTTCGGCGGCATGGCGGCGACGCCGGCGCGCGCCCCTTCCGCGGAGGCCGCGTACGCGAAGGGGGTGGAGGAAGCCTGCGCGGCGCTCGCGAAGGATTTCCAGCCGCTCGACGACCATCGCGGCTCGGCGTGGTACCGCATCACGGCGGCGCAGAACCTGCTGCGCAAGTTCCATCTCGAGTCGCAGGGCAAGTGCGCGACGCGAGTGCTCGAGGTGCCCGTTGAAGCCTGACCGGCCGCGCTCCGGCGGCATCCACGCCGCGCTGCCGCACGACAGCGCGGCGCTGCACGTGGCGGGCGAGGCGCGCTACGTCGACGACCTGCCCGAGCCGCGCCGCACGCTCTACGCGGCGATCGGGCGCTCGACGCACGCGCATGCGCGCATCCTGAAGCTCGACCTCGAGCCGGTGCGCCGCGCGCCGGGCGTGGTCGCGGTCGTCGGCCCGGCCGACATCCCGGGCGCGAACAACATCGGCCCGGTGCTGCCCGACGAGCCGCTGTTCGCCGCCGAGCTCGTCGAATTCCACGGCCAGCCGCTCTTCGCGGTCGCCGCGACGACGATCGAGGCGGCGCGCCGCGCGGCGAAGCTCGCGCGCGTGGAGTACGAGGTGCTGCCGCCGGTGCTCACCGCGGAGGAAGCGCTCGCGAAGCAGCTCTTCGTCCTGCCCACGGTGAAGGTCGAGCACGGCAGCCTCGCGCCGCTCGAGAGCGCCGCGCACCGCATCCGCGGCAAGCTGCGCTGCGGCGGGCAGGAGCACTTCTACCTGGAAGGGCAGATCTCGCTCGCGATTCCCGGCGAGCGCGGCGAGATGCACGTGTACTGCTCGACGCAGCACCCGACCGAGATCCAGCACCTCGTCGCCGCCGCGCTCGGCGTCCCGGATGCGGCAGTCACCGTGGAGCTGCGCCGCATGGGCGGCGGCTTCGGCGGCAAGGAGACGCAGGCCTCGAGCTTCGCGATCGCCGCGGCCCTCCTCGCGCGCGCCACCGGGCGCCCGGTGAAGCTGCGCGCCGACCGCGACGACGACATCATCGGCACCGGCAAGCGCCACGACTTCATCTACGACTACGACGTCGGCTGCGACGCCGAGGGCCGCATCCAGGCGCTCGACCTGAGCTTCGCGTCGCGCTGCGGCCTGTCGGCCGACCTTTCTCCCGGCGTGAACGACCGCGCGGTGTTCCACGCGGACAACGCCTACTTCCTGCCGAACGTGCGCATCGTCTCCTACCGCTGCAAGACGAACATGGTCTCGGCGACGGCGTTCCGCGGCTTCGGCGGGCCGCAGGGCATGCTCGCCGCCGAGGCGGTGATCGAGGCGATCGCGCGGCGGCTGAAGCTCGACCCGCTGGAGATCCGCAAGCGCAACCTCTATGGCGAGGCGCCCCGCAACGTCACGTTCTACGGGCAGGCGCTGCACGACTACGTCCTGCCGGAGATCATGGCCGAGCTCGAGAAGAGCTCCGACTACTGGGCGCGCCGCAAGGGCGTGGAGGCGTTCAACGAAAAGAACCAGGTGCTGAAAAAAGGGCTCGCGCTGACGCCGATCAAGTTCGGCATCTCGTTCACCAAGATCCCGATGAACCAGGCGGGCGCGCTGGTGCACATCTACACCGACGGCAGCGTGCACCTGAACCACGGCGGCACCGAGATGGGCCAGGGCCTGTTCATCAAGGTGGCGCAGATGGTCGCCGAGGAGTTCCAGATCGACCTCGAGCGCGTGCACATCACCGCGACCTCGACGGGCAAGGTGCCGAACACCACGCCGACCGCGGCCTCGAGCGGTACGGACCTGAACGGCGAGGCCGCGCGCGCCGCCTGCCGCACGCTCAAGGAGCGCCTCGTGCGCTACTGCGCCGAGGCCTACAAGGTCACCCCGGAAGAGGTCGTGTTCTCCAACAACCAGGTGCTGATCGGCGGCACGCAGAGCCTCGGCTTCACGCAGCTCGCGCGCGATGCGTTCTTCGCGCGCGTCTCGCTCTCCGCCACCGGCTACTGGAGCACGCCGGGACTGCATTTCGACCGCGAGCGCTGGTGGGGCGAGCCGTACTACTACTTCACCTACGGCGCGGCCTGCGCCGAAGTGGTCGTCGACACGCTGACCGGGGAGTCGCGCCTGCTGCGCGCCGACCTGCTGCACGACGTCGGGCGCTCGCTCAACCCGGCCATCGACCGCGGCCAGGTCGAGGGCGGCTTCATCCAGGGCGTGGGCTGGCTGACGAGCGAGGAGCTCGTCTGGGACGCGAAGGGCGAGCTGAAGACGCATGCGCCCTCGACCTACAAGATTCCCGTGGCGAGCGACTGCCCGCCGGTGTTCAACGTCGCGCTCTGGGAGCGCGGCCGCAACGTGCGCGACATCGCCTACCGCTCCAAGGCGGTCGGCGAGCCGCCGCTCATGCTCGCGCTCTCGGTGTTCCACGCGATCTACGACGCGGTCGGCTCGACGAGCGATTCGCCGGATCCAGTTCCGCTGGAAGCCCCGGCGACTCCGGAGAAGATCCTGAGGGCCCTCCATGAGCTTCGTGATCGAAATCCTCGTCGCTAGGACGGAGGGCTCGGCGCCAAGGGAGGCCGGCACCCGGATGTGGGTCTCGGCGCACGAGACGCGCGGCACGATAGGCGGCGGCAACCTCGAGTACAGCGCGCTCAAGATCGCGCGCGAGATGCTGCTCTCGGGCGAAGCGCGCCGCGAGCGGCGCTTCGCGCTCGGCGACTCGCTCGGCCAGTGCTGCGGCGGCAGCGTGACGCTCGTTTTCAATAAGAAAGAGGAAATGGAGGAAACGCAGAGCGACCTGGAAATCGTCCTCTTCGGCGCGGGCCACGTCGGCAAGGAGGTGGCGCGCATCCTGGAGCGCCTGCCCTGCCGCCTCACCTGGATCGATCCGCGGCCCGAGGTTTTTCCCGCCGCGGTCGGCGAGAACGTGCGCGTGGTGATCGAGGAGGAGCCGGCGTGGATGGTGGACGAGGCGCCCGCCGGCGCGTCCTACCTCGTGATGACGCACAGCCACGCGCTCGACCTCGAGCTCGTCGAGCGCATCCTCAAGCGCGGCGACGCCGCGTTCGTCGGCCTGATCGGCTCGGAGACCAAGGCGGCGAAATTCAGGCTGCGCCTGCGCAAGCGCAACGTCCCGGCGGAGAAGCTCGTCTGCCCGATCGGCCTCTTCAAGGGCGGAAAACATCCCGCCGAAGTGGCGGTGTCGGCGATCGCGCAGCTCCTCGCGCTGCGCGCGAGCCTGCCCGCCGCCGCCAAGGCCGACGTGCTTTGAATCCGGTCACGCTGCTCGTGCGCGGCGCGCGCGTGCTCGACCCGCGCGAGCCGCAAGCGAAGCCGGCGGTCCGCGACATCGCCATCGCCGGAGACCGCATCGCCGAAGTGCGCGAAGGCATCGCCCCGCCGCCGGGCGTGCAGGTGTTCGAGGCGAAGAACCTGCTCGCCATCCCGGGGCTGGTGAGCGCGCACTACCACTCGCACGACACGCTCCTGAAAGGCTGCTTCACGCCCATGCCGCTCGAGGCGTGGTTCCTGCACGCCGTGCCGCCCAACTACCCGCAGCGCCCGCGCGAGGAGATCCGCGCGCGCGTGCTGATCGGCGCGCTCGAGGCGCTGAAGCTCGGCATCACCACGCTGCAGGACATGGCGACCGTGCATCCCTTCGACGAGGGCGAGGTCGACACCATCCTGCAGGCCTACGACGACCTCGGCATCCGCTGCGTGTTCGCGCTGCAGGTCGGCGACGCGCCCGGCAGCCGCGGCATGCCGTTCTGGGACGAGGTCATTCCCGCCGACATCAGGTCGCAGATGACGCTCTCGGTGAAGCGCACCGGCGGCGCGCGCGAGCTGATCGAGCGGCTGCGCAACGAGCGGCGCCGCCACGCCGGCCGCCATCCGCGCGTGAGCTGGGGCCTGGGACCGGCCACGCCCGAGATCTGCTCGGAGGAATTCCTCCAGCTCCTTGCCGAAGAGTCGGCGCGGGAGAAGCTGCAGGTGTTCTGCCACGTCTACGAGTCGAAGGCGAACGCGGTCACGGCGCGCAACCGCTACACGGGCGACGGCGGCTCGCTCATCCGGCATCTCGCGCGCGTCGGCCTGCTCGGCCCGCGCCTCACCATCGCGCACGGCGTCTGGCTCACCCGCGCGGAGATCGACCAGATGGCCGCGGCCGGCGCGCAGGTTGCGCTCAATCCGCTCTCGAACCTGAAGACACGCAGCGGCGTGGCGCCGATTCGCACTTATCTGGAGGCCGGCGTGAAGGTCGGCCTGGGCACGGACAACTCGAGCTGCTCGGACGCGCAGAACCTGTTCCAGGCGATGAAGCTTTTTGCGCTCATCTCAGGGGGAAGCGGCGCCGAGGCGTTCTGCGCCGCGACGATCGGCTCGGCCGAGGCGATCGGGCTCGCGGGCGAGCTCGGCCGCATCGCGCCGGGACACAAGGCCGACGTCGCGCTGCTCGACCTGCGCGATCCGGCCTTCGTGCCGCTCAACGACGCCGTCGCCCAGCTCGTCTACACCGAATCGGGGCGCGCGGTGCGTCATGCCATCGTCGACGGCCGCGTCGTGCTGCGCGACGGGCGCGCCGCGCTCCTCGACGAGGACGCGCTCTACGCCGAGATCGAGCGCCTCATGCCGGTGCTTGCCCGGGAGCTCGACGCGATCCGCGCGCGCAACGCGCGCGTCCTGCCTTACCTCGAAGAGGCGAACCGGCGCACCGCGGCCGTGGACATCGGGCTCGACCGCTTCGTCCCCGCCGCGCCCTAGTCAGGCAAAGCCTTCCACGGCGCCGCGCACCGCCCAGCCGATGTAGCGGCGCTCGATCATCACGCAGACCACGTAGAGCGCGACGCCCATCGCCGCGATGACGGCGAGCCCCGCGAAGACGAGCGGCACGTCGAAGCGCGAGCTCGCGGCGATCATGAGGTAGCCGATGCCGCGGTCCGCGGCGACCGTCTCCGAGACCACCGCGCCGACGAACGCGAGCGCCACCGCGATCTTGAGCGAGGCGAAGAAGTAGGGCAGCGAGCGCGGGATGCCGACGAGCCGGATGACGTCGAAGCGGCTCGCACCGAGCGCGCGCAGCACGTCCTTCAGCTCCGGCTCTACGGTGATGAGGCCGGTCGCCACGTTCACCGCGATCGGCAGGAAGGCCGCCGAGAACGCCGTGATGGTCGCCGGGATGGTTCCGGTCCCGAACCAGATGACGAGCACCGGCACGAGCGCGACCTTCGGCACGCTGTTGAACGCGACGAGCAGCGGATACAGGCCCGCGTAGGCGAGCGCCCAGGCGCCGATCAGCACGCCCAAAGCGAGGCCCACCACCACCGAAAGGCCAAATCCGATGAGCGTGGTGAAGAGCGTGTACTCGGCGTTGAAGAGGATGGCGCCGAACGAGCCGATGAGCGTCGCGGCGACGGTGCTGGGCGCGGGCAGCAGGAACGGCGGGATGGAGAACGCGCGACACAGGCCTTCCCAGAAAAGCAGCGTGCCTGCGATCACCACGAAGGGGGCGAGCGCAAGGGTGAGCCGGCGCCGGTCCATTCAGGCCGCTGCGAGCGCGATCAGCTCGCGATAGGCGCGCGCGACGTCGAGCACGTCGCGCAGCCGCACGAACTCCTCGCTCGAATGGAACTGCTCCATCGCGCCCGGGCCCCACATCGTGGCCTCGGCGCCGCGCGCGGTGAGGAACCCGGCGTCGAGCGCAGCCGCGCTGTAGAAAAGCCGCGGCGCCTCGAGGGCGGCGCGGCGATGCGCCTCCGCGATCAGGCCCACGAGCGGCGCCTCGCGCGCGAGCTGGTGCGGAAGCATGTGCGCGCCGCGCTGCAGCTCGGTGCTCCACGGCCGGCCGGCGGGAAGCGCGGCGCGGATGGCCTCGAGCGCATCCTCGGCGCGCTCGCCGGGCAGCAGGCGCCGGTCGATCGTCAGGCGCACCTCGTCCTGCACGGTATGCGTGGCCTTCGGGAAGCTCTCGACGCCGGTGGGCGTGAGCGTGGCGGGACCGAGCTCGGCATGCCTCGGCAGTGTCCCACGGACGCGGGCGAGCGCGTCGAGCACTTCGCGCAGGCCGGCGATCGCATCGATGCCCGCGTCCGGGCTGGAGCTGTGCGCGGCCTTGCCGCGCACGACGATCTGCGCGTCGATGCGGCCGCGGTTGCCGAGCGAGACGCGGCTGTCGGTGCCGAGCGCGACCACCGCGCGCCGCGGCACCGCGCCCAGGGCCTGGAGCGCGCAGCTCGCGGCGTCGTGCCGGCCGGTCTCGCCCGCGGTCGTGACGACCAGGCACACGCGCTGCGCGAGGCGCGAGCGCGCCGCATCCGCGAAGGCGGCGAGCGCGGCCGCGAGCGCCGACTTCTGCTCCGAGACGCCGCGCCCGCGGATCGCGGGCTCGCCGTGCGCCTGCAGCCGCTCGCCGGCGAAGGGCCGCGCCATGCCGGCCGCGGGATGCGTCATGGCGTAGCCGAAGAAAGCGAGCGCGGGCTCGCCGCCGGCCGGGCCGATCTCCATCAGGTAGTTGCCCATCTCGTCGAAGCGCCCGCTCAGGCCGAGCGAGTCGGCGAGCGGCTTCACGCACTCGCGCACGAAGCCGAGCACCGCGGGCTCCGCCTCCATGCGCTCGCCCTGCTCGCTCGGGTAGCGCACGAAGCGCAGCACCCAGTCGGCGAGCGTCTCCGCGCTGAGGAGCGGATCACTCACCGATCGGCTCGAAGCGCTCGCCGAAGAGCCGGCGCACCTCGCGCCGGTCGACCTTGTCCGCGCCGGAGAGCGGCAGCCGCTCGGCCACGAGCACGATGCGCGGGTGCGCGAACGCGGGCCCGCGCTCGAGGCAGAAGCGCTTGAGCGCGCCCGGGTCGAGCGCCGCGCCGGGCTTGGGCACCACCATCGCGACCGGGGCGAGGCCCTTCACTCGGTGCGGATGCGGCACCACCGCGGCGTCGAGCACGTCGGGATGCGCGAGCAGCAGGTTCTCGACATCCTTCGGATAGATGTTCTCGCCGCCGCAGGGGAACATGTCGTCGAGCCGGCCGCGGAAATAGTAGAAGCCCGCGTCGTCCACGCTGAAGACGTCGCCGGTGCGCAGCCAGCCGTCCACGAGGCGCTCGCGCGTGAGCTCCGGCTGGTTGTGGTAGCCCTTGCAAACGTAAGGACAGCGGATCCAGAGCTCGCCGTAGCGCGGGTTCTCGCGCCCGTCGGCGTCGATCAGCCTGAGCTCGGTCTCGGGCGCCGCAACGCCGCAGCTGCCGCGCGGCACCGGCCGCCCGTCGAGCGGCGGGCGCAGCGGGCCGCCGCCTTCGGTGAGGCCGTAGCTCTCTTTCACCTTAGCCGACGGGAACGCGCGCTCGACGCGCTCGACGAGCTCCTGCGGCACCGGCGCCGATCCCATGGACACGACGCGCAGGCAGGAGAAATCGAGCTGCGCGATGAGGTCCTTCTCGGCGAGGAGCATCGCGAACATCGCGGGCACGCCGAACGCCGAGCTGCAGCGGTGGCGCGCGATCGCCTCGAGATAGGCGCGCGGCTCGAAGCCGGGCATGAGCACGACCGAGGCGCCCGCGTAGAGCATCGGCTTGACGGTGCCGCGCATCGCGTTCTTGTGATAGAGCGGCGCCGCGACGATGCCGCGCTCCTCCTCGCCGACGGGCCAGTAGCGCTGGCTCATGCGGATGCTCCAGAGCTGGCCGTCGTGCGCCGCGATCACGCCCTTGGGCCTCCCGGTGGAGCCCGCCGTGTACGGCTGGAAGCATTGCGCATCGGCCGCGAGCTCCGGGGGCTCGAGCTCCGCTCCGGGAAGCTCGCTCATAGGCGCCCAGCCCTGCAGCGCGGCGCCCAGCGAAATGCGCAAGCGCGGCGTCCTGCAGCGCTCGAGCGCGGGCGCGAAACCTGCGAGCGAGTCGGTGTCGAGGACCACCGCGGCGCAGGCGGCGTCCTCGACGATGAAGGCCATCGCCTGCGCGCCGAGCTTGTGGTTCACCGGGACGGGGACGAGGCCGGCGCGGATCGCGCCGAAGAACACGCTCAGGTATTCGGCCCGGTTGGCGGCGACGAGCGCGATGCGCTCTCCCGGCCGCAATCCCGCGCGCGCGAACGCGGCACCCGCGCGCTCGGCCGCGGAGTCGAGCTCGCGGTAAGTGAACTCGCGCAGGGTCGAGCCCGAGTGATCGATGAGCGCGATGCGCCCGGGGACCCTCGCCGCGGTGTCGCTGAAGAACCAGCCGAGGTTCGTCCGCCGGCGCTCGGCGGCGCTTGTCATAGCTTGAGCACGACCTTTCCGAAGACCGCGCGGCTCTCGAGCAGGCGGTGCCCCTCGGCGGCTTGCTGCACCGGCAGCACGCTGTGCAGGACCGGCTTCAGGCGCCCCTCTGCAGCGAGCCGCAGGCTCGCTGCGATGTCCTCGAGCGTGTAGCCGTCGGAGCCGAGGATCTGCAGCTCGCGCACCCAGACGTAGCGGATGTCGGTCGCCGCGTCGAAGCCGGCGGTCGCGCCGCAAGTCACCAGGCGCCCGCCCTTGCGCAGCGTTTTGAGCGACGGGTTCCAGGTCTCGCCGCCGGTGAAGTTGACGACCACGTCGACGCCCTGCTTGCCGGAAAGGCGCCAGGCCTCGCGGCTGAAGTCCTCGCGCGCGTAATCGATCACCTCATCGGCGCCCTGCTCGCGCAGCCGCTCGCACTTCTCCCGCGAGCCCGCCGCGGCGATCACGCGGGCGCCGGCCAGCTTGCCGAACTGCACGCAGGCAATGCCGACGCCGCCCGAGGCGCCGAGCACGAGCAGGCGCTCGTCGAGCTGCAGGCGCGCCTTGGCGAACAGCATGCGCCGCGCGGTGGCGTAGTTGATCGGGACGGCGGCCGCGGTGAGGTCGTCGAGGGCGTCGGGGACGCGCACGAGGTGCGTCGCGGGAACGCGCGCGAGCTCCGCCATCCCGCCCTGGATCGCCTCGCCCATCATGCCCTCGGGCGTCATGGGATGCACCGCGACGCGCTCGCCCACCCGCCAGCCGCTCACGCCTGCGCCGAGCGCCGCCACCTCGCCGACGATGTCGCCGCCGGAGATGAACGGCGTCTTCACCGGGAATCCCGGCATGCCGCGGCGCACGAAGATGTCGAGGTGGTTCAGCCCGACCGCGCGCACGCGCACGAGCACGTCGCCCGCGCGCAACTGCGGGTCGGGCCAGTCGCGCCAGGCGAGGTTCTCGACCCCGCCCTGGCGCTCGATGACGAGGGCTTTCAACTACTTGATATTCACCTTGCGCTGCGCGGCGGGAGGATAGTACTTGTCGGTGAAGATCTCGTCGGCGCTCACGGCGCGCTTCATGTTGAACGCCTCCGACACCTGGGCGAGCGTGCGCGCGAGGCGCTCCTTGTTCACCACGCCCATGCCGTCTTTGCGCACCGCAGGGGTGTCGTGCACGCTCTTCACCGTGAAGAGCAGCCGCTCCTTCTCGATGTCGGGCTTGATGAGCGGGTCGCGCTTCTGCACGCTCGCCACGGCGCCGTCCGGGTCGGCGAGCATGTCGTTGAAGCCCTTCACCGTGCCGATGATCATGGCGCGCGCGATCTGCGGGTTCTTCTCCAGCCAGTCGGCGCGCGCGAGGAGCACGTGGCCGTAGAGGTCCACGCCGTAGTCGGCGTACGGCATGAAATGGATCTGCGAGAGATCGACCTTCGCGCTCATGAGGTTCAGCCGCACGGTGAGGATGTGGCCGGTCACCGCGTCGGCCTGCTTGCGAAGCAGCATCGTCTCGCGCAGGTCGGGCGTCACGGTCTTCCAGGTGATGCTGTTCGGATCGAGCCCGTTCAGCTTCGCGAACAGCGGGAACACCTGGAAGCTCGCGTCGCCCTGCGGCGCCGCGATCGTCTTGCCCTTGAGGTCCGCCGGCTTGTTGATGCCGCTCTCCTTCAGGCTCGCGACCGAGAGCGCCGAGCGGTCGTAGACGAGGAAGAAGGCCTTCAGCTTCTGGTCCGGGTTCTCGCCGAGGAAGCGCAGCAGCACGTAGAGATCGGCGAGCCCCATGTCCCAGGCGCCCGAGGCGACCTTCGCCACCGTGTCGCCCGAGCCGTAGCCGCGGTCGACGCTGATGTCGGCGCCCGCGGCCTTGAAGTAGCCCTTGTCCTGGGCGAGCGTCCAGATCGACTGCTGGCCCTGGAACGCCCAGTCCAGGATGAATTTCGCCTTCGGCTGCGCCTGCGCGGCGCCCGCGAAAAGCAGCGCGGCCGCTGCACATGCGACTGCATGCACGAGTTTCACGATCCACCTCCTCCTTGTCGATTGAAATAGGTCCCGCGGCCGCTCGCCACCAGCGCGCCGCCCTCATCATAGATCCATGCGTCGGCCGTGACGACGCTGCGGCCCATCCGGACCACCACGCCGCGGCCCCTTAAGCGGCCCGCGCGCGCCGCGCCGTGGTAGTCGGTGCGCAAATCGATGGTCGGCAGCCCCTGCCCGAGCTTCGCCGCGATCGCCTGGTCGGCCACGAGGTCGACGAGCGCGGCAAGGATGCCGCCGTGCGCCGCAGCGGCCTCGCCGATCTCGTCGCGCCAGGGCACCGAAAGGCCGACGCCCGATTCATCCACCTGGTCCACGCGCACGTCCAGCCAGCGATGAAAGGGCGCGCGGTCCACGACTGCCTGGAGCGCTTCCGCGTCCAGGACGTTCGCGCTCACAGCTTGCCGTTGCCCACGAAGCGGTTGATGCCGACGTCGCTCGCCCAGACCCGGCGGTAGGCCTTCAGCAGATACGGCATGATCTCTTCGACCCGGGCGCCGACCCGGCGCATGTCCTCGCGCAGATTCACCATCGCGCGCTCCACCGCCTCGCGCAGCGCCCCCTCGTCCACGCGCGCGAGCTTGCCGTCGCGCAGCACGACCTGGCCGTCGACCACCACGGTGCGCACCGCGCGGCCCGATTCCGTATAGACGACCTGGCGCGCCACGCTGTTGAGCGGCACGAAAGAAGGATCGCTCAGGTCGAGGAGCGAAAAGTCCGCGGCATATCCCGGCTTGATCGCGCCCACCTTGCCCTCGAGCAGGGTGCCGCGCGCACCGGCAAGCGTGGCGGCGCGCAGCGCATCCGGGGCGGTCGGCGGCCCGGGCTCCGGATCGCTCACCGCGGCGAGCCCGTTGAAGAGCTTCATGGCCTGGAACATGTTCTGCACGTCGCTGCAGCTGCAGTTGTCGCAGCCGAGCGCGGTGTTGACGCCCGCGTCGAGGAGCTGGCGCATCGGCGCAACGCCGCTCCTCGTCTTCAGGTTGCCCACCGGGTTGAGCACGACGTTGGTCCGGGTTTCGGCGAGCCGCCCGATCTCGCGCGGCAGAAGCCAGACGCTGTGCGCGAGGTTCATGCGCTCGTTCAGCAGGCCGAGCTCGCCCATCCATTCGATGAGCGAGCCGCCGTGCGCCGCATAGGCCTGGCGCGCGTGCAGCGCCATGTACTTGCCTTCGTAGATGTGCGTATACACCGGCAGGTTCTCCGCCGCGGATAACGCGCCGAGGCGCTCCAGCAGCGCGCGCGAGCAGCGCTCCGGGCCGGAAGGCCCGAGCCCCCAGGTGATCCTCGGATGGCGGCCCTTGCGGCTGCGATACGCCTCCTCGACCACGCCGAAGAGGTCCACGCCCTTCGAGGGCTCGATCGCGCCGGAGAGCACCTGGTGGAATTCCTTCGGCACCGATTCCGCCCAGAACGGCGTCGAGTCGATGCCGGGCAGGTCGGCGAACTGCAGGGCCACGACGGCGCGGATGCCGATCTCGTCGTACGCCTCGAGGAGCGCGTCGAGGTGATCCGGGTCCCACGGCGCGAGCGTCACCATGTCCTGGATGGTGGTGATGCCGCCGCGCAGGCACTCCCAGGCGCCGAGCAGCGCGCGCAGCTTGATCTCCTCGCGGCTGCGCTTCGGATAGCTCGGCGGCAGCGCCTTCATGAGCCAGATCTCGAGCGGCGGCGTCTCCCACGCGCCCTTCATCAGCACATCGTGCGAGTGAAAGTGCGCGTTGACGAATCCGGGAAGTACGAGCATGCCGCGCGCATCGAGGGTGTGGTCGGGCTTTTCCTTGAGGGAGATTGTCTGAGAGACTTCGGCGATGCGCCCGCCGCGCACCAGGATGTCGGCGCGCGCCGGCCGGTCGGTGTCGCCGTCGTGGTCGTACACCATGCCGCCGGCCACGAGAAGCGTGCTTTCGGTCATCGGGATGCCTCGCGCGGTAGAGTGACTACAATTATTCCAGAAGCGTCATCGTGATCGAGATCAATTCGCAGCGGCTGCTGTCCGACCTGCGCGAGCTCGCCAAGCACGGCAAGGTCGGCACCGGCGTGGATCGTCCGGCGTTCTCCGAGGCCGACGTCGCGGCGCGCCGCTGGCTCGAGGGCCGCATGCGCGAGGCGCGCCTCGACGCGCGCATCGACCGCTACGGCAACGTCTACGGCCGCTCGAGCGCCGCATCGCGCGCGGTGCTGATCGGCTCGCACTCCGACTCGGTGCCGAAGGGCGGCTGGCTCGACGGCGCGCTCGGCGTGATCTACGGGCTCGAGATCGCGCGCGCATGCATCGAGCAGAAGAGCGCCGCGGCGGTGGACGTGATCTCGTTCCAGGACGAGGAAGGCCGCTACGCGCCCTTCCTCGGCGTGAAGTCCTTCTGCGGCGTCCTCGACGAGGCGGCGCCCGGCGTGCCCGACGCGCTGGCGAAGTCCCTCTTCTCCGCCGAGCCGGCGCGCGTGGAAAAGACGCGCCACCTGGCGTATCTCGAGGCGCACATCGAGCAGGGCCCGAAGCTCGAGGCCGCGCGCAGGCGGATCGGCGTCGTCACCGGCATCGTCGGCATCCGGCGCGTGCGCATCACCGCGCGCGGACAGGCGGACCACGCCGGCACGACCCCCATGGGCATGCGCAAGGACGCCGGCGCGGCGCTCCTGCGCCTGGCGAACCGCATCCTCGATGCGTTCGCCGGCATGGCCGCGGCGGACACGGTGTGGAACATCGGCGTCGTGGAGGTGCAGCCCGGCGCGGCGAACGTCGTGCCGGCGCAGGCTTCGATGATGGTCGAGTTCCGCGACATGGATGCGCGGCTCCTCGAGCGCATGCTCGCGGCGCTGCGCGAGCTCGCGGCGCAGGCGGGCCGCGGACCGGTCGGCGTGGAGCTCGCCGAAACCGCGCGCATCGAGCCCGCGCCCATGGACGCGCGCCTCGGAGAGGTGATCGGGGAGGCGAGCCGCGCGCTCGGCGAGGCGCCCTTGTCGCTGCCGAGCGGCGCCGGGCACGACGCGATGATCATGAGCCAGGCGCTGCCGAGCGCGATGCTCTTCATTCCCTCGATCGGCGGGCGCAGCCACGACATCGCCGAGGACACCGACGAGCGCGACATCGTGCTCGGGTGCCGGGTGCTCGCCGCCGCGGTCGAAAAAATCGCGGCATGACCGCGGTCTACGGCGGCCGCGGCCGCATCGGGCTCATCGTGCCCGCGAACAACAGCGTCATCGAGCCCGAGCTCTGGTCGGCGCTGCCGGAGGGCTATGCGGCGCACGCGACGCGCATCCTCGCCAAGGGCGAGCTCACCGCCGAAGCGGTGCGCCGGATGGAGCGCGAGGCCGACGCGGCGCTCGAGGCCATCGCCGCCACGCGGGTGGACGTCATCGCCTACTGCGACATGGTGACGACGTTCATCATGGAACCGGGCTGGAACGAGGCGGCGGTGGAGCGCTTTTCCCGCCTGGCCGGCGTGCCGTGCCTGTCGGCCTGGACTGCGTTGCGCGACGCGCTCCAGTCGCTCGGGGTGCGCCGCATGGCGCTCGGCACGCCGTATCCGCGCGCGATCCACGCGCTCGCGCCGCCCTTCTTCGCGCAGCGGGGCTACGACGTCGCGACGCACGCGACGCTCGACATCCTCGCGATGCACGACGTGCCGCAGGTGGACGGCGAGCGCCTGCGCGCCTTCGTCGCGCGCATGGACGTCGGCGGTTGCGACGCGCTGGTCCTGCTCGCCACCGATCTTCCGACGTTCGCCTGCATCGAGCCGCTCGAGCAGGCGCTTGGCATCCCGGTCGTGAGCTCGAACCAGGCCATTTTGTGGGCCGCGCTGCGCGCGCTCGGTGCGCCGCGACCGGCGCGCGCGCCGGGCCGGCTCTTCCGCCGGTGAAGCTGCGCATCCTCACCGAAGCCGACTGCCGCGCGCTGCTCGGCATGCGGGAGGCGATCGACGTGCAGGCCGAGGCGTTCAGGCTGCTCGGGCAAGGCGCCGCGGTCGAGGGCTTGCGCGCGGTGGCGAATTCCGAGCAGCCACCCGGCGTGGCCATCTTCAACCCGTCCTTCCTGCGCGGCGGCCTGGGCTTCGGCGTCAAGGTGGTTTCCGACTTCTACGGCAACGCCGGGCGCGGGCTGCCGCGGATGAGCGCGCTGGTCGCGCTCTTCGACGGCGAGAGCGGCCAGCCGCAGGCCTTGCTGGAGGGCGGCTACATCACCGACCTGCGCACCGGCGCGGGCACCGCGCTTGCCGCGAGGCATCTCGCGAATCCCGGCAGCCGAACGCTCGGCGTGATCGGCGCAGGCCGCGTGGCGCGCAACCAGATCCAGGGGCTGCGCGCCGTCTTCGCACTGCGAAGCATCCGCGTGTTTGCGCGGACGCCCGCCCGCGGAGCGGCGCTGGTGGAAGCGCTGAGGGGCGAGAGCTGCGAGCCGACTCTCGTCGATTCCGCGGAGGAAGCGGTGCGCGGCGCCGAGCTCGTCGTCGCGGCCACCACCTCGAGCGCGCCCGTGCTGCGCGGCGAATGGCTCGCGCCGGGGACCTTCGTTGCCGCGGCGGGCGCCTACGCGCCGGAGAGCCGCGAGCTCGACGACGGCGTGATCCGGCGCGCCGCATGCCACGTGATCGACAGCCGCAGCGATTGCCTGCCGCGCGCCGGCGACTTCCAGATCCCGATCGCGCGCGGCGTCCTGAAGAGCGAGGCGGTGGCCGAAATCTCGGAGATCCTCTCGGGCAAGCGCCCCGGCCGGCGCGCGCCGCAGGACGTCGTCGTCTACAAGTCGAGCGGCGTGCCGATCCAGGATTTCGTCACCGCGCGGCACATCGCGCGGCGCGCCGCCGAGCAGGGCATCGGGCAGGTGGTCGAGCTCGGCGGCGACCACGACTGATGCTCGAGCTCGCGATCCGGGGCGTGCGCCTCGCGGCGGAAAGGGCGAGGCCCTGCACCCTCGCCATCGACCAGGGCCGCATCGCGGCGATCCTCGATCCCGGCGAGGCCCCGCAGGCGCGCGAGACGCTCGACTTCGGCGGCTGCCTCGCGCTCCCGGGGATCGTGGACGCGCACGTGCACTTCCGCGAGCCGGGGCTCACGCACAAGGAGGACTTCGAGAGCGGCAGCCGCGCCGCGGCGCTTGGCGGCGTCACCACCGTGATGGTGATGCCCACCGACTCGCCGATGACCGAGACGCCCGCCCAGTTCGAGGAGAAGCGGCGCCTTGCGGAAGGCCGCTGCCACGTTGACTTCGCCCTGCAGGCGCTCGTCGGCAGGAGCACCGCCCACGTGGCGGCGCTCGCGGCGGCGGGCGCCTCGTCCTTCGAGATCTTCATGGGCCTTCTGCCCGAGGATCTCTGCCGCCGAACGGAGGAGGCGATCGCCGAGGCGCTCGCCGCGATTCGCAGCGCGGGCGGTGTCGCGGGGGTCACCGCGCTCGACGAGCGCCTGTCGGCCGGCTTCGACGCGGAGGCCGAGGCGGAAGGCGTCTCGCGCGCGCTGCGCGCGCATGCCGCCGCGGGCGGGCGCATGCACCTGCGCCAGATCAGCAGCGCGCGGGCGCTCGAAGCGCTGCGCCATGCCAAGCCCGGCGTGACGAGCGAGGTCACGCCGCACAACCTGCTCCTCACGAGCGCGGCGCTCGAACGCCTGGGCGCCGTTGCCAAGGTCGTGCCGCCGCTGCGCACGGAAGCGGACACGCTCGCCCTGCAGCGCGCGCTGGCCGCGGGCGAAATCTCGATCGTCGCGACCGACCACGCGCCGCACACGCCCGCGGAAAAGGATGCGGGCCTGGAAAAGGCGCCCGGAGGCTTTCCCGGCGTGCAGACGATGCTGCCGCTGCTTCTCAAGCTGGTCGCCGACGGCGCACTGACCTACGAGGCGCTGGTGCGCGCCGCGTGCACCGGGCCGGCGCGCATTTTCGGGCTGTATCCCCGAAAGGGGGCGCTCGCGCCGGGCTCCGACGCCGACCTCGTGCTGGTCGACCCGGCACGGTCCATGCAAGTGCGCAATGCCGAGCAGGCCAGCAAGGCGCAGCGCACGCCGTTCGACGGCTGGCGCGTGCCGGCCACGCCGGTGGCGACGCTGCTGCGCGGCCGGCTCATCATGCGAGACGGCGCCCTCGCCGGCTCGCCCGGTGGTCTACACTTGAAACCAGGGAGGAGCTCATGAAGAAAATCGCATACGGCATCGCAGTC
>DASRFM010000108.1:0-10473 GCA_035651575.1 Burkholderiales bacterium | reverse complement strand
CTCGCGCCGGATGGCGTTGCGGAAGTGCTCGGCCACCGTCTCCCTCGTGTCCTCCACCGTCGTCGGTCGGAAGATCGCGTCGAAGATCACCCGCACCGGGTTCGAAAAGCCGGTGGCGGTGTAGGTCATCTCGGGCAACAGCCTTCTGACGCCCCCGTCCCAGCGCTCGCCCCGCGTAAGCCTCCTCGCCCGCGTCAGCCACAGGCGCAGCACCACGTAGGTCAGGACCAGAAGCCCGATCAGCACCAGCGCCATATAGGAGGTCGACATCGCGAACACCACCGGATTCGCCTCGCCCCCGCGGTGCAGCACCACGAGGCCCCGCCCGGGCAGCACGCTACTACCCGCCTGCGCGCCCAAGTCGTGAAAGTCCGCCACGAACGCCGGCGGCAGGCTCGCGTGCTCCGGGCTCGAGGCGAAAAACGGCGGCACCAGCGCCGCGCTCGGGCTCGCGCCCGCGATCTGCGTCGTCGCCGGCTCGAGGAGCGGAATCACGTAGGTCGGCAGCACGCCGAAGGCAAGGCAGAGCGCGGCGAGGATCGCCATCGAGCCGAGCGCGGGACGACCCGCGTCGCGCACCTGGCGCGCGCCGTCGAGCCGGCGCATCCCCAGAAAGCTCATCGCGAACACCTTCACGAAGCAGGTCACGGCGAGCGCGGCGGTGAGGGCGAGCGCCGCACCCGCCAGCGCAAAGACGAGCTTCGCACCGCTCGAGGAGAGCTCGGCCGCACGCAACATCGCCTGCAGCGTGAGCCATTCGCTCACGAAGCCGTTGAACGGCGGCAGCCCGCCGATCGACAGCGCTCCCACGAGGAAGGCCGCCGCGGCGAGCGGCATCGCGCGGATGAGGCCTCCCAGCCGGTCCATATCGCGCGTGCCGGTCTGTGTCTCGACCGCGCCGACGCCCACGAAGAGCAGCGTCTTGTAGAGCGAATGGTTGACTAGGTGATAGAGCGCGGCGACGAACGCGATCGCGGCGAGCGCGGGCTCGCGCGCGGCGAAGAACACCATCCCGGCGCCGGCGCCCGCCACCACGATGCCGACGTTTTCGACCGAGCTGTGCGCGAGCATCGCCTTCAGGTCGTTGTCGGTGGTCGCGTACAGGATCCCGATCAGCGCCGAAGCAGCGCCGACGACGAGCGCGAGGAGACCCGGGCCGGCGTGCGCCGCGGGCAGCAGGTCGGCGTTCACTCGCAGGATGCCGTACAGACCCAGGTTCAACGTCGCGCCCGCGAGCACCGGCGCGAACGCGCGCGGCGCGGCGGCGTAGGCGCGCTGCAGCCAGGAGTTGACCGGCACCAGGCCCGCCTTCACGCCGAATCCGAAGAACGTGAGCAGGAACACGGCCCAGCGCTCGCCCTCGCCGAGCGCCGCGGCGCCGGAGCGAAGCGCGCCGAATTCGACCGTGCTCGCCCCGAGCGCGAGCAGCAGGAGCCCGAGCGCGGCCGCGAGCGTCCCCGCCTCACCCATCGCGAGCAGCAGGTACGCGGATCCCACCCGCTGCTCGCTCCGCGCGCTCAGCACGAGCAGGTAGCACAGGATCGACATGACCTCCCAGGCGAGCAGGAACAGCACCGCGTCGCCCGCGATCAGGATGAGCACGATCGACGCGTACAGCGCGAGGAGCATCACCGTGAACGAGCGCTCGCGCCCGGAGAGCGCGCCGGCGCGCAGCTCGCCGGCGGCGTAGATCGACGCCGGAAACAGCACCAGCCCGGTGACGAGCACGAACGCCGCCGAGAGCGCATCCAGGCGCAGCGTGAGCGTCGTCAGCCCGGGAAGGCTCCACAGCGCGAGGGCGAAACTGCCGCGGGTGACGAGCGCCGTGATGCCGGCCGCCCCAGCGGCGGCCGCGGCGATGCAGCCGAGCCAGCCCAGCACGCCGGCCTGCCGGCCCGGGGACAGCGCGAGCGAGAGCACGATCCCGGCGCCGCAGGCCGCGAAGACGAGGCCGAGGAGCGCGGCCATCACGATCCCGAGGAGACGAGCGCCGCTGGCGCCGCGCGGCCGACCGCGACGAGCAGGCCGTGCAGTATCGCGATCGGCGGCGGCGGGTTGCCGGGCACTTCGACGTCGACCGGCAGCAGCTTGGCCACGCCCTTCCCGCCGACGAAGCTCTCGGCGAAGACGCCGCCCGACAGCGCGCACGCGCCGACCGCTACCACGCGCTTCGGCGTCGGCATCGCATCGTAGACTTTCCTGAGGGCCTTGCGCAGGTGGTCGGTGACCGGGCCGACGACGAGCAGCACGTCGGCGTGGCGCGGCGTCGGCGTGATGAAGAATCCCAGCCGGTGCATGTTGTAGTAGGGATTGTTGAGCTGCCTCACTTCGTTCAGGCAGGCCCCGCAGTCGCCGGCATCGACCACCACGATGTGGATCGAGCGGCTGAACGGCGCGCCGAACGCATTGCCAGTGGCGCGCGCCCCCGCCCATTCGAAGCCCAGCTTCCAGCCGAGCGGCTGCGGCGTGCCGCGTGCGCAGCGGTAGCAATGCACGCAGCGGCGGTAGTCGACCGAGATTCTGCCTTCCGCGTTCGCGAGCGCATGCGTCGGGCAGCGCTCGGCGAGCGCCGCGGCGCGCTCGCCGAGCGCCGCGCCGAGCGGCAGCCCGGGCGTCACGCCGGGAGCGTTTTCCGCGCCGGACGGATACGCGGTGGTCTTGATGCCGGTCCGTAATCCGCTCACGACCCACTTCATAATATGCGCTCCGCGACGTTGTCCTCAGCGGTCGTTCTCGGCCGCCGACAGGTCGAAGGTCGAGAGGATGATCGGGAAATCCTGGAACGCGAACTTCTCCGCCCCGAGGTGGAAGCTGTGCCAGTTGGTGAACGACGGCGTGACCGCGCGGTAGCGCGCGACCCGTCCGCTCCCGTCCAGCCTCACCCAGTGGAAGGTCGCGCCGCGCGGCGCCTCGACCCAGCCGAGCGCCGCGCCCGCGGCGAGCGCGACCGGCGCCTGGACCGCGCCTTCGCGCAGCACGCCGGCCGCTTGGTCCATGATGCGCAGCGACTGGCGGGCTTCGGCGAAGAGCACTCGCAGGCGCGCGTAGCCATCGCCCTCCTCCTCGGTTGGAACCTCGAACTCGAACGACTCGTAGCCGAGGTAGGGCTGCTCGCGCCGCAGATCGCGCGCGAGGCTCGAAGCGCGCGCAACCGGGCCCACCAGGCTGTACGCCCTGGCGGTGCGCGGAAAGATGACCCCCACTTCCTCGATCCGGTCGAGAAAGCTGCTCGAGACCTTGAGCCTCCGCTCGAGCGCGTCGAGCCGCGCGACGACGTCCTGCGCCTTGCGCAGCGCCTTGCGGCACGCCTCGGTCGGCAGGTCGATCGTCAGGCCGCCGAGGGCGAGCAGCCCGAAGAGGTAGCGGTGGCCGGTCAGCTCGCATGAGACGCGCAGCAGGTCCTCCTCGAGCAATCCCGCCTGGCTGTTCGCGACGACCAGCGCGGTGGACTCGCAGATTTCCTGGATCGCCCCGGCGTGCTGGCGCAGCCGCTCGAGCTCGGCGAGGAACACGCGCAGCGCGCGCGCGCGCGGCGGAACGGTCGCGCCGCCGATCGCCTCGACGGCCTGGCAGAACGCGAGGCCGTGTGCGAACGCCGTGGTCGCGGCGAAACGCTCGGCGAGGACCAGCGCGTCCTCGGCAGACTTTCCCTCGGCGAGCTTCTCCACCGCACGCCACTTGTAGAACAGCCGCGTCCACGAACGGATGACGTCTTCGCCTACCGTCTCGAGCTCGAACAGCACCGATTCGGTCACGCCCGAGAACTTCGGTCCGATCGGCAGGATGAACGCGCCCGCCTCCTGCACTACGCGCCGCGGCCGCCAGTCGGCGGCCGGTCGCCGGTCGCGGAGTGCCGCCACGGGATCGAAGCCGCGCCGCATCGGCTCGACGCCCTCCTGCCAGGCGTCGTCGTGGAGCACGAAGTCGCCGAGGCGCGGATGGCCGGCGAAGTGAACGCCGAACAGGTCTTCGGCCTCGCGCTCGTGCCAATCCGCCGCGAAAACCCTGGCTTCGACGGCGATGCTGGGGAAGACGCTGTCCGCGAGCGGCGCCGCGACCAGGACGTGGACCCAGCCGGCGTCGCGCTCGCCGTAGAACACGTAGCGCAGCTCCCATTGCCGCTCGCCCTCCTCGACGACGAGGCCGGCGAAGGCGTAGTCCCACTCGTGGAACAGACGGCTGCAGACATCGGCGAGGACCGCGCGCTCGCAAGTCACTTCGTTGGTCCTTGCCGCAGGGTCGAAGCGACAGCGCGCGCGGCCCGGCCAGGAGGCTTCGATCAGGTCCTTGAGCGTGGCGCAGTCCATCTATGCCTCACCTCGCGAGCGCGGCGGCGGCCTGCTGCAGCAGCGCGTGCAGCGGCGGCGGGATGTAGACGCCGAGCACCAGCACCGGCACGGCGCCGAGAACCAGAGCGAGCCCGCAGCTGAACGGCAAGCGGGGACGCTCCGCCGGAGAATCGGGCTCCTCGACCTCCGGTGCCCCGAAGACCATCCGGTTCACGTGCACCATCACGCCGAAGAACGCGATGACGATGAACGCGGCGAGGAGCCCGGTCGCGACATAGTATCCCGCCCCGAGCCCGGCCTTCAGGATCGCGAACTCGCTCAGGAACACGGCGAGCGGTGGCGCGCCGGTGATGCCGAGCCCGCCCACGACGAGCGCGGCGCCCGCCCCGGGAGCGCGGCGGATCAGCCCGCGCACGGCCGCGATGTCGCGCGTACCTACCGCGAGGAGCGTCGCGCCCGCGGCGAAGAAGCAGAACGACTTGGTCACCGCGTGACTGACGATCTGCTGCATGGCGCCGTAGTGCGCGGAGGCGCCGAGCCCGACCGCGGTCAGCATGATGCCCATGTGCTCGACCGTGGAGAACGCGAACAGCCGCTTGTAGTCGTGCACCTGGAGCAGCAGGAAGGCGGCGGTTCCGACCGAGATCAACCCGAGGACGAGCGCCCACGTCTCGGCGTGCGCCCCCGGCACGGCTTGCATCACTGGGAAGAAGCGCAGGATCACGTACAGGATCGAAGTGGTCTCGATGCCCGAGAGCAGCGCGCAGACCGGCGAGGGCGCCTGGCTGTGGGCGTCCGGAAGCCAGGTGTGCATCGGCACGAGGCCGACCTTGGTCCCGAGGCCGATCAGGATAAGCAGGAACGCGGTCTGCACGAGAAGCGGCGGCATTCTCGGCGCCGCGGCGACGAGCCCCGACCAGGTGTAGGTCCCCCCGCCCGTCGCCTGCATCGCCGCGAACAGCACCAGGAAGCCGAACAGCGCGAAGCCCGCCCCCATCAGCGAGAGCACGACGTACTTCCAGGCCGCTTCGAGCGCCTCGCGCGTGTTCTCGAAGGAGACGAGCAGCGCCGAGGCGAGCGTCGTCAGCTCGACCACGATCCACACCAGCGTCGGTTCCGCGATCAGCGGGATCGCGAGCATCGAGAAGACGAACAGGTTGTAGTTCGCGTGGTAAAAGCGCAGCTTCCCGTGGCTGAGGTCCTCGTGCGCGAGGTAGCCGACCGAGTAGATCGCCGCCGTGGTCGCGACCAGCGCGATGAGGAGGAGGATCAGCGCGCCCAGCCCGTCGAGCGCGACCCAGTTCGACCAGCCGGGGCCGAGGCTTTCGCCCACCGAGCCGCCCGCCGCGACGGACCAGGCCATGCGGACGGCGAGGACGAGAACGATCAGGCACGACACCACCGTGATCCCGGGCACCCAGGAACGCGGCGTGCGGATGCCGGTGAGCAGCGCCGCGATCAGCGACGGGATCAGGATCCAGACGAGGCTCATCGCGCGGCCCCGGGTGCGGCCTGTCCCGCCGGCCGCTCTTTCAGGCTCGCCAGCTCGCCGACCGCGGTGGTGCCGACCTGCTTCGCGACCGCGCGCACCAGCACGCCGACTATGAACACGATGATCAGTCCGTCGGTCGCGATCGCCAGCTCGACCAGCATGGACAGGTTGTGCGCGATCAGGATGCCGGCGAGGAACGCGCCGTTCTCCATCGCGAGCAGGCCGATCAGCAGCGGCAGCGCCTCGCGGCGCACGGTGAGCGTGAACGCGCCGAGCAGCAGGCCCGCGATGCCGATCGGCACGTTCGGCCCCTGGTATTCCGGACCGACCGCCTTCGCGAGCGGGATGCCGAGGAAGTAGGCCCCGATCGCGAGCGCGAGCGCAATGAGGAGCGCCGTCGGAATGTTGAGCACCTGGTCGACCTCGCGCCGCGTGTACAGCCCCGCGGGCGCGACCCTGTGCAGCAGCCACGGCACGATGATCGGCTTGGTGATGAGGTTTACGATCGCGACGCCGTACAGGTGCCCGGAATCGAAGCGCAGGCCGAGGAGCGCGGCAGAGGCCGCGAGCAGCAGCGACTGGGCGATGAACAGCATCAGGCAACCGCGCGCCTGGCGCATTGCGACGATGCCGAAGGCGGTGAGCAGGAACAGGCCCGCGGCGAGCGCGTTCAGGTTTTCGATCAGTTGGCGGGTCGCGTCGCTCATGCCGGCCTCATCCGATGAAGACTTGGGCGATCATCGCCGCGACCGAGGTGATGAACGCCGCGCCGAGGAACTCGGCGATGCGGAACAGGCGCAGCTTCGCGAGCGAGGACTCGATGAACACCAGGACCAGGATGAAGCAGAAAATCTTGAAGAGCACGAGCGGCACGGCGAGCAGCACGTCGCCGAGCGTCTGCCCGGCGGCAAGGCCCCAAGGGGTCACCAGCACGTTGAGGAAGATGCACAGCAGCACGAAGAACTTCATCTGCCCGCCCCATTTCATCAGGGCGAAGCCGCGCCCCGAGTACTCCAGCGACTTGGACTCGTCGATCATCGCCAGCTCGAAGTGGCCGGTCGGGTTGTCCACCGGGATGCGCCCGCCCTCGGCGAGGATGAGCATGAGAAAGGCGAGCACGAGCAGCACGTGCGACGGGGCGAAGAAGTTGGCGATGGGCATCACCCATTTCTGCTGCACGATGTAGGGAATCGTGGAGCCGGCGACGAACGACACGGTGAAGAACACGATCATGAACACCGGCTCGGCGAGGAAGCCGACCATGCGCGTGCGGCTGGCGCCGATCGGGCCGTAGGGATTGGCCGTGTCCACCGCCGCGAGCGTGGCGAAAAATCCCCCCAGCGCGAGCACGAAGCCGCCCCCCAGCATGTCGCCCATGAAGGCGAAGAAGAGCGGATAACTCGTCAGCACGGGGATCAGCAGGGCGACGAATATCGGCGCGACGAAAACGATGTAGGGCGTGAAACGGAAAATCCACGAGCTGTCTTCGGACACGATTTCGTCCTTGTGGAACAGCTTCCACAGATCGCGATAGGGCTGGAAAACGGAAGGACCGCGCTTGGACTGGACGATCTCCTTCAGCCGCGCCGTCACCCCCGCGGCGAGCGGCGCGAACACCATCACGGTGGCGACCTGCAGCAGATTGAAGAAGATTCTTTCCGCCATGACTGCGGATCCCTATGCGCGCCGGCTCACCGCGCCGCCAGACCGGCGGCGAACCGGGCATACGATGGATGCGCCAGGATGGTCTGCTGGTTCGGGGCGCCGCCCTGCAAGAAGACGCAAGCAGAAACGGCCCGGCGCCGCTGGCGACAAATGCCCGCAGCGGAAACTTTCAGGCGCGTGGCGTCGTATACCCGTGTGCGCGCGCAAAACCATGACAGCCTTTCTTCGGGGAAGAAGTCGGATCTGCCTCGTCTGTACGGGGCACGCAAACGGACATTGGCTGAAGTCAGCATCCACGCCTGCGTTTCCCGGTGGTCCGAGATTCGTAGGCATCATCAGCCGGTGAGGGCGGTTCTTATTGCCGCGAGGAATGCCATCTCGCTGTATTCGTGTCCAATATAGACAAACATGGATATCACTGCAAGCTTCGGCGCAGGCGCCGCGCCGAAGCAAGCGCGGCCGCGGCGCACTCTTCCGGCACAACGGACAGCAGCGTCCGGGTATAAAGATGCCGTGGATCGTCGAGCACTTCACGATCAGCTGGTCGCCGCGATATTCAACGACCGAAATGTTGTGGGTGATCAATATGAGGAACTATATCGCCGTCCCCGAAGTGGTTTTCCGCAGCTCGTTTTCGCCCGCACGTCCAAGTTTTCCCAGGGGTACACGTGAGTGAGACGCGCCTTGCGGGTGATATTTGCGTGCGTTAGACTTTGCCGGCGGAGATGGCATTCCTCCTGAACAAGAACCGCCGCGTCGGCTAATGATGCCTACAGTGTCCTCGATAAAGGAGACATGTGGGCGTGCAAGACTCTGCATCGGCCGGCTTCCATCCTGATCCTCGAGATTTTCCCTGCCCGCGCAGGCGCCCGCGCCGTGCTGCCGTAATCGACTTGCCTGTCGGCGAGCGCGCCAGCGCGCTCTTCGACGAGGGCTCGGGCGACCGCGAGCGTCCGCCCGTCATTTCCGCCCGGCGCGTTGCGTATCCCCGGAGGTGAATCTTGCTCTCGAGATTCCGCAGTATCCTGTTCCTCGAACCCTTGATCGAAGGCGACATCGACGGCCGGGAAGCGCCGGAGTTCTTCGGCGATCTGAACCTGGACCAGATCGTCGCGTCCGTCACGGCCGGCCGCGACGAATACAACCTGAAACCGTTCTTCTACGCGCCGTTGCGCAGTGTCGAGGCAATATGCTACCGCCACGAAGTGATGCGCGATCTGGAGAACGAGGCGCTGCTCGGCCACGTCCGGACCTTTTCCCGCAAGCTGCGCACGATGCGCGAAAGCCTTGCTCAGGCCGACAAGCTCTACTACGAGCGGCAGAAGCAGCGCTGGTTCCTGGACGCGGTGGACATCTACTGCGACGCCGTCCGCTGCCTGATGCAGGACTTGCAGTCGGCGTACCCGAGATCGCGCGGCTTTCGGGGACTGCGCGAGTATCTCGAGACCTACACCGCATCCGGCGACTTCGCGACGCTCGTTTCCGACACGCAGAAGCTGAAGGCCGACCTGGCCGGGGTCTTATATACGTTGCATATCGACGGCGCCCGCATTCGCGTCAGCCGCTACGACTCCGAATCCGACTACGGCGCGGAGGTGCTGCAGACGTTCGAGAAGTTCAAGCAGGGCGTGCCCAGGGAGTACCGCTTCGACTTCCGCGAATCGCTGAACATGAATCACGTCGAGGCGGCCGTGCTGGACCGCGTCGCGAAGCTGTATCCGGACGTTTTCCTCGAGCTGGAACGGTACTGCGATCGCCATCGTTACTATCTCGACGACACGATCCGCAGCTTCGACCGGGAGGTGCAGTTCTATGTCGCCTGGCTGGAACACGGCGCGCGCCTGAAAAGGGCCGGACTTTCCTTCTGCTACCCCGTCGTAGCCGACCGCTCCAAGGCGGTCCACTGCCGCGAGTCGTTCGACCTCGCGCTGGCCGACAGGCTGGTGCGCGAAAATGTTTCGGTTGTGACCAACGACTTCCACCTGGAAGACCCGGAGCGCGTATTCATCGTGTCCGGACCGAACCAGGGCGGCAAGACGACTTTCGCGCGCACTTTCGGGCAACTGCATTACTTGGCGAACCTCGGCTGCTCGGTTCCCGGCCGGCAGGCCAGGCTCTTTCTCTTTGACAGCCTGTTCACCCATTTCGACCGGGAGGAAGACATCGGGAACCTCAGCGGCAAGCTGGAGGACGACTTGCGGCGGATTCGCGCGATTCTGGCGCGCGCGACGCCGCGCAGCATCCTCATCATGAACGAGAGTTTCAGCTCGACGACGTTGAACGACGCGCTGTTTCTCAGCAAACGCGTCCTGCAGCAGATCGTCCAGCGCGACATGCTGTGCGTCTATGTGACGTTTCTCGACGAGCTGGCGTCGTTCAGCAAGAGCGCGGTCAGCATGGTCAGCACGGTGGACGCGAGGGATCCGGCGCTGAGGACTTTCAAGATCGTCAGACGGCCTGCCGATGGACTCGCCTACGCCGCCGCGCTGGCGCAGAAATACCGCCTCAGCTACCTGAGCGTGAAGGAGCGAGTGGCGTCATGAAAGCGTTCCTCATGTATCGCGACCGGGACTTCGATCCGGAACTGAGACTGCCGAAAAACGAGGCCGCGTTGACGCAGGACCTCGAGCTCGACACCCTGATCGGCGCGATGGCGGGCGACGACAAGTTCCTGCTCGACGCGATAAAGAAGGCGGTTCTGACAAGCGTCGTCGCACCAGAGACGATCCTCTATCGCCAGCGGATCCTGGCCGACTGCCTGGAGCACTCCGCCGCCGTCCGGGAGTTGTACGCCGTCGCCGTGGCGGCGATCGAGGGCGAGCGCAAGGTCTGGGCCGGGCTGCTCGGCCGGTACCCGGAGGGGCTGCTGCGCCGATCGGTCGAAGTGCTCAAGCTCTTCATGGATCTGCTCCGGAAGCTGCGGCGCATTGCCGACGACAATGGCGGCAAATTCCGCTCCGAAGGCTTTGCCAGGCTCTTCGACATGCTGGCAAAGGAGCTCGACGATGCCTATCTCGGCGTCGTCGC
>DASRFM010000107.1:0-51935 GCA_035651575.1 Burkholderiales bacterium | reverse complement strand
GAAGGAGTCCTGCTGGAAGAAACCCTGCCCGAAGGCCCGTTCGGCGAGTTCACCGGCTACTACGCCTGGGATACTCGCCCCGCCCCGGTCATGAAGGTCGAGGCCGCGCACTGGCGCAACGATCCGATCCTGCTCGGCTCGCCGCCGATGAAGCCGCCGCGGTTCCACTTTGGCCTGCCCTTCCGGGCTGCGAGCATCTGGTCGAACCTCGAGAATGCAGGCGTCACCGACATCGCCGGCGCCTGGCAGCATGTCGCGCAGCTCATGACGGTGGTGGCCCTGCGGCCGCGCTACGCGGGCCATGCGAAGCGCGCCGGCCTGATTGCGGCTGCGCAAAGCTACATGGGCCGCATCGTGGTCACGGTGGACGAGGACGTCGATCCGTCGAACCTGGCCGACGTCCTGTGGGCGATCGCCACGCGCTGCGAGCCCGCCGAGCAGGTGGACATCCTGCGCGACGCGTGGACTTCGGCGCTGGATCCGCGCATCAGCCCCGAGGACCGCGCGCGAGGACGCGTCTCGCATTCGAAGATGCTGCTGGACGCGTGCAAGCCGTTCGGCTGGCGGGCCGCGTTTCCGCGGGTCTCCGCCCTCTCCGAGGACGATGCACGCAGGATCCGGGACAAATGGTTCCGGTGATGCCGCGCGCGCTCAGGCCGCAGCCGCTCGACGCGTAGCCGCGGCGCCTGCGAGAAGCACGGCGGCGAGCAGCCACGCGCCGGCCGGGAGCCAAGGCAGCAGCGCCTTGAAGGCGGCGGTGGCCGCAAGGCCGCCCGCCGACGCCGCGATTCGCGCGAATGCCGCCACGGCAAGCACGGCGAACAGGGCTCCGAGGAACCGCCCTTCGCGGCCGCTGCGGCCGAATCCGATGGCCGCCGTATACGCCGCCACGCTCACGGTGCCCCAGGCGGCGCCGGCCACGAGCTGCGCCGCCGCCAGCTCTTCCAGGCGCTGCGCGAGCACGCCGGCCACGGTCGCGAGCGCGCCCACCGCCGCGGCGAGCGCCATGGCGTGCCAGGCGCCCAGCCGCCGCACCACGCTTCCCGCCGGAAGCATCGCGAGGTTGAACCCGATCCAGAACACCGGCATCAAGTAGGGCAGCTGCTCCGGCGCGGCGAGCTTGAGGTACTGCGGCGCCGAGTTGAACGAGAAGTGCACTTGAAAGCCCGCCGCCATCAGGAGCAGCGCGACAAAGAAGAGCGCGGCTTGCGGCGCTCCACTCCCGCTCGACGCGGCCGGGCCGGCCGGGACCGGAAGCGGCGCCCGGCGCTCGGCGTAGACCAGGCCGCCGACTGCCGCGAGCAGGGTCAGCGTCGACACGACGAACGGCAGACGCGGGTCGACGCCGCGCAGCGCCAAGCCGAGATACGGCGCGCCTGCAGCGGCGAGCGCGCTGCCGGCGAGCACCAGGGCGGACAGACCGGGCACGCTGGGCGTCGCGGCGTAGCGCGACAGCAAAACCCACGGCGGCGAGCGCAGCGCCGAGGAGCTGATCGCCCAGACGACGAGGGCAGCGAGGAGCAGGCGGGCATGCGCGCCGCTGTAAGGCAGCGCGAGGAACGCCAACGCAGACACGGCCGTCACCCCGGAGATCCAGCCGCCAAGGCGCGCGAGGCTCTTTCGCACGTGGTCGACCCAGAACCCCGTCGCGACATCGGCGATTGCAAACACCGCCTGGTCCGCGACCAGGATCCACGGGATCCAGGATTTCGCGATGCCGGCCTGCTGCGCGAGCTGCGGCAGGTAGAGGACGTAGAGGGTCCAGGTCGTCGCAAAGAAAAATTGCACGACGGCGAGGTATGCGGCAAGCGCGCGAGGTGTCGCTGAAGTCGCCATGGAGTCCCCTTCCGCCCGAGGGCGTGAACTTCGGCTACCTGAACTGCGGGTCCACCTCGATGCGCAGGCCGTCGGACAGGCGGTTCGTCTGGTTCGCGAGCCCGACGACGGCGACGAGCTCCATCAGCATCGCGTCGCTCATGCCTTTCTTGCGCGCCGCCGCGGTGTGCGAATGCGTGCAGTACTCGCAGCCGTTCGTCACGCTGACGGCGAGGTAGAGCATCTCCTTCACGAGCGGGTCGAGCGCGCCCGGCGCCATGACCTGCTTCACGCTGCGCCACACGCGCTCGAGCTCGGCGGGATCGTTGGCGAGCGCCTTCCAGAAGTTGTTGATCCAGTCGACGCCGCGCGTGCGCATGATGTCGTCGTAGACCGACTTCACCCTCGCGTCGGCGTCGCGATATTCGATCAGCCGTACCAGCGCCATGCGCCCTCCGTTAATCTTAAATGCCTGAAATCCTAGTAGAATCCGCGTTCCCGATGAAGCTGCTGTTCGACTTCCTCCCCATCGCGTTGTTCTTCCTCGCGTTCAAGCTGGCGGGCATCTACGTCGCGACCGCGGTCGCGATCGGCGCCACGGTCCTGCAGATCGCGTGGCTCAAGCTCAGGAAGCAGCCGGTGCACGGCATGCTGTGGGCGAGCCTCGGCGTGATCGTCGTATTCGGCGGCGCGACGCTGCTCCTGCAGGACGAGACCTTCATCAAGTGGAAGCCGACGGTGCTCTACTGGCTCTTCGGCGTCGTCCTCGCGGGCTCGGCGGCGTTTTTCCGCAGGAACCTGATCCGCCTGATGCTCGGCGAGCAGCTGCGCCTGCCCGACCCGGTCTGGAGCCGGCTCAACTGGAGCTGGGTCGCGTTCTTCCTCCTGATGGGGATCGCGAACCTCTATGTCGCATACAACTTCTCGACCGACCTCTGGGTGAACTTCAAGGTGTTCGGCGGCATGGGTCTCATGCTGCTCTTCGCCGCGGCGCAGTCGCTGCTGCTGGCGAAGTACATGGACGACAAGCCGTGAGCGTGGCCGCGCGCATCCGCGAGCGCCTGTCCGCGCTCGAGCCGCTCAGCCTCGAGGTGATCGACGAGAGCGCGAAGCACGCCGGGCACGCCGGCGCGCGCCCCGAGGGCGAGACGCACTGGCACGTCTCCATCGTGTCGCCGCGCTTCGCAGGCCAGAGCGTCGTGGCGCGCCACCGCATGGTCTACCAGGCGCTCGGCGAGTTGATCCAGAACCCGATCCACGCGCTCGCCATCACGGCGCGCGCACCCGAAGAAACGAAAGGAATCGCATGACGTACAGACTCCTCGCCGCCGGCGCGCTCGCGCTGCCGCTCCTCGCAGCCGCGCAGAACGCGCCCGCGCCGCAGCCCGTCCCCAAGGAGGGGCCGATCGCGAAGGTGAACGGCGTCGCCGTGCCGCGCGCGCGGCTCGACTTCATGATGCAGCAGCAGCACGCGCGCGGCGCCCCGGACAACGACCAGACGCGCGCCGCCGTGAGGGACGAGCTCGTGAACCGGGAGATCGTGGCGCAGGAGGCGCAGAAGAGCGGGCTCGCCAAGCAGCCGGAGGTGCAGACGCAGCTCGACCTCGCGCGCCAGCAGGTCATCATCGACGCCTACCTCCGCGACTACCTGCGCAAGAACCCGGTCTCGGACGCCGAGGTGCAGAAGGAGTACGACCGCGTCAAAGCGCAGCAGGGCGACAAGGAATACAGGGCGCGCCACATCCTGGTCGAGACCGAGGACCAGGCGAAGGGCCTGATCGCGGACCTGAGGAAGGGCGCCAAGTTCGAGGACCTCGCGGCGAAGAACTCGAAGGACCCGGGCACCAAGGATCGCGGCGGCGACCTGGACTGGAACGTGCCCAGCGTGTTCGACAAGCAGTTCGCCGACGCGATGGTCAAGCTCGAGAAGGGCAAGTACACGGCGGAGCCGGTGCATACGCGCTTCGGCTACCACGTGATCCAGCTCGACGACGTGCGCCAGGTGAAGTTCCCGGCCCTCGCCGAGGTGAAGCCGCGCATCCAGCAGCAGCTCGCACAGCAAAGGGTCGAGGAGCTGGTGCGCAGCCTGCGCGGCAAGGCGAAGGTCGAGTAGACGGATCAGCTCAGGAGGTACACCCCATGGCCAGATACGGCAAGAAAGCCCGCAGCAAGGTGAAGCGCGCGATGCACAAGCGCAAGCACGGCACGCTGAAGAGCGGCCGCTCCGGCAGGCGCGTCAAGAGCCGCAAGCAGGCCATCGCGATCGGGCTGTCCGAAGCCCGCCGCGCCGGCGGCAAGGTGCCCAAGCGCCGCAAGTCGCGCAAGAAGAAGTGAGAAAGCTCGCTCTCGTCCTGCTCGCCGTTGCGGCCACTGCGGCGGCCACTGCGGCGGCGACGGCGGCGCTCGCGCAGCCGAAGACGGAGAAGGCGATCTTCGCGGCAGGCTGCTTCTGGTGCACCGAGGCCGCCTTCCAGGACGTGCCGGGCGTCGTCTCCGCGGTCTCCGGCTACACCGGCGGCACGCTGAAGAACCCGAGCTACGAGCAGGTGTCGAGCGGCCGCACCGGGCACGCGGAGGCGGTGGAGGTGACGTTCGACCCGGCGAAGGTGAGCTACGAGAGGCTGCTCGACATCTTCTGGGTGAACCATGACCCCACGGTCACGGACCGCCAGTTCTGCGACGGCGGCACGCAGTACCGGCCGGCGATCTTCTACCTGAACGACGAGCAGAAGCGCCTCGCCGAGGCCTCCAAGGCGAAATTCGAGAAGCTGAAGACGTTCAGGCAGCCGCTGCTCACGCAGATCGTCCCGGCCGGGCCGTTCTATCCGGCCGAGGATTACCACCAGGACTACTACAAGACGCACGCCCTCCAGTACAAGTTCTACGTGACGGGATGCGGACGCTATGCGCGTCTAGAGGACCTCTGGGGGCCCCTGCGGGACAAATACAACCCGAAGCACTGAGCTAGTGGCCGTGCCCCTCGTGGGGCACCTTCTTCGGATCCTTGAGCGCCGGATCCTCGCCCTTCGCGTGGGCCTTGCCCTTGCGCTCGGCGTTCTCCATCGCCTGCTCTTCCTCGCTTGTCTTCGGCGCGGCATCGCGCGCGGCCTGCTCGACCTTGCCGGACTGCTGGAACTTCTTCTGCCGCTCGTTGTAATCCTTGGTCCCGCTGTAGCTGCCCTCGCCCTCGACCTTGTCCTTGCGCTCCATCTCGCTCTCCTATCGGGGAATCCGGGGGGAGCGGTGCAACGGACGTGCCTGCTATTCGACCTCGTCGATCCACGCCATCTGGATTCCTTCGAGGATTTTTTCCCCGCAGCGCTTGGGGTCATCGGAGAAGCCCTCGAGGCCCATCACCCACTGGTACAGGTCCGTGAAGCGGACCGCCTTCGGGTCCGTGTCGGGATATTTCTCGGACAGGGCGATGGCGATCTCCTGCGTATCGGTCCACTTCATTTCTTCGCTCCGCCTTCACGCTCGTAGTTGATGGTGTACTTCGGGATCTCGATGGTGAGGTCCTCGTCGCTGACCTTCGCCTGGCACGAGAGGCGCGAGCCGGGCTCCAGGCCCCAGGCCTTGTCGAGCATGTCCTCCTCCTTCTCGGAGGCCGGCGCGAGCGAGTCGAAGCCTTGACGCACGAGCACGTGGCAGGTGGTGCATGCCGCCTGCTTCTCGCACGCGTGCTCGATGTCGATGTGGTTCTCGAGCAGCGTGTCGCAGATCGACTTGCCGGGCTGCGCCTGGATCTCGGCGCCGTCGGGACAGATCGCATGCCCGGGAAGGACCTTCAGTTTCGGCATCGTGGCGTTCGGCTAGAGGCTGCCGATCCTGCGCCCGGCGAGGGCCCGCCGGATGCCTTCGTCCATGCGGCGCGCGGCGAAGGCCTCGGTGGCATGGTTCAGCGCCTCGATCGCCTGCTTGATCGCGCGGTGGTCGGTCTTTCCGATGAGGCTTTGCAGCCGCGCCATGGCCTGGTCGATGGCGGCGCGTTCTTCCGCGGGGAGAAGCGACGCGTCCGCCTCGAGCGCGGAGACGGTCGCTTCCAGCAGGCGCTCGCCTTCGACGCGCTGCTCGGCGAGCGCGCGCGCGTGCATGTCATCGCGCGAATGGTCGAACGCGTCGCGCAGCATGCGCTCGATATCGGCGTCGCCCAGGCCGTAGGAGGGCTTCACCGTCACGGAAGCCTCGCGCCCGGAGGTGCCTTCCTTCGCGGACACGGAAAGAAGGCCGTCCGCGTCCACCTGGAACGTCACCCGGACCCGCGCCGCGCCCGCCGCCATCGGCGGGATGCCCTTCAGCTCGAAGCGCGCGAGCGAGCGGCAGTCGGCGACGAGCTCGCGCTCGCCCTGCACGACGTGGAAGCTCATGCCCGCCTGCCCGTCCTTGAAGGTGGTGAACTCCTGCGCCTTCGCCGCGGGGATGGTGGTGTTGCGCGGCACGATCTTCTCGACCAGGCCGCCCATGGTCTCGAGGCCGAGCGAGAGCGGGATCACGTCGAGGAGCAGCCAGTCCTGGCCTTCGGGCTTGTTGCCGGCGAGCACGTTCGCCTGCATCGCCGCGCCGAGCGCGACCACCTTGTCCGGGTCGAGGTTGTTCAGCGGGTCGCGGCGGAAGAGCTCGCCCACCGCGCGCTGGACCTGCGGCATGCGCGTCGCGCCGCCGACCATCACGACGCCCTTGATGTCGTCCACCGCGAGCCGCGCGTCGCGCAGCGCCTTGCGCACCGGGCCGAGGGTCTTCTGCACGAGCGTATGCGTGATGTTGCAGAAGGTCTCGGTGTCGATCACGAGGTCCACGAACTCGCTCGTCGAAAGGCGCGCGGTGATGCGCGCTTCGCCGTGGAACGTGAGGTATTCCTTCGCTTCGCGCGCCTTCACGAGCAGGAGCCGCGTGTCGCGGGCCGAAAGCGGCGCGAGCTTCGCCTGCTCCACGATCCAGCAGAACACGCGCTGGTCGAAATCGTCGCCGCCGAGCATGGAATCGCCGCTCGTCGCGACCACCTCGAACACCCCCCGCGTCAGCTTGAGGATCGAGAGGTCGAACGTGCCGCCGCCGAGATCGTAGACCGCGTACGTGCCCTCCGCCGCGTTATCCAGGCCGTAGGCGATCGCGGCCGCGGTCGGCTCGTTGAGCAGCCGCAGGACGTTCAGCCCGGCGAGCCTGCCCGCGTCCTTGGTGGCCTGCCGCTGCGCGTCGTCGAAATACGCCGGAACCGTGATCACCGCGCCGGCGATCTCGCCGCCCAGCGACTCTTCCGCTCTTTTTCTCAGTACTCTCAGGATTTCGGCCGAGACCTCGACCGGGCTCTTCACGCCGCAAACCGTCCGGATCTGCACCATGCCGGGCGCATCGACGAAGTCGTACGGCGCGTTCTCGATGTGCGCGACGTCCTTGAGCCCGCGGCCCATGAAGCGCTTCACCGACACGATGGTGTTCTTCGGATCCTCGGCCTGGCGCGCCTGCGCGGAGTAGCCGACCTCCGGGCCGGCGTCCTTCAGGTAGCGCACGATCGACGGCAGGAGCGGCCGCCCCAGCGCGTCGGGCAGGACGCTCGCCATGCCGCTTCGCACCGTGGCGACGAGCGAGTTCGTCGTGCCGAGGTCGATGCCCACCGCGCGCCGCTGCTCGTGCGGCGCCGGCGACATGCCCGGCTCCGAGATCTGCAGCAGCGCCACTATTCGTACGCCTGGTCGATCTCGGACTCGACCTTTTCGAGGAACATGAGCTTGCGGACCTCGTCCACCGCGCCCGCATAGTCATGGCCGCGGTCGATGAGCGCTTCCAGCTTTCCTTCGATGCTTTCTTTGTCGGCCCGCAGGCGCTCGCGAAGCGCATCGAGAAGACGCGCATCCTTCTTCGCCTTCGCCCGGTCGAGCTCCTCGCGAAGGTCGAGCTGCTGCAGCAGGAAGTCCGTCGGCATCTGCGTGTTGGTCTCGAAGGCGACGTCGACGCCGTGCAGCTCGAGGAGGTGCTTCGCGCGCTGCACCGGATTGCGCAGCGCCCGGTACGCTTCGTTGACGCGCGTCGTCCACTGCAGGGACGCCCGCCGCTCGGCGTCGCCGGAGGCGGCGAAGCGGTCGGGGTGCACCCGGGACTGGATGTCGCGGTAGGCCCTTTCCAGCGAGTCCCGGTCCAGCGAGAACGCGGGCGCGAGCCCGAACAGCTCGAAGTGGCTGCTAGACGTTAAAGCTCTCGCCGCAGCCGCATTCGTCTTTGACATTCGGGTTGCGGAACTTGAATCCTTCGTTGAGGCCCTCGCGCGCGTAGTCGAGCTCGGTGCCGTTGATGTACTGCAGGCTCTTCGGGTCCACCAGCACCCGGATGCCGTGGCTTTCGAACTCGTGGTCCTCGGGATTCGGCGCGTCGGCGAACTCGAGCTTGTAGGCGAGGCCGGAGCAGCCGGTCGTGCGCACGCCGACCCGCAGGCCGACGCCCTTGCCGCGCTTCTGGAGAAAGGCGCGCACGTGCTCCGCGGCTTTTTCCGTCAGCGTGATCATGCGACCTTCTTTTCCTCCGCCTGCGCCTCTTCCGCGAGGCCGTGCTTCTTGCGGTAGTCCGCCACGGCGGCCTTGATGGCGTCCTCGGCGAGGATCGAGCAGTGGATCTTCACCGGGGGCAGCGACAGCTCCTCGGCGATCTGCGTGTTCTTGATGGTCGCCGCCTCGTCCAGCGTCTTGCCCTTCACCCACTCGGTGACGAGCGAGCTCGAGGCGATGGCGGAGCCGCAGCCGTAGGTCTTGAAGCGCGCGTCCTCGATGCGGCCGTCGGCGCCCACCTTGATCTGCAGCTTCATCACGTCGCCGCAGGCCGGCGCGCCCACCATGCCGGTGCCGATGGACTCGTCGCCCTTGTCGAACGAGCCGACGTTGCGCGGGTTCTCGTAGTGATCGATGACTTTATCGCTGTAAGCCATAACAACTCCTTAATGTGCGGCCCATTGTACGGTGTTGAGGTCGATGCCCTCTTTGTGCATCTCCCAGAGGGGCGAGAGCTCGCGCAGCTTCGCGACCTTCGCCTTGATGAGCTTCGCCGCGTAGTCCACTTCTTCCTGGGTGGTGAACCGGCCGAGCGTGATGCGCAGCGAGCTGTGCGCGAGCTCGTCCGAGCGCCCGAGGGCGCGCAGCACGTACGAGGGCTCGAGCGACGCCGAGGTGCACGCCGACCCGGAGGACACCGCGATGTCCTTGATCGCCATGATGAGCGATTCGCCCTCGACGAAGTTGAAGCTCACGTTGAGGTTCTGCGCGATGCGGTGCTCGAGGTCGCCATTCACGTAGACCTCCTCGAGCTGCTTCAGGTCGTTCAGCAGCCGGTCGCGCAGGCTTCTCGCGCGCTCGTTGTCCTGCGCCATCTCGAGCTTCGCCAGGCGCGCCGCCTCGCCGAAGCCGACGATCTGGTGCGTGGCGAGCGTGCCGGAGCGGAAGCCGCGCTCGTGGCCGCCGCCGTGGATCTGCGCTTCCAGCCGCACGCGCGGCTTGCGCCGGGCGTAGAGCGCGCCGATGCCTTTCGGCCCGTAGAGCTTGTGCGCCGTGATCGTGAGCAGGTCGGCCTTGAGCTTCTGCACGTCGATGTCCACGCGCCCGGCGCCCTGCACCGCGTCGCAGTGGTAGATGATGCCCTTCGCGCGGCACAGCTCGGCGATCTCCCACACCGGCTGGATGACGCCGATCTCGTTGTTCACCATCATGATCGAGACCAGGATGGTGTCCGGGCGGAGGGCCTGCTTCAGCTTCTCCAGTGAAACAATGCCGTTGGGCTCGACGTCCAGGTAGGTCGCCTCGAAGCCCTGGCGCTCGAGCTCGCGCACCGTGTCGAGCACGGCCTTGTGCTCGGTCTTCTGCGTGACGATGTGCTTGCCCTTGGTCTTGTAGAAGTGCGCCGCGCCCTTGATGGCGAGGTTGTTGCCCTCGGTGGCCCCGGAGGTCCAGATGATCTCCTTCGGGTCGGCGTTGAGCAGCGCCGCCACGTGCCCGCGCGCCTCCTCCACCGCTTCCTCGGCCTTCCAGCCGAACGCGTGCGAGCGGCTCGCGGGGTTGCCGAAGAATTCCGTCAGGTACGGAATCATCTTCTGCGCCACGCGCGGGTCGACCGGCGTGGTCGCGGAATAGTCGAGATAGATGGGCAGCCTCATGGCATTCCCTCTAAGCGGCCACCTGCTCCTGGGGACGGAAGTCCTTGATGACCGACACCGGCTTGCCCTGCTGGTGCGCGACGAGGTCGCCGAGCGTGACCGAGGAGAGATAGTTCTGCATCTTCTCGTTCAGCGTCGCCCAGAGGTCGTGCGTCATGCAGCGCCGGTCGTCGTGGCAGTTCTCCTTGCCGCCGCACTGCGTCGCATCGAGCGGCTCGTCGACCGCGGAGATGATCTCGGCCACGGTGATGGTCTGCGGCTGCCGCGCGAGGTTGTAGCCGCCGCCCGGCCCGCGCACGCTCGTCACGAGCTTGTGCCGGCGCAGCTTGCCGAACAGCTGCTCCAGGTAGGAGAGCGAAATGTGCTGGCGCTCGCTGATGGCGGCGAGCGTCACGGGACCGCGGGTCTGGCGCAGCGCCAGATCGACCATCGCGGTGACTGCGAACCTGCCCTTCGTAGTAAGTCTCATGGTGCCCTCGGGGCGCGCAATAAACGCGCCCAATACTTGATTAAGATGCTCAAGTATACCCCAAAACCGAGTGAATCGCTCGGGTTCTAACTACTTGACTGCTCGTATGTTTTTATCGGCCTGGGCGGCTTCGATGCGCTCCAGGCGCACGAGCCGCTCCTTCAGCGCGGAGACAGTGTTCTCCAGCTCCCTCGAGTGCTCGACCAGCGTGTGGATCGCCTTGGCGTACGGGTCGTCCTGCTCGAGCACCACCGCATAGGCCGCGAAGCGCGCCGCCTGCACCGTGGTCTGCTCCTCGACGACGCGCCCCGGAATTCCGACCACGGTCGCGCCCGCCGGCACGTTCTTCACCACGACCGCGTTCGAGCCGACCTTCGCGCCGTTGCCGACGACGATGGGACCGAGGATTTTCGCGCCGGCGCCGACGACGACGCCGTTGCCGAGCGTCGGGTGGCGCTTTCCCTTGTTCCACGAGGTGCCGCCGAGCGTGACGCCGTGATAGAGCGTGACGTCGTCGCCGATCTGCGCGGTCTCGCCGATCACCACGCCCATGCCGTGGTCGATGAAGAGGCGCTTGCCGAGCGTGGCGCCCGGGTGGATCTCGATGCCGGTCAGGAAGCGCCCGAGGTGCGAGGTGAAGCGCCCGAGCCAGCGCAGGCGGCGCTCCCAGAACCAGTGCGCGAGCTTGTGGACATAGATCGCGTGCAACCCCGGATAGCAGGTGAGCACCTCGAGGCTCGAGCGCGCCGCCGGGTCGCGGTCGAACACGCTTTCGATGTCTTCGCGAAGCTGCCGGAACATGGGAGGGACGATTCTAGAGAGGCCGACTATTCCTATCAACTATTGCGTTTTTGCAGCAGCGCCTTGAGCAGCCCGCGGAGGATATTGACCTCTTCGCGCTCCAGCACCGGGACGCGCGAGAAAAGCCGCCGCCAGCGCTCGCGCAGACGGGATCCCGACCCGGGGACATAGAAGGCACTTGCGGTCGCCGCCTCCTCCAAGTGTGCATACAGTCCTTCGATGTCTTCCACCGTGGCGAGTTTCTCCGCGCGCCCGGCCGGGACCCCGCCCCCGCCCGCCATGCGGGCCTCGTACGCGGCCACCTGCACCGCCTGCGCCAGATTGAGCGAGCTGAATTCCGCGCTCGCCGGGATGTGGACCAGGAACTGGCAGGCGAACATCTCCTCGTTGGTGAGCCCCGCGGTCTCGTTGCCGAACACGAACGCGACCGGAGCGCCGATCTCGATCGCGCGCCGGGCTGCCTCGCGCACCTCGAGCACCTGCGGCGACCACTCGCGCGGCCGCGCGGAGAACGCGAATGCGGCGACGCAGTCCTTGATGGCTTCTTCGAGGGAGGAGTGAAGCCGTGCGGAATGCAGAACGTCCACCGCGTTCGTCGCCAGCCACTCGGCTTCCGGCGCGGGATAGCGCTCGGGCGCCACGAGACGCAGATCGGAGAGCCCCATCGCCTTCATCGCGCGCGCCGCCGCGCCGATGTTGCCCGGATGGCTCGGCCTGCAAAGGACGATTCGGATGGCGTGCATCGCGCGCAGTCTAGAATAGCGCCGTGAAAGCCGTCGTCTGGCGCGAGCCGCTGCCCGCAGCCGACCCGCGCGCGCTCGTCGACGCCGAAATCGCGCCGCCCGCCGCCCCGGGCGGGCACGACCTCCTCGTGCGCATCGAGGCGGTTTCGGTGAACCCGATCGATACCAAGATGCGCCTCCAGCCGCACGCCGGCGAGCGCATCCTCGGCTGGGACGCGGCGGGCGTGGTCGAGGCCGCCGGCGGCGAGGCGACGCTCTTCCGCCCGGGCGACGAGGTCTACTACGCCGGCTCGATCGCGCGCTCGGGCAGCTATGCGCAGAAGCAGCTCGTGGACGAGCGCATCGTCGGCCGCAAGCCGAAGTCGCTCGACTTCGCCGCCGCGGCCGCGCTGCCGCTGACGACGCTCACCGCCTACGAAGCCATCGTCCACCGCCTGCGCGTGCCGGAGGGGAAAACGCTCCTCGTCATCGGCGGCGCCGGCGGCGTCGGCTCGATGGCGATCCAGATCGGCAAGCGCCTCGGCATCCAGGTGATCGCCACCGCGTCGCGCCCCGAGAGCAGCCGCTGGTGCCGCGAGCTCGGCGCCGCGCACGTCATCAGCCACGCCGAGCCGCTGCGCCAGGGACTGCTCGCGCACGGCATGGAATATGCCGACTACATCCTCAATTGCGCCGACACGGACCAGTACTGGCTGGAGATGGCCGAAGCCATCGCGCCCCAGGGCGGCATCTGCTCGATCGTGGCGAACGCCAGGCCGGTCGACGTCCAGGCGCTGCGCGCGAAGTGCGCCTGGTTCGCCTGGGAAGGCATGTTCGCCCGCTCGACGTGGAAGACGCCCGACCTGGTGGAGCAGCATCGCCTGCTCTGCCGCGTCGCGGACTGGATCGACGCCGGCGAGGTGCGCGGCACGATGCAGGAGCAGCTGCGGCCGATCAACGCCGCGAACCTGCGCAAGGCGCACCAGAAGATCGAGGGCCGCGCGACGATCGGCAAGATCGTGCTCGGCGGCTGGTGACATGCACCCGGTCCTGAACATCGCGGTGCGCGCGGCGCGGCGCGCCGGCTCGATCATCAACCGCGCGGCGCTCGACGGCACGCCGCTCGAGGTGCGCTCCAAGCGCGCCAACGACTTCGTGACGCGCGTGGACGGCGCCGCCGAGCAGGCGATCATCGAGATCGTGCGCAAGGCCTACCCCGACCACGCCTTCCTCGCCGAGGAATCCGGGAAGACGGAGGGCCAGGCCGAGTACACCTGGGTGATCGATCCGCTGGACGGCACCACCAACTTCATCCACGGCTTCCCGCAGTACTGCATCTCGATCGGGGTGCAGCACCGCGGCCAGCTCGCCCACGGCGTCGTCTACGACCCGACCCGCAACGAGCTTTTCACGGCGTCGAAGGGGCGCGGCGCCTTCCTCAACGACCGGCGCATCCGCGTGTCGAAGTGCGCCAAGCTCGAAGGCGCGCTCGTCGGCACCGGATTCCCCTACCGGGAACTCGGCCGCGTGGACTTCTACCTGCGCCAGCTCAAGGCCATGATGGAGAAGGCCGCGGGCGTGCGCCGCGCGGGCGCCGCCGCGCTCGACCTCGCCTATGTCGCCTGCGGCAGGCTGGACGCCTTCTGGGAGCTCGGCCTCTCGCCCTGGGACATGGCGGCAGGCGCGCTCCTCATCCAGGAAGCCGGCGGGCTGGTCGCCGACCCGTCCGGCGAGCAGGACTATCTCTCCAGCGGCGACATCGTCGCCGCCACGCCGAAGATGTTCACGCAACTGCTGGAGGCGCTGAAGTAGCGGCACGCGGATTGCTTCCGCGGGTTCCTGTTCGATCAACCCAACCGCGGAGCGACCGTGATCTTCTTCAGAGCGACGATCCAGAAAGACCAGCTTTCGGCCGACTTCGAATGGCCCGGGAAGGTAAACCTTACGCGCGCCGAGCTCGACGACTTCATCGCCAAGCTGCGGCGGGTGCGCCGCGAGCTGCTGCAGACCCCGGAACCGCATGTCATGGAGCGCGCGCTGCTGAACCTCAGGCAGCGACCCTAGCGGCAAAACCGGGGGAGCGAACCACTACAATGCCCTTGGGGAGAACCAAGGGCATTGAGCCAGACCGCCTCAGAGCACACGCCCATGATGCAGCAGTACCTGCGCATCAAGGGCGAGCATCCGGAGATCCTGCTGTTCTACCGGATGGGCGACTTCTACGAGCTTTTCTATGACGACGCCGAGAAGGCGTCGCGGCTGCTCGACCTCACGCTGACCGCGCGCGGCGCGTCCGCCGGCACGCCGGTGAAGATGGCCGGCGTGCCGGTGCACTCGGTCGAGCAATACCTGGCGAAGCTCGTGCGCCTCGGTGAATCGGTGGCGATCTGCGAGCAGATCGGCGACCCGGCGCTCGCCAAGGGACCGGTCGAGCGGCAGGTGACACGCATCGTCACGCCGGGGACGCTCACCGATTCCGCGCTGCTGCCCGACAAGGCCGACAACGTTCTTCTTTCCCTCGCCCGGGACCGCAGCACCGTGGGCCTCGCCTGGCTCTCCCTCGCCAGCGGAACCCTGCGGGTCGCCGAGGTCGCGCCGCAGGCGCTCGAGAACGAGCTGCGGCGCATCGATCCCGCTGAGATCCTCGTCGTCGAAGACGCGGTCCTGCCGGCCTACTTCACGACCCGGCTGCCGGCGTGGCATTTCGACGTCGAGTCCGGAAGGAAAAAGCTGCTGAAGCAGCTCGGCGCGGCGAGCCTCGCGGGCTACGGCTGCGAGGACCTGACGCTCGCGATCGGCGCCTGCGGCGCGCTGCTCGAGTATGCCGGCAAGACCCAGGGCCAGGCGCTCGCGCACGTGAGCGCGGTCACCGCCGAGCGCGCGGGCGAATACGTGCGCCTCGACGCGGCGACGCGCCGCAATCTCGAGATCACCGAAACCCTGCGCGGCGAGCCGGCGCCGACGCTCTTCTCGCTCCTCGACGAGTGCGCGTGCGGCATGGGAAGCCGGCTGCTGCGCCACTGGCTGCACCATCCGCTGCGCGATCGCGGGGTTCTTTCGCAACGGCATGAAGCCGTAGGCGCGCTGGGCGGGTGTTTCGAGAAGATCCAGAAGACGCTGAGGCCCTTCTCCGACGTCGAGCGCATCACGGCTCGCGTCGCGCTGAAGAGCGCGCGGCCGCGCGAGCTCGCCGGCCTGCGCGACAGCATGGCGCTGCTCGACGAGTTGCGCGCCGGGATACCCGAGCAGCCGGATCTCCTGGGTCAATTGCGAGAAGATCTCGGCACTCCGGCCGAGTGCCTCGCGATGCTGAAGAAGGCGATTCATGCGGAGCCCGCGGCGCGGGTCATCGACGGCGGGGTGATCGCCGACGGCCACAGCGCCGAGCTCGACGAGCTGCGCGGGCTGCAGGCGAACGCCGGCGCCTTTCTCGTCGAGATCGAGAAAAGGGAGAAGGAAAGGACCGGCATCCCGAACCTGCGCGTCGCGTACAACCACGTGCACGGCTACTACATCGAGGTGACGAACGCCCAGGCGGCGAAGGTCCCGGACGACTATCGCCGGCGGCAGACGCTGAAGAACGCCGAGCGCTACATCACGCCGGAGCTGAAAACGTTCGAGGACAAGGCGCTGTCGGCGCGCGACCGCGCCCTCGCCCTGGAGAAAAGGCTGTTCGACGAGCTGGTCGACAAGCTCCAGCCCCACGTCTCGCAGCTGCAGCGGATCTCGCGCGCGCTCGCGCAGCTCGACGTGCTGGCGGCGTTCGCCTGCACGGCGGGACGGCGCAACTATTGCCGCCCGGAGTTCTGCGACGAGGTCGCGCTCGAAATTGCCGAAGGGCGCCATCCGGTGGTCGAGGCGCAGGTGGAAGGGTTCATCGCGAACGGCTGCCGGCTCTCGCCCGCGCGGCGGCTGCTGCTCATCACCGGCCCGAACATGGGCGGCAAATCGACCTACATGCGCCAGGTTGCGCTGATCGCCCTCATGGCGCACGTCGGCTCGTACGTCCCGGCGCGCGCGGCCCGCCTGGGGCCGATCGACCAGATCTTCACGCGCATCGGCGCGGCGGACGACCTCGCCGGCGGGCGCTCGACGTTCATGGTCGAGATGACCGAGAGCGCCAGCATCCTGCACAACGCCACGGAGCGCAGCCTCGTGCTCATGGACGAGGTCGGACGCGGCACCTCGACCTTCGACGGCCTCGCGCTCGCCTGGGCGATCGCGCGCCATCTCGTCGAGAAGAACCGCTCGATGAGCCTCTTCGCCACGCACTACTTCGAGCTCACACGGCTCGCGCTCGACTACCGCGAGGCGGCAAACGTGCATCTCGACGCCGTCGAGCACAAGGACACGGTCGTGTTCCTGCACGCGGTCGAAGAAGGCCCCGCAAGCCAGAGCTACGGCCTGCAGGTCGCGGCGCTCGCCGGCATCCCGAAGCCGGTGGTGAAGCAGGCGCGCAAATACCTGCAGCTCCTCGAGGAATCGAGCGTCTCGCGCGGCGGCCAGTCCGACCTGTTCTCGAAAACGACGGAGGTGGAAAAGGAGCCGCAGCTCGACGCGGTGCGCGAGGAACTGCAGAAGGTCAACCCGGACGAGCTCACGCCGCGCGAGGCGCTCGAGCTCCTCTACCGCCTGAAGCGCCTGTGAAGCCGCTCGAAGGCGTGCGCGTGGTGGCGCTCGAGCACTTCGGCGCGGGGCCGTACGGCACGATGTTCCTCGCGAGCCTCGGCGCCGACGTGATCCGGGTGGAGAAGCCCGGCGGCGGAGATCCCGGGCGGCGCGTCGGCCCGCACCTGCTCGGCGCCGAGGACAGCGAGTACTTCCAGAGCTGGAACCTCGGCAAGCGCAGCGTCTCGCTCGATCTCAAGTCGCAGCGCCAGGAATTCGAGCGGCTCGTGGCCGGCGCCGACGCGCTCGCCAACAACCTGCGCGGCGACCTGCCGGCAAAGCTCGGCCTCGACTACGCGGGTCTCGCGCGCGTCAACCCGGCGCTCGTGTGCCTGCACGTCTCGGCCTACGGGCGGGACAACGAGCGCGCGGCGTGGCCGGGCTACGATTACCTGATGCAGGCGGAAGCCGGGCTCATGAGCCTCACGGGAGAGCCGGAAGGCGCGCCGTCGCGCTTCGGCACCTCCATCATCGATTGCATGACCGGGATGACCGGGGCCGCCGCGCTCCTCGCCTGCCTGCTGCGCGCGAAGCGCACCGGCAAGGGCTGCGATGTCGACGTCAGCCTCTTCGACGTGGCGGTCCACCAGCTTGGGTACATGGGGACGTGGTACGTGAACGAGCGCCACAGCTCGAGCCGGCAGCCGCGCAGCGCGCACTATTCGCTCACGCCGGTGCAGACGTTTCCGACGGCGGACGGCTGGATCTTCGTCATGTGCATGGCCGAGCACTTCTGGGCGACGCTCCTCGAGCGCCTCGCGCGCGAGGACCTGGCGCGCGACCCGCGATTCTCCACGGCCGCCGCGCGCCTCGAGAACCGCGAGGCGCTGACCGCGCTCCTCGACGCGGAATTCCGCCGCTGCACGACCGCGCAATGGCTCCAGCGGCTCTCGGGCTCGGTGCCCGTCGCGCCGATCAACGACCTGGCGCAGGCGCTGGAGAACCCGTTCGTCGCCGCCACCGGCATGGTGGCGCGAGCGCCGCATCCCGAGCGCGCCGACCTGCGCGTGCTCGCTTCGCCCGTAAAAATCGACGGCGAGCGGCCGCAGCCCGCCGTGTGCAAGCCGCTCGAGCGATGAAGCTCGAAGGCCTGCGGGTCGTCGACCTGAGCCTCTTCCTCCCGGGCCCGTATCTCACGCTCGCGCTCGCCGACCACGGCGCCGAGGTCATCAAGGTCGAGCCGCCCGGCGACGGCGACCCCACGCGGCACCTCGGCCCCGCCGACGGCGGCTGCACGGTTTACTTCCGCAGCTTCAACCGCGGCAAGAAAAGCGTCGTCCTCGACCTGAAGAAGCCCGAAGAGCGCGAGGCGCTGCTCGCGCTCTGCGACGGCGCCGACGTGTTCGTGGAGTCGTTCCGCCCCGGCGTGGTGGAGCGGCTCGGGATCTCCTATGAGCAGGTGAGCGCGCGCAATCCCCGCATCGTCTACTGCTCGATCAGCGCGTTCGGCCGCGACGGCCCGTACCGCGACCGGCCCGCGCACGACCTTGCGGTCGAAGCGCTCGCCGGCACGCTCAGCATGACGCTCGGCGGGGACGGCAAGCCGACGATCCCCGGGCTGCCGCTCGCGGACCTGCTCGCCTCGCTCCAGGGCCTGGCGGGCATCCTGATGGCCCTGCTCCGGCGCGAGCGCACCGGGCGCGGCGATTACGTCGAGATCGCGATGCACGACGCGCTGCTCGCCGGCAGCGCGAACATCCTGGGGCCGACGCTCGCCGAGAATCGCCAGCCGGTGCCGCGCCACGAGCGCACCACGGGCGGCTCCGCGTTCTACCGCCTCTACGAGACGGCCGACGGGCGCGCGCTGGCGCTCGGCGGCCAGGAGATGAAGTTCGTGCGCAACCTGCTCTCGGCGCTCGGCCGGCCGGAGCTCGCGCCGCTCTGCGAGCGGCCCGGGCCGCACCAGCAGCCGGTCATGGAGTTCCTGGAAGGCGTGTTCCGCGCGAAGACGCTGCGCGAGTGCCTCGATTTCCTCTCGCCGCTCGACGTCTGCTACGCGCCGGTGAATACGCTGCCCGAGGCGCTGGCGGACCCCGGAGCCGCGGCGCGCGGCGCGCTGCTGACCGACGAGAAGGGCCGGCGCCACCTCGCCCCGCCGATCCGCTTCCGCGACGAGCCGGCGCGCCCGAGCCTGCGCGAGCCGGCGCTCGGCGCGGACAACGCCCTCGCGAAGAAGAAGCCCTAGAACTTCGGCTTGACGCCGAGCAGCTTCGCCGAATCCGCGAGCTGCTTCTTCTGCTCCTCGATCGAGGCCGCGAACTCGGCCGCGTCGCCCGGCGTGTTGAGCTGCGCGGTGGAGGCGAGGCGCTCGGCCACCAGCGGATCCTTCGACACCGCCTTGATGTCCGCGCCGATGCGATCGCGCGCCGCCTCCGGCAGGTTGCTCGAGCGCGCCGCGATGATTCCCACCAGGCCCTCGAAGTCGAGGCCCGGGAAGCCGAGCTCCGCCACGGTCGGCAGGTCGAGCCCCGGCACGCGGTGGCGCGCCTGCACCGCGAGCAGCTTCACCCTGCCCGCCTGCGCCTGCGCGCGCACGATCGCGTACGCCGAGCTGTAGAGCTGGATCCGGTTGTTGACCAGGTCGTTCACCGCCTCGGCCGGCTGCTTGTAGCGGATCTGCGTCGCATCGATGCCCTGGGTCTTGAGGAAGCCCTCCAGGATGATGTCGGTCATCGTCACGGCCGTCGTCCAGTTGAGCGTGCCGGGCTTGCGCTTCGCCTCGGCGAGAAGGTCCTTCAGCGAGGCGACGTTCATGCTCGCCGGCACGCCGAGCGTCACGACCGTTCCCGACACGCGCGCCACCGGGACGAGCTCGTTCGGGTCGTAGGACATCTTGTCCAGGCTGTACGGATGGCCGACGAAGTTCGCGGTCGGGCCCCAGAGCAGCGTGTACTCGTCCTTCGCCTGGATCACCGCGTTGATCGCGATGACGCCGTCGCCGCCGGGGCGGTTGTCGATGATCACCGGCTGGCCCCACATCTTGGTCAGGCGATCGGCGTAGAGGCGCGCGCCGATGTCCGCGCCCGAGCCGGGGCCGAGCGACAGGATGAAGCGCACCGGCTTCTGCGGCCAGCTCTGGGCGTGCACCGCGCCGCCGAGAAGCGCGAGCCCGAGGACTGCAAAACCAAGGATCTTCTTCAAGTTCCATCCTCCTTTTGATTTGAGGCGAGAAGCTATACTCGCCCGGCCATGGATGCAATACGCAGCGTCGGAATCGTCGGCCTGGGCAAGATGGGCGCGCCGATGGCGAAGCACCTGCTTGCCGCCGGCTTCGACGTCGCCGGCTGCGATCCGTCCGAGGCGGCGCGCGGCGCCGCCGCCGCGCTCGGCGTGCGCCTGCTGCCCTCGCCGCGGGCCGTCGCCGAGGCCTGCGAACTGGTTTTCATCGTCGTCGGCTTCGACCGGGAGGTCGAGGCGGCGGTGTTCGGCAAATCGGGCCTCGCGGAAGAACCGAGAAAAGGGCTCATCGTCGCGCTCGCCTCGACCGTCGCGCCGCGCTACGCGCGGGAGCTCGCCCTGCGCGCCGCCGAGAAGGGCATCACGCTCCTCGATATTCCGCTCGCGCGCGGCGAAGCCGCGGCGCTCGCGGGCAAGCTCCTCGTCTACGGCGCGGGCGACGAAGCGAGCTTCGAGCGCTGCCGCCCGGCGTTCCGCGCGTTCGCCTCCGACATCTTCCACCTCGGCGCCGCCGGCGCCGGCCAGGTCGGCAAGATGGTGAACAACCTGATCCTCTGGGCCTGCATCTCGGCGAACGACGAAGGACTGCGCCTCGGCGAGGCGCTCGGCGTCGATCCCGCCCGGCTGCGCACGGCGTTGCGCCACGGCAGCGCGCAGAACTGGGCGATGGACGAGCGCGCCGAGCTCTCCGGCATGCCGTGGGCGGAAAAGGACATGAGCATCGTGCTCCACGAGGCGGACCTCGCGCGCCTCAGCCTTCCGCTGTGCGGCACCGTGAAGGAGGCGATCAAGGGCCTCAAGGTCCGCATGGGCCTCGGCCTGCCCCCCGGCTCCAACTAGCATGCAGCTCGTCGACATCGGCGCGAACCTCACGCACGCCTCCTTCCGCGAAGACCTCGACGCCGTCGTCTCGCGGGCGCGCGAGGCCGGCGTACTGCCGATGGTCACCGGCACGAGCGTCGCCGAAAGCGCTGCCGCGCTCGACATCGCGGAGCGGCACGGCCTCCATTGCACGGCGGGCGTGCATCCGCATCATGCCCGCGAGTGCGGCCCCTCCACGATTCCGGAGCTCGAGAGGCTTGCGAAAAGCCCGCGTGTCGTCGCAATCGGCGAATGCGGCCTGGACTTCAACCGCAACTATTCGCCGCACCCGGACCAGGAGAAATGGTTCGTCGCGCAGCTCGAGCTCGGCATCGCGCTCGACAAGCCGCTCTTCCTCCATTCGCGCGACGCGCACCCGCGCTTTTCCGAGATCATTGCCTCCCACCGGCCGAGGAAAGCGGTGGCCCACTGCTTCACCGGCGAGAAGGACGAGCTGCACGCGTACCTCGAGCTCGGGCTCTACGTCGGCATCACGGGCTGGATCTGCGACGAGCGCCGCGGCCGGCACCTGCTCTCGCTGGTGCGCGAGATCCCGCGCGAGCGCCTGCTGCTGGAGACCGACTCGCCCTACCTGACGCCGCGCGACATGCGCCCGCAGCCGCATGCGCGGCGCAACGAGCCCGCGTTCCTGCCCCACATCCTGCGCACCGTGGCGCGCGCGCTCGGCCGCCCGGCGGAAGAGGTAGCCGCCGAGACGACGCGCAACGCGCGCGAGCTTTTTTCTCTGGCCGATGAATCTCGCGCATCTTCTCCTGCGCAGCGCGCGCAGGCTGCCTGACCGCCCCGCGCTCGCTGTAGGCAAGCGCGCGGTGCGCAGCTACGGCGAGCTCGCCTCGCGCGTGGCGCGCCTCGCCGCCTCCCTTGGGAAGCGCCTGCATGCGGGAGACCGGGTGGCGCTCGCAATGAAGAACTGCCCGGAATACTACGAGGTCCTCTTCGCCTGCTGGCACGCGGGCCTCACCGCCGTGCCGATGAACGCGAAGCTGCATGCGAAGGAGTTCGCCTACATCTGCGAGAACTCGGGAGCGAAGCTCTGCTTCGCCACGCCCGAGCTCGAATCGTCGGTGCCCTCGCCGATTTGCATTTCCTCCAGGGAGTACGCCGATCTCTTCGATGCCGACGCGATGGAGGCTGCGCGCGTTGCGCCGGACGATGTCGCCTGGCTCTTCTACACGAGCGGGACGACCGGCGTGCCCAAGGGCGCGATGCTCACGCACCGCAACCTCTGGTTCCAGACGCAGGCGTACTTCGCGGACATCGACCGCCTCGAGCCGGGCGACTCCATCCTGCATGCGGCGCCGCTCTCGCACGGCTCGGGCCTCTACGGCCTGCCGCACTTCGCCGCCGGCGCGGTCAACGTCATCCCGGAGAGCGGGCATTTCGAGCCGGAGGAGATCTTCGCCCTGCTCGAGCACCGGGACAACGTCTCCTTTTTCGCGGCGCCGACCATGATCGTGCGCCTGCTCGCGAGCCCGGCGGCGCGCACGCCGCGCAAGCTGAAGACCCTGACCTACGGCGGCGCGCCGATGTACGTCGCCGACTCGCTGCGCGCGATCGAGCTGTTCGACGGGCGGCTGTACCAGCTCTTCGGCCAGGGCGAGTCGCCCATGACCATCACCGGGCTGCCGCAGGCCGAGCACAGGCGCAGGGAAAAGCTCGAGAGCTGCGGCTTCGCCCGCACCGGCGTGGAAGTGAAGATCTTCGACGGGCGCGACCGCGAGCTGCCGCCGGGCGAGGCGGGCGAGATCGTCACGCGCTCCGACTGCGTCATGGCGGGCTACTGGAACGATCCGCAGGCCACCGCGCGCACGCTGCGCGGCGGCTGGCTGCACACGGGCGACGTCGGCAGCCTCGACGCGCAGGGCTACCTGACGATCAAGGACCGGTCGAAGGACATGATCATCTCCGGCGGCTCCAACATCTATCCGCGCGAGATCGAGGAGGTGCTGCTGCGCCACCCCGCGGTGGCGGAGTGCTCGGTCGTGGGCCGGCCGCATGCGGAATGGGGCGAGGAAGTCGTCGCCTTCGTCGTGCGCCGCGGCCCGGTCGAGCCGCAGGCGCTCGACGAGCTGTGCCGCGATAACATCGCGCGCTTCAAGCGCCCGCGCGACTACCGCTTCGTCGAGGCGCTGCCGAAAAACAACTACGGCAAGGTCCTGAAGACCGAGCTGCGAAAGCGCCTATGAAGAAGAACAAGGGCTATCACCCGCCGCTGACGGTCAGCCGTCCCGCGCTGCTCGTGCAGGGCAGCGACATGGAGTTCCGCCGGCTGATTTCCCGGCTGGTCCTGGTCATGCGGCGCCTGCGGCAGATCCGGCGGCATTTCGGCTGGCGCATCGGCCTCACCGGCCCGCAGTACGTGCTGCTGGTGAACGTGGCCTACCTGCAGGGCGCAGGCGGCGTCGCCGTGACCATGCTCGCGCGCGACATGCGCGTGACGAGCGCCTTCGTCACCGGGGAGTCGCGCCGCCTGATCCAGCGCGGCCTGCTGGCCAAGCACGCAAACCCGAAGGACTCGCGCAGCACGCTGCTCATGCTGACGCCCGCCGGGCGCCGCTGCATCGACGCCCTCGTGCCCGAGATCCGCAAGGTGAACGACGCGCTCTTCGGCCGCGTCGACAAGGCTTCGTTCCGCTTCGCCGGGCGCTTTCTCGACGAGCTCGCCGCCGGCTCGGCCGATGCGCTGGAGCTGATTCGCCGCGCCGGCTACGGCTAGACGAACCGCATCCGGCGCTTCACATCCTCGAGGTCCTCGGGCCGGTCGAACGGCGCCGGCCGCGGCTCGCCCGGCGTGCGCGGGCGCCCCAGCGCCTTGAACCAGTCCTCGAGGCCCGAAGGCAGGATCGCCCAGAAGAGCTTGAGCGGCTTGCTGCCGTCGTTCTCGACGTAGTGCTGCACGTAGCGGCCGACCATGATCGTCGAGCCCTGGCTCACGCGATGCCAGACGCCGTCCACCTCCGCCTTGCCCTCGCCCTCGTAGACGAACAGGATCTCGCTCGAGCGCTCGTGCGCGTGGCGGCGCACCGAAGCGCCGGGCTCGAGCACCTGCACGCCCGCCGAGACGAGATCGTGCGGCGAGTTCCACGGGCTCACCTTTACCGTCACATAGCCATTGGAAGGCTGCGGCTGCCAGAACGACTCCCCCTCCTCGGGCCCAAGCGCGAGCGCTACGCCTTTCTCGTTCATCCTCGAATCTCCAGGAACGCGAGCAACATGGCATTGTAGGCAGCGGTCTGCGTCACCTGCGGAAAATGCCCGCCGCGGGGCAGCAGCTCGAGCCGCGCGCCCGGGATGCCGGCGGCGAGCCGGCGCGAGTGCGCGACCGGCACCACGTTGTCGTCCTCGCAACAGACGACGAGCGTGGGCGCCCGGATGCCCGCGAGCTTCGCGCAGCGCTCGAAGGCGAGAATCGCGTCGAGGCGCGCGAGCGTCGCCGGCACCTCGCTTTCTTCCAGCACGGGCTTGAGAAGGTCCGGATGCGCCGCGAGCCACTCGTCCGGCCAGCCGAGCAGGACGCCGTGAAGCGCATAGGCGCCCGGCCCGAGCTCGAGCAGCATCCTTTTTCGCAGCTCGAAAGAAGAACGGAAGGCAGGCGTCGGCCCGCACCAGGTCGAGCTCAGCACCAAGCGCTCCACGCGCTCGGGATGGTCTTCGGCGAGCACCTGCGCGATCGCCCCGCCCATCGACTGCCCGACGACGTGGCAGCGCTCGATCTTTCTGTCGTCAAGCATCTTCACCAGATTGGCGGCGAACGCTTCGACGCTCGCAAGCGCCCCGTGCGAGACCGCGATCGGATCGAACTTCGCCGAGAGCGCGGCGACCTGCGCATCCCAGAGGGCGGCGCGGCCGCCGAGGCCGGGAATCAGCAGCACCGCCGGCTTCGCCATCAGTAGCTCGCCATGAATTCGCGCACCGCCTCCTGGTAGCGCTCCCAGGGGCAGTTGACGAAGTTGTAGTTGCGCACCGAGAACGCCGGCCCGACGAAGAACTTCTCGTAGGACAGCGCGCGGCTCGCCCACTCGGAGCCGATCATGTCCCACGCCAGCTTGAAGAGCTTGAGCCGGTCGAGCGCCGTCTCCTTCGGCGTGGTCCAGTATTCCTCGAACAGCGCCTTCAGCGCCGGATCGTCCAGGATCGTCACGCTCGCCGGCATCTGGAACATGCCGCCGCCCATCAGCTCGCGGATCTGGTCGCACAACACCGAATGGTTCTCCATCGCCCAGTGGATCGCCGCGTACATGTAGCGGCGGTTGTAGAGCACGTAGCCGTTGTCGATCGCCTCGCAGGCCATGTGCTGCGCGTCGATCATGGCGCTGAAGCCCGCTTCCGCGGCGGCGAAGCGCCCGAGCGTCTCGCGCACCACCGGCACGTCGCGCGCGCCGGTGGAATGCGTCACCAGGCTCGCGAGCCCGAGGAGGAAGCGCAGCTTCGAGCGGAAGCGCACGTTGCACTGGTGGTTCGCCATCACGTGCGCGGGCGTCTGCACGAGGACCGCGCGCGCGAGCTCCGGGTTGTCGTGCACGAAGACGCGCTCCCACGGCACGAGCACGTCCTGGAAGACCAGCATGCAGTCCGACTCGTCGTAGCGCGCGGTGAGCGGGTAGTCGAACGGATGGCTCACCTCGCGCTCGAAGGACTTGCGCGCCCAGAGCGTCAGGCCTTTCAGGTTCAACGGCACGATCGCGGTGACCGATTCCTTCAGCTGGTCGGGCGCGAGCGGCAGGATGTTGCCGACCAGCACCGCATCGGCGAACGCCGCGCCGGTGGCGAGCATCTTCATGCCGTTCAGCACCACGCCGGCGTCGGTCTCCTTCGTCACGCGAAGCGCCGGCACCTGGCGGCCCGAGCCCTGGTAGAACTTGGGATCGCGCCCGCCCTGCGGCGGCAGCACCGCGTACGTGACGAACTGGTCCTCGTGCCGCATCTGCTGCCAGAGCTTCAGCAAATGGTCCTTGTGGCCGCCCTTCTGCTCGAGGATCTCCGGCTTCATCGAGATGCCGGTGATCGAGCCGGCGACCGCGTCGGGCGAGCGGCCGAGCACGCCGCAGCCGAAGTCGGCGATCAGCTCGTGCGCCCGCGTGCGGCGCACCAGGTCCTCGCGCGTGCGCGGGCGCAGGAAGTGCATGCTGTAGCGCTCGCCCGCCTCCTCGTAGCTCATCGCCTCGTGCAGCTCGGGCTGCGCCTTGAGGTCGTAGAGCGCCGCGTAGGTGCGGGCGCCGTTGCGGAACCCGGGATGGGTGGTGACGTCGGCGATCCGCTCGTCGGCGAGGTAGATCACCCGGCCGTCGCGCAGGGCCTCGAGGTATTGTCGGCCGCTCCTGAGCACCTTGACCTTCGTTAACTAGGTTAATTAAAGTGTACCGATGAAAAGCGCCCGCCTGTCCACGAGCCACGCCGCACCGCCCTTCACCCCGGCCCGGCCGCTCGATCCCGACCTGCGCGGCTACCTGGAGACCAACCGCGACATCGTGACGCGGGTGACCAAGCCCGTCAGCATCGACTATATCCCCGCGCTCTCGGCGCAGAGCAACCAGCCGATCCTCTTCGAGAACATCGTCGAGAAGCCGGGCTACCGCCTGTGCGACATCCTGGTGAAGCACCGCGAGCTGCAGGCGCGCGCCCTCGGCGTGACGCGCGAGGACTACCTGAGGACGCTGGCCTACCGCCTGCGCTGCCCGCCGCGCGGCTTCGTCGACGTCAAGGACGGGCCGGTCAAGGAGAAGAAGTTCAAGGGCAAGGACGTCGACTGGACGAAGCTGCCCATCCCGGTCCACAGCGAGCAGGAATCGAAGCCCTACGTCACCGCGATGAACATCGTGGTCGATCCCGAGACCGGCTTCCACAACACCTCGCACGCCGGCACCACGCTCACCGGGCCGCGCACCGGCCTGCCGAGCTTCGTCACGCCGCACACCCACGTCATCATGCGCAAGTACCGCGAGCTCGGGCACGACAAGATGCCGTTCGTCATCGTCTTCGGCCTGCACCCGGCCTACGAGATCATGGCGAACTACTCGGGCCTGCACATGGACCAGTGGGGCGAGCTGGAAATGGTCGGCACGATCATGGACCGCGACGTGGAGATGGTCCCGTGCGAGACGCTCGACCTGCGCGTCCCGGCGCAGGCCGAGATCGTCGTCGAGGGCACCGTGGACCTGAAGGGCATGACGGAGGTCGGCGTTTCGGTCGGCCCGTCGGGCTACTACCTGCCGAAGAGCTCCCGGCTGCCGGAGCTGACGCTCAGCGCCATGACCATGCGCGCCGACCGCCCGATCGTGCGCAACCACCAGACCTGCCCGGACACCGACCACCAGCCGCTGCCGCGCCTGTGCCACGAGGCGATGCTCTACAACCGCCTGACCGAGATGGGCCTCGCGGTGAAGGACGTGCGCTTCCCGACCTGGGGCGCGGCGGTCTCGTGCATCCTGCAGTTCGACTATCCGCGCGAGGGCTTCGTCAACGACGCGCTGATGCTCGCGATGGGCTCGCCGTGGCTCAACACCAAGATGGTGGTGGCGGTGAGCCCGGACTGCAATCTCGACAGCGCGGAGGACGTGTACTACCACATCGCCACGCGCTGCGATCCGTCGCGCGACCTCGTGGTCGTGCCGACCACGCGCGGCTCGCCCTACGATCCGTCGGCGCGGCCGCTCGAGAAGGAGCCGTTCTGGCGCGTCGTCGGCAAGATCGGCATCGACGCGACCATCAAGTCGCGCCACGACCCGAAGGATTTCGTGCGCAGCTATCCCCGGCATTGGGGCAAAGTCAAGATCGGAGACTACCTATGAAGCGAGACATTCCCGCACCGCGATTCACGAAGACCGAGGAGCCGTTCATCCCCTACGTGCCGGACGAGAAGGTGGTCGAGCGCCTGCGCGCGGTGGTCGAGCCCTACATGAAGCGCATGGGCTTCCTGCCGAACGCGCTCAAGCTCTACGCCTACCGGCCGGAGATCGCGGAGACGCTGTTCCGCCTCAACAGCAACATCATGCGCGACCCGAGCTCGACGCTCGACCAGCTGCTCAAGCGCAAGCTCGCCGCGGTGGCGTGCAAGACGAATGGCTGCGCCTACTGCACCGCGCACAGCTGCAACATGCTGATGCGCGAGAAGGGCTCCTCGGAGGGCTGGGGCCTGTCGCAGAACGAGCTCCTCGACATCCTCGACGACGACTACAAGCCGGCGAACCCCATGGAAGCCGCGTGCTTCGAATACGTGCGCGCCGCCTCCTCGGCCCCGGACGCGGTGCCGCAGAAGGTGCTCGACGAGCTGAAGAAGCACCTGACGCCGCCGCAGATCGTCGAGCTCGCGTGCGTGGTCGGGTTCTGGAAGTTCTACAACACCGTGCACGACTCGCTCCACATCCCGGTCGAAGAGCACCTGCTGAACGACACGCGGTACGTGGACGCTTGAAGGGAAGCTACCGCCCGCCGCTGAGCACCTCGCGGCGGGCGCTGCTGGTCGACGGCGACGACAGCGAGTTCCGCCGGCTGATCTACCGGCTGAGCGCCGTGGAAGAGCGGCTGCGCCACGCGCGCAGCTACCTCGGGCGGCGGATCGGCCTCTCCGGGCCGCAGTACATGCTGCTCATCACGGTGGCGTACCTGCAGGGCGCGGCCGGCATCGCGGTGAGCTCGCTCGCCCGCGACCTGCGCGTCACGAGCGCCTTCATCACCGCCGAGTCGCGCCGGCTCGTCGCGCGCGGCCTGCTCGCGAAGCGGCGCAACCCGCACGACTCGCGCAGCACGCTGCTCAGCCTGACCGGCGCCGGGCGGCGGCGCATCGCGCGCATCGTGCCGGAGATCGGGCGCGTGAACGACCTCTTTTTCGGCGGGGTGAGCGCGGCGTCGTTCCGCTGCGCGCAGCGCTTCCTCGACGAGCTCGCCGCGGGCTCGAGCGCCGCCATGGCCTACATCGAGCAGCGCGAGGCGCGCCGTGCTTGAGCAGCAGGTCGTCAACGGCCTCATGCTCGGCAGCGTCTACGCGCTCGTCGCGGTCGCCTTCACGCTCGCGATCGGCATCCTGAACTTCCTCAACTTCAGCATCCCGGGCCTGTTCATGGTGTCCGGCATGCTGACCTGGCTGCTCCTCAGGCAGGCCGCGCCCTGGCCGCTCGCGGCGCTCGGCGCGGTGGCGGCGGCCGGCGCGCTCTCGCTCCTCGTCGAGCGCTTCACCTACCGGCTGATGAGGACGAGCGAGCATTTCGTCCCGCTCGTCACCTCCATGGCCTTCCTCATCCTGCTCGAGAACCTGATGCTGATCGGCTGGGGCTCCGACCAGCAGCGCGTGCCGGTGCCGTTCGGCTCCGCGAGCGCGCATCTCGGCCCGGTCATCGTTTCCGTTCCGCAGCTGCTCGGCCTGGGCTGCGCGGTGCTCGCCGTCGCCTGCATGGACTTCCTGCTGAAGAAGACCCGGCTCGGCCGCGGCGTGCGCACCATCGCGGAGGATGCGCAGCTCGCCACGCTGCTCGGCGTGCCGGTCGAGCGCGTGGTGCCGCTCATCTTCCTCTTCGGCGGCCTCTTCACCGGGCTCGCGGGATTCCTGTTCGCCGTGAACTACCAGCAGGCGAGCCCCTTCATGGGCGAGGAAGTCGCGCTCAAGGGCATCTCGGCGATGGTGGTCGGGGGCATGGGCAACATCTGGGGCGCGATCCTCGGCGGCCTGCTGATCGGGCTGGTGGAGACCTTCGCCATCTTCGGCCTCGGCGCGCGCGCCGTGGATCTTTGCGTCTACGGCGCGCTGCTCGCGATCCTGTTCGTGCGCCCGACCGGGCTTCTCGGCGGCGTCTCGCGCCATCAAAGGATGTGATGGAATGAGCGGCTACCTGGAAGGCGTGCTGGCCCTGCTCTGCATCAACACCGTGCTCGCCTACGGGGCGTTCCTGCCGATGAGCGCGGGCCAGCTCAACCTCGGCATCGCGGCCTTCGTCGCGATCGGCGCCTACAGCTCCGGCTACGCGTCGAACGCGCTCGGCCTGAATCCCATCCTTGCCGCGCTCGGCGGCTTCGCGGTCGCGGCAAGCGTCGGCTGGCTGGTCGCCTTCCCGATCCTCAGGACGCGCGGCATCTACCTGGCGCTCGCCACCTTCGCGCTGAACCAGGTCGTCCAGGGGACGATCCTCAACGTCGACGCGGTCGGCGGCGCGGCGGGCTACCCGGTGAGCGCGCACGTCGGGTTTCCCGTGGTCGCGGCCTTCGCGATCGCGGTGTTCGCGCTCGTCGCGGCCCTTTTCCACACGCGCTTCGGCATCAGCGTCACGGCGGTCAAGGACGACGAGCGCGCCGCCGACGTCATGGGCCTCTCCGTGCGCGGCATGCAGAGCGCGGCGTTCACCGTGGGCGCCGGGCTCGCCGGCCTCGCCGGCGCGCTCTATGCGCACTACTTCAACTACATCGAGGTGCAGAACTACGGCGTTCTCTTCTCGATCTACGTGATGCTCTATGTGCTCCTCGGCGGCACGCAGACGGTCTACGGCCCGCTGCTGGGCGCGGCGCTGTTCAATCTGCTGCCGGAGCTGCTGCGCGGCAGCGCGGCCTGGCGCTACGTGATCTTCGCCTGCCTGATCATCGCCATCATGAGCCTGCGCCCGCAGGGGGTGCTGGTGAAGCGGTGAAGACGAGCCTGGAGATGCGCTCGGTGTCGCTCGGCTTCGGCGGGCTGAAGGTGCTCGACGCGCTCTCCTTCGCGGTCGGCTCGGGCGAGCGCCTGGCGCTCATCGGGCCGAACGGCGCCGGCAAGACCACCGTCTTCAACATCCTCACCGGGGTGTATGCGCCCGACGCCGGCCAGGTGCTCCTCGACGGCGCGGACATCACGCGGCTCGCCTCGCGCTTCCGCATCCGGCGCGGCCTGGCGCGCACGTTCCAGAACATCCGCCTCATGCCGCACCTCAGCGTGCTCGAGAACGTGATGGTCGCGCAGTACGCGCACACGCCCGGCTGGCTCGGCATGCTGCAGCCCGTCGGCTTCGGCCGCGCCAACCGCTGGCGCGCCGAGGCGCGCGCGGCGCTCGAGGCGGCGGGCCTCGGAAAATACGCCGCGCAGCTCGCGGGCGGCCTGCCCTACGGCGTGCAGAAGCGCATCGAGCTCGTGCGCGCCCTCGCCGCCCGGCCGCGCGTGCTGCTGCTCGACGAGCCGGCCGCCGGCCTCAACCCCGCGGAAAGCGAGGCGCTGCACGAGGCGCTGGAGGCCGTCGCGCGCAGCGGCGTGACGCTCGTCGTGGTCGAGCACGACATGCATTTCGTCGAGCGGCTGTGCACGCGCGTCGTGGTGCTGAATTTCGGCTGCAAGATCGCCGAGGGCGCGGTGGCCGCGGTTCGCGGCAACCCGCTGGTGCGCGAGGCCTATCTCGGAAGCGAGCGCGATGCTGCTTGAGATCGAGCGCCTGGACGTGCGCTACGGCAGCGTGCACGCGGTGCGCGGCGCCGCGCTTGCCGTGGGGGAAGGCGAAGTCGTGGCCCTCCTCGGCGCGAACGGCGCCGGCAAGAGCTCGCTGCTCAAGGCGCTTCTTGGCCTCGTGCCGGCGCAAGGCACGGTGCGCTTTGCCGGCCGCGCGCTGGAGGCGGCAAAGGCGCGCGAGCGGATCGCGGCGGGCATGGCGCTCGTGCCCGAGGGGCGCGGCATCCTCATGAGCCTGTCGGTCGAGGAGAACCTGCTGATGGGCGCCTACGGCCGCCGCGACGGCGCCGCGGCGAAGCGCGAGGCCGAGGCGCTCTTCGAGCGCTTCCCGAACCTCGCGGCGCGGCGCCGACTGCCCGCCTCCGTGCTCTCCGGCGGCGAGCAGCAGATGCTCGCGATCGCGCGCGGCGTGCTCGCCCGCCCGCGCCTGATGCTGCTCGACGAGCCCTCGCTCGGCCTCAGCCCGCTCCTCGTGCAGCACGTGTTCCGCCTGCTCGCCGAGCTCAACCGCGAGGGGCTCGCGCTGCTGCTCGTGGAGCAGAACACCCGCCAGGCGCTCGCGCTCGCCGCGCGCGCCTACGTGATGGAGCTTGGTGCTATCGTGCTCGAAGGGGAGCCGGCCCGGCTGCTTTCGGACCCGCGTCTGGTGGACGCCTATCTCGGCAAGTCACGCTCAAAGGAGGAGACCGCACCATGAATCTCAGACCGCTTGTTTTCGCCGCCGCGCTCGCCGCGGGACCGGCGCAGGCCCAGGACCTCACGCTCGGCTTCCTCGGCGCCGAGACCGGGCCGTTCGTGAGCCTCTCGAAGACCAACGAGGTCGCCGTGCGCATCGCAGTGGACGAGATCAACGCCGCCGGCGGCGTGAACGGCAGGAAGCTGCGCTACGTCGCCTTCGACACTGCGGGCAACCCGGGGCAGACCGTGGTCGGGCTGCGCAAGTTCGCCGAGGACGACAAGGTGCTCGCCATCGTCGGCCCCTTCAGCTCGGGGCAGGTGCAGGTCGCCGCGCCGGCTGCCGACCGCGCCGGCGTCGTGGTGATGTCCATGGCATCCTCGGCGCCGAAGCTCGTCGCGAGCTCGCAGTACGCCTTCCGCAACACGTCGGACGAGGGCTACATGTTCTCGCGCGTGATGCAGACGCTGAAGAACAAGCGCTACCCGATGGCGACCGCGGCGCTCGCCTACGCGAACGACGACACGATCTCGCAGGTCATGGGCACCAAGGTGATCCCGGCGCTCATGAAGCAGGCCGGCGTGGACGTGAAGCTCTCGGTGGACTTCAAGCTGCAGGCCTTCGACCTCTCGGCCCAGGTGTCGCAGCTCAAGGGCACGCCGACCGACCTCGTCGGCGTCGGCGCGCCGCCGGAGGCGGCGATCAAGCTCGCGCAGGAGCTGCGCCGCCAGGGGCATAACGGCCGCATCGTCGCGGGCTCGACCATCAACGACCCGGACCTGCCGCAGCGCATGGGCAAGGACGGCAACGGCTCGGTGGTGCCCTCGGCCTGGTTCGGCGAGCTGAACGACAGCACCCGGCGCTTCTCCGCCGAGTTCACCAAGCGCGCGAAGGCGGCGAGCCTCGAGCGCACCGCGGCCTCGCAGTTCGACGCGGCGAGCTACGACATCGTGCAGTACTACGCCTGGGCGATGCGCGAGGCGAAGGTGACCGGCGACCCGGCGCGCCTCGCGCAGGAGCGCACCGCGATCCGCGACGCGCTGCGCCGGATGAAGAACTTCTCCGCGCTCGAGGGCTCGGTGTCCTTCGGCGCGGACCACGACGCGCTCAAGCCGGTCTACGTGCAGGAGGTGCGCGACGGCAAGTGGGTGCTGCTCGAGTCCCACCCCGGGCCGCAGCAGTAGGCTAGCCGCGCCGGCCGCCTCCGAGCCGCGGCACCTCGGGGTCGTCGATGAAGTACACCTCGCGCACGACGTCGTCGGGCGAGATCTGGACGAACAGCGCCTTCGGGAACGGGAAGGTCTGGATCTTGTAGGTCCAGATCTCCCGCTCCATGCGCGGGAACGGGTCGGCGCGGTACGGCGGCCCGACGATGTCGAGCACCTCGCCGGCGGTGGTCCTGCCCGGAATGATGCGCGCGATGTTCTGCTCGGTGATGCGCTGCTCGATGCCGATCAGGCGGCCGTCGGGCGCGATGCGCGCGGCATAGCTGCCCGAGCCGTAGGGCATGCGCGGGTACCAGAGCACCGTCTCGCCGTCGGGCATCTCGCGCACGTCCGCGGGCCGGCCCATCACCGCCTCGACGTCGGAGCGCACCGATGTGCCGGGCACGAGGCCGCGGCCGTCGTAGGAGGCGCAGGCGGCGAGCAGGCACAGCAGGCCCGCCGCCAGCGCGGCTTTCACGGGCCCTCCGACGGGCGCGCCGAGAACTCCGGATCGTCGATCACCATCACTTCTCGGACCACGCGATCGGCGGAAAATTGCACGTACAAGTCCTTCGGAAAGCCGTCCGCGTACATCTTGTAGGTCCAGACCTGGCGCTGCAGGCGGGGGAACGGGTCGACGCGAAACGGCGGCCCGATGAGCTCGCGCACGTCCTGCTCGCTGCTCGACCCGACCTTGACCCGCGCGATGTTCTCCTCGCTCAGGCTGTCGTAGAGCGAGCGCAGCTTGCCGTCGGCGCCGATCGTCGCGATGTAGATGTGCCGGCCGTACGGCTCGCGCGAGTAATAGCGCAGCGTTTCGCCGTTCGGCGCCTTGCGCACCTCGGTGGCGGGCCCCATCAGGGATTCCACCTCCTGCTCCGTGGACTGGCCGGGAACGAGGCCCCGGCCCGAGAAGCCGGCGCAGCCGGCGAGTGCCGCGAAGCAGAGAAAGGCCGGTGCAAGTTTCATGGCGGACACCTCCGTCCGCGCTAACACCGGGGCGGGGCCGTTATTTCCTCACTCCCCCTTGCCGGGCTCGGGCGAGAAGTACTTCTCGTACTTGCCGGGCTCGTCCTTGTGCGCGTCGGCGTCCGCCGGGGCCGTGCCCTTGCGCGTGATGTTCGGCCACTTTCCGGCGAAGTCCGCGTTCAGCTTGAGCCATTTCTCCGCCTTGCCGTCCGAGTCTGGCAGGATGGCTTTCGGCGGGCACTCGGGCTCGCACACGCCGCAGTCGATGCACTCATCGGGATGGATGACCAGCATGTTGTCGCCCTCGTAGAAGCAGTCCACGGGGCAGACCTCCACGCAGTCCATGTACTTGCACTTGATGCAGTCTTCGGTGACGACGTAGGTCATTTTGTTTTAGGCGGTGAAAGACAGGAGGCGTAAAAGCTTGATTATCGCATCGCCGCCCGCATCTTTCTCCACAGGATCCCCATGGATATCAGCGCAGCGACGTTCGAAACCGAGGTCCTGGAGGCTTCCAGGCAGGTCCCGGTGCTGGTCGATTTCTGGGCACCGTGGTGCGGCCCGTGCCGCGCGCTCGGGCCGCTGCTCGAGAAGCTCGAGCGCGAGTATGCGGGGCGCTTTCGCCTCGCGAAGGTCAATTCCGACGAGCAGGCGGAGCTCGCGCAGGCGTTCAGCGTGCGCTCCATCCCGATGGTGCTCGCCTTCAGGGACGGCAAGCCGGTCGCGCAGTTCCTCGGCGCGCAGCCCGAAGCGCAGGTGCGCGCCTTCATCGAGAAGCTGATGCCCTCGCCGTTCCTCGCGAAGATCGAGGCGGCCGAGCGCTGCGTGGCCGAGGGCAAGCCCGACGAGGCCGAGCGCCTCCTCGAGGGCGTGCCCCAGGACTTCGACTGGGATGCGCGCGTCGAAGCCCTGCGCGCCGCGATCGGCTACGCCCGCTCCGGCGGCGACGCCGCCGAGCTTGAGGCGCGCCTGCGGGCCGACCCGGCCGACCACGAGGCGCGTCTCGGCCTCTCCCGGCTGCATGCCGCAGCGCGGCGCTACCGCGAAGCGATGGAGACCCTTCTCGAAATCGTGCGACGGGACAAAGCCTGGCGCGACGGCGAGGCGCGCAGGCAGCTCCTGCACCTCTTCACGCTCGCCGCGGCGCAGCCGGACCTCGTGTCGGAATACCGTCGAAAGCTCGCTACAGCCCTGTACTGAATAGCTCTACAGGGCTACGCGATCCCCGTTGCGGCCGGGGCCGCGCGGCCCCAAGATAGACGGTTCATTTCGGGCCGGACGTTGAGATTCCCAAGCGAAGGCGGCGAGCGCCGCCTCCTTCCCATCGTTGCCCCGCTGGTGATCATCGCGGGGGCGCTGATCGTGCTCGTCGTCGCGGGCATCGAGGTGCTCTCGGCGGTGCGCGCCTACCTCGCGGGCTCGGGCGAGCTCTGGACCAAGGACATCATGGTCCACGCCCTGCTCGCCGTGGCGGTGAGCCTGATCATCGCCGCGGTGCTGATGGGCCAGCGCGCGCTGCAGCGCATCGCCGCGGCCGAAGCGGCGGTGCGCGAGAGCGAGGCGCGCCTGCGGCTCGTCGCGAACAACGTCCCGGCGCTCATCTCGTACGTCGATCGCGAGCAGCGCTACCGCTTCAGCAACCGCACCTACGACGACTGGTTCGGCATCGCGCACGTGCAGATGCAAGGCCGCAGCCTCGCCGAGGTGTTCGGCGAGGAGGCGTACAAGCGCATGAAGCCGAACATCGAGCGCGTGCTCGCGGGCGAGCAGGTCGAGTTCGAGTTCGCCACCAACGAGGGCGGGCGCCGCCGCACGCTGCAGGTCTCCTGCGTGCCGCACGCGGGCAAGGGCAAGGAGAAGGGCGCGGTGCTCGGCTTCTACATGCTGGCGAACGACGTCACCGCGCTCAAGCGCGCGCAGGAGGACCTGCGCTTCGCCGCGATCCAGCTGCACCACGACGCGCAGCGCCTGGAGTTCCTCGCGCACCACGACACCCTCACCGGGCTGCCGAACCGCGCGATGTTCGCCGACCGCGCGCGCGAGGCCGTGGCGCACGCCCGGCGCCACGGCAAGAACCTCGCCTTCCTCTTCATCGACCTCGACAACTTCAAGCAGGTGAACGACCGCCTCGGCCACGAGGTGGGCGACGGCCTGCTGAAGATGATCGCCTCGCGCCTGCGCGCCGCGGTACGCGGCGACGACTTCGTCGCCCGCATCGGCGGCGACGAGTTCTGCGTGCTGCTGCAGGACCTGGCCGACCCGCGCGAGGCCGCTGCCGTGGCGCAGAAGCTCGTGCACGAGCTCAAGCGCTCCTACCGCATCGGCGAGCACGACCTGAGCTCGGGCGGCAGCATCGGCATCGCCTGCGTGCCGCTCGACGGCGAGGACGTGCCGACGCTGCTGCGCCTCGCCGACCTCGCCATGTACCGCGCGAAGGAGCAGGGCCGCAGCGGCTACCAGTTCTTCTCCGCCGCGCTCTCCGAGGACGCCGCCGCGGCCGAGGCGCTCTCGGACGAGCTGCGCGCGGGCATGGAGCGCGGCGAGCTGTTCCTCGTCTACCAGCCGCGCGTCGACATCGCGACGCGCCAGGTGATCGGCGCCGAGGCGCTGCTGCGCTGGCGCCACCCGCGCTACGGCGTGCTCGCGCCGGAGTCGTTCCTGCCGCACGCGGACGACAGCGGCCTGCTGGTGCCGATCGGCGCCTGGGTTCTGCGCGAGGCCTGCGGCCAGGGCCGGCGCTGGCTCGAGGCAGGCATCCATCCCTTCACGGTGGTGGTGAACGTCAGCGCGCGCCAGGTGCGCCACGGCAACCTCGGCGAGCAGGCGCGTGCCGCGCTGCAGGCGAGCGGCTTGCCCGCAGCCTCGCTTCTCATCGAGCTGCCCGAGGCGGCGTTGCGCCAGGTGCCCGATGCGCTCGAGGGGGCGCTCGCCGGCGTGATCGCGACCGGGGCGCGCGTCGGCGTCGACGACTTCGGCACCGGCTACTCGTCGCTGCCGCTGCTGCAGAAGATGTCGGTGAACGCGGTGTGCATCGACCGCCGCCTCATCGCCGGCGTGCCGGCCGACAGCGAGCGCGCCGGCCTCGCGCGCGCGCTCATCGCCCTCGCGCGCGGCCTGGAGTTCGAGGTGGTCGCGAAGGGCGTCGAGAGCCACGCGCAGCGGGAGTTCCTCGCCGAGGCCGGCTGCCGCGTCTGCCAGGGAGACCTCTTCGCCGCGCCGGGCCCGGCCGACGAAGTGGAGCCGTTCCTGCGCGCGCGCCGCGCCGCGTAGCGGCTTTGCTGCGCATCGGCCTCATCTCGGACACGCACGGCCTGCTTCGCCCGCAAGCGCTCAATCGCGGAAGCGCCGGGCCGCGCCGCTTCACGCTGCCGGTCGCGGTGGGCTATCTTCTGCTCGGACCCGCGGATCTCGCCGCGGAAGTGATGGAGCTCACGCTGTGACGCAGCGCCAGTGGACCGAGGTCGACCGCTACATCAGCGACTGGCTCATCCCGCCCGACCCGGCGCTCGAGGCCGCCCTCGAGGCGAGCGACGCGGCCGGGCTGCCGGCGATCAATGTCGCCCCGAACCAGGGCAAGCTGCTCATGCTGCTCGCGCAGATCCGCGGCGCGCGCACCATCCTCGAGATCGGCACGCTCGGCGGCTACAGCACCATCTGGCTCGCGCGGGCCCTGCCGCCCGACGGCCGTCTCGTCACCCTTGAAGCCGACACGAAGCACGCCGAGGTGGCGCGCGCCAACATCGCGCGCGCCGGGCTCGACGGCAAGGTCGAGCTGCGCGTCGGGCGCGCGCTCGACACGCTGCCGCAGCTCCAGGCCGAGGGACTCGGCCCGTTCGACCTCGTCTTCATCGACGCCGACAAGCAGTCGAGCGCCGAGTACTTCGCCTGGGCGCTCAAGCTCTCGCGCCGCGGCAGCCTCATCATCGCCGACAACGTGGTGCGCGAAGGCCGGGTGCTCGACGGCGAGAGCCGCGACGCGGGCGTCCGCGGCGTGCGCCGGCTCTACGAGCTCTTTGCCCGCGAGCCGCGTGTGAACGCCACGGCGATCCAGACGGTCGGCGCCAAGGGCTACGACGGCTTCGCGCTCGCGCTCGTCGTACAGGATCCGTGAGGCTCTCGGTCGTCGTCCCGGCGTTCAACGAGGAGCGACTGCTCGGCGCTTGCCTGGAAAAGATCCTCCTGTCGAGGCCTGAATTCGAAGCGCGGGGCTGGGCGTTCGAGCTGGTCGTCTGCGACAACAACTCGACCGATCGCACCGCGCAGATCGCGCGCCAAGCCGGCGCCAGGGTCGTGTTCGAGCCGGTGAACCAGATTTCCCGGGCGCGGAACGCCGGTGCGCGCGCGGCGAGCGGCGACTGGCTGGTTTTCGTCGACGCCGATTCGACGGTCTCGCCCGCCCTTTTCGAGGAGGTGGCGGAAGAGATCCAGGGCGGCCGGGTGCTCGCCGGCGGCGCCACGGTGGCGTTCGCGCAGGCGCCGCTCGCGCCGCGGGCCGTGCTCGCGCTGTGGAACCTCGCGAGCCGCATGGGCAGGTGGGCCGCCGGCTCGTTCATGTTCGTCGAGGCCGCGGCGTTCCGCGCCGTCGGCGGCTTCAGCGAGGAGCTGTTCGCCTCCGAGGAGCTCGATCTCTACCGGCGCCTGAAGCGCCTGGCGAGACGCGACGGCCGGCGCATCGTGATCCTGCACCGCCACCCGATCGTCACCAGCGCGCGCAAGGTCGCGCTCTACGGCTGGGGCGAGCTGTGCGCGTTCGTCCTGAAGGTGATCCTCCGGCCGCGAAAAACCCTGCGCAGCCGCGACGCCTGCTATAGCTGGTACGATGGCCGCCGATGAGTGACGACCAGGCGAAGAAAGAGCTCGCGCCGACGGGGAAGCTGCGCGTCGGCATCAACCACAGCAACTTCCTCCTCGTGAACCCCGGCTCGCCGCACGGCGCGCCGCGCGGCATCGCGCCCGACCTCGGCGCCGAGCTCGCGCGCCGGCTCGGCGTGCCCTGCGAGTACGTGAGCTTCGACGGCGCCGGCAAGCTCGCCGACGCGGTGAAGGACGCCGCCGTCGACGTCGGCTTCATCGGCAACGAGCCGCAGCGCGCCGAGGTGATCGAGTTCAGCCCGGCCTACCTCGAGCTGCCGGTGACCTATCTCGTGCCGGCGGGCTCGCCGATCCGCGCGCTCGCCGACGTCGACCGGCCCGGCGTGAAGGTGTCCGTGTCGGCGCGCAGCGCCTACGATCTCTTCCTGACGCGCCACCTGAAGCAGGCGCAGCTCGTCCGCTCGGAGGGCATCCCCGCGTCCGTGAAGACCTTCGGCGAGCAGAAGCTCGACGCGCTCGCCGGCCTCAAGCCGGGGCTGATGGACGAGGCGAAGAAATTTCCCGGCTCGCGCGTGCTCGAAGGCCAGGTCACGGCGGTGCAGCAGTCGGTCGGCGTCCCGAAGAGCCGCCGCGCGGCGGCGAAGTACGTGCGCGACTTCGTCGAGGCGGCGAAGGCCGAAGGCCTGGTCGCGAAGGCGGTCGAGCGCCACGGCGTGCGTGGCGTCGCCGTCGCGCCCGCCGCCTAGCAGCTCATCCGGCTTTCCGCACCAGCAGCTCGTAGGAGAGCAGCGCGATCGCCGCGCACGCTGCGATGATCACTGCCATCGGCACCGGCGGCGCCGCCGGCACGGCGCCGACCGCGGCGCTCGCCAGCACGCCGACCAGCGACTGGCTCGAGCCGAGGAGCGACGCGGCGCCGCCCGCGTTGGCGGCGAACGGCTGCATCGCGACTGCCGAGGCGTTGGAGGCGATCAGGCCGAGGCTCGCGACCGCGACGTAGATCGGCGCGATGACGAAGGCGAAGCCCAGGTTGAGGAGCGCGGAAACGAGCAGCGCCGCGGCGGCCGCCGCGAGCAGCCGCACGCCCCAGCCGAGCACGCGGCGCGGCCCGCCGCGCATGACGAGGCGGCGGTTCAGCTGCGAGACGCCGATGAATCCGCAGGCGCCGGCGCCGAAGTACCAGCCGAAGTTCGCCGCGTCGACGCCGAAATGCTCGATGAAGACGAACGGCGCGGACGCGAGGTAGGCGAAGAAGCCGCCGAAGGCAAAGACGAAGACGAGCGTCGGGCCGAGGAAGCGCACGTCGCGCGCCACCGGCGCGAAGGCGGCGAGCGCGTGGCCGAGCGAGGGCGTGCGGCGGTGGTGCGGATGCGACTCCGGCAGGAAGAGCGCCACCGCGCCGATGCAGAGCAAAGCGAAAGCGGCCTGGAAGCCGAAGATCCAGTGCCAGGAGCTGTTCACCAGGATCCAGCCGCCGGCGAGCGGCGCGAGGATCGGCGCCGCGCCCATGACGAGCATCATGAGCGAGAGCACGCGCGCCGACTGCAGCGCGTCGAAGCGGTCGCGGATGATGGCGCGGATCACGACCATGCCCGAGGAGCCGCCGAGCGCCTGCGCGATCCGCATGAGGACGAAGCTTTCGATGTTCGCCGCGAGCGCGCAGCCGACCGAGGCGAGCGCATAGAGGCCGAGCCCCGCGAGCATCGGCCCCTTCCTGCCGAAGCGGTCCGCGAGCGGCCCGAAGAGGAGCTGCCCCATCGCGAGCCCGAAGAGGTACGCGGAGAGCGTGTGCTGCACGCGCGCCGCCTGGACCGCGTATTCCGAAGCGATCCCGGGAAGCGCCGGCAGGTACATATCGACCGCGAGCGGCCCGGTCGCCATCACCGCGCCCAGGACGAGCGTAAGGCGGGCGATCCCCGTATCTACCTTCGCCTTTACCCCTTCACGCACAGGACCTGCTTCAGCGTGTGGACCGTCTCGACCAGGTCGGACTGGTTCGCCATCACTTCGTCGATGTCCTTGTAGGCGCCGGGGATCTCGTCCAGCACACCCTTGTCCTTGCGGCAGACGACTCCGGCCGTTTGTTCTTCGAGATCCTTCAAAGAGAACGTCTTCTGCGCCGCGTTGCGGCTCATCCGGCGCCCGGCGCCGTGCGCGCAGGAGTCGAAGCTCTCGGCGCTGCCTTTGCCGCGCACGATGTAGCTCCGCGTTCCCATGCTGCCCGGGATGATGCCGAGCTCGCCCTTCCCGGCGCGGATCGCGCCCTTGCGTGTGAGCCAGACGTCCTCGCCGTAATGGCGCTCGCGCTGCACGTAGTTATGGTGGCAGTTGACCGCCTCGGCGGTCTGCTCGAACGGCGGCAGGTGGCGATGCATCGCCTCGAGCACGAGCTCCAGCATCTCGGCGCGGTTGGCGGCCGCATAGTCCTGCGCCCAGCCCACCGCGTCGACGTAGTCGTCGAAATGCCGCGCGCCCTCCGGAAAATAGGCCAGGTCGCGGTCCGGCAGCTGGAGGTTGTCTCGTTGAGAATCCTTTTTTGCCAGCTCGATGAAATAGGTGCCGATCGCGTTGCCGATGCCGCGGCTTCCGGAGTGCAGCATCACCCAGACGCGGTCCGATTCGTCGAGGCAGACCTCGATGAAGTGGTTGCCGCCGCCGAGCGTGCCCATCTGGTGCACCCAGCTCGAGCTCCTGCCCATGCGCTTTTCGATGCCCGGGTGCTTCTGCATGATTTTCGCGAGCTCTTTCTGGAAAGGACGCGCAGCGGCGCTGCGCACCTCGCGCTCGCCGTGCTGGCGGAAACCGAGCGGAACGTCCCGCTCGATCTGGTGGAACACCTTGCTCAGCGCTTTTTCGGAAAGCTCGCTCGCGGCGAGCGACAGGCGCGTCGCGATCATGCCGCAGCCGATGTCCACGCCCACCGCGGCCGGGATGATGGCGCGCTTCGTGGGTATGACCGATCCCACGGTGGCGCCGATGCCGAGGTGCACGTCCGGCATGGCGGCGACGTGGTGATGCACGATCGGCAGGCGCGAGAGGTTGACGAGCTGCTGCCGCGCCGCCGGCTCGATGTCGGCGGCGTAGGCCTTCACCGGGACGCTGCCTTCCTCGATCTGCTGGCGCACGGGCATGGGATGGGTCGAAAGAGGGGGACTATAACCGTCCAGTGACGCAGGGGAGCCGCCCTGCCGGGCTATTGCGCGCGCGGGGCGCCGGCCCCACGCTGCGAGCGGGCGATGGCAATGGAGACGGCGTACCAAAACACGCTGCGGCGGGCTGCGCGCGCGGCAGGCGGCGAGGCGAAGCTCGCCGCGGCGCTAGGCGCGAGGCTCGCGGACGTGGAAGCGTGGCTCGCCGGCGAGGCGCACCCGCCCTACGAGACCTTCATCGCCGCCCTCGCGCTCGCTAACCAAGCTGCAGCAGGCGCGCGGCGTTCCGCTTGAGGATCAGCGGCCGCACCTCCGGCTTGATCGGCAGCTTGTCGAACTCCTCCATCCAGCGCTCCGGCGCCATCACCGGGTAGTCCGAGCCGAAGAGGATCTTCTCCTTGAGGAGCGTGTTGGCGTACTGCACCAGGAGCGGCGGGAAGTACTTCGGCGACCAGCCGGAGAGATCGATGTAGACCTGCGGCTTGTGCGTCGCCACCGACAGCGCCTCCTCCTGCCAGGGAAAGGACGGGTGCGCGAGCACGATCGGCATGTCGGGGAAATCCGCCGCCACGTCGTCGAGCAGCAGGGGGTTGGAGTACTTGAGGCGGATCCCGCCGCCGCCGCGCGTGCCGGCGCCGACGCCCGTCTGCCCGGTGTGGAAGAGCGCCGGCAGCCTCGCCTCCGCGATCGCCTCGTACAGCGGATACGCGAGGCGGTCGTTCGGGAAAAACTCCTGCACCGAGGGATGGAACTTGAAGCCTTTGACCTTGTAGTCCCGGATCAATCGTTTCGCTGCGGCAACGCCCTCGGCGCCGCGGTGCGGATTGACGCTGGCAAAGGGGATCGCGACATCCGGGTTCTCGTGCGCGAGCTCCGCGATCTCCTCGTTCGTGATCTTGCGCGGTTCCTTCGCCGCGTCCACCGTGAAGACGACGAACGCCATCTTCAGCTTGCGGTACATCTGCGCCATCTCGGGCACCGTCTGGTGCTGCGGCTGGTAGCGGAAATAGCGGCCCATCGCCGCCTGCTGCTCGGAAGGCGCCTCCGCCACGCGCAGCGCCGACTTCCAGGCGTGCGTGTGCACGTCGATCGCGACCAGCTCGTCGAGGTTCATCGGTAGAGGTCTTCCACGATTTGCGCGCGGCGCCTGAGCACCGCTTTCTGGTTGAGGGTTCCCTTGTCGGTCATCTCCCCGGCGTCGAGCGAGGGCGGCTCCTTCATGATCGCGTAGCGGGCGATGCGATTCGAGCTGCCGGTGCTCGCAAGGCTCGTGAACTTCCTGTCGAATTCCTCCGCTGAGAAGCCTGGCGCGGGAAAAACGAGCGCGGCGAGGTCCGGGCGATTCTCGCCCGCGATCACCACGTCGCGCACCATTGGGCCGAAGTGCTCCATGAACTTCGCGCGCAGCGGCCCGACGTGCACCCAGGTGCCGGTGGAGAGCTTGAAGTCCTCCGAGATGCGGCCGCGAAAGAGCAGGCCTGCCTCGGGGTTCGCCTCGTCGGCAAACACGAACGCGTCGCCGAGCCGGTAGTAGCCTTCCTCGTCGAACGCCTGCGCGCTCAGCTCCGGCTGGCGCCAATAGCCGGGGGTGACGTGCGGGCCCTTGAGCCGCAGCTCGTACTTGTCCTGGAAGGGGACGAGCTTCAGCTCCGCGCCCGGCGCCGGCACGCCCATGTTCGAGGCGTCCGCGGTGTCCCAGGTGCGGCTCAGCGTATGCGGCGCGGTCTCCGTCGAGCCGAAGCCGGTCATGAAGAGGATCTGCTCGCCGCAGGTCTCGTAGGCGAGGTCCTTGTAGGCCTCGAAGACGTGCTGCGAGACGCCGGCCCCGGCGAACCACAGGCCCTTCAGGCGGGCGAAGAAGGTTTTCCTCAGCGCGGCGTCGTCCCTGAGGTAGGGCAGCAGCATCTCGTAGCCCTTCGGCACCGTGAAGTACCAGTTCGACGCCACCTCGCGCAGGTTGCGCACCGTGGTCTCGATGAGGCCGGGCAGCGGCTTGCCCTCGTCGATGTAGAGCGTGCCGCCGTTGTACAGGATGAGCCCGAAGTCCTTGTTGCCGCCCGCGGTGTGGTGCCAGGGCGCCCAATCCACCATCACCGGCGGCTCGTCCTGCACGAAGGCGAGCACTTCGCGCACCATCGCCTGGTTCGCGCACCACATGCGCTGCGTGTTGATGACGGCCTTCGGCGCGCCGGTCGAGCCCGACGTGAAGAGGAACTTCGCGATGCTGTCCGGCCCGACGCGCGCATGCGCCTCGTCCACGGCGCGGTCTTCGCCTTTCTCGAGGCCGGGGAAATCCGCGGCGAACAGGACGCCGGCATCGCGCGGCGCGGCGGCGTTGAGCGCGCCGCCGAAGCGCGCCTCGTCGCAGGCGTAGACCAGCCCCGGCGTGACGAGGTCCATCACGCGGCGCAGCTGCGCGAAGTCCGACGAGACGAGCGAATACGCGGGCGATACCGGCGCGTACGGCACGCCGACGTAGAGCGCCGCGAGCATGAGGAGCGCGTGCTCGAGGTCGTTGCCCGACAGCACGGCGAGCGGCCGCTCGGGCGAGAGCTTCCTCTTCAGGAGGGAAGCCGCAACGGCCCGAACCCGCGCGCGCGCCTGCCGGTACGTGATCGTGCGCCAGCCGCTTTCACCGCGCTGGGCGAAGAGCACGCGCTCCGGCGCCTGCGCCGCCCAGTAGTCGAGCCGCTCGGTGATCTTCGCCGGGTAGGCCGGCGCCGGGCTCGCCGAGCGCAGCAGGATCGTGCCGTCGCGGCGCCGCTCCGAGACCACCCCGGTCGGGCCGACTCGCAGGGAGCGCACCGGCCTCATCGCGCGAGCTTCTCGAGCAGGCGCAGCAGCTCGCGGCGCTCGCGCGCGCTCAGGTGCCGCGTCCTGCGCAGGTCCAGGCGCAGCACGTCGGTCTTGAGGCGCTCGACCAGCCGCTCACCCTTGCGCGTCAGGTGCAGGCCCCACGCCCGGGCGTCGCGCGGACGCCGCCGCCGCTCGATCAGGCCGCGCGCCTGGAACCACTTGGTGAGCAGCATCGCGCCCGAGCGCGCGATGCCGAGCACGTTGCCGAGGACCGTCTGGCTGATGCCCGGATTCGCCCCGACGATGACGAGCGCCGTGAAGCGCGGCGGCGTGATGTCCATGCCGCGGGTCGCCTGGTGGAAGGCGACGAACATGGCGACCTGGGCCCGCCGCAGCGTGTAGCCGAGCAGCTCGTCCAGCACGTCGTAATCCAGGCCGCGCACGCGGGCGATGGGCGCGAGCGCGCGGGGGCGATGCGGCGAAGGCAGCCGGGGCGTCATTGACCGGGAAATTGTAATCGTCTATAACAATCCCCACACCAGAGGAGGAGGAATCATGGACCGTCGCCAGTTCACCCGCGCCGCTGCCGGCCTCGGCGCCGCCGCCGCGCTCTCGCCTTTCGGCATCGTGCGCGCGCAGGCGCAGAAGCTCAAGGTCGGCGTCATCCTGCCGCGCTCGGGCTACCTCGGCTTCATCGGCCAGTCCTGCCAGAAGGGCGCGGACCTCGCCCCCGGGGTCATCAAGGAGATGCTCGGCGTCGATATCGAGCTGATGAACGCCGACTTCGAGTCGAACGTCGACACCGCGCGCACCCGCGCCGAGCGCCTCATCCAGGAAGGCGCCAACGTCCTCGTCGGGCCGTTCGACTCCGGCGCCGCCGCCGCGATCGCGCAGGTGGCCGAGCAGCGCGGCGTGCCGTTCGTGATCAACATCGCCGCCGCGCCGCAGATCACCGAGCAGGGCTACAAGTACGTGTTCCGCAACTTCCAGACCGCGATCGACATCGTGCGGAACGGGCTCGACCTGATCGGCGACCTGTTCCGCGCGACGAACACGGTGCCGCGCACCGCCGTCTACATGCACGTGAACGACACCTTCGGCCAGGCGATGACCAAGGGCATCGGCGCGATGCTGCCGGCGCGCACCCAGCTGCCCTTCAAGATCGTGGACACCATCTCCTACGATCCCGCGGCGAAGGACCTGACCGTGGAAGTCTCCAAGGCCAAGGCCTCGAACGCCGACTTCCTGCTCCTCGTCTGCCGCCTGAACGACGCGATCATCCTGCGCCGCGAGATGGTGAAGCAGCGCTGGAACCCGATGGGGATCGTGAGCCCCGGCTCGCCCGGCATGTACGAGGAGCAGTACTTCAAGACGCTCGGCAAGCTCTCCGAGTACTCGATCTCCAACGTGCCCTGGTACAACCCGCGCGCCAAGCTCACGCAGATCGTGGAAAAGGCGTTCAAGAAGCAGAACCCGAAGGACAACCTGGTGTTCCATGGGCTGAACGCGGGCTTCACCTTCGAGGCGATCCTCATCGCCGCCGACGCCTTCAAGCGCGCGCGCAGCGCCGATCCGAAGGTGCTGGCCGACGCGATCCGGCAGACCAACATCACCGAGAAGATGATGCTCGGCGGGCCGATCAAGTTCAACGCCAAGGGCCAGGTCGAGGGCATCGGCTCGGCCTGCGTGCAGAACCTGAACCTGCTGCCGACCGTCGTGCTGCCCGCGAGCGCCGCCACGGCCAAGCCCGTCTTCCCCGCGCCGTACTATCAGAAGGCCTGAAAAGAAAAAGGGGTCAGGACCCTTTTCTGCGAATTTTGCAAAGCCAACTGGAAAAGGGTCCTGACCCCTTTTTCCGATGCAACTTGATTTAGTCGCCAACGTCGTCGTCGCCGGAGTCCTCACGGGCCTGGTCTACGGCCTGATGGCGCTCGGGCTGTCGGTGATCTTCGGCGTGGTGCGGGTGGTCAACTTCGCGCACGGCGAGATGATGACGATCGCGATGTACGCGGCGACCGTGCTCTTCGCCGCGCTCAAGCTCGATCCCTTCCTGAGCATGCTGCCGATCGCGGCGGCGTTCTTCATCTTCGGCTACGCGCTGCAGGCGTCGCTCATCAATCCGTTCATCACGCGGCCGGAGCACTCGCAGTTCATGCTCCTCGTCGCCATCGCGATCATCCTGACCAACGTGATGCTGATGGTCTTCGGCCCGGACGCGCGCAACGTCCAGGTCGACTACCAGCTCGACTCCTTCGAGATCGGCAGGATCCTCGTGGACAAGGCGCGGCTCTACGGCGCCGGCGCCGCGGTCGCGGCGGCGGCGGCGCTCTTCGCCTTCTTCAAGTGGACGCTCACCGGGAAGGCGATCCGCGCCTGCGCCGACAACTACCTCGGCGCGCGGGTGGTCGGCCTGAACGTGAAGCGGCTCTACGCGCTCACCTTCGGCCTGGGCGCGGCGTGCGTCGCGATCGCAGGCTGCGCCATGGTGCTCCTCGTCGACGTGACGCCGCCGCTCGGCCCCGCGTTCACCCTGCTCGCGTTCGTCATCGTCATCGTCGGCGGCCTCGGCTCCATGGTCGGCGCCCTCCTCGGCGGCATCCTGATCGGCGTCTCGGAAGCGCTCGCCGGCCTGTTCATCGACCCGTCGGCGAAGAGCATGTTCAGCTTCGGCCTCCTGATTCTCGTCCTGCTCTTCCGTCCCCAAGGACTCCTCGGAAAACGCACATGAGGCGCGAAACGGTCCTGCTGCTGGGACTTCTCCTCGTGCTGCTCGCCTTCCCCGCCTTCGCAGGCCCCTACGCGCTCGCCGTCGCGACGCTGATCCTCTACTTTGCCTACACCGGCCAGGCGTGGAACATCCTGATGGGCTTCGCCGGCCATCTCTCGCTCGGCCATGCGCTGTACGTGGGCGTGGGCGCCTACGCGGCGGGCGCGCTCTTCTTCCACTACGGCATCGGGCCGTGGGCGGGACTGTGGCTCGCGATGCTGCTTTGCATGCTGCTCGGCGCGCTGATCGGCTTCCTCGCGTTCCGCTTCAGCATCTCGGGCGTCTACTTCGCGCTCCTCACGATCGCGTTCGCCGAGTTCACGCGCGTCGGCTTCGACCACCTCGACTGGCTCGGCGGGCCCGGCGGCATGTTCCTCAAGGTGGCGCAGCGCGACGCCTGGGACCTGGCGAGCTTCCGCGGGCCGCCGCTCATGTACTACTACTCGATCCTTTTCCTCTGCGCGGCGGCTTTTGCGCTCTGCTTTTTCCTGCTGCGGACGAAGGCCGGCTACTACTGGCAGGCGATCCGCGAGAACGAGGACGCGGCGCGCGCGCTCGGCATCGACACGTTCCGCTGGAAGATGGCCGCGGTCGTCCTGAGCGCGGCGATGACCTCCGTTTCCGGGGTGTTCTTCGCCTTCTACTACAACAACCTCTTCCCGGAGCAGGTGTTCAACATCGGGCGCTCGATCGAGATCATCCTCGGCCCGGTGATCGGCGGCGTCGGCACGCTGTTCGGCCCGGTCCTCGGCGCCGCGGTGCTTACGCTTCTCTCGGAGGCCATAACCGAGGCGCTGGGCGCGTTCGGCCTCGAAATTCCGGGGGTCAAGCAGGTCTTCTACGGCGTGGTGCTCCTCGGCGTGATCGTGTTCCTGCCGCACGGCATCTGGCCCGCGCTCGCGCGCCGCCTGCGGCTGCGGAGCGGCGCATGACGGCGCTCCTCGAAGTGCGCGCCGCCGGCAAGTCGTTCCGCGGGCTGCGCGCCGTGCACGGCGCGACGCTGGAGGTTCCGCAAGGCGCGATCGTCGGCCTGATCGGGCCGAACGGCGCCGGCAAGACCACGCTCTTCAACATGATCGCCGGGGTCTACGTGCCCGACGCCGGCGAGATCCTGTACGACGGCAGGCCGATCCACGGCCTGCGCCCGGATGAGATCTGCGGCGCAGGCATCGGCCGCACCTTCCAGATCGTGAAGCCGTTCGCCGGGCTCTCGGTGCTCGACAACGTCACCGTCGGCGCGCTGTTGCGCGCACGCTCCACGGCGGAGGCGCGCAGCAGCGCGCGCGGCATCGTCGAGCGCCTGGGCCTCGGGCCGAAACGCGACCTCCCGGCCTCCTCGCTCACGCTTCCGGACCGCAAGCGCCTGGAGGTCGCGCGCGCGCTTGCGACGCGGCCGCGCCTGCTGCTGCTCGACGAGGTCATGGCCGGCCTGCGCCCCACCGAATGCGACCAGATGGTGGAGGTGTTCCGCGCGCTCAACCGCGACGGCCTCACCATCCTCCTCATCGAGCACGTGATGCGCGCGGTCATGGCGCTCGCCGGCAGCATCGTGGTGCTGCACCACGGCCAGGTGATCGCGCGCGGCGCGCCGGAGCAGGTCGTCAAGGACCGCGCGGTCCTCGACTGCTACCTCGGCGAGGAGGCGGAGGTCTGATGCTGGCCGTGCGCGAGCTCGAGCTCTACTACGGCGACGCGCAGGCGCTCGACCGCGTCTCGCTCGAAGTGGGCGAAGGCGAGATCGTCGCCATCGTCGGCGCGAACGGCGCCGGCAAGTCCTCGCTGCTGCGCGCCATCGCCGGCATCGAGCGCGCTCGCTCGGGCTCGGTGCGCTTCAAGGAGCGCGAGATCGGCGGCCTCGAGCCGCACGCCATCTGCGATGCCGGCATCGGCCAGGTCGCCGAAGGCCGCCAGATCTTCCCGAGCCTCACTGTCCTCGAGAACCTGCAGATCGGCGCCCTGCTGCCGCGCGCGCGCAAGGGCGCGAAACGCAAGCTCGAGGATGTCTTCGAGCTCTTCCCCCGCCTCGCGGAGCGCCAGGCGCAGGTGAGCGGCACGCTCTCCGGCGGCGAGCAGCAGATGCTCGCCATCGGCCGCTGCCTGATGGGGGCGCCCGAGCTCATCATGTTCGACGAGCCCTCGCTCGGCCTTGCGCCGCTCGTCGTGCAGGAAGTGCTCCACGCCGTGCGCCTGCTGAACGAGGCCGGCCTGACCATCCTGCTCGTCGAGCAGAACGTGGCCGTGTCGCTCAGGATTTCCAGCCGGGCCTATGTGCTGGAGAATGGACGCATCGTCATGACCGGAACCGGGACTGAGCTGCTGCACGACGACCGCGTGCGGCAGGCCTATCTCGGCCTCTAGTCGCGAGCGACTGCTAATCTCCTCCACCCTGGAACGTATGCGCCCATGAGCGCCTTGAATACACGTCCGTGCGTGGAATAGCGCAGATGTAGCAGCTCGTGAACCATGACATAGTCTTGGAAGCGCTCGTCTTTTTCGGTGAGGTCCGAGGCGAACGTCACCGTGCCCGCGGACGAGCATGAACCCCATTTGCGCTTCATGTCCTGTACCCGGATGACCCGGGGATTCACGCCCAGGCGAAGCGCCCACGCAAGCGCGCGGCGCCTGAGAAGCTGGGCGGGATAAAGTCCAGTTCTATTCAACGCAACAAGAGGCTTGCGATCCGCTCGACAAGACCCGCGCGCTGATCTTTCGGGAGCTTGAGAAGAGGTTTGTAGAGCGCGGCGCGGAAACGGCGTTCTTCATCGGGATTGACTGCCGCATTTGGAAAGCGGGCCGCCAGATCTTCGGCTTCCCGTGCGAGGCCCATCGCGTCGATACCCGAGGTTTTGAGCGTCGCGTCTTCGCGCATGGACCAGTACACCGCAAAGGCGCGAGAGGAGAGCCCGCTATCCTGTGCGGCCTTGAGCGCGATCTCCTTGTCGGCAGCGAGTCGGGCGAGTTGTTCGAGGGCAGCAATACCGGTTGTCTTGCGCTCTTCCAGGTCCTTGAGGATCCGCTCGGCGCGCTCCTTCAGGGGCTGCAGCACCGGCGCGGTGTCGGCGTTCTCTTCCACTTCCTGATGCAGGCCGCGCACGAGGTTGAAGACTTTCCCTTCGTCAGGGCCCTTCTCGCCTCGAAGCGAATTCAGTGTCTTCACGTCGAAGGTGACGCTCTTGGTGAATTTCCCCAGGCCTTCCTGAGTCGCCCGTTCCTCTATCAGGCGCCTTGTCTTGTACGCAAGATCCGCGATAAATCCGACTTTTTCCGCATAAGCGTTGCGCACCGCCGCGTACAGGTTCGTCAGATGCTTGTACGCCTCGATGTGGTCGCGCAGCTCCGGCGACGGAGAGAGGATCTCCCATAGCGCCTCGATTTCCTTGTATGCCTCGAAGAACTCCTTGCGCGCTTCGGGCACGAGGAAACGTCCGTACACGAGGCGCTCGAGCTTCTCGTCGGCTCCGCCCTCCCCCGCTTCGAGGAAGTCCTTTTTCGCGACGGCGATCTTCTTCTTGAAGTCCTCCAGAAGAACGTCGAGGTCCTCGAGCACTCCGCTCACATCGTCCGAATCGAATTTCAACGCCTTCTTCAGCTCGCGAAGGACGCCGACGAAGTCGACGACCAGGCCGACCTTCTTCTGGATGCCTTCCGAATCCACGTACGGACGGTTGACGCGCGCGATCGCCTGCAGCAGGACGTGATCGCGCATCGGCTTGTCGAGGTACATGCAATAAAGAACTGGCGCGTCGTAACCGGTGAGAAGCTTGTCGGTGACGATGAGGATCTTCGGCTCCTCCTTCGGCTTCTTGAATGACGACCGCACGTCCGCCTCGCGCTCTGCGCTCAACTGCAGTTCGGCGACGAGCGGGCGATCGACGGCATCGGTGGCACTCTCCGTGTAGACCGCCTCCGTCCACTCCGGCGGCAACAGCTTGTCCAGGGCCCTCTTGTATTTGGCGCACGCCTCGCGGTTCACAGCGACGAGGAATGCCTTGTAGTGCAGCGGCAGCACATTTTCCTTGAAGTGCTCCGCCACAAAGGCTGCGACCTTCTCGATCCGGTCGTCCGCGGCAAGGAACGTGCGCAGGCCGACCGCGCGGTCCAGCACCCGGTTCAGCTCCTCCACGTCGGTTACGCCTTCGGCTTCGGCGAGCGCGAAGAACTCCTTGTCCAGCCGCTCCGCCGGGACCGTCATTGTCGAGGGCGCCATTACATGCTTGATCGGCAGCGTGGTCTCGTCCGCGATCGACTCTGCGATCGAATACTTGTCGAGGTAGCCCTGGTCGTCCTCGGCGCCGAAGATCTTGAACGTGCTCTCGCCCTGCGAGGTGCGCGCAATCGGCGTTCCGGTGAACCCGATGATGGTCGCCTTCGGCAGCGCCGCCATCAGGTAGGTGCCGAGGTCCTTGGCGACAGACCGATGCGCCTCGTCGATGAAGACGTAGACGTTTTCCCGAGCGACACTGTCCTTGCGGATGGCCTCGAACTTGTGAGTCATCGAGA
>DASRFM010000106.1:0-6442 GCA_035651575.1 Burkholderiales bacterium | reverse complement strand
CAGGTAGGAGAGGCTCGAGTAGCCGGTGCCGAAGTCGTCCACCGAGAGCGCGATGCCGAGCGATTTCAGCCCCTGCAGCGTCGCGATCGCCGCCTCGACGTTGTGCATGACCATGCTCTCGGTGAGCTCGATCTCGAGGTGGCTTGGGTCGAGCTTCGTGTCCTCCAGGATCCTCGACACCATGCGCACCAGGCCTTCCTGGCGGAACTGGCGCGCCGAGAGGTTGACCGAGGTGACGCCGGGCTTGAGGCCCTCGTCGAGCCAGGCGCGCGTCTGGCGGCAGGCCTCGTGCAGCACCCATTCGCCGAGCTGCACCACGATGCCGGTCTCCTCGGCGAGGCCGATGAAGCGCGCCGGGCGCAGCAGGCCCCACTCCGGGTGCATCCAGCGCACCAGCGCCTCGGCGCCGGCGATGGCGCCGCTCTTCAGGTCCACGCGCTGCTGGTAGTGGAGCAGGAACTCCTTGCGCTCCAGCGCGCGGCGCAAGGCGTTCTCGAGCGCGAGGCGCTCGTTCACCCGCTCGTTCATCTCCGAGGTGTAGAACTGGAACGTGTTGCGGCCGTGCTCCTTCGCCCGGTACATGGCGGCGTCCGCGTTCTTGAGCAGCGTGTCCACGTCCGGGCCGTCCTGCGGGTACAGGCTGATGCCGGCGCTGCAGGTGAGGTAGAGCTCCTTGCCCTCGATGTCGATCGGCTCGCACACCTTGGCGGTGATGCGCTGCATCGCGCGGAAGATCACCTCCTCGTTCGTCTGGTCGTTCAGGATCAGGACGAACTCGTCGCCGCCCAGGCGCGCCACCGTGTCGCCCTCGCGCAGCACCAGGCGCAGACGGTCCGCCATGCCCTTCAGGAGCTTGTCGCCGACGCTGTGGCCGAGGCTGTCGTTCACGAACTTGAAGTGGTCGAGGTCGATGAAGACCACCGCGATGTTGCGCGAGTGGCGCTGCGCGAACACCGCCTGCTTCAGGCGGTCGTGCAGCAGGTTGCGGTTGGGCAGCCCGGTGAGCGCGTCGTAGTTCGCCTGGTGCTCGAGCTGCACCTGGTAGCGCTTGCGCTCGATCGAGTACTGCATCGAGCGCAGCAGCAGCTCGCGCTCCAGGCGCGACTTGACGAGGTAGTCCTGCGCGCCGCCCTTCACCGCGGAGAGCGCGACGGTCTGGTCGTCGTTGCCGGTCAGCACGATGATCGGCACCATCGGCGAGTGCGCGTAGACCTTGGCGAAGGTCTCCAGGCCGAAGCTGTCGGGCAGCGAGAGGTCGAGCAGCACGAGGCCGGTCTCCCCGGCGGAAAGGTGCTCCAGCCCCTTCGAGAGGCGGTCGGCGGTGTGCAGCGCGAACGGCGTCTCGGGGTCCTCCGCCAGCATCTCCTTGATGAGGCGGGCGTCCCCGGGGTTGTCTTCTATGAGGAGAACCTTATGAGTGACCATTCGGCGGCAAGGTCACCACCGTCAACCAGAACACATCGATCGACTTGACGACGACGATGAACTTCTCCAGGTCCACCGGCTTGGTCACGTAGCAGTTGGCGTGCAGGTTGTAGGTGCGCAGCACGTCCTCCTCCGCCTTCGAAGTGGTGAGGATGACCACCGGGATGCGCTTCAGGGCCTCGGTGCTCTTGATCTCCTGCAGCACCTCGCGCCCGTCCTTCTTCGGCAGGTTGAGGTCGAGCAGGATGATGTCCGGGCGCGGCGCATCGGCGTACTTGCCGCGCCGGTGGAGGAAGTCGGTGGCCTCGACCCCGTCCTTCACCCAGTGCAGGTTGCTGTAGACCTTGCCCTCCTTCAGCGCCTCGCGCGTCAGGCGCTCGTCGCCCGGGTTGTCCTCCACGAGCAGGATGTCGATCGGGGTATTTCTCTCAACCATGCGCCGCCTCTCTCTGTTTCGGTAGCGTGAAATGGAACGCGCTGCCCTCGCCGGGCCTGGAGATGACCCAGATGCGCCCGCCGTGGCGCTCGACGACCTTCTTGCAGATAGCGAGGCCGATGCCGGTCCCGGGGAACTCGCCCTTCGTGTGCAGCTGCTGGAACACCATGAAGATGCGCTCGAAGTACTGCGGCTCGATGCCGATGCCGTTGTCGGCGACCGCGAACTCCCATTCGGCTTCCGTCTCCTTCGAGGACACGTGGATGCGCGGCACCGACTGCGAGCGGAACTTGAGCGCGTTGCCCATCAGGTTCTGGAAGAGCTGCGCGAGCTGCACGTCGTCCGCGTCCACCGTGGGCAGCGCGTCGTAGGTGATGCTCGCGCCCGTCTCCTCGATCGCGGCGCGCAGGTTGTTGATGGCGCGGCGCACCGCGGCCTCGACCGCGACCGGCTTGAACTCCTTGCCGCGCGTGCCGACGCGCGAGTAGGCGAGCAGGTCCTCGATCAGCTGCTTCATGCGCGCCGCGCCGTCGACCACGTAGGCCATGAACTCCTTGGCGTCGCCGTCGAGCCGCTCGCCGTAGCGGCGCAGCACGAGCTGGGTGTAGCTCGACACCATGCGCAGCGGCTCCTGCAGGTCGTGCGAGGCGACGTAGGCGAACTGCTCGAGCTCGGAATTGGAGCGCTGCAGCTCGGTCGCCTTGCGCTCCAGGTCGGCGTGGGCGCGGCGCAGCTCCTCCTCCGCGTGCTTGCGCTCGGTGATGTCCTTGCCCACGCCGCGGTAGCCGGCGAAGCGGCCGTCCTCGTCGTACACCGGCTCGCCGGAGAGCGACACCCAGCGCGTCCCGCCCTCGGGGTTCGGGCGCTGCATCTCGAAGTCGTGGAACGGCTCGTGGCGCACGAGCTGCTCGCGGTGGCGGCGCCAGTCCTCCTCGGTCAGGTTGAGCGCCGGCGTGTCCCAGCGCTGGCGGCCCAGGTACGAGGACGGGTCGAGCCCGGTGCGCTCGCCCATGCGCCCGGACATGAAGCTCAGGCGGAACTTGTCGTCCTGCTCCCAATACCAGTCCGAGGACACCTGCGTCAGGCTGCGGAAGCGGGCCTCGCTCCGCCTCAGCGCGCGCTCGGCCTCCTTGCGCTCGGTGATGTCGTCGAGGACCGCGATCTCGTACAGCGGCGCGCCGCCGGCGCCGCGCACCAGCGCGATGGCGAGGTCCACCCACACCACGCCGCCGTCGCCGCGCAGGTAGCGCTTCTCGAGGTGCGCCGAGGCAAGTTCGCCGGCGCGCACCCGGGCGCGCTGGCCGTCGGTCAGGTCGCGGTCCTCCGGGTGCGAGATCTCCTTCACCGAGCGGCCGACGAGCTGCGACTCGGGGTAGCCCAGCATCTCGCACAGGCTGCGGTTGACGCGCATAAACTTGCCGTCGAGCGACACGTGCGCGATGCCCGAGGCGGCGAGCTCGAAGGTCTGGCGGAAGCGCTCCTCGCTCTCGCGCAGCGCGGCCTCGCTTGCGCGCTGCGCGCTGATGTCGGTGATGGTCGAGACCACCCCATAGTGCTCGACCTCTCCGGGATGGCGCAGGAACGCGGTGTTGGCCGAGATCCAGGTCGTCGAGCCGTCCGGGCGGCGGATGCCGACCACGTAGTTCTTCATCGGCGCGCCGGAGCGCACGGTGGTGCGCGTCGGGCGCTCGTCGGCCGGCAGCGGCGAGCCGTCCTCGCGCACGCAGGGCACGAGCGAGGTGAAGCCCGGCTTGCCGAGCATCTGCGCCATCGGCAGGCCGATGATCTTCTCCGCGGCGAAGTTGCCGGCGACGATGTTGAGCGCCTTGTCGTAGACGAGGATGCCCTCGGAGAGCGAATTCACCACCGCGCGGAAGCGCTCCTCGCTCTCGCGCACCGCCGCCTCGGCGTCCTTGCGCGCGGTGATGTCCTCGAAAACCGCGATCTCGAGCTCGGGATTGCCGGCGTCGTCGCGCTGCAGGGCGATCGTCGTCGCGACCCAGACCACCGAGCGGTCCTTGCGGATGTAGCGCTTCTCCGCCCGCACCCAGCGCTCCTCGCCGGAATGCAGCCGCGGGCGCATGGCGTTGATCACGTCCAGGTCGTCGGGATGGGAGATCTCGCGGCCGGTGCGGCCGAGGAGCTCCTTCTCGCTGTAGCCGAGGATCTCGCACAGCCGCCGGTTGACGCGCAGGAACTTGCGCTCGAGGCTGATGTGCGCGAGGCCCGCGCCGGCAAGCTCGAACGTGCGGCGGAAGCGCTGCTCGGTCTCCTCGGACGCCGGGGCCTGAATCTTCTCTCTTGCCTTGGCCATCGCCCCCTCTCTCCCCGCCTATTCTACGGAGACCTCAGGGAGAATAAAGGCCCTTCGCCGCCGCCTTGAAGACGCAAAGCCGTGCAAGAGCGTCGAGAACCGGGGCCGCGAGGCCCGCGGCGCGCGCGAATGCCAACGGCGTCACGATTTGCGACTCGATCTCCATCGGCTTGCCGGCGTCGTAGTCCTGCACCAGCGACGGCTTGTGGCTGATGCTGCCCGAGGCGTGCCCGCCCGACGGACGCTGCGGCGCCCGCTCGCTGTCGAATCCGTAAGCGCTCGCGATCGCGCGCGCCTCGGCGAGCGCGCGCGTCATCAGCTCCCTCAGGCCGGCGTCGGCGCGCACCGCGTCGAGGGCCGCGTCGGCCAGCAGGCACACGCTCGAGTTGCCGATGATCCTGACCGCCTTGTTCCACATCGCCGTGCGGATGTCCTCGGGCGGCGGCGAGGACATGCCGCACGCCTCCAGGACCTCGCGCAGGCGCCGCGCGCGCGCCGAGTCGGCATCGTCCGCCTCGCCGACGACGAGCATGTTGTCTCCCGGCGTGTGGTTGAGCACGACGCCGGGCCCGGTCAGGTCGTTCGCCGAGTAGATCACCCCGCCCATGACGCGCTCGGCGGCAACCGTTTTCCTCAGGGCCCCGGCCGGGTCGAGGCGCGCGAGGTCCGGCGCGGCCTCTTCGAGGACGCGAGGCCGATTCCGTACCACCACGGGATGCCGTTCTGCGCGAACACGACCGGCGTATCCGGGCCGAGGAGCGGCGCGAGCTGGGCGGCGACGGCGGGCAGCACATTCGCCTTCATCGTCACGAGCACCGCGTCCTGCTTGCCGAGCTCCGCGGTGCGGTCGCTCGCGCGCACCTTCCCCGTGATCCTCTGCTCGCCGTGGATCAGCACCAGGCCCTTGTCGCGCAGGGCGGCGAGCTGCGCGCCGCGCGCGAACGCCGACACCTCGTTCCCGGCGGCGGCGAGCTTCGCCGCGAGGTGGCCGCCGACCGCGCCGGCGCCGAATATGCAGACTCTCATGAACCGAAAATCAGGGACGCACCACGTTTTCGCGTGCTGAGGACGGGGGAAAAACGTGGTGCGTCCCTGATTTCCCCAAGCCACAGGCATTGAACGCGTTACGCGTCTTTTTCCTTTCCTCTTCGGTCAATTCAAGGAGGGGCCGGCGGACGCGGCCCCCGACCTGGCCGAGGAGCTCCTGCCAATACTTCTGGTGTGCCGCCGCCTTGCCCGCTGGTCGCGTCTCCCGCAGCGCTTTCCTCACCGGATCCAGGCTGTCCCGCACTCGCCGCGCGTCCGCAAGCTTTCCTTCGAAGGCGAGCTCGGTGTATTGCTGCATGCGCCGGTCCTCTTTCGTCTGCAGCAGGAACGGCGGCGTCGAGCAGAGGTAGAGGCGCCAGCCGAGCTCGACGATGTTGTCGAGCCAGTGCTCCTCGCTCGAAGTGCTGACGATGAGGCGCTCGCCCGCCATCCGCGTGAGGCGAGCGTAGAGCTCGCGCTCGACGCTGTACTTGATGGCGACCACGTTCGGGATCCCGGCGAGCCGCAGGCAGAGCTCGGGCTCGAGCGTGTAGCCGCAGTCGGGCGGCTGGTTCCACAGCGCGACGCCGAGCTTCACCTGGCTGCAGACATGGCGGTAGTACTCGAAGAGCGTGTCGGGCGTGTGGGCGCCGAAGTAGAGCAGCGGCGTGTGGACCACGATGTACCCGGCGCCGATGCGCTCGGCATGGCGCGCGAGGTCGACGACCGTGTCGAGGCTCTGGTCCGAGCAGGACACCATGACGCCGCGGCCGCCCGCGGCGCGCGCCTCCTCCACGGCGATCTCGGCGGTGCGCTTGCGCTCGCCGGCGCTCATGGAAGCGAACTCGCCCTGCTTGCCGTTCACGAACAGGCCCTGGATGCCGAGCTCGCGGTACCAGTGGCGCACGTTCGCGCGCCACCCGGCTTCGTCCAGCGAGAGATCGGCGGCGAACGGCGTGAGCGTGGCGGCCCAGATCCCTTTCAGCTCCGCCCGTGCCCGCGCCTTCGCGTCCGAAATCACCGGGGCATTGTATTAGAATGCCGCGAACCATTAGGAGGAGAGTACCCATGAAAGGCATCCGCATCGCCGCGGCCGCGGCGCTCGCCGTTTTTGCCGCCGCCGCATCGGCGCAGACGGTCAAGATCGGCTTCATCACGAGCTACTCGGGCCTGAACGGCAACCTCGGGCCCTACATGGAGCGCGCGGTGCGCCTGTACCTCAAGCAGCACGAGAAGGAGCT
>DASRFM010000105.1:0-49878 GCA_035651575.1 Burkholderiales bacterium | reverse complement strand
GGGCTTGCCGAACGTCTGCGAAATCCCGCGAAACCGGTAATCGCTGATGATCGTCAGGTTGCCGGTGAAGGTGTGCGGCGACTTCGCTTCGGCCGCAGGCGCGGCTTGCTGCGCGCCCGCGAGACCCGGAAGCGACAGCGCAGCGGCAATGGACAGGGTCAAGGCACTTCTCTTCATGGAATCTCCCTTCGATGAAAGGTCAGGCCAGCTCTTTGGCCATTTTTGCGAGCGAGCGAGCGCGTTCTTCCGTGCTCGCGGAGGAATCGATAAGCATCGGCGGCACCAGCGTGACCTTCATGCCGCGAATGCCGCGGAGCAGCTCTTCGGCGAGGGCGGCGGTGCGGACACCCGAAGGAATGCAGGCGCGCGGGCGCGGGTCGTGTTCCCGCAGCGCCGCCTGCATCTCGAGGTAGCTCGCGTCGTCCTGCGCGAACGTGGCGAGTCGCAGCTCCGCGTCCACGAGGCGGGCGACAACGCGCGTGCCGTCCGGCGCGATATCGATGCCGTAGTAGCAGCGCACTGCGCTTACTTGGCCGCGTCGAGCGCGAGGTTCAGCTTCAGCACGTTGACGACGGGCTCGCCCAGGATGCCGAGCAGCCGGCCCTCGGTGTGCTTCGCGACGAGCTCGCGCACGCGCTGCTCGGGCAGGCTTCTCGCCTTTGCGATCCGCGCGACCTGGTAGTCGGCGGCCGCCGGTGAAATGTGCGGATCGAGCCCGGAGCCCGAGGCGGTGAGGAGATCCACCGGAATCGGCTTCGCCGGGTCGCCGCCCGCGTCTCTGAGCGCCTTGACGCGCCCCTCGACGGCTTCTTTCAGCGCCGGGTTCGTCGGGCCCTGGTTCGAGCCTGAGGACGAGGCGCCGTTGTAGGGCTGCGGCGAGGTCGCGGAAGGGCGGCTCCAGAAGTACTTGGGGTCGGAGAACGGCTGGCCGATCAGCTCCGAGCCGAGCACTTTCCCGTCCTTTTCGATCAGGCTGCCGTTCGCCTGGTGCTTGAACGCGACCTGCGCGATGCCGGTGACGAGCAGCGGGTAGGCGACGCCGGTGATGAGCGTGAAGACGATCAGGGCGCGGATGGATTGCAGGGTGGTCTTGACCATGGCGGCTCCTAGGCGAGCTTCAGGATCTCGAGGACGAGATCGATGATCTTGATGCCGATGAACGGCACGATGATCCCGCCCATGCCGTAGATCCACAGGTTGCGCTCGAGCACGGCGGCGGCGCCGACCGGCCGATAGCGCACGCCCTTGAGGGCGAGCGGGATCAGCGCCGGGATGATGAGCGCGTTGAAGATCACCGCAGAGAGGATCGCGGACTGCGGCGTCGCGAGGTGCATCACGTTCAGCACGTTGAGCTCGGGGTAGGTCGCCGCGAACGCCGCCGGGATGATGGCGAAGTACTTGGCGACGTCGTTCGCGATGGAGAACGTGGTGAGCGCGCCGCGCGTCATCAGCATCTGCTTGCCGGTCTCCACGACCTCGATCAGCTTGGTCGGGTTGGAGTCGAGGTCCACCATGTTCCCGGCTTCCTTGGCGGCCTGCGTGCCGGTGTTCATGGCCACCGCGACGTCCGCTTGCGCGAGCGCCGGGGCGTCGTTCGTCCCGTCGCCCGTCATCGCGACGAGCTTGCCCTGCGCCTGGTGGTCGCGGATGAGCTTGAGCTTCGCCTCGGGCGTCGCCTCGGCGAGGAACTCGTCCACGCCGGCTTCGGCGGCGATCGCCGCCGCGGTCACGCGGTTGTCGCCCGTGATCATCACCGTCTTGATGCCCATGCGGCGCAGCTCGGCGAAGCGCTCCTTGATGCCGCCCTTGACGATGTCCTTCAGCTCGATCGTCCCGAGCACCCGCGTGCCTTCGCAGACGACGAGCGGCGTCGAGCCGCGCCGCGCCGCGGCCTCCACGGTCGCCTGGACGTCGTCCGGGTAGCGCCCGCCGAGGGACTGCACGTGGGTGCGGATCGCGTCCGCGGCGCCTTTTCTGAAGTGCTTGCCTTCGACGTCGACTCCGCTCATGCGGGTGTGCGCGGAGAACGGGATGAACGTGCCCTTGAGCGCAGCGAGATCGCGCTCCCTCAGGCCGTACTTCTGCTTGGCGAGCACCATGATCGAGCGGCCTTCGGGCGTTCCATCGGCGAGCGAGGCGAGCTGCGCCGCGTCGGCGAGCTCGCGCTCGTTGACCCCGGTCGCCGGGATGAACTGGGTGGCTTCCCGGTTGCCCAGCGTGATCGTGCCGGTCTTGTCGAGCAGCAGCACATCGACGTCGCCCGCGGCCTCCACCGCGCGGCCCGACATCGCGACCACGTTCTTCGCGATCATGCGGCCCATTCCGGCGATGCCGATCGCGGACAGCAGGCCGCCGATGGTCGTCGGAATCAGGCAGACGAGCAGGGCGGTCAGGGTGGTGATGGAGACGGGCTCGCCTTTCTTGGCGAGCTCCACCGAGTAGAGCGCGTAGGGCAGCAGGGTTGCGCAGGCAAGCAGGAAGACGAGCGTCATCACCACGAGGAGCACGGTGAGCGCGATCTCGTTCGGCGTGCGCTGGCGGCGCGCCGACTCGACCATCGAGATCATGCGGTCGAGGAACGACTCGCCGGGATTCGCCGTGACCCGCACGACGAGCCAGTCGGACAGCACGCGCGTGCCTCCCGTCACGGAAGAGAAGTCGCCGCCCGATTCGCGGATCACGGGCGCGGATTCGCCGGTGATGGCCGATTCGTCCACCGAGGCCACGCCCTGGACGACCTCGCCGTCGGCGGGCACCGTTTCGCCCGCGGTGACGAGGTACCAGTCGCCCGCGCGCAGCGTGGTGCCGGCAACGAGCTGCCATTCGGCTTCCTTCTTCGGCGAGCGCAGCTTCTTCGCCATGACCTCCTTGCGCGCCGCGCGCAGGCTCGCCGCCTGGGCCTTGCTGCGGCCTTCGGCCAGGGCTTCCGCGAAGTTGGCGAAGAGAACCGTGAACCACAGCCAGAGCGAGACCGCGAAGATATAGCCGGCGGGCGCTTCGCCCTTCCCGGTGATCATCGCCTGGAGCCAGAGGCCGGCGGTAAGGATCGCGCCGACGTAGCACACGAACATCACCGGGTTGCGCCATTGGGCGCGGGGGTGCAGGCGCGCGAACGACTCCCGGATCGCAGGGGTCACGAAGCGCGCCTCGAACATCGCGCGCATCGTATTTCCGGGTTTTCTCAGTGCGATTTCCATGGTTACCTCGCCGAAAGCATCTGGATGTGCTCGACCACCGGGCCGAGCGCGAGCGCCGGCACGAAGGTGAGCGCGCCGACGAGCAGCACCGTGCCGACCAGCAGCACGATGAAGAGCGGCGTGTGGGTGGGCAGCGTGCCCAGGCCGGCCGGCACGGTCTTCTTCGCCGCGAGCGACCCCGCGACCGCGAGCGCCGCCACGATCAGCGGGTAGCGCGCGAAGAGCATCGCGATGCCGAGCGCGGTGTTGTAGAACGGCGTGTTGGCCGAGAGCCCCGCGAACGCGCTGCCGTTGTTGTTGCCGGCGGAGGAGAACGCGTAGAGGATCTCGGAGAAGGCGTGCGCCCCCGGGTTCGCGACGCCGGCCTTGCCGGCCTCCGCGAGCACCCCGACCGCGGCGCCGATCAGGCAGACGAGCGGCGGCAGCAGGATCGCGACCGAGGCCATCTTCATCTCGAAGGCCTCGAGCTTCTTGCCCAGGTACTCGGGCGTGCGCCCGATCATGAGCCCGGCGACGAACACCGCGATGAGGACGAACATGACCATGCCGTAGAGGCCGGAGCCGACGCCGCCGAAGATCACTTCACCCAGCTGCATGTTCCACATCGGGACGAGGCCGCCGATCGGCGTGAACGAGTCGTGCATCGAGTTCACCGAGCCGTTGGAGGCGTCGGTCGTCACGTCCGCCCAGATCGCCGAATTGACGATGCCGAAGCGGACCTCCTTGCCTTCCATGTTGCCGCCGGAGGACATCTCGGTCGCGACGGTGTCAGCACCGGCCTTGGTGAGGATCGGGTTGCCGCTTTGCTCGGCCCAGACGGCCACTGCCATCAAGCCGACCATGACGATGGTCATCGCGGCCAGGATCGCCCAGCCTTGCCGCACGTCGCCGACCATGCGGCCGAAGGTGATGCACAGGCCCCCGGAGATCAGCAGGATGGAGAGCATCTCGAGGAAATTCGAGAGCGGCGTCGGGTTCTCGTAGGGGTGCGCCGAGTTGACGTTGAAGAAGCCGCCGCCGTTCGTGCCGAGCTGCTTGATCGCGATCTGCGAGGCGGCCGGGCCGAGGGGCAGCGTCTGCTCCTGCGTGCTCTTCTTCTCCATGACCGGCTTGCCCTGCGCGTCGTTGACCGGGTTGCCGGCGGCGTCCTTCTTCGCCTCCTCGTAGTCGATCTTCTCCACGGTCTGCGCGGTGACGTACGGGCCGAAGGTCTGCACCACGCCCTGGCTCACCAGCGCGAGCGCGAGGATGAGGGAAAGCGGCAGCAGCACATAGAGGGTGGAGCGCGTGAGGTCCACCCAGAAGTTGCCGATGGTCTGCGCCGACTTGCGCGCGAAGCCGCGGATGAGCGCGATCAGCACCGCAATGCCGGTCGCCGCGGAGACGAAGTTCTGCACCGCGAGCGCGAGCATCTGCGTGAGGTAGCTCATGGTGGACTCGCCGCCGTAGCCCTGCCAGTTGGTGTTGGTGGCGAAGCTCACCGCGGTGTTCCAGGACGAATCCGCCGACACCGCGCCGAGGCCGGCGGGGTTGAGCGGCAGCAGGTGCTGGAAGCGCTGCAGCGCGTAGACCACGACCAGGCCGAAGAAATTGAAGAGCATGCAGGCCACCAGGTACTTGAGCCAGCCCATCTCTTCCTTCGCATCGACGCCGGAGGCCTTGTAGGTCAGGCGCTCGAGCCAGCCGAGCGCCGGGGTCATGAAGGTGCGCTCGCCCTGGAAGACGCGCGCCATGTACTCGCCGAGCGGCTTGGCGAGGGCGAGCAGCACGACGACGTACAGCCCGCACTGGATGAGGATGTTGGAGATCACGAGAAGTCCTCCGGCCGGAACAGCGCCCAGAACAGGTACACGGTGAGGGCGACCGTGACGATCAGCCCGATCAGGTACAGGGTGCTCATTTCTTCTCCTTCCGGAGCTGCTCGAAGAGATAGGCCATCCCGACCGTCAGGCCGAAGAAGGCGATGGTGATCACGAGGTAGACGAAGTCGTTCATGACGCTTCTCCCGTCTTGCGGTTCTGCGCGCGGCGCCGCCCCGCCCGGTAGGCGAGGACGAAGGCGACGGCGCCGGCAAGCCAAAGAAAGAACAGCGGTTCCACGGCCGGCAATCTAGGTCCCGGCGCGTTAAGACGGCATAAGTTCTATGCCATTGACGAAGCGGCGGTTTTGACGCCGGTCAAGGCGCATAAAGACCGCATAAAAAATCGCTGCCGGCGCGTAAAGGCGGCGTAAAGAAACTAAGCTTGCGGACCTTGGCTTCGCCAGAACAAAAAACCGGCCGGTCGACGGCCGCGCTGTCGCTCCTCGCGCTCGGCGTGGTCTACGGCGACATCGGCACGAGCCCGCTCTACGCCGTGAAGGAGACTTTCAACCCGGACCACGGTATCCCGCTCACTGCGGAGAACATCCTGGGCGGCGTGTCGGCGATCTTCTGGGCGCTGATGATCGTGGTGTCGCTGAAGTACGTGCTGCTCGTGCTGCGCGCGGACAACCGCGGCGAGGGCGGGATCATGGCGCTGCTCGCCCTCGCGACGAAATCGGTGAGGGAGCACCCGCACTGGAGCGGGACGCTGCTCGCGATCGGCGTGTTCGGCGCGTCGCTCTTCTATGGCGACGCGGTCCTGACGCCCGCGATCTCGGTGCTCTCGGCCGTGGAAGGGCTCGAGGTCGGCACGGCGGCGTTCAAGCCGTACATCGTGCCGCTCTCGGCGGGCATCCTCGTCGGCCTGTTCCTCATCCAGAAGCAGGGCACGGGCGTGGTCGGGCTGCTGTTCGGCCCGGTGATGCTGCTCTGGTTCCTCGCCCTCGGCGCGGTCGGCGTATGGAACATCGCCGGCACCCCCGGCGTGCTCGCGGCGCTCGATCCGCGGCATGCGCTGCAGTTCGTCACCGGCCATGGCTTCGCGTCGTTCGTGGTTCTCGGCGCGGTGCTCCTCGCCTTCACGGGCGCCGAGGCGCTCTACGCGGACATGGGGCACTTCGGCAAGAGCGCGGTGCGGGTCGCCTGGTTCGGCCTCGTGGCGCCGGCGCTGGTTCTGAACTACTTCGGCCAGGGGGCGCTGCTCATCGCCAACCCCAAGGCGCTGGAGAATCCCTTCTATCTCGCGTTCCCGTCGTGGGCGCTCTATCCGATGGTGGCGCTCGCGACGGCGGCGACGGTCATCGCATCCCAGGCGACGATCTCGGGCGCGTACTCGATGACGCAGCAGGCGATCCAGCTCGGCTACCTGCCGCGCATGGCGATCCAGCACACCTCGGCAAAGGTGATCGGGCAGATCTACGTGCCGGCGGTGAACTGGACGCTTCTCGTGATCGTCGCCGCGGCGGTCATCGGCTTCGGCTCCTCGACGCGCCTCGCCAACGCGTACGGGGTCGCGGTGATGGGCACGATGCTCGTCACGACGTTCCTCACCTTCTTCGTCATCCGCTACGGCTGGGGCTACCCCCTCTGGCTGTGCCTCGCCGCCACCGGCTTCTTCATGGTGATCGATGCGACGTTCTTCGCCGCGGCGATGCACAAGGTGATGGAAGGCGGCTGGTTTCCGCTCGCGCTGGGCGCCGCGGTCTTCACGATCATGGTGACCTGGCGGCGCGGGCGCGAGATCCTGCTCGAGCGGCTGCGGGCGGCGGCGATCCCGCTCGATTCGTTCCTGAAGTCGCTCTTCACCGCGCCGCCGCAGCGCATCCCCGGGACCGCGGTGTTCCTCACGGCGCAGCCGGACGCGACGCCGAACGCGCTGCTCCACAGCCTCAAGCACTACAAGGTGCTGCACGAGCGCGTCGTCTTCCTGACCGTGGAGTATCGCGACGTGCCGTGGGTGTCCTTCGACGAGCGCGTCAAGTGCGAGCGCCTGGGGCACGACTGCTGGCGGGTGCGGGTGCGCTACGGCTTCATGAACCGCCCGGACGTGCTCGCCGCGCTCGAGCTGTGCGGGGCGCTCGGGCTCGAGTTCAGGGAGATGGAAACCTCGTTCTTCCTGTCACGCGAGAAGGTCGTGCCGGTTCCGGGCAGGGAAGGCATGGCGCTCTGGCGCGAGCGGCTCTTCGCCGCGATGGCCCGGAATGCCGGAAATGTCACGGATTACTTCAACATTCCCACGAACCGGGTGGTCGAGCTCGGTACCCGCGTAGAGATTTAGGCGCACAATGGCGGCCATGGGTCGAGCGTCGCCTCTCGTGCAGCAGCCCGCGCTCCCGGCAGCCGGCTCGGACATCTTCGGCCAGTACGACAAGGGCGTCGCGTTCGCCAGTGCGGTGATCCTGCTGCTCGCGGTCTCGGCGATCGACAAGCTGACCGGGTTCGAGCTGCGGCTGCAGATCCTGTACATGATTCCGGTGGCGTTTGCGACCTGGGCCACGGGCCGCGCCTGGGGGCTCGCGATGTCGATCGCGTCGGTCGCGATCTGGACCGCGATGTTCGCGACCGGCCACAACTACTCGGCGAACTGGTACCACTATTGGGACGCGGGCGTGTGGCTCGCGAGCCTCGTGATCTTCGTGCTGCTGCTCGCGCGGCTGCGCGAGGAGATGGAGTGGTCGAGCGACGGCCTGCTCGCCGTGCTCGATCAGATCGAGGCGCCGGTCTATGTCGTGGACGCGGCGAAGCGCGAGCTGCTCTACGGCAACGCGCGCTTCCAGGCGGCCTACGGCGGTCATGCGGTCGAGGCGCTCGCTTCCCGCGCCGCCCGCGAGTGCAAGCTGCGCTGGCCCGACGGCCGGCGCGCGCTCCTGCGCATCCTCGAATAGCCTGTAGAATCCGCGTCGCTTTGAGCACCGCCACCGCAACGCTCGCGGCGCCGCGCGCCGCCTTCCGCGAAGTCTGGCTCGTGTCCATCGGGCACAGCCTGACGCATTGGTACCCGGCCACGTTCTACGTGCTGCTGCCGCTCATCGGCCAGGACCTGGGCCTGTCCTACAGCCAGATCGGGCTCATCATGACCTGCCAGTTCATTGCCGGCGCGGTGTCCAACGTGCCGGGCGGCATGGTGGTCGACAGCCTCGCGAGCAAGGGCCTGCTGCTCGCGCTGTCGCTCTTCTGGGTGGGCTTCCCCTACCTGCTGATGGGCATGAGCCACCATTACTGGATGCTGCTCCTGTGCAGCATGCTGGTCGGCATCGGCAACAACCTCTGGCACCCCGCGGCCATTCCCACGCTCGCCCGGCGCTTCCCGGAGCGCAAGGGACTGGTGCTCTCCATGCACAACATGGGCGGAAACGTGGGCGATGCGCTCGCGCCTCTCGCGGTGGGCGCGCTGCTCGGCGTGCTGAGCTGGCGCGAGATCGTGGTCCTCAACCTCGCGCCGGGAGTGCTGATCGCGCTCGTCATCCTCGCCTACCTGGGCACCTGGAGCGTCGCGGCGCACCGCGCTCCCGCGCGCACTTCCGAGCACGTCGCCGGGCTGCTCGCGCTCCTGCGCGACCGCGCGGTGGCGGTGCTGGTCACGAGCTCGCTCTTCCGGGCGATGACGCAAAGCGCGCTCCTCGCCTTCCTGCCGCTCTTCCTCGCGCGCGAGATGCACTATTCGTCGTTCGCCGTCGGGCTGTGCCTCTTCGTCCTGCAGGCGGCGGGCTTCGCCGCGGCGCCGATCGCCGGCCACCTCTCCGACCGCATGGGGCGCGGGCGCATCGTCATGAGCAGCATGGCGGTCACCGTCGTGGTGCTCGTCCTCATGGCGGTCGCGGGCGCGACGCCGATCTTCGTGCTCTTCATCGCGCTGCTCGGCTTCTTCCTGTACGCGGTGCGGCCGGTGCTGCAGGCATGGCTCCTCGAGACCACTCCCGCGCACCAGGGCGGAACGAGCATCGGGCTGCTCTTCGGCGCGCAGGCGCTCGGCGCGGCGATTTCCCCGGCGGTCGCCGGCGTGCTGTCGGACCGCTACGGGCTGACGGCGATGTTCTGGTTCGTCACCGCGACCATCGTGGTGGCGAACCTGCTGATCCTGCTCGTCCCGAAAGAGCGCTAGAAGAAGTGCACGGCGTTCGGCGCGAAGAACCCGATCGCGCAGAACACCACGCCGACGACGCCCAGCCCGCCCGCGATCCACACGAGCGCCGGCATCGACGTAATGATCGAGGCCGAGGCGAGGACGATCGCGATCTGCACGGCGGCCGAGGCGAGCTCGTAGTGGTGGTAGGCCGCCAGGGAGACGTCGCGCGTCTTCTCCGCCGCCTTGGCTCGCGCCGCGAGCTGCTCGCGCCCTTCGCCGGTCTCGGGCTCGTTCTGGTAGCGCTGTGCCGTCTCCTTCCACTTCGCCACCTGCTTCTTCTGCGCCTCGCTGAGCGTACCGGCCTCGAGCTCCTCGGCGGCCGTGCGCATCACGGTCTGGCGGATGGTCTTCGCCTGGAAGAACGCCCACAGGTTGGCGGCGTGGATGTTGGCATCGAGCGCGGCGGTCTGCGCCGCCTTGCCGAGCGTTTCGGAAAAGGCGAGGACCAGCGCGAGGACCGAAATGAGCAGCGCGACGCCCTTGTTGCCGCCGTGGTCCGCGTGGCCGTGAGCTCCGGACATGGTGAATCTCCCTTTGGCGCGATTCTATCTGCGGAAGCATAGAATAGGCCGCTGCATGAAATTCGAAACGCCCCTGGCTGCGCGCGCCGCGGTGCGCGCGCTCACCGCCTCGAAGATCCGCGAGCTCTACAACGAAGGCGTCGGCCGGCCGGACATCCTGCCGTTCTGGGTCGGCGAGCCCGACGAGCCCACGCCCGAGTTCATCCGCCGCGCCGGCATCGCCTCGATCGAGGCCGGCGAGGTCTTCTACACGCACAACCTCGGCATCCCCGAGCTGCGCGATGCGCTCGCCGCGTACGTGTCGAAGCTCCACGACAGGAAGGTCCAGGCCGCGGAGATCGCGGTCACCAGCGCCGGCGTCAATGCGCTGATGCTGGCGAGCCAGCTGATCGTCGACCCGGGCGATACGGTGGTCGAGGTCGTGCCCCTGTGGCCGAACCTCCAGGAGCAGCCGAAGATCCTCGGCGCCCGCGTGACGACGGTGGCGCTCGATTTCTCCGAGCGCGGCTGGACCCTGGACCTCGACCGGCTGCTCGGCGCCCTGAAGCCCGGAACGCGCGCGCTCTATCTCAATTCGCCGAACAACCCGACCGGCTGGACGGTCACCCGGCCGCAGCAGGAAGCGATCCTCGCCCACTGCCGCAAGCACGGCATCTGGATCTTCGCCGACGACGCCTACGAGCGGCTCTACTTCGAAGGCGCCGCGGCCCCGTCGTTCCTCGACATCGCCGAGGGCGAGGACCGGCTGATCAGCACCAACACCTTCTCCAAGTCCTGGCTCATGACCGGATGGCGGCTCGGCTGGCTGGTGGTGCCGCCGACCCTGACCGCGGACCTCGGCAAGCTGATCGAGTACAACACCTCGTGCGCGCCGGTCTTCGTGCAGCGCGCGGGCATCGCGGCGCTCGAGGGCGGCGAGCCGGTCGTCGCCCGCACGCGCGAGCGCTTCCGCGCAGGGCGCGACTTCCTCGTTTCGGAACTGAAGAAGATCCCGCGGGTGTCGGTCGCCTCGCCGACGGGGGCGATGTACGCCTTCTTCCGCATCGACGGCGTCGCCGACAGCCTCGCGTTCTGCAAGGCGCTCGTGCGCGACCACGGCCTCGGGCTCGCGCCGGGTTCGGCGTTCGGCCCGGAAGGCGAGGGCTTCGTGCGCTGGTGCTTCGCCGCGTCGAAGGAGCGGCTCGCCGACGGCGTCGCGCGCCTTGCGCGCGCAATGGCGTAAAAAATCCGGCCCCCCGGTACTGCAGACTGCCCGGAGGGCCGGAGGCACGGTCCCCGCGCCATGACCGACGCGGAAACGACGCTGATGCCGCTTAGGCTGCCTTGCGGACCGCGGCCTGGCCCTTGTCGAGCATGGACATGTCGCCCGACAGCTCCGCGCCTTCCTCGACCTTGATCTTCGTGTAGCGGATCTTGCCGGACACGCGGCCGGTGGACTGGATGACGAGCTGCTTGCGCACCGTGAGCTCGCCGTCGAAGCGGCCGTTGATCACCGCCTCGTCCACGGCGATGGTGCCCTGGAACACGCCGTGCTGCGCGATCTCCAGCACGCGCGAGTCGAGCGTCGCCTCGACGCGCCCTTCGACGACCAGCGTGTCGCAGTCGCTGATCTCGACGCCCTTCATCTTGATGTCGGGCCCGACGACGAGCTTCGCCTCGCGGCGCTCGTCGGCCTTGCGCTCGTCCTTCTTGAGCTCGGCGTGCGTCTCCGCGGGAGCGGTGTTGGCCGCGGGCGCGGGAGAAGCGGGTTTGGTGTTGGTGGTGGTGACCGGCGTGGTGAAGCCGTCGTCGCGCTTGCGGAAGAAACCGTCTTTCTGTAGCACTCTCAACTCCCTTCCTGTAGTGATGGCGGGGACGCCGGGTCCCATGACGCACGATCCGTGCCGGGAGCGAAGCGCTTAGGAAACAGCGGCTTGTAAAACGACGCGCGAGTGCGTTCGTCGCCGAGGCCCGACGCGCCTAAGCGGCCGCGCGAATTGCCCTGCGAGGCGCGTGTCGCCGTGGCGCTACGCGAAGTCGCGCAGCAGCGTGCCGGGCAATGCGTCGGTCGCTCCGTCGCCCACGATGCGCGCGCCGTTCACCCACACGCCGTGCACGCCGATCGCGTCGGTCGTGAGGCGCGGATGGCCGCCGGGCAGGTCGAACACGCGCCGCTTCGGACCGCGATCGACGCGCGCCGGGTCGAAGAGCAGCAGGTCGGCATGGTAGCCGGGCTTCAGCGCGCCGCGCTCCTGGATGCCGAAGAGCTTCGCCGGCTGGCCGGCGAGGCGCCAGGCGGCCTGCGCGAGCGTCAGCGCGCCGCGGCTGCGCACCCAGTGGCCGAGGAGGTGCAGGCCGAAGCCGGCGTCGTTGAAGAACGTGAGGTGCGCGCCCGCGTCGGAAAGCGACACCAGGCTGCTCGGGTGGCGCAGCATTTCGCCCACCGCCTGCTCGTCGGAGTTGAGGAGGAGCGCGCTGAAGACCGTATCCAGGTCCTCCTGCAGGGCGAGGTCGAGCATGGCGTCGAGCGGATCGGCGCCGCGCTCGCGCGCGAGCTGCGCGATCGAGCGCTGCTCGAGCTCGCTGCGCTTCGACTCCACGACCTGAACCTTGTCCCATTCGCCGTTGAACAGGCGGAAGTGCGCGGGCTGCGCGAGCTCGGCGCGGACTGCGTCACGGAAGGCCGGCTCCTTCAGCTTCGCCTTGAACGCGGCGCCCTTGAGCGGCAGCGCCGGCCTCCACGCTTCCAGGCCCTCGAAGGTGTAGGGCGAGTGGAGCGTGAAATCCATGGCAAGCGGGCAGCACGACACCGCGCCGACGAGGGAATGGCCGCGCGTGCCCGCGGCACGGATGGCCTCCAGGTCGGCGAACACCGAGCCCGGGTTCGTGCTGTTGTGGAGCAGCGCCGCGATCAGGACCGGGCGGCCGGATGCGGCGGCGAGCTGCTCCAGGAAGTCGATCGAGGTGTGGCCGCCCTTGGTGAGCATGAAGACGCCGCGCCCGGCGGCGCCGAGCGCGCCGGTGAGCGCGCGCATCTCGGCTTCGTCGGCGAGGCGCGAAGGCATCGGCACGCCGCCTTCGCCGTTGTGCGCCGGCGAGGTGCTGGTGGCGAAGCCCACGGCGCCCGCGCGCAGGCCGGCGAGCACGAGCTCGCGCATCGCCGCCACTTCCGCCACGCTGGCGGCGCGGCGCGTCGCGTCCTCGCCCATCACGTAGGTGCGCACGCCGGAATGGCCGACGAAGGCGCCGATGTTGATGGCGCAGCCGCCGCGCTCGAGCATGTCGAGGTATTCCGGCACGGTCTCGAAGTCCCAGTGGATGCCGGAGCGCAGCACGTCGAGCGACATGCCTTCCACCTGCGTGAGGTTGCGCATCACGCGCTCGCGGTCCGCCGCGCGGCACGGCGCGATCGTGAAGCCGCAATTGCCGATGAGCGCCGTGGTGACGCCGAGGGAGGAGGAGGGCGACACGCGCCGGTCCCAGGTGATCTGCGCGTCGTAGTGCGTGTGGTTGTCGATGATCCCGGGCATGAGCGCGAGCCCCGAGGCATCCACCGTCTGCTTCGCGGGCCCGGCGACTTCTCCGATTTCGCGGATGCGGCCGGCGCTCACCGCGAGGTCGCCGGTCCGCGGCTCGGAGCCGAGTCCGTCGAGGAGCAGCGCGCCGCGGAGGACGAGGTCGTGCATGGCGCGGCCAGTATACTGAGCCGCCATGGAGGCCTTCGAGCTCGCGGGCAAGGTCGCGGTAGTCACCGGCGGCGCGCGCGGCATCGGCGCCGCCACGGTGAAGCTCCTCGAGCAGGCAGGCGCCCGCGTGGAGTCCCTGGACGTCACCACCGGGTGCGACGTCACCGACACAGGGCAATTTCAGGCTGCGCTTGCGGGAACGCAGAAGCGCCATGGCGGCATCGATATCCTCGTGAACAATGCCGGCCGCGCGGTGCGGCGCCCTGCGGCCGAGCTCACGGCGAAGGAGTGGGACCAGGTCCTCGACCTCAACCTCAAGGCCACCTTCTTCTGCTCGCAGGCGGCGCACCCCTATCTCAGGAAGCGCGGCGGCGGCGCAATCGTGAACCTCGCCTCCATCATGGGCTTCTCCGGCGGCATCTTCCCGAACGCCTCGTACCAGGCCTCGAAGGGCGGCGTCGTCAACCTCACGCGCGCGCTGGCGCTCGAGTGGGCCCCGGACAACATCCGCGTCAACGCCGTGGCGCCGACCTTCGTGCGCACCGAGCTCACCGTGCCGATCTTCTCCAACCCGGAGGTGCTGAAGACCGTGATGGCGCACACGCCGCTCGGCCGCTTCCCCGAACCGGAAGAAATCGCCGCGGCGATTGTTTACCTGTGTAGCCCGGCGGCGAAGTGCGTGACGGGGATTACGCTTCCGGTGGACTCTGGGTATCTCGCTCGCTGATGCGCTTGCTCGCCCTTTTATTCCTGGCTGTTTCGCTGCCCGCCCATGCAGCGAAGGGCAACGGCGGGCCGTCGGCCGCGAGCCAGATGCAGGCCGGCGGGGTGCACGGCGGAGGCGGCGGCACGCGCTACGGCGATCCGCGCCGCGCGCCGCCCCTGGATCCTAAGCGCAAGGTGAACGAGCAGGACTGCAGCAAGCCCGTTAACATCGAGGCCGGGAACCTGAAGTGCAAATGAAACTGCGCCGCTCCGCTGCCTGGCTCGCCGCGCTCGCGATGGCGCTGCAGGCGCTCTGGCCGCTCATCGCCCAGGCGAGGCCGCGCTCGGTCACGCTCGTCCCGATCTGCACGGTCGAGGGCGTCACGCACTACTACGAGCTGAAGGGCGGCGAAACGCCGCTCGAGCAGCGCTCGGCCGCGCAGCACGAGCATTGCTCGTTCTGCTTTTTCGGCGCCGAGCGGTTTGCCGCGCTTCCGGCTGCTCTGCCGGTTGCGGCCTGCGAGGCCACGCGTTTCCTTCCTGCCGACGCCCGAGTCGAGGCGCCGCGCCGCTTTCCGCAGCTCAAGGGCTCCCGCCCGCGCGCTCCGCCCGCGTCCTCCTGATTCGCCCGGCACCGCTTCCGCGCCTGCGGAGCGGCCTGACACGAATACAAGGAGAGGAACATGAAGCATCTGACGCATGCGCTCGGGGCTCTTTGCATAGCCGCGAGCGTGACTGGAGGTGGCGAGGCTTCGGCGCACGGCTTCGCCGGCAAGCGTTTTTTCCCTGCGACGCTCGCCACCGACGACCCGTTCGTTTCGGACGAGCTCTCGCTGCCGACGATCGGCCAGCGCCGCCTTGGCGCGACGGACGACGGACCGGGCGCGCTGCAGACGAGCGCCGCGCTCGACTACACCAAGCGCATCACGTCGAATTTCGGCGTCGGCCTGAGCGCGAACTACCTGCGCCAGCGCAACGCCGACGGCACGACGGCCAAGGGCTTCGACAACTGGGGCCTGAGCGCCAAGTACCAGTTCTACAAGAACGATCCCGGCGAGGCGATCGCCTCGGTCGGGCTCGACTGGGACGTGGGCGGAACCGGCGCCCGGGCCGTGGGCGCGGAATCGTTCAGCACGTTCACGCCGGGCGTCTTCGTCGGCAAGGGCTTCGGCAGCCTGCCGGAAGGCGCGAAGTACCTGCGGCCGCTCGCCGTGACCGGCGCATTCGGGCTCGCGGTTCCTTCCCGCTCGAGCACCACGAGCAGCACCGTCTTCGATGACGACGGCAACCCTGCGGTGGAGCGCCATCCCGACGTGCTGAAGTTCGGCGGCTCGGTCCAGTACAGCCTGCCGTACCTGCACTCGTTCGTGAAGGACGTCGGCATGCCCGATCCGTTCCGGCGCATGATCCCCGTGGTGGAATTCGACCTCCAGAAGCCGATCGACCGCGGCGCGGGCGGCTGGACCGGCACGATCAATCCCGGCGTCATCTGGGCCGGGCGCACCATGCAGCTCGGCCTGGAGGCCGTGATTCCGGTCAACTCGCGCACGGGCGGCGGCATGGGATTACTCTTCCAGGTCCATTTCTTCCTGGACGATCTGTTTCCGCAGAGCCTCGGGAGACCGCTGTTTTGAGCCGCCGTTCGGTCGTCGTCCTTCTCCTCTGCCTCGCGTGTGGCGAGGCCGCCGCGCACGCGTTTCTCGACCGCGCGCTGCCGGCGGTCGGTAGCGTCACGCCGCAAGCGCCGGCAGAGATCCGGCTCATTTTCACCCAGAAGCTCGAGCCCGCCTTCAGCACGCTGCGGGTGTTCGACGCCGCGGGAAAGCGAGTGGACAAGAACGACAAGCAGGTGGACGCCTCGGTCATGCGCGTGTCCGTGCCGCCGCTCCAGGATGGGACGTACCGGGTCGTCTGGCGCGCGCTGTCGGTGGACACGCACGTCACCGAAGGCGACTACACGTTTCAGATCGGAAAATAGGATGGACGCCGGGGAGGGCGGGCTCGCGGCGCTGCGCGCGATCCATTTCGCGTCCTGCCTGCTTCTCTTCGGGCAATTCGTCTACGTTCTCGCGGTGTCGCCGGACCGGCAGCCGGGTCCGGCGCTGCGCTCCACGGTGCGCTGGACCGCGGCGGCGGCGCTGTTGAGCGCGCTCGCCTGGATCCTCGCCGAGCTGCCGCGAATGAGCGGCCTGCCGCTCGCGCAGGCGCTCCGCCCCGACACGGTGGCCGCGCTTTTTACGGCGACCCAGTTCGGGAAGCTGGCGCTTCTCCGCCTCGCGCTTCTCGCGGCGGCGTTTGCGATCGCCGGTGCGGTGCGCCCAGGGATCGGGGCCCTCACGGGCGGATTGGTGCTACTGACGCTGTCCGGCAGCGGCCACGCCGGCGCCGACCGCGGCGCGGAAGGCGTGGTCCATTTCGCGGCGGACGGCGCGCACATCCTTGCCGCCGGCGCCTGGCTCGGCGCGCTCCTGCCGCTCGTCCGGGTGCTGCGCCAGGCGCTGCACGGCGACGAGCCGGCCAGGCGCTTGGCCGCCGGCGCGGCGGCCCGGTTCTCCACTCTCGGAATCGCCGCCATGGCCGCGGTGCTGTTTTCGGGCGTCCTCAACGCTTCCTATACCGTCGGTTCCTTCGCCATGGTTCTGTCCTCGGAATATGGGCGGCTCCTGGCGCTCAAGGTGGCGCTTTTCGCCGTGATCCTCGTCTTCGCCGCCGTTAACCGCACTATCCTTATGCCGCGCAACCGGACGGAGCCTCTGATGCGGAACGCAGCGATCGAATTCCTCCTCGGCCTGGGCGTGGTCGCCGTGGTCGGGCTGCTGGGCATTACGCCGCCCGCCACGCACGCCGCGGAAGAGCATGTGCACGAGCATGGAGCGAGCTTGCATTCCGCGGAGCAGGCGGGCGCGTACGTCCCCGGCCTCGGGGAGATCATGGCGCTGCAGCAGATGCGCCATGCGAAGCTGTGGTTCGCCGGCGCGGCGCGCAATTGGGAGCTCGCGGACTACGAGCTCGACGAGCTTCGCGAGGGCTTCGACGATGTCGCGCGCCTGCAGCCGATGCACGAGGGCGTGCCGGTGGGCGAGATGGCCGCCAAGCTGACGGCCGCGCCGCTCGACGCCATCGACGCCGCCATCAAGAAAAAGGACGCCGCGGCATTTGCGCGCGGCTTCGACAGCCTCACGGCCGCGTGCAACAGCTGCCACCAGGCGGCGAGCCACGGCTTCATCCGCATCCAGCGCCCGACTGCGGCGCCGTACGGCAACCAGATTTTCACGAAATAGGGGTCAATACCCCGCGGCGCGATCGACCAGGTTCGTCGGCGGCGCGCCGCGCCGCACGCACTCGATGTTGTGCACGATCTTCGGCAGCGCGGTGCGCGGGTCGGTGAGCGCCGCCGAGTGCGGCGTGATCGTCACTCCGGGGTGGCGCCAGAGCGCGTGATCCGCGGGCAGCGGCTCGGGCTCGAAGACATCGAGATAGGCGTGCGCGAGGTGCCCGGAATCGAGCGCGGCGACGAGGTCCTGCACGACCACGTGCCCGCCGCGCGCCACATTGATCAGGCAGCCGCCTTTCCTGATTTTTTTCAGGATTCCGGAATCCAGGATGCCGCGCGTCTGCGGCGTGAGCGGCAAAAGGCAGACCACCGCGTCGCTGCTCTCGATGACTGAATTCAGGTCCGTCGAGGTGCGCACGCCGGCGAGCTGCTTCGGCCGGCGGCTCCAGCCGGCGACGTTGAAGCCGAGCGCGAGGAGCTTGCGCGCGGCGTCGCTGCCGAGCTCGCCCAGGCCGAGGATGCCGACGGTGCGGTCCGACGCGAGCCACTGGCGGTGGCGATACCAGCGACGCTCGGCCTGGTACGCGCGGTAGACGTAGAGGTGGCGGTGCCAGTCGAGCACGTCGGCGATCACGGTCTCCGACATCGCCGCGACCATGCCGGGATCGACCAGGCGCGCGAGCGGCACGCTCGCCGGGATCGCGGGATCGTCGAGCAGCTTCTCGACGCCCATCCACAGCGACTGCACCAGCTTGAGCGCCTTGAGGCCGTCGAAAGTCCCGGGCGGCGGCGTCGCGACGAGCGCGACCTCGACGTCGCTGCGCGGCTCGGTGACGAAGCGGTCCTGCGGCAGCGCCGCCTGCAGGCGCGGCAGCCACTCTTCGGCTTTTTCGACCTGCGAGGCGAAGAGGATGTTCACGGGCCGCGGGATGGTAGCATCCGCTCCCTCATGAAGCCGCCGTTTCGCGCCGATCAGGTGGGCAGCCTTCTCCGCCCGGCCGGGCTCGCGGAGGCTAGGAAAAACAAGGACCGCGCTTTCCAGGAGCGGGCGATCCGCGAGGTGGTCGCGAAGCAGGAGGCGATCGGCCTCGAGGGAATCACCGACGGCGAGTTCAGCCGCGAATGGTGGCACCTCGACTTCCTCTCGCAGCTCGACGGCGTCGAGCTCTCCGAGAACCTCGGCGTCAAGTTCGCCGGCACGCAGCAGCAGCCGCTCATTCCCAGGGTGACCGGGAAGCTCGGGTATTCGCGGCCGGTGATGGTCGAGGATTTTTCCTTCCTGAAGAGGACGACGAAGAAGACCGCCAAGTTCACCATCCCGTCGCCTTCCATGCTCCACCTGCGCGGCGGCCGCGAGGCCATCTCGCGCGAGGCCTACCCGGACATGGACGAGTTCTGGGCGGACGCGGCAGCAGCCTACCGCGCGGCAATCGCAGCTTTCGCCAAGGCGGGCTGCACTTACCTGCAGCTGGACGACGTAGCCTTCTCCTATCTCTGCGACCCGAAGATCCGCGCCAACTGCGTGAAGAACGGCGACGATCCCGCGCGGCTGCCGCGCACCTACGCGCAGACCATCAACCGCGCGCTCGAAGGCCGCCCGGCCGGCATGGCGATCACGATGCACACCTGCCGCGGAAATTTCCAGAGCGCCTGGGTGGCGGAGGGCGGCTACGAGCCGGTCGCCGAGGCGATGTTCTCGGTGAACGTGGACGGCTTCTTCATGGAGTTCGATTCGGCGCGCGCCGGCTCCTTCGAGCCGCTGCGCGCCCTGCCCAGGGGAAGGAAAGTTGTCCTCGGCCTCGTCTCGACCAAGAGCGGCGAGCTCGAGGACGAGGACTTCATCAAGCGCAGGATCGAAGAGGCGGCGAAGTTCGTGCCGCACGAGGACCTGTGCCTTTCGCCGCAGTGCGGATTCTCGAGCACGCACCACGGCAACCGCCTTTCGGAGGCCGAGCAGTGGCGCAAGCTCGAGCGGGTGGTGAAGATCGCGAAGGAGGTGTGGCGTGACTGACAAGGAGATCCTGGAGCTGGGCGACAGGCGCTACCAGGCGATGACCACCGGGAACTGGCCGGCGCTCGAGGCGCTGCTGCACCCGGACCTGATCTACACGCATGCCTCCGGCCTCGCCGACACGCGCGCGAGCTGGCTCGAGTCCATGAAGTCCGGCGCGACGAAGTACAAGAGCGCGCGCTGCGCCGAGCGCAAGGTGCGCCTGCTGGGCGAGGTCGCGCTCGTGACCGGCAAGGCGGACTTCGAGGCCGAGGTGGGCGGCGCGCCGCGCAGCCTGAAGCTCATGTTCCTCGAGGCCTGGGCAAAGACGCCGCAGGGCTGGAAGTTCGTCGCGTGGCAGTCCACGCCGCGTCCGGCGTAGGCCGGCGCGAGCGCAAGAAGCTCGAGACCCGCGAGCGCATCCGCGCCGCGGCCGCCGAGCTCTTCACGCGCCACGGCTACGGCGCGGCCACCATGCGCCAGATCGCCGACCGCGCGCACGTCGGCCTCGGCACGCTCTTCAATTACGCGCAGGACAAGCGCGACCTCGTCTTCCTCATCTTCAACGAGGAGCTGAACGCGATGACCGACGTCGCGCTCGCCGCGCCGCGCGCCGGCGACCCGCTCCTCGAGCAGCTCATCGCGGTGTTCCGCGTCCACTACCGCTGGCTCGGCGCGAAACCGGCGCTTGCGCGGATCCTTCTGCAGGAGCTCACCTTCTACTCGAGCGGCAAGCAGGCCGCGACCTTCCACGGCATCCGCAAGCGGCTCATCGACGGCATCGAGGCGCTGGTGCGAAGCAGGAAGATGCCGGGCAGGGAAGACCCCGAGCTGCTTGCCCGGCACATCTTCTTCGTCTATTCCGCGTCGCTGCGCTGGTGGATCGCCGCGCCGCGGCCCGATCCCGCGAAGGGCGTCGCCGAGCTGCGCAGGCTGCTGCGGCTGGTGGTTAAATAACGAAAACGAGGAGGATCCCCATGAATCGCATTCTTGCCGCGCTGCTCGGCGCCGTCGCGGCGCTGGTCTCGACGCTCGCCGCGGCACAGTCCTATCCCACGCATCCGGTGCGGGTCGTGGTCGCCGCGGCCACCGGCGGTCCGGACATCGTCGCCCGCGTCGTCGCCGCGGAGCTCCAGGCGCAGACCGGCCAGGCGTTCGTCGTCGAGAACCAGCCCGGCGCCAACGGCATCGTCGGCGCCACGACCGTCGCGAAGGCGGCGCCTGACGGCTACACGCTGCTCGTCTACTCGTCGGGCTTCGTCATCAACCCTTACGTGCACAAGACGTTGCCGTACGACACGGAGAAGGACTTCACGCCGGTGACGAACCTGGTCACGAACGGCGGGCTCTTCTTCGCCGTGAACCCGAACGTGCCGGCGAAGACCCTGCAGGAATTCCTCGCCTACGCGAAGCAGCCCGGCGTGCACCTCGCCTACAGCACTCCGGGCGTGGGCAACACCTGGCACCTCGCGATGGAAGTGTTCGACAACGTCGTCGGCATCAGCATGACGCACGTGCCGTACAAGGGCGGCGGCCCCGCGTCCGCCGCGCTCGCCTCCGGCGAGGTGCAGGCGATGTTCGCCTCGCCGCCGCCGCTCATGCCCTTCTACAAGGGCGGCAAGGTCCGCGTGCTCGCCTTCACCGGCGACAACCGCCACCCCGAGGCGCCCGAAGTGCCGACGATGAAGGAGCTCGGCATCAAGTACCACCACGACGGCGGCTGGTTCGCGCTCTTCGCGCCGGCCAACACGCCGCCCGAAATCGTCGACAAGCTCTGGCGCGAGGTGCGCACCGCGGTGCAGAAGCCCGTCGTGAAGGAGCGCTTCGCCAAGCTCGGCGCCCAGCCGGTCGCCGACTCGCCCGCCGACTTCAAGAAATTCATCCAGTCCGAGCTCAAGGCCTACGGCGAGCAGGCGCGCCTGGCGGGCATCAAGCCGGAGTAACCGGGCAGAAATCAGGGACGCACCACGTTTTGCGGCGTCCGCTTCCGACCCAGAGCGGACACTCGCAATCGAGATCTTTACTCGCCTCGGGCGATGGCTTCCAGCTCAGCAGCACTCGGGCGCCCGACCTTCACCCTGGCTGATCCTCGGCCGTCGCGCCAGACGAGCGCCGGCGTCCCAGGCGCGCCGAGCCGCTGCATGAGCTTCAGGTTCGCGTTTAGCGCGGCCGCGAGCTCCTGCGTCACTACGCGCGCAGGCTGGATGCCGCCGTCGTAGCTTTCCTCGTGGTAATGACGTTCGTTCTTACGGAAAGCCTCAAGGCGATCCTTCGCACCGAAGATCGCCGCGACGCGAGTGGCGGAGGTTTCTTTCTGGTAGGCGACGGGCACCCACCGCACTTGCAAGCCCTGTCGCTCATAGGGCTGCAGCGCTTTCCAAGTGAGGTTGCAGTACCAGCAGTTCGGGTCGAAGAAGACGTATACCGTTTGCTTGGGCTTCGCCGGCCCCTCTACGACGACGTCGGCTCTCTCGAGCGCGGCCAAATCATTGTCAACCGGGGCCGCGGCTGCCAAAGGCGATACAAAGAGAGCGAAAGCAAGGAGGTGAAGCCTCAAAGTCGTGCGTGGCATTGCGAGAGTTTATGACAATGTCCGCTACTGGCCGAAAGCAGACGTTCGACCATCACCCGAGTGCCGGATGAGCTGTGACGTGCGGCTGACGGCGGCAGGTGTATCCTTCGAAAGGGTATTTGCAACTTGGTTGCATTTTATGCGACAGTAGGCGCGCCAGCTCAACGAGGACGGTATCCAGTTCAAGTGGGTCGCGCTCGCTGCTTCTATCCAACGCGCTCAGCTTGCGCTCGGGATCAAACATGGGTTACCGTGGCAGCCACTGCTCGGTCCAAGGCGCATGTGACAAGCGGGAATAGCTCTCGGGGATTTCTAGGCAGGTTCGCCGGCCGGTTTTTCTTGGTCGCGGCGCTCCTGCTTGCCCAGCACAGCGCGGTCGCGCACCTGATCTGGCACGCGGCCGCTGGGCATGCCCAGGCCGCGGAGACCTCGGCCTCCGAACCGAGCGTAGCCATCAGTGCCGAAGAGCAGCTCTGTGCGTTCCATGCCTCGCTGGGTACTGTCCTTGGTGCCGTAGGTTCGGCGTCCGCGCCGTGCCCCGTCGCAGAAGTACCGCAATATCAGTTCTTCCTTGTCACGGCCCCCGCATTTGCCGCGCAGGCCGCGCTTCCGCACTCCACCGGGCCACCGGTTTCCCCTCCCGCTGTAGCACGACGCTGAAGGTCTGACTGCGCGTTTCGCGCAGTCGGGCCGTCGTTCATGCGCCGTGGATGACGCAAGCCGTCGTCTGCGTGCGCACGCTCAACGGAGAGGAAAAATGAGAAGAATTGCATTGCTGCTCGTCGCCGCAGTTCTCGCGACGTGGACAGCGCTGGCTGCTGCGCAGACAGGGGGCCGCTCGGTGAGCGGCGTGATCAACGACGCCTTGGGCCGGCCACTCGCGCAGGCGCGCGTGTTCCTCAAGAGCGCAGAAGGCAAGACGATCGCGCAGGCGCAGACGGGCGAGGACGGCCGCTTCACGTTCTCGGCAGTGGCACCAGGAACCTATGCCGTCACCGCCGAGAAGCAGAACTTCAAGCAGGGAACGGCGATTGTCACGGTCGGCGCCGGCGCCCCTCAGGAGCTCGTCCTGACGATGGCGAGCGAGCAGGCGCTCGACGTCAGCGTGACGGCGGCCCGCCTGGATCGAGCCCGGAACGCGCTGTCGCCGAAGACCGGCAGCAGCCAGTTCACGTTCCAGCAGGCCGACATCGCCGCGCTGCCGCTTGGCGACAACACTGCCTTCAACGACCTGCTGGTGCGCGCTCCGGGCGTTGCGAACGACAACTTTGGCCAGCTCCACATCCGCGGTGACCACGCCAACATCCAGTACCGCATCAACGGCGTGATCCTGCCGGAGGGCATCACCGGGTTTGGCTCCGCCCTCGACACGCGTTTCGCCAGCCGGGTGGACCTCCTCACCGGCGCCTTGCCGGCCCAGTACGGCTATCGCACGGCCGGCGTGGTGGAGATCGAGACGAAGAGCGCCTACGAGAAAGGCGGGCGCATCGGCCTCCTCGCCGGAAGCCACGACACGCTCAATCCCTCGCTCGAGCTGAGCGGCGCCGCGGGACCGGTGAACTACTACCTGACCGGCTCGTTCCTGCAGAACAAGCTCGGGCTCGAGAATCCGACCGGCGATGTGAATGCGATCCACGACCAGACCCGGCAGGAGAAGGGCTTCGCGTACTTCTCGATCCTGCCCAGCGCGACGACGCGGATTTCGGCGATGTTCGGCACCTACGAGGGAAGGTTCCAGATCCCCAACGCTCCCGGGCTTCAGCCGGACCAGACGACCGGGTTCACGACGCTCAACGGCAGCACCCTGTTCGATTCCGCGAGCCTCGACGACAAGCAGCGCGAGGTCAACCGCTACGGCATCGTCGCGCTGCAGAGCACGCTCGGCGAGAACATCGACTACCAGGTCGCCGTCTTCCAGCGCTACACGAGCCTTCACTTCACGCCGGACCTGAATGGCGACCTCGTGTTCCTCGGTAATGCCTCGGAGCTCCTCAAGACTGACCGCGCCACGGGCATTCAGGGAGACGCGAGCTTCCACCTGAACGATCGGCACACGCTTCGCAGCGGGCTGTTCTTCAGCAACGAGGCTGTCGTCAGCAACAACAACGCCCTGGTGTTCGACGCCTCGAACAACATCGTCAACATCCAGGACAACAACACGAAGGGCGGCAACCACCTGTTCGGGGTGTATCTCCAGGACGAGTGGAAGCTCACCCAGAAGCTCAGCGTGAACTACGGGCTGCGCTACGACCAGATGAATGCGTTCGTAAGCGCCGACCAGTGGAGCCCGCGACTGGGAACGACGTACCAGTGGTCGCCGCAGACCACCCTGCACGCCGCCTACTCGCGCTATTTCACGCCGCCGCCGACGGAGCTCGTGGCGCCCAAGACGATCGCCCTGTTCGCGAACACCTCTGCCGCCGCGCCGGCGGTGGCGAACGACCCGGTGCTGCCGGAGCGCACGCACTATTTCGACGTCGGGGCCACCCACCGTCTCACGCCGGCGCTCACCGTCGGTGCCGACTACTACTACAAGCGGGTGACCAATCTTCTCGACGAGGGGCAGTTCGGGCCGGCGCCGATCTTCACTCCGTTCAACTACCAGGAAGGGCGCGTGCAGGGGCTCGAGCTCACGGCCAACTACAAGAAGGACAACTTGAGCGCTTATCTGAACCTTGCCTGGTCGGCCGCGCTCGGCAAGAACATCGTCTCTTCGCAGGCCTCCGCCGGCTTCCAGCAGTCCGAGCTCGACTTCATTGCCAGCAACTGGGTGCACCTCGACCACGACCAGACGTACACGGCGAGCGGCGGTGTCTCCTACCAGGTCGGCAAGGCGCGCTACAGCGTCGACGCGATCTTCGGCTCGGGCCTGCGGGTCACCCCGGACGACACGACCAACAACAACAGCGGGCACCTGCCGTCGTATTTCACGATGAATCTTGCCGCGACCTACAGGTTCGACGACACGCCGTTCGGGCGGCTCGACGGCCGGCTCGCGGTCATCAACCTGTTCGACAAGGCCTACGAGCTGCGCGACGGCACCGGCGTCGGCGTGGGTCCGCCGGCGTTCGGCCAACGCCGCGCGTTCTACGTAGCAATCAGCAAGCCGTTCTGAGGGCAGCTTGCAGAGCATTTACTATGCGATAACCGCGATCCGGGCGGGCGGGGTGATGGTCTATCCCATTGCCGCGCTCGCCCTCGTCGCATCCTGCGTCATCCTCGACAAGGCGTTCATCTACCTGCGCTACGTCCGGCTCCCGGCAGATCTGATCGATCTGATCGAGACGTACGAGCTCAAGTGGGCCGTGCTCGAGGAGGCGTTGAACGCCATGCCGAAGCGGAACTACTTCCGGCGTTTCTTTCGCGTCATCCTCGGCAACCGCCAGCAGCCGCCCTGGTGGGTGGAATCCCGGGCGGGCGACGAGGCGCAGCAGATCGAGAAGGCGCTTGGCCGCGGCCTCTGGGTGCTTGAGACGACCGTGACCGCGGCGCCTCTCCTCGGATTGCTGGGCACCATCATCGGGATGATGCAGTCCTTCGGGCTGATCGGCGCGAAGGGCCTCGTCGATCCGACTGCCGTCACGGCCGGCGTAGCCGAAGCCCTCATCGCCACCGCGCTCGGCCTTTTCGTCGCGCTCATCGCGCTCTTCGCGTTCAACTACTTCGCGAAGATGCAGGCGCAGGTGCACGACGAGATGGAGCGCCTCGGCACCCGCCTCATCGACCGCATCCGGATGGACGGACAGCCGCAGGAGCGGCGGCCATGAAGCTGCGCGCGCTTCGCCAGACGAAGAAAGGCCGGATCGAGATCATTCCCATGATCGACGTCATGTTCTTTCTTCTTGCGACTTTCATGCTCGCATCGCTTTCGATGCAGAGCCTCAATTCCCTGGCGGTCAACTTGCCGCAGGGCGTCGCACCCGCGATGCAGGTGAAAAAGCCGATCACGCTCACGGTGAGGGCAAGCGGTGAAGCGTTCATTGACGAGACGCCGGTCACCATCGCGACGCTCGCGGACACGCTGAGGCCGCTGCTGCCCGGGCACGAGTCCACGATCATCGTCGCGGCCGACGAAGCCGCGCCGCAGGGAATCGTCGTCAAGGCCATGCTCCAGGCGCGCGCGGCCGGCGCGGAGCATTTCCTCATTGCGGTCAAGCGTGGCGGCTGAGCTGACGCTCGGCGTCGCGCCCCGTATCGACGGGGATTACTGGCGCCGCGTCGGTTACCTGTTGCCGGCTGTCGTGGCTGCATGGCTGATCGTGCTGTGGGCGCTCGGCGTCCTGCTCGAGCGCAAACCCGTTCCGCCTGCGCCGAAGCCGATCGACGCGATGCTGATTGAGCTGCCGCCCGAGCCGAAGGTGGAGCAACCGGCAGCCGAGCCGCCGAGGGCGCCGCTACCACCGATCAGGCCGCGCCCGGTGCACCGGGCTCCGGCGCCCAGGCCGGCTTTACCAGCTCCACCACGGAACGAAACGCCCGCGACGGAGCCTGCGCCTCCGGTAGCTGCTCCGAGGCCGCCGCCCTTGGCAGCGCCAGCCCCGCTGCCACAGGCGCACAGCTCGAGCCAGTCGGCGAGAACGGGCGCGAGGGCCATCTATAGCCCGCTTCCGCAGATCCCGGATGAACTGCGCGATCAGGCAAGCCAATCGCAAGCTCTCGTCAGGTTCGACATCCGCGCAGACGGGACCGCCTCCGTCACGCTCGTACAGCCGACCCCCGAGCCCGCGCTGAACCGCCTCATCCTGCAAACCCTCAGGTCCTGGCGATTCTTCCCCGCTATGCAGGACGGGAAGCCGGTCGCGTCGATCCAGGAAGTGCGCATACGGCTCGACGTCAACTAGATGGCTCCCTTGCGTGGGCCTGCCGCGAGCGCACTTTGACGTGGTTTGCACAATCGTTTCTTCAGCCGTTCTTGACGAGCGCCCTCGTCATCGCACTACTGAGGGTCGTGAATGCCAGATGGGCGTCCCTGAGGATCTACCGGGCGCTGTTCGACAATAGATTCCGCGATAAGCATCCCATCAGGTTCGCATTGGCCTGGATCACGGTCATTGCGTTCTGGCTTGTCTGCTATGCATTTGTGAGCGGCATCGCCCACATCGTCGCCCCTGCACCGCTCGCATACCACGAGCGCGGGCACTCCCACTAGTCGTCTCTCAAGAGCGATAAGCCCGAATGTCCGCTTCGGGCGGAAGCGGTCGTTCGAAAAACGTGGTGCGTCCCTGATTCGGACTAGATGCGCCAGGAAGCGAAGCCGCAGCCGACGATGACCGCGGGGACGGGCAGGTAGTCGACGAGCTCGAAGCCGCGGCCGCCGGCGGCGCCGTGCGCGACGAGCCAGTTGCGCACTTCCTCGGAGCCGTTGCCGCGCGACGGCAATTGTTTTTCGAGAAAAGAAATCAGCTCGCGTTTATCCCGGGAAAAAAGCTTGATCGTCTCGCGGTCGAAGTCCTCGTGGATCGCGCCCATGGTGCGCTCGCCGATGGAGTGCGACAGGCCGCCGGTGCCGAGCACCGCGACGCGCAGCTTTCCGGGGTAGCTTTCGACGGCTTTCCTGATGAGCTCGCCCCACTGGTAGCAGCGCTCGAGGGAGGGCATGGGCGGCTCGATGCTGTTCACCTCCATCGGCACGATCGCCGGCAGGCGCTCGAGCGCCATCTTCCAGAGCGGGATGCAGCTGCCGTGGTCGAGCTTCATGCGATGCGAGACCGAGGGCTCGAAGCCGTTCTTCATCGCGGTCTCGGCGAGATGCAGGCCGAAGGCGGGATGGCCGGCGAGCGCCTTGTGGGGGAACGCCTTCATCCACGGCTCGGGCGGGCCGTCGTGCGCCTCGCCGACGCCGAGGCAGACCGCCGGCAGGTTGTCGAGGAAGAAGTTCGACCAGTGGTCCGGCGACACCACGACGAGCACGTCGGGCTTCGCCGCGGCAAGGCGGCGGCCGAGCTCGTGGAACGCCGCGCTCATGCGCGCGCGCTGGTCCTCCGGCACGCGCTCCCACTCGCGGATGATGAGCGGTCCGTGGCTCGCCGCGAACGCGCCGACGAGCTCAGCCATCGTTCAGGCGCTTCACGAACTCGTCGTCCTTCATGCCGACCGCGAAGAAGTAGTAGCGCAGGAGGTAAGCGTTCGTCCGACCGGCGAGGAACGAAGCGCGGTGCTCCTTTAGCGCCTGCTTCACTTCCGCGCTGAGCGGGTAGCGCGCCATGACCGCGTCCGGGCTCGCGCGGTACTCGGCCGCGGCGGCCGGATTCTGCAGGTCGAAGCAAAGCCTCGAAAGCCAGTAGTCGCGCATGTCGGGGATGTAGGATGTAATCTTACCGAGGAGGATAAAAACCATGCGCCGTTTTCTTTTCGCGTTGCTCGGCTTGCTGATGGCGGGCGCCGCGGCCGCCCAAAGCTATCCGACCCAGCCGATCCGCATGATCGCGCCCTTCCCGCCGGGCGGGAGCGTCGACATCATGGCGCGCCTGATCGCCGATCCGCTCGCCGCGGAGCTCGGCGGCAAGATGGTGATCGAGAACCGCAGCGGCGCCTCCGGGAACATCGGCATGGAAGCCGCGGCGCGCGCGCCGGCCGACGGCTACACGGTCGTCCTCAACACGATTCCGCTCGTCACCAACAAGAGCCTGTTCGACAAGCTCACCTGGGACCCGATCCGCGACTTCGCGCCGATCGGCATGGTCGCCACCGCGCCGCACGTGCTCGTCGTGCCCACCAAGGTTCCGGTGCACAACGTGGACGAGCTCGTGAAGCTGGCGCGCGCGAATCCGGGCAAGCTGAACTACGCCTCGGCCGGAATCGGCACCACGTTCCACTTCTGCGCCGAGCTCTTCAAGGACGCGACGCATACCTTCATCGTCCACGTGCCCTACAAGGGCGGCGGGCCGGCGCTCGTGGACACGATCGCCGGGCAGGTGGACATGAGCTTCCCGACGCTCTCCGCGGCGCTGCCGTACATCAAGGAGGGCCGGCTGCGCGCGCTGGGCGTCACGAGCCCGAGCCGCTCGCCGCAGCTTCCGGAGGTGCCGACGCTGCAGGAGGGCGGCGTGAAGGATTTCCAGTTCGCGCAGTGGCTCGCGCTGCTCGCCCCGGTGCGCACGCCCGAGCCGGTCGTCACGCGCCTCAACGGCGCGCTGAACGCCGCGCTCAGGAGCAAGGAGCTGCAGGAGAAGTTCGCGCAGCAGGGCTTCTACGCGTTCGTCACGACGCCGCAGGAGGCGGGCCGCTTCCTCGCGTCCGAGGCCGAGCGCTACGCCGCGCTCATCAAGTCGCGCGGCATCAAGGCCGAATAGCGCGCGGCGCTTTCCTCAGAGGCCGAGGATCCTCTCCGCGTTGCGGTGGAAGATCTTCTCCATGACCTCGTCCTTGTAGCCGAGCTCCTTCCACTCCGTGAGGATCCTCGCGTACGGCATGCTCGGATAGTCGCTGCCGAACATGATCTTGTCCTGGAGGCGCCCGCGCATGTCCACCTTGAGGTTGCCGGGGAAGTACTTCGGCGCCCAGCCGGACATCTCCCAGTAGACGTTGCCCTTGTGGAGCGCGACCGCGGTCGTCTCCTCGACCCACGGCCAGCCGGGATGCGCCATCACGATCTTGAGGCTCGGGAAGTCCGCCGCGAGCCGGTCGATCGAGGAGGGGTGCGCGTGGCCGATGATGGCGGCGTGGCCGCCGGGCATGCCGGCGCCCATGCCGGTCGTGCCGACGTCGATCATCACCGCGGCCTTCAGTCCGGAAATCGCCTCGAACATCGGCCGGGCGCGCGGGTCGTCGACCGCGAAGTGCTGCATGATCGGATGGAAGTGGAAGCCGAGGAAGCCGTACTGCTTCACCGCCTTCTCTGCTTCCTTCACCACGTCCTTCTTGAACGGGTCGAGCGCGCCCCAGCACTGGATGATGCGCTTCGGATGGCGCTTCCACATGGCGTGCACGTAGTCGTTGCCGACCGGCCTCGTCTTGATGGTGAGCTCGAGATCGAGCGCGACGAGGCAGGCCTCGACCCCGGCGCCGGTGAACTCCTCCACCACCTCGTCCTCGCTCTTTCCGACCCACTCGCGCTTCCAGTACTTCGCGAGCGCCTCGACGTAGGGGCCCTGGCACGCGATCCATTCCTTCGTGCCGGGATAGCAGTGAAGGTCAACGATGCGCATTTTTCTGTGCCATCTCCGCGAGGGTTTTCTTCGAGACCTTGCCGAAGGTCGAGACGGGCAGGTCCTCGACCACCAGCATGCGCTCGGGCAGCTTGAATTTCGCGATCTCCTTCTCCTTCAGGAAATCGACCAGCTCGGGGAACTCGAGCTTCGCCCCCTTTTTCAGGACCAGGCAGGCGCACATCTTCTCGCCGAGGTCCGGGTCGGGCACCGGCACGCAGGCCACGTTCTGCACCGCCGGGTGCGAGAGGATGAGGTTCTCGATCTCCTCGGCGCTGATCTTCTCCCCGCCGCGGTTGATGAGGTCCTTCTTGCGCCCCTCGACCATGTAGTTGCCCGAAGGATGGCGGCGCATCAGGTCGCCGGAGCAGTAGAAGCCGTCCGGCGTGAACTGCTTCGCGTTGTATTCCGGCACGCCGTAGTAGCCGCGCAGCGTGTACGGCCCGCGGCAGGTGAGCTCGCCGACCTCTCCCGGCGCGACCTCGCGGCCTTCATCGTCGACGAGGCGCACCTCGTCGTCGGGGCAGATGGGGCGGCCGCAGGTCTCGAGCGTCACGTCCTGCGGGTCGTCGAGGCGCACGAAGAAGAGCATGCCCTCCGACATGCCGAAGTTCTCCTGCACGAACGCGCTCGGGAGGAGCTCCCGGGTGCGCAGGCGCACTTCCGGCTGCATGCGCTGCCCGCCGCTCTGGATGATCTTCAGCGACGAGAGGTCGTACTTCGAGATCGACGGGTCGTTGATCAGCCGGATGAGAAGGGCCGGGACGACCTTGATATGGGTTGCTCCATGCCTTTCCACCAGCTTGAAGATCTCTTCCGGGCGCGTGCTGGGAGACAAGACCACCTTGCCGCCCTGAAAGAAGTAGCCCTGGATGCCGGGGCAGGCCAGCGGCAGGTTGTGCGCGATCGGCAGCGCGAGCAGGAGCACCGAGTCGCCCGTGACGCCGCACACCGGCGCGGCGGTCTTCGAGTTGTACGCGTAGTCGTTGTGCGTGCGCGGGATGAGCTTCGGAATACCGGTCGTCCCGCCCGAGAGCTGGAAGATGCAGGGATCGGTCGGATCGATTTTTATCGCTTTCAGGCTTTCGAGCGAAAGCCGCGCCGGCTTTTCAACGAGCTCTTTCAGCTCTGGAAGGGAGATGCAAAATCGCAGAGAAGGATTGCCGACTTTTACCCGCTGGATCATGGGCTGGAAATCGAAGTCGCCCTGGCGCTCGGGATAGACGCAGGTGCTCGCGCCGGAAAGCTGGACGAACTGGTTGATCTCGGCGAAGCGGTGCGTGACGAGCGCGGCGATCGGGATGCAGGAGATCTTCTGCAGCGCGAAGTAGAGCAGCACGAACTCGGCGCAGTTCGGCAGCGTGGGCACGACGCGGTCGAGGGGCTTCAGGCCGAGCTCGAGCAGGTTCAGCGCCAGGTTGTCGGTGAGGCGGTCGATCTGCGCATAGGTGTACTGCCGCTCGCCGTCGATCAGCGCGACGCGATCCCTGTATTTCTGGAAGACGGCGGCAAATTCCTCGGCCAGGCTCTTGTCCTGCCAGTAGCCCTTCTCGCGGTAGCGCTTCGCGAACTGCGGCGGAAACGGAACGACGCCCGGCAGCATCAGGTGGAGGCGGTGAAGCCGCCGTCGATGACGAGGATCTCGCCGGTGACGAAGCGGTTCGCCTGGACGAGGCTCATCATGCTCTCGGCCACGTCGTCCGCCGTGACCACGCGCTTGAGCGGCGTCGCCCTGGCGCGCTTGCCCATCAGGTCGTCGTACTTGTCCTTCAGCATGCGCTTCATCCAGTCGCCTTCCATCCAGCCGGGCGCCACCGCGTTGACGCGGATTTCGGGCCCGAGGTTCCAGGCGAGCGTCTTGGTGAGGTTCACCACCGCGGCCTTGCTCGCGGCGTAGGGGAGGGGTTGCGGGCCCGGGCGCAGGCCGACGATGGAGGCGGTGTTGACGACGCAGCCTTTCGCTTCCCTGAGCATCGGCACGGCGGCGCGCGTCACCTGGAAGAGGCCGCGCACGTTCACGGCGAAGACGCGGTCCCATTCCTCCAGCGAGAGCGTCTCCAGGTCCTTCGGCTTCCAGGACGCGGTGGTGCCGGCGTTGTTGACCAGGACGTCGAGGCGGCCGAACTCCTGCTTCACCCGGGCGAGCATGGCGCGCACGCCGGCTTCGTCGCTCACGTCGCAGCGCACCAGCAGCGCCTTCGCGCCGAGCTTTCTCGCCTCGGCGGCGGTTTCTCCCGCGGCCTTCTCGCTGCTGGAATAATTGATCGCCACGTCGTAGCCGGCGCGCGCGAGGGCGAGCACGGCGCTGCGGCCGATGCCGGTGGCCGCGCCGGTGACGAGGGCGGCTTTGGTGGACGCCACGGGGGGACCTGACTAAGATGGGAAAGGTGAACATGTTCATGTTCAAAGGCGGCGGCGTCAAGGGGCTGCTGCTTTGCGCGCTGCTCTTCTGCTTCCCGGCAAGCGCTTTTTCCGAGGGCTGGCCGGCGCGTCCGGTGCGCCTCATCGTGTCGCAGGCCGCGGGCGGCACGCCGGACATCGTGGCGCGGCTCCTCGCCGAGCGCGTCGGCGCCGGCCTCGGCCAGCCGGTCGTGGTCGAGAACCGGCCCGGCTCGGCGAACATGGTGGGCGCCCAGGCGGCGGCGCGCGCCGCGCCCGACGGCTACACGCTTTTCTTCGCCACCGCCGCGGCGCTGGTCACCAACCCCTACACCTTCAAGTCGCTGCCCTACGATCCGGTCCGCGACTTCGCGCCGATCGGCATGGCGGGGAAGGCGATGTTCCTCATCCTCGCCCACCCGAGCGTGCCGGCGAAGAGCATCAAGGAGCTCGTGGCCCTCGACAAGGCCGATCCGGGCAAGCTCGCATTCGCGACCGACGGGCCGCGCAACTTCTCCGGCATGGTCGCCGCGTGGCTGAACAAGGTCGCGGGCACGCACTTCCTCGCGGTTCCCTATAACGCGATGCCCCAGGGCCTGCAGGACACGGTGGCGGGGCGCACCCAGCTCGTGATCCTTGCGATCCCCTCCGCGGCGCCGTTCGTGGCGAAGGGGCAGCTGCGGCCGCTCGCCATCAGCAGCGCGGCGCCGGCGCCGGGCTACGAGAGCGTGCAGCCGGTCGCGGACACCTACCCGGGCTTCGACCTCGTCGGCTGGTTCGCCTTCGTCGCGCCCGCGGGCACGCCGCGCGAGGCAATCCAGCGCACGAACCAGGAGCTCGATCGCGCGCTCCACGAAGCTGCGCTCGTGCAGCGACTGAGGGGTTTCGGCGTCTACACCGACGGCGCGGGCACGCCGGAGTCCACCGGCGAGTTCTTCCGCGCCGAGCTCGAGCGCTGGGGCAGGATCGTCCGCGAGATCGGCATCCAGCCGGAATGAAACCGCTCGAAGTGACGGTGCGAATGCGCGATGGCGTGGACATCGCGCTCGCCCTGTACAAGCCGGCGGGCGAGGGCCCGTTTCCCGTCCTGCTCGGCGCCTCGCCCTACCGCTACGACAACAACGCGCTGCCCGCCTCGCCGCAGTTCCTGTGGCGCGAGACCGGCCCGGTCGACTTCTATGTCGAGCGCGGCTACGTGTACGCCAGCATGGACGCGCGCGGCTGCGGCAAGTCGGGCGGCGAATTCCGCTTCCTGCATCCGGACGAGCAGCAGGACCTCCGCGAGGTGATCCAGTGGCTCGGCGCCCAGCCGTGGTCGAACGGCAGCGTCGGCGGCATCGGGCAATCGTTCTTCTGCATGTACCAGTGGTGGATGGGGATCCTCAAGCCGCCGGCGCTGAAGTGCCTCGGCGCCTTCGACGGCCTCGCCGATCCCTACCGCGCCTCGGTGTACCAGGGCGGGATCCTCGGCGACTTCTTCGGCTCGTACTGGTGGAACCAGAACCGCCTCATCAACCGCAACCCGGCGAACGGCGAGCATCCCCGCGAGCAGGCCTACGACCTCAACCTCGAGATCCAGCGCCATCCGCTCTACGACGAGTTCTGGAGGAGCCGCTCGGCCGCGGAGCGCCTGCACGAGATCGAGGTGCCGCTCTACTCGGTGGGCATCTGGGGCAAGGTGGACCTGCACACCCGCGGCAACATCGACGGCTTCCGCCGGGCGAAAGGGCCGAAGAAGCTGCGCATGAACGGCCCGGTCAACGCCTTCGCCGCGAACCGCGAGTTCAACAGCCCGCAGATGCACGAGAAGCTGCTGCTTCCTTTCTACGAGCGCTACCTGAAGGGCGTGAAGACCGACTACGACGAGCGCCCGCCGGTGGAGTACTTCGTGCGCGGCGCCGACGCGTATCGCAGCTGCGAGACCTGGCCGCCGCCGGGCGCCAGGCCCACGACCTGGTTCCTGTCTCCTGAAAGATCGCGCAGTGTCACCTCCCTCAACGACGGCTCCTTGACCCCGAAAAATTCCTCGGAAAATTCGACGACGTACAGCTACCCCGATCCGGGCTGGCTCATGGGCGTGGTGGGCCTCGGGCCGAACCTGCAGCCCGACCCGGCGCGGCGCGTGCTCACCTGGACGACGGCGCCGCTCGAGAAGGACCTGGAGATCGCCGGGCCGGTGAAGCTGACGCTGTTCGCCTCCTCGACGGGGCGCGACACCGACTTCTTCGTCAAGCTCTCCGAGCAGCTGCCGCAGTCGCCGGAAGAGCGCGCGAAGGACCTGAACCCGCCGTATTTCTGGATCACCAAGGGCTGGCTGCGCGCTTCGCACCGGGCGCTCGACCCGGCGAAGAGCACCGAGATGGAGCCCTGCCATCCCCACACGCAGGCAGAGCCGATCGAGCGGGGGAAGGTGTACCGCTTCGACATCAGCCTCGAGCCGATCGCGCACCGCTTCAGGAAGGGAAGCCGCGTGCGCCTCGAGCTCGCGAACGGCGATTCCGCGGTGACCGACATGCTGTGGACCCACTACTACAATCCGCACAAGATCGGCGCGGACACCATCCACCACTCGAGCGCGCATCCTTCCGCGCTGGTGCTCCCCGTGACCGAAGGCGCGTGATCAGGACGAATTACAAGGTCGAGGGACGCGGCGCCGAATGGGTGACCTTCGTCACCGGCATCGCCAACGACCTCACCCTGTGGGACGGCCAGGTGCCGGAGCTCGAGAAGGACTTCCGCATCCTGCGCTACGACCTGCGCGGGCAGGGCGGCTCCGAGGCAACCGGGGGCGACTACTCGCTTTCCCTTCTTCTCGGCGATCTCGTCTCACTTTGGGACCGGGTCGGGGTGAAGAAGAGCCACCTCGTCGGCCTCGGCCTTGGCGGCTGCATCGTGCAGGCGGCGGCGATCGAGCATCCGGAGCGCGTGGCGAAGCTCGTGCCGTGCTGCTGCCGCGCGCAGATGGTGCCGGACTTCGCGATGATGTGGCGCGGGCTCGTGGAAACCGTGAAGAAGAACGGCTTCGAGTCCATCGTCGAGCCCACCGTGCAGCGCTGGTTCTCGGAGGAGTTCAAGGCCGCGCACCCCGACGTCCTCGATAATGTGAGGAAGATGATTCGACGGACGAGCCTGGAGGGCTACCTCGGCTGCATAGGGGCGTTTCTTGGCGTCGCGCTGGAAGACAAGCTGCCATCGATCAAAGCGAAAACCCACTACGTCAGCGGCGCCGACGACAGGCTCGGCGGCCCGCCGGAGCTCATGGCGCGTCTCGCGGCGAAGGTGCCGCGCGCGCGCCACAGCTCCGTGCCCAAGGCCGCGCACATCGCGAACATCCAGAACCCGGGCGGCTTCAACCTGGTGCTCGGGGAATTCCTGAGGGCGCCGTGACGCCGCAGATCGTCGTCGAAGGCGTCTCGCACACCTACCGCCCGGCGCGCGGCCGCCCGGTGCTCGCTCTGGACGACGTGTCGCTCGCGATCGCGCCGCGCGAGTTCGTGGCGCTGCTCGGGCCCTCGGGCTGCGGCAAGTCCACGCTGCTCTATCTCATGGGCGGCTTCCTGCCGATCGAGAAGGGCGCGATCAAGGTGGAAGGCGCGCCGGTCGCCGCGCCCGGCCCCGACCGCGGCATCGTGTTCCAGCATTTCGCGCTCTTCCCGTGGAAGACGGTGCGCCAGAACGTGCTCTACGGCCTGGAGAAGGCCGGGGTCGAGGCGGAGGAGCGCGCTCGCCGCGCGCAATCCCACATCGACCTCGTCGGCCTCACCGGCTTCGAGGAGAGCTATCCCTCCCAGCTCTCGGGCGGCATGAAGCAGCGCGCGGCGATCGCGCGCACGCTCGCGATCGATCCGAAGATCCTGCTCATGGACGAGCCCTTCGGCGCGCTCGACGCGCAGACCCGCAGCCTGATGCAGGCCGAGCTCCTCGGCATCTGGCAGCGCTCGCCGAAGACCGTGATCTTCGTGACGCACGACGTGCAGGAGGCCGTCTACCTCGCGCAGCGCGTGGTCGTGATGTCGGCGCGGCCGGGGAAGATCAAGGCCGTCGTCGAGACCGCGTTCGACCATTCCGACCCGCACCTCTTCAAGTCCAAGCCCTTCGTCGAGAAGGTGGACGAGATCTGGGGCCTGGTGCGCGACGAGGCGCTGAAGGCGCAGAAGGGCCGATGAAGCTTTTCATCCGCTATTCCCCCTTGCTGCTGCTCGCGCTGCTCTGGGAGGCGACCGTGCGCAGCGGAGTGGTATCGGCGGAGCTGCTGCCGTCCCTGAGCGACGTGGTCAAGGCGGGATGGGAGCTCCTGAAGAGCGGCGACCTCGGGAAGAACACCGCGGCCTCGCTCTACCGTGGTGGCATGGGGCTGCTCCTCGCGATCGTCGTCGGCGGCGCGCTCGGCCTCTTCATGGCCTGGTGGCGCCCGCTCGACGCGGCGGCGAGCCCGCTGGTCGAGATGCTCTACCCGATGCCGAAATCGGCGCTCATCCCGGTGACGGTGCTCTGGCTCGGGTTCGGCGACGGCTCGAAGATCCTGCTCATCTTCCTCGGCTGCATGCTGCCGGTGACCCTCGGCGCGTACAACGGCGCGCGCTCCTGCGACCAGGTGCTCGCCTGGTCGGCGCGCAGCCTGGGGGCGAGCCGGCTGCGCGTGCTGTGGGACGTGGTGCTGCCGAGCGCGCTGCCCGAGCTCCTGAACGGCATCCGCACCGCGCTCGCGCTCTCGTTCGTGCTCCTCGTGAGCTCGGAGCTGATCGTCGCCCGCTCGGGCCTGGGCAACCTGATCGGCTTCCTCGGCGAGGGCGGCACCTACGACGGCATGTTCGCCGTCGTGCTGGTGGTCGCGTTCCTCGGTTTCTTCGCCGACCGGATCTACGTCTTCTTCGTGGACCGGGCGCTCGCATGGCGCGAGTGACGTTGCCTTTCATCGGCATCGTCTGCCTGCTGGCGGGCTGGCAGGCGGCGTCCATGAGCGGGCTCGTCACCCCCTTCATGCTGCCGCGGCCGGACGTGGTCGCGCTGCGCATCGGGTCCGACGCCCTGTCCGGCGAGCTGTTCCAGAACCTCGGCCTCACGCTCTATCGGGCGCTCGCCGGCTTCGCGATCGCCTCGCTCGCCGGCATCGCGCTCGGCGTCGGCATGACGCGCAGCCGCTTCCTGCGCTGGCTCTTCGACCCGGTGATCTCCATCGGCTTCCCGATGCCGAAGATCGCGTTCCTGCCGGTCATCACCCTCTGGCTCGGGTTCTACGACGTCTCCAAGATCTCGATGGTGGTGTTCGACGCGATCTTCCCCGTGGTGACCGCCACGATCGCCGGCACGCTGGCGGTGGAGCGCGAGCTGCTCTGGTCGGCGCGCAACCTCGGCGCGAGCGAGCGCCAGATGCTGCGCGAGGTGGTCTTTCCCGCGGCGCTGCCGCAGATCATGACCGGGCTGCAGGTGGCGCTGCCGATCGCGCTCATCGTGTGCATCGTCGCCGAGATGAAGATGGGCGGCGTCGGGCTCGGCGGCGCGATGATCACCGCCTCGCGCTTCGCCGACTCGCCGGGGGTCTTCGCCGGCATCGTCGAGATCGCGCTCGCGGGCTATGCGCTGGTGAAGCTGATGGCGCTCGCGCGGCGGCGGCTCCTCGCCTGGCATCCGGAGGCGTCCGCCCCGGCGAGCGTTTAGAATGAAATTTCCTAGAGGAGGAGAAGCCATGCGCTTGTCGCGCTTTGTTCTTGCGGTAGCCGCCGTCTCGGCGTTCGGGACGGCGATGGCGGAGCCGGTGAAGATCCGGCTCGCGTACGTCGTGCCGGTCGCGAACTGGTTCTCGATCCTGTTCGAGAAGCAGGGGCTCGCGCAGCACCAGGGCAAGTCCTACGTCGTGGAGCCGGTCCACTTCCAGGGCACGCCGCCGATGATCACCGGCCTCGCCAACAACGAGATCGAGGTGGCCGACCTCGGCTTCTCCTCGTTCGGCCTGGCGGTCGAGAACGCGGGGATGGGCGACCTGCGGGTCATCGCCGACGAGTTCCAGGATGGCGTGCCGGGCTACTACAGCGACGAGTTCTTCGTGCAGAAGGACGGCGCGGTCAAGACGATCAAGGACCTGAAGGGCAAGATCGTCGCCACCAACGCCGCGGGCAGCGCGGTCGACATCGTGATGCGCGCGGCGCTGCGCAAGAACGGCGTCGACGATCGCAAGGAGGTGAGCGTGGTCGAGGCCGCGTTCCCGAACATGAAGGCGATGCTGTTCGAGAAGAAGGTGGACGCGATCCCGGGGGTGGTGCCGTTCTCGCTCGACCCGCAGCTGCGCGCCGGGTCGCGCGTGCTCTTCGTGCAGAAGGACGTCGTCGGCCGCACGCAGATGATCCTGTGGGCGGCGCGCGAGCCCTTCCTCAAGAAGAACCGCGCCGCGATGGTGGACTTCATGGAGGACTCGATCCGCGCGGCGCGCTGGTTCCTCGACCCGAAGAACCACAATGAAGCGGTCGAGATCGCCGCGCGCGTCTCGAAGCGCCCGGCGGCGTCGTTCGACAAGTGGCTCTTCCTCAAGGCGGGGCAGGACGGCGACTACTACCGCGACCCGAACCTGGTGCCCGACCTGAAGGCGCTGCAGGCGAACCTCGACCTCACCACGGAGCTCGGCCTGCTGAAGGGCAAGGTCGACGTCGCCAAGCATGCGGACCTGAGCATCGTGCACGAGGCGGCGAAGCGCGTGAAATGAGCGGCTCGATGACGGGCGCGCGAGCGCTCGTCGAAGCGCTCGGCGCCATGGGCGTCGAGCGCATCTTCGCCTCGCCCGGCTCCGACTGGGCGCCGCTGTGGGAGGTTCTCGCTTCTCCGGGGGAGGGCTTTCCCGAATACGTCTCTTCGCGCCATGAAGAGACCGCGGTCGGCATGGCGATCGGCTACGCCAAGGCGAGCGGCAAGCTGCCCGCCGTGGTGCTGCACACGACCGTCGGCGCGCTGCATGCGTCCATGCTGCTGCGCAGCGCGCTGCACGAGCGCATCCCAATGGTCGTCCTCGCGGGCGAGTCGATCGCTTTCGGCGAGCCGCCGGCGCGCAAGGTCGGCCGCCAGTGGCTGCGGATCCTCACCGACGTCGGCGGCCCGGCGCGGCTGATGGAGCATTGCGTCAAGCAGAGCGTTCCGCTCAACGTCGCGGCGCTGCTGCCGAGGAGCGTGCAGCGCGCCTGCCAGCTCGCCTGCGCGGCGCCGCGCGGGCCGGTGTTCCTTTCCGTGCCCACGGAACACCTGATGGAGGAGATGCGCGCCGACCTGCTCGCCGCGGCGATTCCCGGGCTGCCGCAGGCGCCCGCGGCGCGCGTCCAGGAGCTGGCGCGCGCGCTCGGCGCGGCGAAGAAGCCGGTGATCGTGGCGGAGGAGGCCGGCCGGGACGCGGGCGCGGTCGATGCGCTCGTCGCCGTGGCCGAGGCGCTCGGCGCCCCGGTGCTCGAGGGCTGGCAGTCCTACTATGTGAACTTTCCGCGCGGCCACGCGCTCTACGCCGGCCTGAGCGCCGAGGAAGTGCATCCGCTCCTCAAGGAAAGCGATTTCGTGCTGCTCGTCGAGTCCGTGCTGCCCTGGCACCCGCCCTCGGCGCTGCGGCCGCCGAAGGTCGGGCTCATCGCGGAAGATCCGTTCCGGCTGCATCTGCCTTATTGGGGCTTTCCCGCCGACTTCGTGCTGCAGGGCGATGCCGCGCCTGCGCTGCGGCAGCTCGCGGAGCTCTTGCCGAAGGGAAAAAGCGGGACGCGGGTCGAGAAAACGAAGCCGACGGACGAAATGCCCGCGGGCGCCATCACCACCGCCTGGGCGGCGCACGAGCTGAACGCCGTATTTCCGCAGAACGGCATCCTGGTGAACGAGACGATCACGCATCGCCTGGAGATCCTCAAGGCGCTGGAGCGCCTTCAGCCCGGCGGCTTCTTCGAAGGCAGCTATGGCGGCCTGGGCGGGGGCCTGGGCATTGCGCTCGGCGTGAAGCAGGCGCATCCGTCGCGTCCGGTCGTGGTGACGATCGGCGACGGCGCATTCCACTACAACCCGGTTGTGGCCTCGTTCGGCGCGGCGCAGGAGCACGGGCTCGGGCTGCTCGTCGTGCTCTTCGACAACGCCGGCTATCTCTCGCAGAAGATGGACGTGACCATGTACTACCCGGACGGCAAGGCCGCGAAGGCCGGGCGCGCGGTCGGCACGCGCATCACGCCGGCGCCCGATTACGCCCTGCTCGCGCAGGCCTACGGCGGCACCGGCGAGCGGGTCACGAAGCCTGCCGAAGTCCGCGCGGCGCTCGAGCGCGGGCTCGCCTCGGCGAGCGCGGGCCGGCTGGCGCTGGTGGACGTCGTCCTCGCGCCGGTGTGAGGTTCTGAAAGATCGGGTTCCCCGAACTGCGCAAGCGCTCCCGAGCCTGTAAGATTTGCCGGGGAGGGAGGCGATTGGCGAAGGAGCTGGTGTACCACCTGCAGTTCGCCGACGGGCGCAGCGAGTCGCTGCGCGTCGTGCCGCCGGAGCCGGAGCCGCCGGTGCTGCCGCCGTGGACCGACCTGGGCTTCGAGCAGTGCGGCAACTGCCCGCTCACGGCCGCCGATTCGCCGACCTGCCCGATGGCGGTGCGCTTCGTGCCGCTGGTGAAGCTCTTCGGCCGGCTGCATTCCTACCAGGACGTCGAGGCGCGCGTCGAGACCGAGGAGCGCAGCGTCAGCAAGCGCACCACCGTGCAGCGGGTGCTGCGCTCGCTCATGGGCCTGCTTGCCGCGAGCAGCGACTGCCCGCGCATGACCTTCCTCAAGCCGATGGCGCACTTCCACCTGCCGTTCTCCACCACCGAGGAGACCATCTTCCGCGTCGTCTCGAGCTGGCTGCTCGCGCAGTACTTCCGCGGGAAGAACGGCGAGGCGCTCGAGCCGGGCCTCGCGGGCCTGAAGCAGAATTACCGCGAGCTGCAGCAGGTGAACGCCGCGATGGCGAAGCGCATGAACGCGATCCGCGTCGAGGACTGCGACGGCGCCGTCAACGCGCTGGTGCTGCTCGACCTCTTCGCGCAGTCGCTGCCCGACTCGATCGACCACGACCTCGAGGAGCTGCAGCCCGCCTTCGAGAAGCTGCTGCGCGCCTAGGCCGCGGCGTTCCGGATCGCCTCCCAGACGCGGCGCGGCGTCGCCGGCATGTCGAGCGCCTTCACCTTGAGCGGCGCGAGCGCGTCGAGGAGGGCGTTCATCACCACCGGCGGCGCGCCGACGCAGCCGGCCTCGCCGACGCCCTTGACGCCGAGCGGGTTGGTCTTCGCCGGGACGTCGACGAACTCCATCTCGTAGTGCGGCGGCAGGTCGCTCGCGCGCGGCATGGCGTAGTCCATGAAGCTCGCGGTGAGCATCTGGCCCGATTCGGCGTCGAACACGATGTTCTCCATCAGCGCCTGGCCGATGCCCTGCGCAAGCGCGCCCTCGATCTGCCCGTGGCAGATCATCGGGTTGATCACTTTTCCGACGTCGTCCACCACCGCGTAGCGGTCGATCTCCACCGTGCCGGTCTCGGGGTCCACCTCGAGCTCGCAGACGTGGCAGCCGTTGGGGAAGGTCGGCGGCACCATCGAGCTGCCGCTCGCGTCGAGCCCGACGCTGAACTGGGGCGGCAGGCCCACGGGGCGGAAGAAGGCCTTCGCCACGTCCGTCAGCGGGATGCTCTTGTCCGTTCCGACGACCTTGAACCGGCCCTCGGCAAATTCCAGATCCTTGGCCGACGCTTCGAGCAGGTGGCCGGCCATGGCCCGCGCCTTCTCGAGGATCGCGTCGGCCGCGCCCTTCAGCGCCGAGCCGCCGAGCATCGTGCTGCGCGAGGCGTAGGTGCCGCGCCCGAAGGGCACCGCGTCGGTGTCGCCCTGCACCAGGCGCACGTTCTCGAAGGGCACCCCGAGCCAGTCGGCGACCATCTGCGCGTAGGTGGTCGCATGGCCCTGGCCGTGGTTGTGCGTGCCGGCGACGATCGTCACCATCCCGCTCGGGTCGAAGCGCAGCTCCATGCGCTCGTTGAAGACGCCGGAGTCCTCCAGGTAGTAGATGAGCGAGCGGCCGCGCAGCCGGCCCTTCGCCTTGCTTTCCGTTTTTCTCTTCTCGAAGCCTTTCCAGTCGGAAAGCTCGAGGGCGCGGTCCGTCAGCTTCGCAAAATCGCCGGAATCGTACGTCCAGCCCACGGGCGCGCCCACTGTCCAGTTGGCGGTCGTCTTGTAGGGCATGGCGCTGGGCGGGATGTAGTTGCGCCGCCGGATTTCGACCGGGTCCATCTTGAGCGCCTTCGCCGCCTCGTCCATGAGGCGCTCGATGACGTAGGAGGCCTCCGGGCGGCCGGCGCCGCGGTAGGGCCCGAGCGGCGTGGTGTGCGTGAAGGTGGCCTTGCTCGCGACCAGCATTGCCGGGACGACGTAGACGTTCGGGATGTTGCGCAGCGCGCAGAGCACCGGCACCACGCCGGCGTTCGTCACGTACGCGCCGACCGCGTGCAGCGCCTGCGCGCGCAGCCCGAGGATCCTGCCGTCCTCGGCAAGCGCCATCTCCGCGCTGATCAGCTGGTCGCGCCCATGGTTGTCGGTGAGGATGGACTCCGTCCGCGTGCCGACCCATTTCACCGGCCGGCCGAGGCACCGCGACGCCCACAGCACCAGGCCGTCCTCCGGGTAGATGTCGCCCTTCATGCCGAAGCCGCCGCCGACGTCCGGTGAAATCACCCGGAGTCTCACTTCTGGGAGCTTGAAGACGGCTCCGCACAGGATCGAGCGCACGCCATGCGGGTTCTGGCTGCTCGTGTAGAGCGTGAACGCCTCGTTCGCGTAGTCGCCGATGCAGGCGCGCGGCTCCATCGCGTTCGCGGTGATGCGGTTGTTGTAGAGCTTCACCGAAACCACGTGCTTCGCCCTGGCGAACGCCTGCTCGGTCGCCTCCTTGTTCCCCATCATGAGCGGGAAGGCGAGGTTGCCCGGCAGCGCGTTGTCGTCCCAGACCTTCGGCGCACCTTCCTTCACCGCATCCTGGACTGTGACCGCTGCAGGCAGCGGCTCGTACTCGATCTCGATCCGCTCGGCGGCAATGCGGGCGAGCTCGGGCGTGTCCGCGACCACGAACGCGATGCGGTCGCCCACGTAGCGCGCCTTCGCCGCCTCGAGCAGCGGCCGGAACGTGCGGTAGCCCTTCGGCCCGCCCATGTCCTCGGGCATGAAGAGCGGCGGGATGCCGCCGAGATTGTCGTTCTTCGCGTCCTGCCCGGTGAGGACGAGGTGGACGCCCGGCATCTTCAACGCCTCGTCCGCAGAGATGCTTTTTATGAGGGCATGCGCATGGGGCGACATCACCACCGCGCCGTGCAGCATGTTGGGAAGGTGGATGTCGTCGACGTAGCGCGCGCGCCCGGTGAGGAAGCGCTGGTCCTCCACGCGGCGCACGGGTTGTCCAATTCCGAATCGGCTCACGCGTTCTCTCCTTGGCGCGATTTTACGGCGAGGGCCGACCAGACCCGCGCCGGCGTGAACGGGAAATCGAGGTGGTGGATGCCGCGCGGGCGCAGCGCGTCGACCACGGCGTTCGCCACCGCCGGCACCGCGCCGGTCGTCCCGGCTTCGCCCGCGCCCTTGGCGCCGAGCGGGTTGTTGGGCGAGGGCACCGAGTGGTCCTCGAGCTCGAAGAACGGTTGCTCGTCGGCACGCGGCATGCAGTAGTCCATGAACGTGCCGGTCAGGAGCTGCCCCGAGTGCCGGTCGTAGAGCAGGTGCTCGCCCAGCGCCTGTCCCAGTCCCTGGACGATGCCGCCGTGGATCTGCCCTTCCAGGAGGGCGTGGTTGATGATCCGGCCGCAGTCGTCCACCGCGACGTAGCGCAGCAGCCGCACGGCGCCGGTCTCGGGATCCACCTCCACTTCCGCGACGTGCACGCCGCTCGGGAAGGAGCGCGGGTTGGCGATGTCGCCGTTCGAATCGAGCGCGCTGCCGTGGCGACGGACGATCTGCTTGAACGTCACCGAGAGATCGGTGCCCTTCACCCGGTAGACGCCCTCGCCGAACTCGACGTCCTCCGGCGCGACTTCGAGGTCCCTGGCGGCGAGCGCCTTGCCCTTGCGCACCGCTTCGCGCGCCGCCATGAGCACCGCGCCGCCGTGGGCCATCATGGAGCGCGAGCCGATCGTGCCGTCGCCCGCGAGCGGCGGGCCGTGCGGGTCGCTTGCGTGCAGCGTGATGTCGCCGGGCTCGAGGCCGAGCACCTCGGCGGCGACCTCCGGATACACCGTCTCGTGCCCCTGGCCGGAAGGGCCGGACATCACGTAGAGCTCGGCGCTGCCCGAGGCGCCGAAGCGGATCGCCGATTCCTCCTTCGGGCTGCCGCCGGCGCCGGAAGGCTCGATGAAGGCGGCGCAGCCGATTCCGCGGAGGGTTTTCGCTCTCTTCCTTCTTTCGGGGAATCGGTCCCATTCGGAAAGGCGAAGCGCCTTCTCGAGCTGCCCGAGCGGGTCGCCGCTGTCGTACTTCGACATCGCCACGGGGGTCTGGTACGGGAACGCCTCCCTGGGAATGAAATTGCGCCGCCGGATGTCGATGCGATCGATGCCGGTCTCGCGGGCCGCCTCGTCCACGAGGCGCTCGGCGAGGTAGGAGACGTTCGGCCGTCCCGCGCCGCGGTAGGCGGTGGTCGGCGTCGTGTTCGTGAGGACCAGCTTGTGCCGCCCGTAGAGGACGGGGATGCGATAGAGGTTCGCCGCGTGCAGCGAGGGAGGCAGCGTATTGATGAGCGGACCGGGATGGGAGAGATAGGCGCCGGCGTTCACCAGCCACTGCACCTTGAGCGCGGTGAACTTGCCGTCCTTGTCCACGCCGAGCTCGCCGTAGAGCCGCGCGCCGCGGCCGTGATGGTCGCTCACGAGTGTCTCTGCGCGCGTGCCGACCCATTTCACGGGCCTGCCGAGCGTTCGCGTCGCGTGCATCAGCGCGCAGTACTCGGGATAAGCATCGGAGCGCACGCCGAAGCCGCCGCCGACGTCGCGCGCATGCAGGCGCAGCTTCTCGAGCGGCACGCCGATCACCGCGGAGAGGCCCGGCAGCATGAGGCTCATGCCCTGGCTGGGTGCGTAGAGGTCGTACGAATCGGAGGCCGCGTCGTACGCCGCGACGCAGGACTTGGGCTCCATCGGATTTCCCGCAATGCGGTTCGCGTCCAGGGCGAGGCGCGTGACGTGCGCCGAGCGCGCCAGCGCCTCGTCGACCGCCGCCTCGTTGCCGTACTCGAAATCGAACGCGACGTTGCCCGGGATGGAGTCATGGATCTGTGGCGCACCTGCGGCGAGCGCGTCCTCGACCTCGACGAGCGCCGGCAGCTCGCGGTACTCGACTTCGATCTTTTCCGCGGCATCCTGCGCGTGCGCCGGGGTGTCCGCGACGACGAGCGCGATCTCCTGGCCGACGTGGCGCACGCGCTCGAGCGCGAGGACGTGGCGGTGCGGCTCGAGGAGCTTCATGCCGCCGCGTCCGGGATAGCGCACGAGCGGCGGCGGTTCCGCGAAGTGGGCCGTGTCCTTGCCCGTGAAGACCGCGGCGACGCCCGGCGACCCCGCCGCGGCGGCGACGTCCACGCGGGCGAGCTCCGCGTGCGCGCGATCCGACCTCAGGAAGTGCACGTGCAGCTGGCCGGGGAGATTCCAGTCGGCCGCATAGCGGCCCTGGCCGGTGAGGAGGCGGTCGTCCTCCCGCCGGCCCTTGAAGTCGCGGCGCATGCGCCGAGTATACTGAACATGTTCAGCTTTCCTGGGCCCTGTTCGTTTCCGATGGTGCGCGTTCTCATCCTGCTCACGCTGCCCGAGCCCGTCCGCGCGCAGTACGCGAGCGGCCTGCAGGAGCGGTTCCCGGAAGTGGAATTCCGCGTGGCGGATCACCACGGCAAGGCGGCTGCGCTCGCCGCGGACATCGACGCGCTCGTCACCTTCGGCCCGATGCTGCACGACGACGTGCTGAAGGCCGCGCCGCGGCTGAAATGGATCCAGGCGCTCGGCACCGGCGTCGACGGCATCGTCGACCAGCCCTCGCTCCGCCCGGAGGTCGTGGTCACGAAGATGCACGGCTTCCACGGCGTGCCGGTATCCGAGGCGGCGCTGATGGACATGCTCGCGCTCGCGCGCAACCTGCCGCGCGCTGTGCGCAGCCAGGCGGCGCGCAAATGGGACCGCTTCCCGGCGCGCACGCTCGACGGCAAGACCGTCGGCATCCTCGGCGTCGGCGCGATCGCCGAGACGCTGGCGCCGATGTGCAAGGCCTTCGGCATGCGCGTGCTGGGCATCAGCGGCTCGCCGCGCGTCGTGCCCGCCTTCGACGAGATCGTCCATCGCTCGGACCTCGAGCGCGTGGCCGCCGAGGTGGACTACCTGGTCCTTCTTGCGCCGTTGAGCGCGGAAACGCGCGGCATTGTCGATGCCAAGGTCCTGTCCGCGATGAAGCCCGGCGCGTTTCTGGTCAATCTCGCCCGCGGCGGCGTCGTGGACGAAGCGGCGCTCCTGAAAGCGCTGCAGGAGAACCGCATCGCGGGCGCGGCGCTCGACGTCTTCGCCAGGGAACCGCTGCCCGAGGACAGCCCCTTCTGGCCGCTGCAGAACGTCCTCATCACGCCGCACGCCGGCGGGTTCTTCGAGGACTATCCGAAGCACGCGCTGCCGGTGATCGAGGAGAACCTGCGGCACTTCCTCGCCGGGGACATGGAGAACATGGTGAACAGGGTCCGCAGGGAGAACCGGGGATGAACGAGCGGCTCAACACGCCCATTTCGGACGCCGAGCTCGAGCGCCGCTGGCGCGCCGTGCGGGCCGCGATGGCGGAGCAGAAGATCGACGCGCTCCTCATGCAGGCGAACAACGACTTCATGGGCGGCTACGTCAAGTACTTCACCGACCTGCCGGCGACGAACGGCTACCCGGTCACCGTGGTCTTCCCCAGGGACGATCGCATGACCGTGATCGGGCAGGGGCCGATGGGCGCGGTGCGCGAGCTCGGCCCGCAAGGCGATGGCGTGCGCCGCGGCACGGCGCGCTTCATCGGCTGCCCGAGCTACGCCTCCGCGCCGTACACGGCGGGCTACGACGCTTCCTTCGCCGCTCCCCATCTGCCGAAATCCGGGACCATCGGCCTGCTCGGTCCTGCCGCCGTTTCGTTTGCGCTGGTGGACGCGGTGCAGAAGCAAAGCAGCGCGAAGCTCATCGATGCCTCCGACATGGTGGACCGCATCAAGGCGGTGAAGAGCGCGGAGGAGCTCGAGCTGATGCGCCGGAGCGCCGCGATGCAGGACGCCTGCTGGCAGGCGGTGCTGAAGGAGATCCGGCCGGGCATGCGCGATCTCGAGGTGGCGGCGATCGCGGAGCACGAAGGCCATCGCCACGGCAGCGAGCAGGGGCTCTTCCTCTGCGCGTCGGGCCCTCTCGGCACGGCGGCAGTATTCGGCAACCGCCACCTGCAGAACCGCGTGATCCGCGACGGCGACTACTTCAGCCTGCTCATCGAGAACAACGGCCCGGGCGGCTTCTACACGGAGATCGGCCGCACCTGCGTGCTCGGCAAGGCTTCGCAGGAGATGCAGGACGAATACGCCTTCATCCTGCAGGCGCGCACGTTCACGCTCGAGCGGCTCAAGCCCGGCGCCAGGCCGAAGGAGATCTGGGACGAGTACAACGCGTTCCTGCGCGGAAACAAGAAGCCGGAGGAGAAGCGCCTGCACAGCCACAGCCAGGGCTACGACATGGTCGAGCGGCCGCTCGTGCGCCACGACGAGGCCATGCCCGTCGGCGCGAGCATGGTGTTCGCCTGCCATCCCACCTACGCGACCGAGCGCACCTACAGCTGGATCTGCGACAACTTCCTCGTCGGCGAGAAAGGCGTCGTCGAGCGCCTGCACAAGACCGCGGAAAAGATCTTCGAGCTATGACGAAAGCGACCGCCGCGCCCGATCCGGACACGAAGACGCCGCAGTTCCGCCCGCCGCCGCTTGCCTGCGACGCGCACTGCCACGTCTTCGGGCCGGGCGCGAAGTTTCCCTACGACCCGAAGGCGGCGTACCACCCGCCGGATGCGCCGTTCGAGGCGCTCCAGTCGCTCCACCGCAAAATGGGAATCGAAAGAGCGGTGATCGTCCACGCCAGCTGCCACGGCGCCGACATGCGCGTGACGCTCGACGCCATCGCGCGCTCGAAGGGCAGATATCGCGGCACGGCCATCATCGACGAGAGCTACACCGACAAGGACTTCCGGCGCATGCACGACGGCGGCATCCGCGGCGTGCGCTTCAACTTCGTCAGGCACCTGGGCGGGCGCCCCGACATGGGCTTCTTCCACCAGACGGTCGATCGCCTGAAGGCGATGGACTGGCACCTCATCCTGCACCTCGACTCGAGCGACCTCGTCGAATTCCGCGATCTCTTCATGAAGATCCCGGTGCCGATGGTCATCGACCACATGGGGCGCGTCCAGGCCGCACAAGGGCTCGATCAGCCCGCGTTCAAGACGCTTCTGGAGTTCCTGCGAAACGAGAACTTCTGGGTCAAGGTCTGCGGTCCGGAGCGCGTCTCGTCCAAAGGCCCGCCGTTCACGGACGCCGTTCCCTTCGCGCGCGCATTGATCGCGGCGGCGCCCGATCGCATCCTCTGGGGAACCGACTGGCCGCATCCGAACGTGAAGTGGATGCCGAACGACGGCGATCTCGCCGACCTCTTTGCCGAGATGGCCCCCACGGCCGCGCTGCAGAAGAAAATCCTGGTGGACAACCCCGCGCGGCTCTACGGCTTCTGAATCAGCCTAGTGTATGCGCGAAGGAAGCGCGCATGAACCAGTTGGTCAAGTGGGGCATCGTGCTGCTCGTCAGCCCGGCGTTCCCGATCCTTGCCGGCTCCGTCGGCGGCGTGCTCGTCAACAGCACGCGGATTTATATCTATGCGTCCCAAGGCGCCGAGTTCTGCCTCTTCGTTCTGACGCCGTTGGGCGCCTTGCTGGTCCTGGTCGGCGTGGTAAGAACGGTGGCGCTGAAATCCCGCCCGAGGGGCAAGGCGCAATCCTGAATTGACGGCGATCAAAACGCTCTCCTGGGTGCGTCATTTGCGCCAGATCAAGATTCGCGCGGCGGCGCGGGCGTAGGGTGGAAGCGATGATCCAGATCGATACCTTCAGCCTCGTGCTCCTGGCGCTGACGCTCGGCACGCTGGTGCTTCTGATCCGCATCGCCTTCCGGCGCCGCGGCGCCATCGAGGCCAACGACGAGCTGCCGTTCTGGCGCTTCCTGCGCGTGCTCGGCGTGGATAGCGACAAGTTGTGGGCGCGTGCGGGACAGCGCGGCGTCCACCTCGCCGAAATGCGCTGCGCCACCTGCAGCTCGCAGGAGGAATGCGCGGAGCGGCTCGCCGCCGGCGAGCGCTCGCCGGCCTCCGGCTGCCCGAACGAAGCCCTCTTCAGGATGCGCTAG
>DASRFM010000104.1:0-76314 GCA_035651575.1 Burkholderiales bacterium | reverse complement strand
CCGCGCAGCCTGGCCTCGGCCCTGAGCCCCTCGCTGACGGGCGCCATGTTCGCCGTCGGCATCATGAGCGCGCCGCTCGTCCTTTGCGGCGTCCTCAAGACGGCCTACGACGTGGCGCTCTTCTTCGCCTTCCGCCGCGTGCAGCCGCACTCGTAGCGCGGCCGCACCGGCGGGTTGCTACTTCGCGATCTTGACCAGCGTCACCTGGTTGTTGAGGCTGTTCGCCAGGACGAAGTTGCCGTCGCGGGTCACGTCCGTGTTGCGCACGATGTTGCCGCCGCCCGGGATCGGCCAGCTCTGGAACTTCTGCGTCTTCGGGTCGAAGCGCACCACGGTCGTGGGCTTCGCCTCGGACTCGCTGTACCAGAGCGCGCCCTGGATCGCCGAGATGCCGTAGGGCGCGGATTTCTCGCCGGCGGGCGAGAGCCATTCCTTGACCTCGCCGGTCTTCGGATTGAGCCGGCCAAGGTAGCCCCTTGCGTAGTCCGTGTACCAGACCATGTCGTCCGGCGTGACTGCGACGCGGCGCGGCCGCGCCTTCTCGTTCGGCAGCGTGTACTCCTTCATCGCCATCGTCCTGGTGTCGACGCGCACGATGCTGTTCGCGCCGAACTGCACGACGAAGAGGTTGCCTTTCGAGTCGAGCGCCATGCCGTAGGGCCGGGACTTCGCCGTCGGAGGGGTCAGCAGCTTGATGTCGCCGGTCCTGGGATCGAGGCGGCCGATGCGGTTCGCGTTCTGCACCGTGAACCACAGGATGCCCTTCTTATCGAAGACCAGCGTGTGCGGATCCTTCGCTTCCGGATCCGGCATCTTGTATTCGGTGACCTCGCCCGTCTTCGGGTTCAGCTTGCCGATGAGCTCGCCGGTGTTGCCCGTGTACCAGATGTTGCCTTGCTTGTCCTCCTTGAGGCCGTGCGGGCCGGAGTGCGCCGTCTTCAGCTTGTATTCCTTCACTTCGCCGGTCCTGGGATTCACGCGGCCGAGCACGTTGGCCATCTGGCCCGTGTACCAGAGCGAGCCGTCGCGGGCGGCGAGGGGATCGTGCGGGCGCGAGCCGGGCGTCGGCGCGGACCATTGCTGCATGGTGACCTTCACCGGGCCGGGTATGAGCTTGCCCTCGGGCTTCTGCTGCTCCGGGTAGGTCTTGGTCAGGTAGCCGAGCATCACCGGAACGTTCTCCGGCTGCACCGGTGCGCCCTGGTTGATCATCATCCTCAGCACCGTCTGCCAGCCTTCGGGCGTATAGCCCGAGCCCACGCGCGCGCTGAGCGGGTGGCAGGTGTTGCAGGTGCCGTCGACGAGCTTCTTGCCTTCTGCGGAATCCTGAGCCGGCGCTGCGCCCGAAAAGCACAGCGCAACGGTCGCGGACAGCGCGGATGCGGCGATCGATTTCATCAGTGAACCTCCTCTCCTGGGTGGCAGGCATTGTAAGCTGCGGGTTGGAGAGGAGGAGCGATGCGATTCCGCAGTTTCATCGTCTTCATGCTGGCGCTCGCGGCCGGCCCGGCCTGCGGGCAGGCGTTTCCCGAGCGACCGATCCGCATCATCGTTCCGCTGCCGCCCGGCGGCTCGCCCGACACGCTCGCGCGCACGCTGTCGCAGGCGCTGCCCGGCGCGTGGGGCCAGCCCGTGGTGGTGGAGAACAAGACCGGCGGCAGCCAGAACATCGGCTCCGATGCCGTGGCGAAGAGCGCGCCCGACGGCTATACGTGGCTGCTCGCGCCGGACAACGTCTTCTGCGTCAATCCGTACATCACCCGGCAGGCCTTCGATCCGCTGAGCGACCTCGCGCCGGTCACCGAGCTCGCGCGCATCCAGTTCCTTCTCGTCGTCAATCCCTCGGTGCCGGCCAGGTCCGTGCAGGAGCTCGTGGCCTACGCCAAGGCGCATCCCGGCGAGATCAACTACGGGTCGTCGGGCAACGGCAGCCCGCAGCACCTCGGCGCGGTGCTCCTCGAGCGCACCACCGGCGTGAAGATGAACCACGTCCCGTACAAGGGCGCCGCGCCCGTGATCGCCGACCTCGTGCCCGGCCGCATCCAGCTCTTCATCGGCGCCGCCAACCAGCTTCTGCCGCAGGTGCGCGAAGGGCGGTTGCGGCTCCTCGGCAGCACGGCGGCGCAGCGCTTCGCGAACCTCGGCGACGTGCCGACGGTGGCGGAGGCGGGCGCGCCGGGCTACTCGCTCGACCCGTGGCTCGGGCTCTTCGTGCCGGCGAAGACGCCGCCGGAGATCGTGGCGAAGATCAGCGCCGAAGTGGGCAAGGTGCTGAACGAGCCGCAGCTCAAGGCGCGCCTGGGCTCGCAGGGCATCGAGGTGCTGACCAGCGCGCCGGCCGAGTTCGCCCGCTTCGTCCGCGACGACAACGCGAAATGGGGCAAGCTCATCAAGGAAGCGGGGATCAAGGGCGAATGAGGGTGCGTTCATGACGAGCGCCCGCGAGGCGCCGGTCCCCTCGCCGCGCCAGGACACGGTCTGGGGAAGCGACGCCATCGCCGCGATGCTGCGCGCGCTCGACCTGCCGTACATCGCGCTCAACCCGGGCGCGAGCTACCGCGGGCTGCACGACAGCCTCGTCAACTACCTCGGCAACGAGCGGCCGCAGATGCTGCTCTGCCTGCATGAGGAATCGGCGGTCGCCATCGCGCACGGCTATGCGCGCGCCAGCGGCCGCATGATGGGCGTCGCGCTGCACTCGAACGTCGGCCTCATGCACGGCAGCATGGCCATCTTCAATGCCTGGTGCGACCGCGTGCCGATGCTGATCCTCGGCGCGACCGGCCCCTGGGACGCGGCGAAGCGCAGGCCGTGGATCGACTGGATCCATACCGCGTCCGACCAGGGCGCGCTCGTTCGCGACTACACGAAGTGGGACAACCAGCCGGCGTCGGTCGCCGCCGCCTATGAAGCGCTGCTGCGCGCGGCGCAGATCGCCGGCACCGCGCCGCGCGGCCCCACCTACGTGAACCTCGACGCCGCGCTGCAGGAAGCGAAGGTCGGGCCGCTGCCTCCGTTGCCCGACGTTTCCCGCTTCAAGCCTGCCGCTGCGACGATTCCCGCCCACGATGTGCTCGAGAGGGCCGCTTCGCTTCTTTCGGGCGCGAAGAATCCGGTCATCCTGGCGGGAAGGTCATCCAGGAGCGAAGCGGCGTGGAAGGCGCGCATCGCGCTTGCCGAGAAGCTGCAGGCGAGGGTGCTCACGGACCTCAAGACGGCGGCGGCGTTTCCCACCGACCATCCGCTGCACGCCGCGCCTCCGGGCGGCTTTCTCGACGAGGCGGCGAAGAACGTCCTGCGCGAGGCCGACGTGGTGCTCTCGCTTGACTCGATCGACACCGCCGGCATGCTGAAGCAGGCATGCGGCGACGCGCCGGTTGGCGCGAAAGTGATCCTGGTTTCGCCCGATCAGTACGTGCACCGCGGCTGGAGCATGGATTACCAGGGACTGGCGCCTGCGGACGTGTACATGCTTTGCGAGCCGGACATCGCCGCTCCTCTTCTCCTCGAGAAGGCGAAGGCGCGGCCGGCCCTGGCGGTTTCGAAATCTTCCGGCAGCGGGAAAAGCGACGAAGTCCTGTCCCTGCGCTCGCTTGCCGAGGCTTTCAACCAGGCGACCGCGGGAATGGACCTCACGCTGACGCGCCTGCCGCTCGGCTGGAACGGCGCTTACCGGCACTTCAGGCACCCGATGGACTACCTCGGCGCCGACGGCGGCGGCGGCGTGGGCGCGGGCCCGGGCCTCACCGTCGGCGCGGCGCTCGCGCTGAAGGACAGCGGCCGAATGACCGCCGGCATCCTGGGCGACGGCGACTTCCTGATGGGCGTCACCGCGCTCTGGACCGCGACGCATTACAAGTTGCCGTGCCTGATCGTCATCGCCAACAACCGCTCCTTCTACAACGACGAGCTGCACCAGGAGCGCGTCGCGCGGGAGCGCAGCCGCCCGGTCGAGAACAAGTGGATCGGCCAGAGGATCGACGAGCCCGACATCGACCTCGCCATGATGGCGCGCGCCCAAGGTGCAGCAGGGGTTGGCCCTGTAAAAGACATTGCGCAACTCAGGCCTGCGCTGGATCAGGCAATACGCGAAGTGAAGGAAGGCAAAGTCTGCGTCGTGGATGTCCGCGTGCTGCCCGGCTACGACGCCAGCATGAGCGGCTCTCCGTCCAGGAAATGAAGAAGATCTCCGCAAGCCGGGCGCTCCTCGATGATCTCGTAGCGGCGAGCCGTATCCTCGCCGACCAGGGCGTGCTCGACGCCTACGGCCACGTGAGCGCGAGGAGCGACAAGCGCGCCGACCGCTACATCATGTCGCGCTCGCGCGCGCCGGCGCTGGTCACCGCGGCCGACCTCGTGGAGCACGACCTCGACAGCGCGCCGGTCGCCGACAAGCGCAAGGGCTTCATCGAGCGCTACATCCACGGCGAGATCTACCGCGCGCGGCCCGACGTCATGGCGGTGGTGCACAGCCATTCGCCGTCGGTGATTCCCTTCGGCGTGACGAAGACGAAGCTGCGCCCGGTCTACCACATGGGCTCGTTCCTCTGGTCCGGGGCGCCGGTGTTCGAGATCCGCAGGGAGCGCGAGGACAACGACCTGCTGGTGCGCGACAAGCCGCTCGGCGTCGCGCTCGCCAGGTGCCTGGGCGGCTGCAGCTGCGTGCTGATGCGGGGCCACGGCATGACCGTGGTCGGCGACGGCGTCCCGGAGGCCGTGTTCCGGGCGATCTATACCGAGATGAACGCCCGGCTGCAGCTGCAGGCGCACGGCCTCGAGGGGCCGATCGAGTTCCTGAGCGAGAAGGAAGGGCGCGGCTCGAGCGCGGCGAACCGCGGCACGCTCGAGCGCCCCTGGGAGCTATGGAAGAAGCGCGCGCTGGCGCGTAAATAGCAGCAGCGGCCCGGCGCTGCGGCTCAGCAGCCAGGCCGCGATGCTCACGTTCAGCGCGTTCCACGCGATGCCGTTCAGGAACGCCGCGCGGTAGGAGCCGGTGAGGTCGAAGATCGCCCCGGACATCCAGCCGCCGAGCGCCATGCCGAAGAGCGTGGCGGTGATGACGATGCTCACCCGCGTGCCGGCTTCCTGCGGCCGGAAATGCTCCCGCACGATGAGCGCGTAGGAGGGCACGATGCCGCCCTGGAACAGGCCGAACATCGCCGACACGACGTAGAGCGGGACGAGGCCGTTGAAGGGCAGGAAGGCGATGAGCGCGATGCCCTGCAGCGTCGCGCCGAGGAGCAGCGTGCGCAGCCCGCCGATCCGGTCGGAGATCCAGCCCGAGACCAGGCGGCTGACGATGCCGAAGCCGAGCATGAGCGAGAGCATCTCCGCGCCGCGCGCCGCGCCGTAGCCGAGATCGGTGCAGTAGGCGACGATGTGGACCTGCGGCATGGACATCGCCACGCAGCAGGACACGCCGGCGATGCCGAGGAGCACCATCAGGACGGCCGGCGACAGGCCGAGCGGCCGCTCCATGTCGGCGACGGCGAAGCGCGAGCGGGCGGCCGGCGATGCGTCGAGCAGCGGCGGGCGCGGGCGCAGCAGAAGCGCGAGCGCGGCAATGGCCGCGAAGCAGAAGATCCCGGTGCCCATGTACGTCGCGCGCCAGCCGTGGCGCTCGAAGAAATACTGCAGCACCGGCGGCCACACGGTGCCGGCGAGGTAGTTGCCGCTCGCGACCACCGCGATCGCCATGCCGCGATGGCGGTTGAACCACAGCGAGATGTCGGCGATGAGCGGGGAGAAAGTCGCCGAGCAGCCGAGGAAGCCGATCAGCAGGCCGTGCGCGAGCACGAACTGCCAGAGGTGCGAGGCGCTGCCTGCGGCGACAAAGCCAAGTCCCAGGCAGGCGCCGCCGATCAGCGTCGGCACGATGATGCCGAAGCGGTCGGACAGGCGTCCCATCAGGATGCCGCCGAGCCCGAAGCCGATCATCGTGAACGTGTAGGGCAGCGACGCCGCGCCGCGATCGACGCCGAAATCGGCCTGCACCAGCGGCAGCGCGACCGCCATGCCGTACATGCCGACGCCGCCGATCGTCATGATCGCGAGCGCCGCGGCGAGGCGCAGGTACGCGTAGGAGGATTCGGGTTCGCCGCGCGGCGGGCTCATGGTCCGGGCTGATGGTATCGTCGGCCACCGCCAACCCCAAGGAGAGTTTCATGGCCGCCCGCAACCCGTACTCGACCGTCGGCAAGGTGCGCGACGTGTTTCCGAAGCTCGGCGAGCTCACCGACCAGGTGGTCTTCGGCGACGTGTGGGAGCGCAAGGGCCTCGCGAAGCGCGAGCGCAGCCTGATCACGATCGCTTCGCTGGTCACGCAGGGCGCGACGCAGCAGCTGCGCGGGCACCTGTGGCGCGCGCTCGACAACGGCGTGACGCGCGACGAGATCATCGAGGTGATCACGCACCTCGCGATCTACACCGGCTGGCCGAGCGCGGGCAGCGCCGCCGAGGCGGCGAAGGAGATCTTCCAGGAGCGCGGCGTATGAAGATCGGCTTCATCGGCCTGGGCATCATGGGCGGCTCGATGGCGGCGAACCTGCAGCGCGCGGGCCACGAGGTGCAGGCGCACGACCTGCGCAGGGTGGAGGGCTTCCCGAGGTGGGCGGGTTCTGCCGCCGAGGCGGCGCGCGGCGCGGAAGTGGTGTTCACCTCGCTGCCGGGCCCCGCCGAGGTCCGCACGGTCGGCGCGGCGCTGAGAGGCGCGATGCAGAAAGGCGCGGCCTGGTTCGACCTGAGCACCAACTCGCCGCAGTGCGTGCGCGAGCTGCACGCCGAATTCGCGAAGGCAGGCCTGCACGTCCTCGACGCCCCGGTGAGCGGCGGGCCCACCGGGGCGAAGAGCGGCAAGCTCGCGATCTGGGTCGGCGGCGAGCGCCCGGTCTACGACAAGCACCTCGCGGTGCTGAAGGCGATCGGCGACGAGCCGTACTATGTCGGGCCGATCGGCGCCGGCACGGTGGCGAAGCTCGCGCACAACTGCGCGAGCTTCACGCTGCAGGCGGCGATGGCGGAGGTCTTCACGCTCGGCGTGAAGGCGGGCGTCGATCCGCTCGACCTCTTCAAGGCGGTGCGCCAGGGCGCGAGCGGCCGCAAGCGCACCTTCGACCGCATGGCCGAGCACTTCCTGCCGCACAAGTTCGATCCGCCGGCCTTCAGCCTGCGCCTGGCGCACAAGGACATGACGCTCGCGCTCGAGCTCGCCGACAGGGAAAACGTGCCGATGCGGCAGGCGCGCATCGCCATGGAATCCATGAGCGAGGCGATGAAGCGCGGCTGGGAGGGCCGGGACTTCCGCGCCTTCCTCACCTTGCAGGAAGAGCGTGCCGGCGTGAGCGTGGCGGTTCCCGAGGAGAAGCTGCGCGCGGTGCTGTAGCGGGTACAAAACCTGCATGCACCGGGGCATGGCTCGTGCCTTCGCCTTTTTGCTGCTCGCTGCGCTCGCCGGCTGCGGCACTGTGCGGCAAGCTTCGGTCGGAAGCAGCGCGGCAGCAACGCCCCCGGGTCCCGGCGTTGCGGCGCCACTGCCGCAGGCGAGCATGCAAGGCGCGCCCCCGGGTATCAGCGTCTACGATGCGACCACGTACCAGCAGCCTTCGTATACCTATCCGTCCACAGCTCGCATCCTGACGGGCGAGACGCCCCAGGCGCCGCCGCCCGGCGGCGTGTCGGCGCGCAGTGACCTGATGCGCCGCTAGGCGCACGTCGCTCCTCCAACGACCGTAGTGTCGGGCTCTTAAGCTGGAGAGTCCGTGCCTCCCGCGCGCTAACCCGCTGTTTTCACTGTCCGCTGAAGAACAAACTTCCTTTGCCTCGGCATGCATACTGCGTCGCCTGACGAAGGGGGGAGGGATCCCGCTGTCGTCGAATTCATGAAAGCGGAGACCGCCAACGCGCTGTGGGACGCCCTGCCGGCCGGCACGCGGCGCCTATACCACAAGACCTTGGTGGACCTTCCCGCCGGCACGCTCCTGGTCCGCCAGGGCGAGCGCATCACGCAGGCGTTCTTTCCAACGACCGCAGTCTGCTCGATCGCCGTCGAGCTCGCCTCCGGCGACAAGGCGGAAACCGCGGCGGTCGGCAGCGACGGCTTCATCGGCGTGCCGCTCGTCCTCGGCATGCTGATGAGCGACTCGAGCAAGGTGGTTCAGCTTCCCGGCAAGGGCTATCTCATCACGGCGAAGCAATTGCTCGAGCTGTGCAAGCAGCACGAGAGCTTCCGCAAGGCGCTCTTCGGCTACAGCGCATTCCGCCTGCATCTCGCGAGCCGCTCGGTCGCCTGCAATGCGTTCCATTCGATCCCCGAGCGCCTCGCGCGCTGGCTGCTCTTCACGCACGACCGCGCCGGGCAGGACGAGTTCCGCCTGACGCACGAGGCCCTGTCGGCCGTGCTCGCCGCGACGCGCCCGCGCGTGAGCGAGGCGGCGATGAAGCTGAAGGCAACCGGGATCATCGACTACCGCCGCGGCGTGGTGCGCATCCTGGACCGCAAGCGCCTGGAGGCGCTGTCCTGCGAATGCTACGAGGAGACGAAGAGATCCCTAACGTCTACGCCCGGACACTGAAGCGCGCCGCCCAGATCGTCGGCGGCGAGGACCGGCTCGCCGCGCTGCTCAAAGTCACGCCCTCGAATCTCGCGAGCTGGATCCACGGCATCGGCACGCCGCCCGCGAACGTTTTCCTCGAGGCGGTGGATCTCGTCACCGCCGACGGCGTCTCGCGCCTCACCCCGCCGCGCAAGCAGGAATAGCGGTATCGTGCCGGGCATGGACATGTCCGGCATCCCCTTCGGCACCACCGACTGGTCGCAGCTCCCCGCGACCGAGCATGCGGGCGAGAGCGGCACGGCGCTCTGGCGCACGCGCAACTTCGGCGCCATCCGCGTGCGCATGGTGGACTACAGCCCGGGCTATCGCGCGGACCACTGGTGCTCGAAGGGCCACATCCTCTTCTGTATCGAAGGCGAGCTGCATACCGAGCTCGAGGACGGCCGCGTCTTCGTGCTGCGGCCCGGGATGAGCTACCAGGTCGCCGACGGCGCCGAGGCGCACCGCTCGTCCACGGCGAGCGGCGCCCGGCTCTTCATCGTCGACTAGGTTTCGGGCACCGGCGGCCGGCCGATGCGCCGCCGCAGGTAGCGCCCGTAGCCTTCGCTTCCGACCACGCGGCCGCGTTCCATGACCGTCTCGCCGCGCACGATCGTGCGCACCGGCCAGCCCTTCAGCTTCCAGCCGTCGTACAGGCTGTAGTCGGCATAGGAGCCGAGGTCCTCGGCGCGCACCACGCGCTCCTCGTCGAGGTCCACGAGCGTGAGGTCGGCGTCGGCGCCCACGGCGATCCGGCCCTTCGCCGGTTCCAGGTTGAACACGCGTGCAGGGCCGGCGGTGACGACTTCGCAGACGCGCTGAAGCGAGAGCCGCCCCTTGTGGAAGCCCTCGGAGAGCAGCACCGGCAGGATGGTCGCGATGCCCGGAAATCCCTGCGACGCCTGCCACAGGCCCTTTTCCTTCGAGGCGCGCTTGCGCGGCACGTGGTCGGAGCCGACGACGTCGATGGAGCCGTCGGCGAGGCCCTCCCACATCGCCTGCACGTCGTCGGGCGCGCGGAACGGCGGGTTCGCCTTGCCGAGCGGCCCGAGCGGCGAGTTCTCGTCGTGGGTCAGGTAGTGCGGGCAGGTCTCGACCCGCACCTCGGGATAGCGTTGGCGCCAGCGCCGCACCTCGTCGAGCGCCATGCGGGTCGAGAGGTGCGGGATGTAGATGCGCGCGCCGAGCGTCTCGGCAAAGTACATCGCGCGCAGGCACGCTTCCGCTTCCGTGATCGGCGGCTTCGACGCCGCCCAGTCCTTGAGCGTGCCGCCGCCCTGCGCCTGCACGCGCCGCCGGATCCGGTTCACGAGCTCGATGTTCTCGGTGTGGCAGACGATGGTCACTTTCCCGATGCGCGCGGCCTCCTTGAGGAGGTCGTAGAAGTAGCCGTCGTCGGTGCCGTCCAGGCCGAGGTAGCGCCCTTCGTCCCCCTTGAAGTTCATGAAGTACTTGAAGGACGTGACGCCGTAGTCGCGCACGTAGCTCTCGAGCTCCCTGATATGCAGCTCGTTCGCGGTGGAGAAGTGAAAGCCGTAGTCCACATAGGCGCGCGTCTTCGCGTAGCCCTGCTCGCGCGCGAACACCTCGGTGTAGGCCTCGTTGTTGAGGAAGTAGCCGAGCACGGTGGTGAAGCCGCCGAGCGCGGCATGGCGGGTCTCGGTGGCGTACTCGGTGATCTTCTCGCCCGAGAGACCGAAGTGGACATGCGCGTCGATCAGCCCGGGAAAGACGTGCAGGCCCTTCGCGAAGATCTCCGCCGCGTGCTCGCCCGCCTGCTCGCCGGGGGAGAGCAGGCCCGCGATGCGCCCGTCCTTGACGTGGACGTCCAGCGCCTGCGGAGATCGGTCCGGGAACACGACCGTGCCGCCCCGCAGGATGAATTCCTTCATCGCGCTTCCTTTCCGCTTTGCAGGTCCGCGAGCCGCAGATGCGGGTCGGCGCCGGCCTCGAGCCCCAGCGCGGGCAGCGTGCGGCGGATTTCCGCCGTCTCCGCGTCGCGCGTGATGCACACAAGGCGTGAGCGATGGTCGGCGTCCGGCCAGCCGCGCAGGCGCTGCGGCGCGTGGAAGACGCGCTGCACGCCCTGGATGAAGACCAGCTCGCCGCTCTCGGCGATCTCGACGATCCCCTTGCAGCGAAGCAGCCGGTCGCCGAGCGTTTCGGCCACGATGCGGGACCACGCCGCGAGCCCGGACCAGGACACCGGCGCGTCGAGGATGAAGCAATGCGCCCGGACGCGATCGTCGTGGCGGTTCGCATCGTGAGAATGGGCGTGGAAAGTTTCCGGCTGCACGCTTCTCAGTGCGATTCCTTCAGCGGGTCGAAAAGCGGCGAGGGCGGCGCTGCCGCCCTCGGACTCGAGCAGCTCCGCCGCCGGGTTCATGGCGCGCAGCCGCTCGCGCGCCGCGCCGATCTGCGCGCGGGACGCCGCGTCGCATTTTGTGATCACGAGCCGGTCCGCAACGGCGATCTGCTTCGCCGCCTCGCGGTGCTCTTCGAGCTCTTTGCCGATGTGCAGGGCATCCGCAGTGACGACGACCGCGTCGAGGCGGTAGTGGTCCGTGACGAGCCTGTTGCCGAGGAGCGTGTTGAGGATGGGAGCCGGGTCCGCAAGCCCCGTCGTCTCCACCACGACACGCGCGAAGGGCGGGACTTCGCCGCGCACCCGGCGGTAGTGGAGGTCGGCGAGCGTCTCGTGCAGCGAGTCGGCGATCGTGCAGCACAGGCATCCGGCCTCGAGGAGCACCACATTGTCGGTCGCGGACTCGATCAGGACGTGGTCGAGCCCGATCTCGCCGAATTCGTTGACGGTGACCGCGGTGTTCTCGAAGCCCGGGGCGCGCAGCATGCAGTTGAGAAGCGATGTCTTGCCGCTGCCGAGGAAGCCGGTCAGGAGGATTACGGGCGTGGGGGTCACCGCGAGCGCACTGGGCGTGGAAGTCCTTGACGCAAAAGATTGTATACCGTATACGTCGCATTGAATGAACGCGCTCGAGCCGCTCCAGCGAACCGCGTCGCTCGCCGAGCGGGTGTACGACCTGCTGCGCGAGTACCTGCGCTCCGGCGGCCTCAAGTGGGGCGAGCCGCTTCGCGAGGGCGCACTGGCTGAGCGCTTCCGCGTGTCGCGCACCCCGGTGCGCGAAGCTCTCGGGCGCCTCGCGAGCGAAGGCCTGGTGGAAGCGCACGGCCGCAGCTTCACCGTGCCATCGCTCACGCCGCAGGACCTCGACGACGTCTACGAGCTGCGGGTGCTCCTCGAGACCGAGGCGCTGCGCCAGGCCGCGGCCGGCGGCGCGCACAGCGAGGAGGTACGGCACGCTCTCCAGGATGCGAAGGCGGCGCACGCGCGCGGCGACGCCGAAGCCTTCATCCGCGCGAACCGGCGCTTCCGCGCGGCGTGGCTCGCTCTCGTGCGCAATCGCAGGCTCGTGCGCATGGTGGAGCTCTACGCCGACCACGTGCGCGCGCTGCAATTCCTCACGCTCGGCGATCCGGCGCGCCAGGAGGTGGTGCTGCGCGGCATGCAGGCGATCTTCGATGCGCTGCAGAAGCGCGACGCGCAGGCCGCCGCGGGCGCCATGCGCCACTATCTCGGCATTTCGCGCGACGCGATGCAGCGCGCGATGAAGGAGGCATGATGAAGAAGCCGTGGGACGGGATCATCAGCGACGAGGAGCAGCGGGCGTACCAGGCCGCCGGGTTCGGGCGGCCCTCCGGCGTGGGCGAGCATCCCGCGCTCCTCGTCATCGACGTGCAGTACCGGACGGTGGGGACGCAGCCCAAGCCCTTCTGGGAGGCGATCAAGGAATTCCCGACCTCCTGCGGCGACGCGGGCTGGAGCGCGGTGCGCAACATCGCGCCGCTGCTCGCCGAATTCCGGCGCAACGGCTGGCCGGTGCTCTATCCTTACGTCGCGCCGAAAAAGGCGAGCGACGGGGGCCGGCTCGCGGCCAAGGTCCCGGCGATCATGACGATCGCCGAGAAGGGCTACGAGTTCGTCGCCGAGGTCGCGCCGCGCGAGGGAGACATCCTGATTCCGAAGAAGCATCCGAGCGCCTTCTTCGCCACGCCGCTCGTCAGCCATCTCATCGATCTGGGCGCCGACACGCTCGTCGTCACCGGGTGCACCACGAGCGGCTGCGTGCGCGGCAGCGTGGTGGATGCCTTCGCCTACAACTTCAGGGTCATGGTGCCGTGGGACTGCGTCTACGATCGCAGCGCCACGTCGCATGCGGTCAACCTGTTCGACATGGCGTCCAAGTACGCCGACGTGGCGAGCGCCGCGGAGATCACCGAGAAACTCAATACAACCGTGAGGAGAAGGAACCATGAGCTTCAAGCGTCGTGAGGTGCTGAAGGCGGCGGGGGCGGGGGCCCTGGCCGCGGCGTTGCCGTTCCCCCTGCGCGCGCAGTCGCAGACCCTCAAGTTCGGGCTCGCGATGCCGCTCACCGGGTCGCAGTCGGCCTACGGCAAGGACCAGGTGCAGGGGGCGCAGTTCGCGGTGGACGACCTGAACGCGAAGGGCGGGGTGCAGGGCCGCAAGCTCGAGATGATCGTGCTCGACACGCAGGCCGATCCGCAGGTCGGGATCAATGCGGTGAACCGCCTGATCAGCGTCGAGAAGGTGCCGGTGTACGTCACGGCCTGGAGCGCGGTGGTGAAGGCGGTGGCGCCGATCTCCAACCGCGAGAAGATCCTGGAGCTTTCGGTGGGCGCGAGCTCGCCGGAGGTGGCGCAGCTCGGCGACTATGTGTACACGACCTTCCCGCTCGCCGACGTGGACGTCACCGCCGTGGCGCAGTACGCGCACGACAAGCTCGGCAAGAAGAACGCGGCAGTGCTCTACATCAACAACGACACCGGCGTGGACGCGGCGAAGGTGTACAAGTCCGCCTTCGAGAAGGCCGGCGGCAACGTGGTGGTGTACGAGGCCTACGACCCGAAGGCGACCGACTACTCCGGGATGCTGCTCAAGGTGCGCGCCGCGAACCCCGACATGGTGCACATCCACGGCCTGATCACCGACATCCCGCAGGTGATCGCGCAGATGCGCCAGCTCGGGCTGCAGCAGCGCGTGTCCACGTACTCGGCAGGCTACAACCCCAACATCATCAAGCAGCTCGGCGCCGCGGCGGAAGGCCTGATCGTGACCTCGCTCGCGCCGGGAGTGAACGACCGGCCGCAGGTGAAGGATTACGTGGAGCGCTGGAAGCAGAAGGAAGGGCGCGTGCCGAACGGCCTGCCCTACACGCAATACCTCTACGACGCGCCGGTGATGGTGGCGCACATGTACGAGTGGCTGCTCAAGCAGAAGCTGCCGGCCACGGGCGAGAACATGCGCAAGGCGCTGCTCGGGGTGAAGCGCTTCGACCTGCCGATGACCGGCGTCACCGAGGTGGATCCGTCGCACCGGGTGCAGAAGCCGGTCTACCTGCTCACGGTCGAGAAGGGAGCGTTCGTCCCGCTCGCCACGGTCGGCTAGCGCTTCGGGGCGGCGCGGAGCGCAAGAGCGCTCCTCCACAGCGCTCCGCGCCGCCGCTCGATGCTCGACCCCGCGGTCCTCGCGCAGATCCTCTGGACGGGCATCGCCACGTCCAGCTACATGGTGCTCTTCACCATCGCGTTCGCGCTCGTCCTGAAGGTGCTGAAGCTGTGGAATTTCGCCCAGGCGGGAATGATGGCGATCGCGTTCTACGCGATGTACGTGGCGGTGAACCAGTGGGGATTGCCGACTGCGGCGGCGATCGCCTTCGGCCTCGCGGCCACGCTCGCCGCCACGCTCGCCTACGAGGTGCTCGGGCTGCGCACCCTGCGCGCGAGGCGCTCCTCGAGCCTTCTTTTCTTCATCTTCACCCTGGTCTGCTCGGAGTTCACCGCGTACGCGCTGACGCTCGTCTTCGGCACCGAGCCGGTTCCGCTCTTCCCCGAGATCCTTTCGCCGACCCGCATCGTCGCCGGCGTCGCGGTGAGCGACTGGGACCTGCTCGCGGTCGGCGTGACGATTCTCCTCGGCGCGGCGCTCGCCCTGTACCTGCGCTTCTCGCGCGACGGGCAGTTCCTGCTCGCCGTGTCCGACAGCGCGGAGCTCGCCGAGCTCTATGGCATCGACGCCCGCAGGGCCTACCTCGTGGCGCTCGCCGCCGCCAGCGTATTCGCCTGCGCGGGGATGTACCTCTACGGCTCGCGCACGGCGGTCATCCCGACCGCGCCGCTGCAGCTCATGCTCTTCGCCGTGATCGCGACGCTGCTCGGCGGCATGGGCAGCGTGCTCGGCGGGGCGCTCGCGGCGGTGTTCCTCTCGCTCCTGCAGAGCTACAGCGTGCTCGTGATCCCGTCGCAGTGGCAGGGGCTCATCCTCTATGTGTTCCTGTTCGTGACGATCCTCTTCTTTCCGACCGGCGTGCGGCGGCTATGGAATACGTCTACTCGATCCTGATCCTGGTCGGGATCTACGTCATCCTCGCCTCGAGCTTCAACCTCATCATCGGCACGGCCGGGCTGGTCTCGATCGCGCATCCGATCTTCTTCGCCCTCGGCGCCTACACCGCCGGGCTGCTCGCGATCCATTTCCACCTCGATCCGTTCCTCGGCGCCGCCGCCGGCGCGCTCGTCGCCGGGGCGTTCTCGCTCATGATCTCGCTGCCATCGCTGCGCGTGAGCGGCGACTACCTGCTCATCACGTCGATCGGCTTCCAGCTCGGGCTGCTGCAGGTAATCAAGAACCTGGAGCTCACCGGAAGCCAGGGCGGCCTCAACAACATCCCCACCCCGGTGCCCGGCCCGGAGCGCGGCTGGATCTTCTCGGCGGTGTCCCTTGCAGCCGCCGCCGCAACGGTGCTCGTCATCCGCTGGATCGTGCGCGGGCCGTACGGGCGCGCGATCCGCGCCATGCGCGACGACGAGCTGGCGTTCGTCGCGTTGGGGCGCAACGCGATGCACATCAAGATCATGATCTTCGCCGTGGGCTGCGCGTTCGCGGGCGTCGCCGGGGCGATCTACGCCTTCTACTATCAGTACGTCAGCCCCGAGCAGTTCGAGATCCTCGCCTCGGGGACCATGCTCACCATGGTGGTCGTGGGCGGCATGGGCTCGACCTGGGGGCCGGTCGTGGGCGCGGTGCTGCTGCTGGCGCTGCCCCAGGCGATCACGTTCCTGCGCCTGCCGCTCGCCTACATGGCGCCGCTGCAGGGAATGCTCTTCACGCTGCTGGTGATCCTGTTCCTGTTCCTGCGCCCGCAGGGGCTGGTGGCGCCGGAGGCGCCGGCGCCGCTTCGCGCGAGGCGCAAGTGAGCGCGGTGCTCGAGCTCGAGCGGATCAGCAAGCGCTTTGGCGGCATCGTGGTCGCCGACGAGATCACGCTCGAGATCGAGCGCGGCCAGATCCTCGGCCTGATCGGCCCGAACGGCGCCGGCAAGACCTCGCTCTTCAACATCGTCTCGGGCGTGGTGCCCGCGGACTCGGGCGACATCCGCGTGGCGGGCGCGAGCGTCGCGGGCAAGGCGATCCACGAGCGCGCGCGCCTCGGCGTGACGCGCACGTGGCAGAACATGCGCCTGTTCCGCACCATGAGCGTGCTCGAGAACCTGGTGCTCGCGCCGCAGCGCTATGCCGGCGAGTCGCTCGCGCGCCTGTGCTTCGCGCCCGCCGGCGTGCACGCCGCCGATGCCGAGGCCTGCGAGCGCGCGCTCGGCATCCTCGGCCGCATGGGCCTCGCGCAGCTCGCCGACAGCGCCGTGGTGGACCTGCCGTACGGGCAGCAGAAGCTCGTCGGGCTGGCGCGCGCGCTCATGAACGACGGCCGCTGCCTGCTGCTCGACGAGCCGATGGCCGGCGTCGAGGGCCAGGCCTACGAGACGATGAAGGCCGTGGTGCGCCGCGAGGCGGAGGCGGGCCGCGCCGTCTGCGTGGTGGAGCACAACATCTCCTTCATCAAGGACCTGTGCACGAGCGCGGTCTTCATGTCGGCCGGGCGGATCCTGGAGCGCGGCGCGATCGCGGATCTCCTCGCCAGCCCCACGCTGGCCGAGCTCTACTTCGGGGGATGACGGTGCTGCGCTATCAGAACGTGAGCGCTGCGTACTCCGGCTTCCAGGCGCTGAAGGACGTCTCGTTCGAGGTGCGCGAAGGCGAGCGCGTCGGCATCTTCGGCCACAACGGCGCCGGCAAGACGACGCTGCTTCGCTGCGGCATCGGCGACGTCGCCGAGGTGAGCGGCGCGGTGAGCTGGCGGGGCGAGCCGATCGTGCCCGGCGAGGTGCATCGCAATGCGCGCCGCGGCATCGGCTTCGTGCCTCAGGGGCACAACGTGTTCCGCGAGCTCTCGGTGGAGCAGAACCTGACCATCGCCGGGCTGCTGCACGACCGCGCGCGCGTCCCGGAGGTGTACGCGCTCTTCCCGATCCTCGAGGAGCGGCGCGCGCAGCGCGCCGGCTCGCTCTCGGGCGGGCAGCAGCAGATGCTCGCGCTCGGCATGGCGCTCATGACGCAGCCCTCGATCCTGCTGCTGGACGAGCCCTGCACCGGCCTCGCGCCGATCATCGTGCGCGACGTGCTTCACAGCCTGCGCGCGATCAACGAGAAGTCGCGCACCACCATCGTGCTCGTCGAGCAGAACGTCCACGCCGCGCTGCGCGAGGTCGAGCGCGCCCTGGTCGTGAAGACCGGGCGGGTGATCTTCGACGGCCCGAGCGCCGAGCTCGCCGCCAAGGAGGACCTTTGGGAATGGTTCTGAGAGAGCAGGCGGCGCAGGGCGTGCGCGCGCTGCTGGAGTGGGCCCACGGCGTGCGACTGGCGGACCTGCCGGACGCCGCGCGGCGCCGCACCGCGCTCGTCATCGGCGACGACATCGCGGCGATCCTCTCGGCGCAGGACGAGCCCGAAGTGCTGGCTTTTCACGCCCGCCTCACCCGGAGCGGAAAAGCGACCCTTCTCAGGAAAGGCGCGCCCAAAGTGGATTCGATGAGCGCTGCCGTGGGCAACGGCCTGGCCGCGAGCTGGAACGAGCTCGACGAAGGCTACCGGAAGGCGCCGTGCCACGCCGGCATTTACGTGCTGCCGGCGCTTTTCGCGGTGGCCGAGGAGGATGGGCTGACGGTGGGCGAGGCGGTGCGCGCCGCGGCTCTCGGCTACGAGATCGCGGCGCGCTTTGCGCGCACCTGGCGCTCGACCATGCCGCCGCTGCATCCCCACGGCATCTTCAACGCGGTGGGCGCGGCCGCGGGCGTCGGGCTTGCCCGCAAGCTCGATTTCCGGCAGTTCATTCTTGCAGTCACGGGCGCGAGCACTATGGTGTCGCCCGGCCCCTATAACCATGCAATCCAGGGCGTGCTCGTGCGCAACGCCTGGGCGGCGGCGGGCGCGCAGACCGGCATGCTGGCGGTCGAGCTGGCGCGCGCCGGCATCGGCGGTTGCGATGCAAGCCCCTTCGATGTGTACGCTTCCGCCTTCCACGGCGACACGCAGCCGGAGGAGCTCGCCGCCGGACTCGGCAAGGACTGGGCGGTCTGCGACGGCTACCAGAAGCTTTATGCGTGCTGCCAGTACGCCCACGGCTCGCTCGATGCGCTGGGCGAGATCCTGCGCAAGCGCCCGGACCTGCAGGGCGGCCGCGGCGTCGCTGCCATCGAGGTCGAGACGCATCCGCTCGGCATGACCCTCGACAATTACCGGCCGGAGACCTCGCTCGCCGCCAAGTTCTCGCTGCCGCACGCGCTGGCCGCCACCATGGTCTACGGCGATGGCGGCGTACGGGCTTTTGCGAGCGCCTCGCTCTCCGACGCGCGCGTCTCCGGCCTGCGCAGCAAGGTGCAGATGAAGCCGCATCCCGACGTGCGGCCGTGGCCGCTCGACCGCCCGGGGCGCGTCACCGTGCGCCTGGAAAGCGGCGAGCAGCTCGTCGCCGGGCGGGGGAGCGCCCGCGGCGGCGCCGACCAGCCCTTCGCCGAGGAGGAGATCGCGGCGAAGATCCAGGCATTGTCCGCGTCATCTGCGCCTCGTCTTTTCTCTCGCCTTTCTGCGTTGAACGGCGATGCGAGCTTGCCGTTCAGGGACTGGATGGCCTCGATCTTCGAATGAACTGGGACATGGAAGTGGACTTGCTCGCGGTCGGGGCGGGCGCGTGCGGCCTCGCGGCGGCGATCGCAGGGCACGACGAGGGCCTGCAGGCGGCGGTGGTGGAAAAGCTCGAGCGTCCGGGCGGCAACACCGCGCTCTCGACCGGCTCGGTGCCCGGCGCCGGCAGCCGCTTCCAGCGCGAGGCGGGGATCCGCGACTCGGTGGAGACGATGCTTGCGGACTACCAGCGCGTCGCCGGCCCGCACGACGTTCCGGAGGTGATGCGCCGGCTGGTGGAGATCTCGGCGCCGCTTTGCGAATGGCTCGTGGACCGGGTCGGCGCGCGCATGAGCATCATCACCGACTACGCCCACGTCGGCCACTCGGTGCCGCGGCTGCATGCGCCGAAGTCGCGCCGCGGGCGCGACCTTCTCGAGGACCTGCTGAAGGCGGCGGAGAGCCGCGACATCCCGCTCGCGGCGGGTAACGGGGTCAAGGAGCTGATTGCCGACTCGAGCGGCGTGCTGGCGGGCGCGCTCGTGGGCGGCGCCCGCACCAGCGAAACACGCATCCGTGCGAAGAAGATCGTCCTCGCCTGCAACGGCTTCGCCGCTAACGCCGGTCTCGTGCGCGAGTACTGTGGCGAGATCGCCGGCGCGCAGTACTTCGGCGCGCTCGGCTCGACTGGCGAGGCGGTGCTCTGGGGCCGGCGGCTCGATGCCGCGCTCGCCAACATGGGCGCCTATCAGGGCTACGCCGCGGTCGCCTATCCCCACGGCCAGCTCCTCTCGTGGACCACGATCGAGAAGGGCGGGATCCTGGTCGACGAGAATGGCGGGCGCTTCGGCAACGAGGGACTCGGCTATTCCGGCTTTGCGAAAGTCGTGCTCGCGCAGGCGGGCAAGGTCTTCGCGGTGTTCGACGACCGCATCTGCCGCGTCGCGCAGCGCGAGGAGGAATTCAAGGAGCTCCTGGACTACGGCGGCATCAAGCCTCTCGACGCTTCTCCAGCCTTGAAGAGAACGATCGAGGCGTACAACGCCGCCGCGCGGGGCGAGCACCCCGATCCCTTCGGCCGCACCTCCTTCGCGATGGCGCCGCTGCAGCCGCCGTTCTGGACCGCGCAGGTCGTTCCGGGCCTCTTCCACACGCAGGGCGGCCTGAAGACGGACGCCGATGGCCGCGTGCTGTCGCGCGCCGGGACGCCGATCCGCAACCTCTTCGCCGGCGGCGGCGCCGCCGCCGGCATCAGCGGGCGCAGCGGCGCGCTCGGCTATCTCTCGGGCAACGGCCTGCTGAGCGCCATCGGCCTCGGCTACCTCTCGGGGCGGGCGGCCGCCGCCGAAATCCGGCGCGGCGGGGCCTGAGCATGCCGACGCTGAGCGAGCGCATGGCGCAGTTCGCCTTTGCGCTCGACGCGGGCACGATTCCGAAGGAAGTCGCGGAGTGCGCGCTGGATCACATCCTCGATGCGGTGGGCGTCGGCATCGCGGCTTCTTCCGTTCCGGAAGCTCAGGGGATGCACGGCGCGGTTCAAGCCTTGGGCAAGGGAGAAGAAGCGAGCCCCTTCGGCTTTCCGGGCCGGCTTCCGGCGCCGAGCGCCGCGCTGCTGAACGGGACGCTGGTGCACTCTCTCGAGTTCGACGACACGCACACCGCCTCCATCGTCCACGGCAGCGCCGTGATCGTCGCCGCGGCGTTCGCCGCGGCCGAGAAGCACGGCGCCTCGGGCGCCGATCTGCTTGCGGCAGTCGTCGCAGGGTGGGAGCTCATGGTTCGGCTCGGCCTCGCGGCACCCGGCGCGTTCCAGCGCCGCGGGTTCCAGGTCACCGCCGTCGGCGGGCCGTTCATTGCGGCGCTGATCGCGGCGCGCCTTGCGCGCCGCCCCGTGGCGGAAGCGGTGAACGCGATGGGAATCGCCGGCAGCCAGGGCGGCGGCGTGTTCGAGTTCCTGTCGCAGGGTGCGACGGTGAAGTCGATGCACGCCGGCTGGGCGGCGCACGGCGGCCTGGTGGCGGCGCAGCTCGCGGCCGGCGGCATGACCGGGCCGGGCACCATCCTCGAGGGGACGCACGGCTTCTATCGCTGCTACGCCGGCGACGACTCGGCGCCCGCGCGCCTCTCGGCCGAGCTCGATTCGCTCGGGCGGCGCTGGGTGCTGCTCGAAGCCTCGCTCAAGGGCTATCCGTGCTGCCACTATATGCATCCGTTCCTGGAATGCGCGGAGCGGCTGCGCGCGAAGGGCCTGCGCGCCGCCGACGTCGCGGCCGTCGAGTGCTTCGTGCCGGGCGAAGAGGCGATGCTCATTTGCGACCCCTGGGAGCGCAAGCTTGCGCCGGCCTCGGGCTACGACGCGAAGTTCAGCCTGCCGTATGGGCTGGCGCTCGTGCTGCTCGACGGCGAGGCCGGCGTGCGCGCGTTCTCCGGCGCCGCCGACCGGCGCGACGCGCTCGAGCTCGCGAGGCGCGTCTCATGGCAGCCCTGGAGCGACTCCGGATTCCCGCAGCGCTTCGCCGGCCGCGTGCTGGCTCGCACCAAGGATGGACGGGTGATGGAGGAGCGCGTCGAGCAGGTGAGGGGCTCGCCGGAGCGGCCCTTCACGCGGGAAGAAATCGACCGCAAGTTCGACGCCAACGCAGCGTTGCGCTTCGGCGCGGACGGAGCGAGGAGGCTCCGCGAGCGGATCCGCGCGCTAGCGCGCTCGTCGGCGCGCGACGTGCTGGCGTGAATGGACCTTGCGCGCGTGCTCGACGATCGGCGCCGGCGCACGGGCATGGGCATAGCCGCGCCGGGTGACTGAAATCCCGAAGCGCTTCAGGTCCGCCATGGCCTCCGCCATCTTGAGCGTCGCCGCAAGCCCGTCGATCACCGGCACTTCGTCGATACGCGTCAACCCGGCGCGCGCGATCGCCTCGCTGAGGTAGAGCTGGCCGGGAATCAGGACTTGCGCGCCCTGCGCAATCAGCGCCTTTGCGCTTTCCCTGAATTTCTTCAGCAGAACCGGTGAACCCGCTCCGACTTGCACGAAGTCGACGTCCATCAGCGCCGTCGGCAGCGCCCGGTCGGCGAATCCGAGACGCTTCGCGCGCAGGTCGAGCATCTCGTCGAAGCGCTCCCCGAAGGCGATGAAGGCGAAGCGGCCGCCGAGCAGGCAGGCGAAATGCATCGCCGACTCGCCGTAGCCGACCACCGGGATGTCGACGAGCGAGCGCGCTTCTTCCAGCGCCGGGTCCTGCACCGAGCCGATCGCGAACACGTCGCAACCCTCGGCCTCGGCGCGAAGCGCATTGTCGAGGATGAACTGGTTGTGCAGCGACGCGAGGTAGGGATAGGACACCACGTCCGCCGGCGTGGCGCCGCCGTAGACGCCTTCCGCCATGCCGTGGAAATCGACCTCGACGCCCTCGCGCGCGAGCCTGCGCGCGCGCCTGCGCATGCCGGAGAAATAGGCGGGCAGGCGGCCCGCGTCGAACAGGCTCTGATACCAGATCCGCAGGCGCCGGGCCTTGCGGCTAGTCACTGGTGATGTTGGCGGCGCGGATGACCTTCGCCCACTTGTCGATCTCCGCGCGGATGCGCTCGCCGAACTGCGCCGGCGTGCCGCCGACCGGCGGGCTGGCGAGCGCGAGGAGCCGCTCGCGCACCTGCGGCTGCTCGAGCGCCTGGTTCGCTGCGGCATTGAGCGCCGCGATGGCGGCCGGCGGCGTCGCGGCCGGCGCCTCGAGCCCCAGAAAGCCGCCCGCCTCGAAGCCGGGCAAGCCCGACTCGGCGACCGTCGGCACCTCCGGCAGGCCCTCGAAGCGGCGCGCCGAGCCGATGGCGAGCGCCTTCAGCCGCCCCGACCTGAGGTGCGGCAGCACCGCGGCGACGTCGACGAACATCACGTTCACCTGGCCGCCGACGAGATCGTTCACCGCCGGCGCCGCGCCCTTGTAGGGCACGTGCAGCAGGTCCACGCCGGCCATGAGCTTGAAGAGCTCCATCGAGAGCTGAGCCGAGCTGCCGTTGCCGTAGGAGGCGTACGTCACCTGCCCGGGCTTCGCCTTGGCGAGGGCGATCAGCTCCTTTACGTTCGCCGCCGGCACCGAGGGGTGCGCCGCGAGGACGTGCTGGTTCAGCACCAGCAGCGCGACCGGCGCGAAATCGCGCGACAGGTCCCAGGAAAGGTTCTTGACGAGCGTGGTATTGATCGCGCTCGACGCGCTCGAGACCACGAGCGTATAGCCGTCGGGCGCCGAGCGCGCGACGTACTCCGTCCCGATGTTGCCGCCGGCGCCGGCGCGGTTGTCAACGATTACCGGCTGCCCAAGCACATCCGACATCTTCGGCGCCACCGCGCGCGCCACCACGTCGGTCCCGCCGCCGGGCGGAAACGGCACGACGATGTGGACGGGCTTGGACGGATAGGCCTGCGCATGCGCGGCGCCGCAGGCGAGGCAGGCGAGGCAGGCGAGAGAGGCGACGGTTGCGAGGACGGAACGCAGCATGACCCGCGCATTCTACGATGGCGAAGTCGGGCGCAATACTCCGACGGCCTGAATCAGCCCACTGGAGAACGGCGCCACAGGAGCAGGGCCTGGCGCACGGTACGCGCCACGGAGCCGTCGCCACGAGGATCCCATTCCGATTCCCGGTAGCACGCGCGCGTTGGCGAGAGGTAGCGCCATTCCCAGGAGGCGAGCGAGCCGCTGCGCTCGCGCGGTCCCCATACCGTTTCAAATCGCTCGCCGTCGAGGACGACGACCAGCTCGGCATCGTGGCTGTACCTGCGCAACATGCGCAACGTTGCCGCGTCGGCGAAGGCGAGCATCGGCCCGGATGGCGCAAGCAGGTTCGCGCGATCTTCCGGCGAGTCCGATCCGAGAATCCAAAGCGACCGAATGCCGAGGCAGCTCGCGATCAGCCGCCAAAGAGAACTCGCCGGGTCGGGCCGCGGTAGCGCCCAGAGCATCGGCTATCTTGAGTCTCGCCACGCTGCGGACAACGACCGGCCGATAGGCCAGACGGCTATCCAGAGATCACAGAGCGCCGGCCAGTAGCAGTATCGCTACAGGGGCGAATCATAAGGTTGGCCCCCGGAGCCGAATTCGCGCGCGAAGCCCAGGATCTACGGATAAACATGCGTGCAGCCGTCTGACGCCCAAACGTGACGTGGTGCGCCGTCCAATGAGCAAGGTTGAGCCCGTATGTCCGGTTTCGTACACTCGAGAACGTGTCTGAGACACGACTCCCGACTCAGAATCTGCTGCTCGCTTCGCTGCCTGCAGCCGACTACCAGCGCCTGGCACCGTCGCTCGAGCTGATCGGAATGCCGCTCGGCCACTCCGTATATGAATCCGGCGCGCGTCTCGAATACGTGTACTTCCTGGTCGAGGGCATTGTGTCGCTGCTCTATGTCACCAAGAGCGGCAGCTCGGCGGAGCTCGCCGTCGTCGGAAAGGAGGGAATGGTCGGCATCTCCCTCTTCATGGGCGGCGAAACGACGCCGAACCGGGGTGTCGTACAGAGCGCCTGCAAGGCTTATCGCCTGCCGGCGCGCGCGGTAAAGGCGGCCTTCGCCGAGGGCGGGGCGCTGCAGCTCATCCTTTTGAAGTACACACAGGCGCTGATCACCCAGATCTCGCAGACCGCAGTCTGCAATCTGCACCACTCCGTGGATCAGCAGCTTTGTCGCTGGCTGCTACTCAGTCTTGACCGATTGCCCAGCAACACGCTGCAGATGACGCAGGAGCTGATCTCCAACATGCTCGGTGTGCGCCGCCAGGGCGTCACGGAGTCAGCCGGGAAGCTCGAGCGCGAAGGCCTGATCACGTACCGCCGCGGCATGATCACCGTGCTCGACCGTGCGGGCCTCGAGAAGCGCGCCTGTGAGTGCTATTCCGTGGTGAAGCGCGAGTCCGAGCGGCTGCTGCCGTCAGTAGGTAGGAGGTAGGGGCGTGCCCTCTAAGCCTAAAGTCGGGCTTCGGCCCGCGCTCTCGGCAGCCGCGCGCTGAATACCGTGCCGCTGCCGGTGGATTCAGCCTCGATCGTGCCGCCGTGCATCGCCACGATTTCCCGGGCGATGTAGAGGCCGAGTCCCAGGCTCGTGGACGAGTCGGCGTCCTCATCGGTGAGCGCGGACGGTATCTGCACGAGCGGGTTGAAGATCACCTGCAGCTGGTCAGGCGGGATCGGGCGGCCATGGTTCTCGACTTGCAGCGTAATCTTCTCTGCGTCGCCATCCGCCGAGAGCGTGATCGGCTCGTTTTTGTCGCCGTGCCGGACGGCGTTGTTCAGCAGGTTCGCCAGGACCTGCTGCAAACGGTCGGCGTCGAACCGGCCGTTCAGGTCGCCCGACATCTTCAGGCGGAAAAGCCTCTCCGGGTGGATGGCGCGGATCTCGTCGTAGGCCATCCTGCAAATCTGTTCCATGTCGCCGGCCTCGGAGGTAATGGGGATGGATCGGCCAAGCCGTGCACGCGTGTACTCCAGCAGGTCCCTGATCATGATGCTCATTCTCGCGGCGCTGCGAGTGACGCGCCTCGCAGCTTCGAGCGGCGCACCCGTGGGGAGCAGTCCCGGCGCCGTCAAGTAGAGGCCCGAATTCGCGATCGCGGAGAGCGGGCTGCGCAGATCGTGCCCCAGGATCGCGAGGAAGGTGTCTCTCGAGCGTGCCGCTTCATTGGAGTAGTTGGAGATGGATTCGGCAAGCGCCTGGTCAATCGCTTCGTTGAAGCGCGTCATCTCGTAGAACGCCGATTCACTCGCGGCGCCGTGCTTGAGCCACAAGCGCAGCACGCTCGCTCGAAGAGCCCGGAATTCCGCAGCGAGCTGGCGCAGGTCGAAGCCCGCGAGATGCCGTAGCGCACCGTGCGTCATCGCCGCGGTCCTCGTCGCCTGTGCGATCTGCACGAAGCCCTTCGACTTGTAGGCTTGCTCGAGCTGGGTCTGGCTGGTCTCGATGTCTTCGGCAATCGCTAGCAGGATCTGGCTTGCATGGTCGCGCAGGGCCAGCGACGTCATCGCCTGGCCGGGAGCAAGCAGCGAAGCGGCAAACGATTCCCACTCCGCGAGGATTTGCTCGAGATTCTCGGTGATGAAAATTGACAGTCGCATTGGGTCCACCTGGCGTTGAGGTCGCGGCCTGAAACACCGCTGGGGGGGTTGCACTATGCGCGCGGCGAAAGTCCGCGTATGTCCGATACCGAGCGAACCCAGATGGGCCGATGGCGACTGTCGCCGCTGTACGACGGCGGAGCGTGTCAGTCCTTATCTCCGCGTCTTGCGCTGCAAGGAGTCAGCAATGAACTTGGATCAAGTGCAAAAGCCGATACGGCTACGGTTGCTTGGGATGACGGCGAGACGTTCCGAATTAAGCTCGTCCATTTGACGCTCGATCGTGTAGCTCCGGAAGCGCCTCTAGGGGCGCCCGCGCCAGCTTGAGGTCGACGGGGCCGGTCCGGGGCGCCGCACGAGCGACCAATCGACCTTTACCGGATCCTTGAGCCGTTCCCGCGCCTGCGCTTCGGTCAGGTGATACCGCGTTTGCCGGCGCTTTCCGAGCTCGTCGGTGTGCTCCCAGAGCCAGAGCTCGATCTCGTTCTCGGGGCTTGACGATACGGTCGCGGGAGCGCAGAGTAATGGACGTTTATACAGTATCAGGGAAAAACGAAAATGGCCGCAAAAGAAATCGTCATCGGCGCCTGCATCGGCTCGATCGGGCATAACCTTTACCTCGAAACGCGCGAGCTGACCGAGCCGCTCCAGAAAGGCCTGGAGGTCGTGCAGGCCTATCGAAGCCCGCTCATGTCGCACGCCGAGACGGGATCAACCTCGACCTCGACGATTCACGCCGTCATGGTCGTCGCTCAATCTAGCGGCAATCTGGCGCTGCCCGTTGGATCGGGCTTTACGATTTCGACGCGCGCGAGGTAGCTCTTACACAGTCAGTACACAAAAAATTTCCGGCGCATCGGAGCACGCCGGAAATCTCGGTAAGTGACTGAATGGAGTTGGCTCCCCGAGCAGGGCTCGAACCTGCGACCTGCGGATTAACAGGCGGAGCCGAATTCGCAACTAGTTGTTTATTGGCCCGCCCTCACTCGCCAAAACGTGCCAGGACCCGCGGATCACGTCACGTTTTCCCCACGTTTGCGACCTGCGGACAAATCGGATTAAACATCCGTGCGGCATTCCCAACGCGCCGCGATTCGATGTGCGCTCGCCATCAATCCGTCGGTTGGAGTACGGACTGAAACGTGGCGAGGTCTACGGGTTTTGTGAAGTAGCCATCGCAACCGGCTGCCAAGGCCTCGGCGCGAGAATTTTCTTGCGGATTTCCCGTGATCGCGTAGAACCGCGCACTCCCTAGGCCGATCTCGCGTCGCATGCGTTGCGCCAGTTCGCACCCATTGTCGGGACCGAGATTGATGTCTACAAACACAACCTGCGGGCGATGGACGTTGGCCATTGCCAGAGCCGACGGAGCGCTCAGAGCCGAATAAACCTCGTGGCCCAAGGTGCGAAGCAACGCAGCAGTTGTTTCCGCGGTGTCAGGATGATCATCGACGACAAGAATTATTCGGGGCATCAGTGGGTTCCGTCGGGAACGGACTATAGCTGTTTAAGTCCGGGAGCGGGGCGGCGGCATAGCGGTTTCAACTACAACTTCTTGCTGAATAGGGCTACGCGAGAAAAGGCGTTTTGCGATTCGAGTAGATAGCGACTTGCGGTCCGTATCCGTATACAGAGAATATGCGCGACGTTGAAGTAAGACCTGTTGCCCGGCCTCGAGGGAGGACCTTGTCTCCAGCTGCAAAAGCGGCGCGCCGCGCGCTATCTGTTCTTGTTGTCGATGACAATTTAGATCAGGTCCACAGCCTGGCCTATCTCCTCAAGGATGATGGCCACCATGTGGATTTCGCGATTAATGCGACCGTCGCACTGGATCTCGCAAAGCGCCTGGAGCCCCAGGTCGTACTTCTTGATATCGGGTTGCCGGACGCCGCGGGGACTAGGGTGGTCGGCTTGATGCGCCGCATGCCGCAGCTTGCCAAAGGGAAGGCGCGCATCATCGCCATTACTGGACGCGATACTCCGGACGCCGAGCTGATGGCAGCAGGCTTTGATGCAGTGCTTCGTAAGCCGGTCTTGTACCCTGAGTTGGAGAAGCTGCTCGGAGATGGCTAGCGGTCCGCAATGGACACGATAGCGATAGGAGCGAGCTGGCGATGCAGGTCAATCCTTGTTCTTACGCCACCGAAGATAGCCTGTCCGAAGCATTTTTCGGAGCTTTATCGCCAGCAGGCCGGTGACGCGGATCGTACTGTGATCGTCCAGCACGATAAGAACATTTCGCCCTTCGCGCCGAACGTCTGTAACGCTGCCTGATGCGCCGAGGCTCGGGAGCTCTCCCTGGGCAGCTTGGATCGCGTCCCGTACGGCCATGGCCGATTTTCCCACGTTGCGACCGCAGCGTATTGATATGACTGCGGTCTCGGCGGATTATTGATCTTCCGGTTGCTAGGCCAGTTTGCGCGATAGCGTGATTAGGCTGGAGGCCAAGTCGTCAAATGTCAGAAATTCGATGCTCGGATACGGCGGGGTCGCGTAATGCCTCTGGAGCGCTCTGAGGATGCGCGGTGCGCTATGTCCCGCAATTACGGCGCCCCTAACCGCCACTATGTCATCGGGCCGCAGCTTGAGTGCTTCTTGTATTGCACCAGGATATTTGTGATATTGCTGTAGCCAATCGTTCACCTGGCCGTACGCGTGCATCAACGCCGCAGTGGGGTGTCCGTTGGATTTGAACAGAGGCATAGTGGGACGTTCCAGTTCGATGAACCAGAGTTCGTTCTGGCTATCGAGAATTGCGAAGTCCGCCTGGAATCGGCCAACAATATTGGGTTTTACGAAGAGCCGCTTCGCATGAAAGCGGGCAAGTAAAACTGGATGGTATTCGAGAAAGGTCTGAATCGGTGCTTCGAGCGTCTCCGTGCGAAGCAGCTGCTTAAATCGCTCTGCGACGGCAGTTATTTGCGTGTGGCCGTATTGGCGGACATAACTAAGCCCGGAAGTCGCGACGCTGAAGTCCTTGAGCAGCAACGCATGCATGCTTTCCCTAAGGTACTGGAGCGGCAATTGAGTCTTGCCGCACTGGCAGACAAACTCGTCTTCTAGCTCCGCATACCAAGTGATGCCAGCTTTTTCGGTTTCCGCGTGCCGGCTAAGGCCGGTGTATGCCCGAAGCTTTTTAGCGCAGAACTTGCAGCCAAGCTCGAATCGGATGGACTTCGCTGCACCGACGTCAGCCTCGACGGCTTTAACTTGATCGGGCGTGAGGCTCGGTGTCGGACGATAATGAAAGGTGATGCGCCCGACCTCGTCGGTCTTGCCTTGATAGCTAGCGGTGATGGTGTATTCGCCGGGCTTGGGAAGCACTCCCTCGAAAATGATATTGAAGAGGACGAAAGGGCTTCCTTCTAGGACGGTCCAGATAGGTTGCCCGGGCGCGGTTGCCTGTGTTGATGGTTCGGCGCTTGGTGTCGGAGGCGCGCTTGCTGTTTCAAGTGATTGAAAAGTGCAATTTAGCGTCTCCGTACCGTTCGCATCCAAGACGCGTAGGACCATCCCGATTGCGGCGGGTGACTGCACAAAATCAACGTCGACGAGGAACACCCACGAGGCGCTAGCTATCATCGCCGGGTAGACGAGGTGGACCTTGTGACGTGCCAGCTGGAACAAGTCCAAGCCGCCAATAGGGAAAGGTTGAGGTCCGGACTGAACGTGATCGGCCAGTCCGAGAAAAAGAATCGGCTTGTCAGTGCCGAGAAGGGTCGGCATCCTTCCCCCTGGAATTGCGCGTGAGTCTAGCTGGAAATGGAAAAGGAGTACGGAAGACTAACGGCGGATCAGTTCCGGCGCTTGATTCGCGAGCTGCCGGAGGTCCGGGCTGGCGCTCGGGAATTGCCGGAGCTTCTCCGGACGGCGACCTCTGAAAAGGTACGAGAGGTGCTGGAGAAGGGAATCTATTGGGCAGCGTTCTACGAACTATCGTTTACGCAGCACTTGGCAGTCGGGCTGACGCTGATGGGTCAAGAGGAACGATTTATCGAGTTGTCCAAAGCGGAAGACCCGCAGGAAGCGGCCATTCAGTGGGCTGAGGAAGACGTAGATACTTTGATTGCAAAAGGGAAGGACTTCACAGTCGCTGGCGTGTTAGCTGCGGTGATCTCGATGCAGCGGTCGGTTTTTAGCTTGATGCTTTACAAGCGCTCTATGTCGGCGCTTTTAGCGGAAGTTCGCGAAGGAAACGATGATTCGCTGTTCCTAGCCGTCCGTGTAGATCGTTCCGCCGTTGCCTGCCCATCGATCGCTAAGCGGATTTCGAAGGCACAGATGTTGGATCAAAAGCGATTCTTCGAGCGGCTGAGGAGCGCTATCAAAGGCCCGAGTAAAAAGCATTGGGAGCTGTATAGCGACCTGAGGTATTCGCTGGCGGTGCTGCGAGAGATGGGGTTCGATTCCATGTCCGATGCTCAGCTGGAGCATTTGCTGGTCGATGTGCTGAAGGTCTATCCCGCTTCCTTTACGGCTCGGAAGAACCTTCGTAAGCAGTATTACGAGTCCAAAAAGATCACAAGGATTTGATTCAGTAGCTCCACCTGAAATCGCTGTTTAAGGTGGTCGTCACCCGGTCGGGTGCTGTCTAGTTTTCGTATCCGTTGCAGGAAGCCAAACCGGCATGCCTGCCGCCTGTAACGGAGAACGAACATGGAAGGGCAAGGGAAGGACGCCGGCGGCGAGCCTGGAGCGGGCGCGCAAGCGCCCGCCCAGGCCGACGCAGGGGCGACGGTCAGTAACACAGCCCATGCAAACTGCATAGGGCAAGGGGAAGAGGGCGTAAGGCTGTTTCTCAGAGGGATAGACAGTCTTTATCTCTCGTACCAGGGAAAGCTGAAACCCGAGAAAGTCGAAGAGCTGGAGAAGCTGCGAACGCTTGCGCGGAATTACGACCCGCGAGAGTCGGCCAAGGCGCAGCTGCAAATCGGGACGCATATTTTCGAGGTCCTGGACAAAGGCTCCGGGTTCTATCCATTCGGCCTCGCGGATCACGCGTTCCGAATCCGGCTCGCATCCGAAAGGGCGAAGCAAATCCCGGTCGCATCGGTCCAGGTGGGGAGCGAATTCCTCGCCTCGGTCGGGATCGAAGAGGCGGAGAGGCAGCTGCGGGCGGTCCTGGAGGAGCTGGCGGACCTGGAAGGCGGGGAGAAGGTCGGGCGGGCAGACCTCTTTGGGGACTTCGCCACGGCCTATCCCATGGAGTTGATCCATCGGGACGAGTGGGTGACGCGAGCGGAGGAAATCCATACCTACTCGGTCAAGCGGAAGCTCTCCGGCTGGACTCTCGGCCTCGGCGGTCCCATCGGCGCGAGGCTCTACAACAAGACGCTGGAAATCGAGACGCATAGCTACAAGTACTTTTTCCATGCGATTTGGGAGAAGGGCGGATGGCTCCCCCTCGATGAAGTGTGGCGCCTCGAATTCGAGCTGAAGCGCCACGCCCTGGCGGGATTCGGCATTAGCTCGCTGACGGACCTTCGGCGCGCCTGTGGGTCGCTTTGGCGCTACCTAACTACGGAATGGGGGCGGCTCGCCATCGTCAATCCCGAGGACCAGACGCGGGCTAGGTGGGTGACGCATCCGCTTTGGCAAGCGCTCCAGGCCGTGGAGTGGGAGGGAAATGACCCGCTCAACCCGCGTGAGATGAAGCGCAATCGAGCGCCGGAGGATGGCTGGTACTTGCGCCACGGTACGAGCCTGCTCGCGAGCTTCATGGCCAAGGCAGGCATCCAGGACGAGGAGGAGGGCTGGTTCCGGTTAGGCGCAGCGCTCCGGAAGCTGGTCGAAGCGGAACCGGAGAAATACGGCCAGACCTATTCCGATTTCGTCCTGGAGAAGGTCCGAGCGAAGCAGCGGCAGTACAACACCGAGTTAAACGGTCGGGAGCCTGGTGAGGACGATGAGGGACCTCTGACGACGGAAGAAGCGTACCGGCGAGCTTCCAGGGGCCATTGAGCGTGGAGAAGAGCCTGCCCTTGCCGTTTCGTCGCTGCCTCACCAAGGAAGAAGCAGCTGAGTACCTGGGGATCGGTGTAACGCTGCTCGCGGAATTGGGCGTCCCGGCTGTGAAACTCGGTCGGCGCTGCGTCTATGACGTAATTGACCTGGACGCGTGGCTCGAAGAACATAAGCGGCGAGGGCGGGCCGGAAAGGAGGTCGAAGAAAAATGGCTCGCGAAACCGGAATCTACCGGAGATCGGATTCCCGGTACTGGTGGATTGACGTTGCGTTACCGAACGGCAGACGCGTACGCGAAAGCTCTGGGACTGCGGACAGGCAAGAAGCAGCTGCCTTAGTTGCAAAGCTCAAGGCCGACGCGTTCAAGGAAGCGCATTTCGGAGTAAAGCCGAAGCGCTCCTGGCAGGAAGCCGTGGTCCGGTATCTCGAAGTGAAGAAGTCTCTGCGTAGCTCCAGGGACGTGAAGCGAATCTGTCGCATCCTGCATCCGATTCTCGGAAACAGGATGTTGGCGGAGATTGACGGTGACGTTATTTGGTCCATTACCGAGCGCCTGTCGAAGCGGGGCATTGCTCCGGCGACGGTAAATCGGTATCTCGCTACGGTCCGCAGTCTCTTGCGGATGGCGCGGGACGAATGGCAGTGGATTGATAACTTTCCGAAGATCCGGCTTCTCGCTGGAGAGGTGGCGCGGGATCGGTGGTTGACGCGGGAGGAGGCGGACCGGCTGATTGCGGCCTGTCCTAGTCACCTGGCGGCGATTGTGCGATTCGCCTTGGCTACCGGCTGCAGGGCTTCGGAGATAACCGGCTTGGAGTGGAGTCGCGTGGATTTAGGACGCAATACCGCGTGGCTAAACCGCACCAAGAATGGAACGCCGAGAGGCGTCCCGCTCAATCGAGATGCGGTCGCTGTCTTGAAGCAGTCCGGGCAGCATGAGCGCTATTGCTTCACCTATCGCGGCGAGCCTATCCGTTGGGGCGTTTGCAATTCGGGATGGCTCGAAGCGGTGAAGCGAGCAGGGCTCGCGGACTTCCGCTTCCACGACTTGCGGCATACCTGGGCGTCTTGGCATCGGCAGGCCGGAACATCGACTGACGAGCTGAAGGACCTGGGCGGCTGGAAGTCGCGGGTGATGGTGGATCGCTACGCGAAGTTTGCGACGGAGAATCTGGCTGGCGCGGCTTCGCGGATTGAATCCGCAGGCGATAGAGAGAACGTGATTCCGCTTACGTCACGTTTTCCCCACGTTGCGGATTTGAAGAGGACCGTAGCGAAGAGCTAAGGTCTTGAAGTTAGGTGGCTCCCCGAGCAGGGCTCGAACCTGCGACCTGCGGATTAACAGTCCGTCGCTCTACCAACTGAGCTATCGGGGACCCGAAGCGAGGGCGGGATTTTAACCGGAATTCGCGCGCCCGGTCCTTTCCGGCTATCGTAGGACGCATGAAAGGGGCTTCGCGCGAGCTGCTGTGGTTCGCGATCCCGCTCGTGATCGTGGTGGCGCTCGCGGCGGCGGCGCCGCTGCTCGTGCCGGTATCGCGCCTGCTGCCGGAAATCCAGGGCGTCGCGTCGGAAAAGCTGGGGCAGCCGGTGACGATTGCCGATCTGAGCTTCCATCTCTTCCCGACGCCGCGCGTGGTGGCGAAGGACCTCGTGGTGGGCAAGCGCTCCGATGCCGCGATCGCGGAGCTCGAGATCGTTCCCGACCTGATGTCGTTCCTGAGCGGCGCGCGGGACATCCGGCTGATCCGTGCCGAAAAGGTGGCGCTCAAGGAATCGGCGCTCGCGATCCCGGGCTCGATGCCGAAGTCCCCGGGCGGCCCGCCGGTGGTGGTGCGGCGGATCGTGCTGAAGCAGCTCTCGCTGCAGCATCCGACGCTGCGTCTGCCGACGCTCGACGTCGACGCGCGGCTGGGCGTGCAAGGGCTGGAAGAGGCGCGCATCGACGGGCCGGATACCGCGCTGGTCATCAAGATGAGCCACCTGGCGGACCGCGTTGCGGACATCGTCGTGGAGGGGAAGCTCTTCGGCGGCGCGGTGAACGGGACCGCGCATGCCGACTGGTCGAAGCTCTGGCAGGTCGCGGGCAAGGCCGCGCTCGACGGCGTGGACCTCGTGCCGGTGCAGCGCCTGCTCGGCAAGAAGCCGCAGCTCTCCGGCCGGCTGAAAACGCAGGCGACGTTTTCCGGCAAGGCGCGCAAGCCCGAGCAGCTCGCCGACGTGCTCGCGGTGGACGGCCCGTTCGAGATCGTCGGCGGCGCCTACCAGGGCGTGGATCTCAGCAAGGCGGCCGACATCACCGGCAAGAGCGCGGCGGGCGACGCGACGCCGTTCGAGGAGTTTCGCGGCAAGCTGCAGGCGCGCGGCAGGAAGGTCCACATCGAGAGCCTCTGCGTGCGCTCGCCGAAGGTCACTGCGGGAGGCACGGTGGACGTCGCTGCCGACCAGTCGCTCGCCGGCAGGCTCGACGTCTCGCTCACGAAGACGAGCGGCATGGTGGGCGTGCCGGTCGCGCTGGGCGGCACCGTGAGCGAGCCCTCGATCCGCCCGACCAAGGGCTACCTCATCGGCGCGACGATCGGGACTCTGATCCTGCCGGGAATCGGCACCGGCATCGGCGCCTCGGCCGGGGGCGCGGTCGAGGGCCATTCGGACTGCAAGTAAACCCCCCGCTCGCAAACTCGCGACCCCCTCAGGGGGTCAGGCGATGACCTTCGCGATCGCGTCGGCGACGTAGTCGATGTTCTTCGAGGTGAGCGCGGCGATGCAGACGCGGCCGGAATCGATCGCGTAGATCGAGTACTCGTCGCGCAGGCGGCGCACCTGCTCCTTGGTGAGGCCGGAGTACGAGAACAGGCCGCGCTGCTTCAGGACGAAGTCGAAATCGGCGCCGGGCACACGGGCGCGGATCCTGTCGACCAGCTGCCGGCGCATGAGCTTGATGCGCTCGCGCATCGCGCCGACCTCGTCCTCCCACTGCTTGCGCAGCGCCGGATCGGCGAGGACGGTCGCGACGACCTGCGCGCCGTGCGTGGGAGGATTGGAGTAGTTCGCGCGCACCACCCGCTTCAGCTGCGAAAGCACGCGCTTCGCCTCCTCGGCGCTGCCCGTGACGACGCTCAGCGCGCCGACGCGCTCGCCGTAGAGCGAGATGGATTTGGAGAACGAGCTCGACAGGAACACCGGCGCGGTGGCCTCGGCGAAGAGCCGCGCGGGGAACGCGTCCGCTTCGATGCCATCGGCAAAGCCCTGGTAGGCGAGGTCGAGGAACGGCACCAGGCCGCGCGACATCACGATCTCGAGCACGCGGCGCCACTGCTCCTGCGTGAGGTCGACGCCGGTCGGGTTGTGGCAGCACGAGTGCAGCACCACGATCGAGCCTGCCGGCAGGCCGTTCAGCGTGCGCTCCATGCCCGCGAAGTCGAGGCCGCGGCTCCTCGGCTCGTAGTACGGATAGGCGCTCACCTTGAAGCCCGCCGCCTCGAAGAGCTGGCGGTGGTTCTCCCAGCTCGGGTCGCTGATCCAGACCTGCGCCTCGGGGTTCGCCTGCTTGAGGAAGTCCGCGCCGACGCGCAGGCCGCCGGTTCCGCCCAGCGCCTGGACCGTGACGATGTTCTCCCGCGCGGAACCGAATACCAGCTGCTGCACGCCGCGGTCGTAGGCGGCGAGGCCGTCGATCGGCAGGTAGCCGCGGTGCGGCGAGGTCTTCATGCGCTGCTCTTCGGCCTTGCGCACGCAGCCGAGGAGCGGGATTTTCCCGTCGTCGTCGTAATAGACCCCGACGCCGAGATTGACTTTCTTCGGGTTCTTGTCGGCGACGTAGGCCTCGGTGACGCCGAGGATCGGATCGCTCGGCGCCATCGGCACCGAAGCGAGGAGGGAAGCGGAGGAAGAGGGTGAGTGCGGCGCGTTCATCGTCTAGAATGGCGGGTTTCGCACTGCAGCATTGTACGTGAGCGTTACGTTTCCCAACAGCCCCTTCCGCCTGAACCAGGTGTTTCCGCCGTCGGGCGACCAGCCCGAGGCGATCGACAAGCTCGTCGAGGGCATCGGCGACGGGCTCGCCTTCCAGACGCTCCTCGGCGTGACCGGATCGGGCAAGACCTACACCATGGCGAACGTCATCGCGCGCCTGGGGCGGCCGGCGCTCGTCCTCGCGCCGAACAAGACGCTCGCGGCGCAGCTCTACGCCGAGTTCCGCGAGTTCTTCCCGGAGAACGCGGTCGAGTACTTCGTCTCCTATTACGACTACTACCAGCCCGAGGCCTACGTCCCGGCGCGCGACCTCTACATCGAGAAGGACTCGTCCATCAACGAGCACATCGAGCAGATGCGCCTCTCGGCGACGAAGTCGCTGCTCGAGCGCCGCGACGTGGTGATCGTGGCGACCGTCTCCGCGATCTACGGCATCGGCGATCCCTCCGAGTACCACGGCATGATCCTGCACCTGCGCCAGGGCGAGAAGATGGCGCAGCGCGACGTGCTCGGCCGCCTGGTGGCGATGCAGTACGAGAGGAGCGAGCTCGACTTCCGCCGCGGCACCTTTCGCGTGCGCGGCGATGTGATCGACGTCTTCCCGGCGGAGCACGCCGAGCACGCCGTGAGGATCAACCTGGAAGACGACACGATCGAAAAGATCGAGATCTTCGATCCGCTCACCGGCCGGGTGCTGCACCCGATGGCGCGCTTCACGGTGTATCCGTCGAGCCACTACGTGACGCCGCGCGAGACGACGCTGCGCGCGATCGAGGCGATCAAGGCGGAGCTGCGCGAGCGCATCAAGTTCTTCCAGGACGCCGGGCGCCTGGTGGAGACGCAGAGGATCGAGCAGCGCACGCGCTTCGACCTCGAGATGCTCGCCGAGCTCGGCTTCTGCAAGGGCATCGAGAACTACTCGCGCCACCTGTCGGGCCGGCAGGCCGGCGAGCCGCCGCCGACGCTCATTGACTACCTGCCGCCCGACGCGCTCATGATCATTGATGAGAGCCACGTGACGATTCCGCAGCTCGGCGGCATGTACCGCGGCGACCGCTCGCGCAAGGAGAACCTCGTCGAGTACGGCTTCCGCCTGCCTTCGGCGCTCGACAACCGGCCGCTGCGCTTCGACGAGTTCGAGAAGGTGGTGCGGCAGACGATCTTCGTCTCCGCCACGCCGGCGGACTACGAGCGCGAGAAGTCCGGCGAGGCGGTCGTCGAGCAGGTAGTGCGGCCCACCGGGCTGGTCGATCCGCAGGTGATCGTGCGGCCGGCGTCGAGCCAGGTGGACGACCTGCTCTCCGAGATTTCGATCCGCGTCAAGAAGAACGAAAGGGTCCTCGTCACGACCCTGACGAAGCGCATGGCGGAGGAGCTCACCGAGTACCTCGCCGAGCACGGCGTGAAGGTGCGCTACCTGCACTCCGAGGTGGAGACGGTCGAGCGCGTGGAGATCATCCGCGATCTGCGCCTGGGCGAGTTCGACGTGCTCGTCGGCATCAACCTGCTGCGCGAGGGGCTCGACCTGCCCGAGGTGTCGCTGGTCGCGATCCTCGACGCGGACAAGGAAGGCTTCCTGCGCTCGGAGCGCTCGCTCATCCAGACCATCGGCCGCGCCGCGCGCCACATCAACGGCACCGCCATCCTGTACGCGGACCGGCGCACCGATTCAATCGAGAAGGCCATCGGCGAAACCGACCGGCGCAGGAAGAAGCAGGTCGCCTACAACGAAGGCCACGGCATCACGCCCAAGGGCGTGATGAAGCGCATCAAGGACCTGATCGACGGCGTGTACGACGCCGCCGAGGCGAAGGCGGCGCAGGAGGAGGCGCGCTACGACACCATGTCCGAGAAGCAGCTCTCGCGCGAGATCAAGGCGCTCGAGAAGAAGATGCTGCAGCACGCGCGCAACCTCGAGTTCGAGGACGCCGCGCGCGCGCGGGACCAGCTCGGCGAGCTCAAGAAGCGCCTGTTCGGCGTCGCGGTGACGGAGGACTAGAACTTCGCGTTGCCGGGCGTGCGCGGGAACGGGATCACGTCGCGCACGTTGGCGAGGCCGGTCGCGTAGGCGACGGTCCTCTCGAAGCCGAGCCCGAACCCGGCGTGCGGCACGGTGCCGTAGCGGCGCAGGTCGCGGTACCACCACAGGTTTTCGGGGTGGATCTTCAGCTCCGAAATCCTCTGGTCCAGGCAGTCGAGCCGCTCTTCGCGCTGGCTGCCGCCGACGATCTCGCCGATGCCCGGGGCGAGCACGTCCATCGCCGCGACGGTGCGCCCGTCGTCGTTCAGCCGCATGTAGAACGCCTTGATCTCCTTCGGGTAGTTCATCACCACGACCGGCTTCTTCGCGTGCTTCTCGGTGAGGTAGCGCTCATGCTCGGACTGCAGGTCCATGCCCTCGCGCACCGGAAACTCGAACTTCTCCTTCGCGCCCTGCAGCACGCGGATCGCCTCGGCGTAGTCCATGCGCGCGAACTCCGAATCGACGATGCCCTGCAGCTTCGCGACCAGCCCCTTCTCGATGCGCTCGTCGAAGAACGCCATGTCGTCGGCGCGCTTCTCGAGCAGCTCGCGGAAGATGCGCTTGAGGAGCGCCTCGGCGAGGTCCGCGTCGGCGGCGAGGTCGGCGAACGCGATCTCCGGCTCGACCATCCAGAACTCGGCGAGGTGCCGGCTGGTGTTGGAGTTCTCCGCGCGGAAGGTCGGCCCGAACGTGTAGACCTTGGACATCGCCAGGCAGTAGCACTCGACGTTAAGTTGTCCCGAGACGGTGAGGAAGGTCTCGCGCCCGAAGAAGTCCTTCGCGTAGTCGGCCTTCGAGTTGACCGTCTCCAGCGTCGAGACGCGGAACAGGGCGCCCGCGCCTTCGGCGTCGGAGGCGGTGATGATGGGCGTGTTGACCCAGAAGAAGCCGCGCTCGTCGAAGAAGCGGTGGATCGCCTGCGCGATCGTGTGCCGCACCCGGGTCGCGGCGGCGATCACGTTGGTGCGCGGCCGCAGGTGCGCCACGTCGCGCAGGAATTCGAGCGTGTGGGGCTTCGGCTGGATCGGGTAGGTGTCGGGGTCGTCGATCCAGCCCACGACGTGCACGCTCTCCGCCTGCATCTCGAAGGGCTGGCCCTTGGCGGGCGAGGGCACGATGCGCCCGGTCGCCTCCACGGCGCAGCCGGCGGTCAGGCGCAGCACTTCGCTTTCATAGTTCTTTATTTCCTTCGACACCACCACCTGCACCGGATGGAACGACGAGCCGTCCGAGACGTGCACGAAGGAAAGTCCCGCCTTCGAGTCGCGCCGCGTGCGCACCCAGCCGCGGAGCGTCACCGGGCGGTCGGCGGCGGCGCGCCCGGCGAGGATGTCTGCGCAGGAAGTCATAAACTCGATGATATGAAAGAAACGCGCTCGGTCCTATTCGTCTGCACGGGGAACATCTGCCGCTCGCCGACCGCGGAAGGGGTGCTCCGGAAGTTGGCTGCGGAGCGCGGCCTCGCGCTGCGCGTCGAGTCGGCCGGCACGCACGACTACCACGCCGGCGAGCCGCCCGACGAGCGCGCCCGGCACCACGCGATGCGGCGCGGCTACGACCTCTCGGCGCAGCGCGCCCGGCACTTGCGCGGGCGGGATTTCGCCGAGTTCGACCTCATCGTCGCGATGGACCGCGGCCACCTGCGCATCCTCGCGAGCCGCTGCCCGGACGAGCACCGCGAGAAGCTGAGGCTGCTCATCGCCGGGCAGGACGTTCCGGACCCCTACTACGGAGGTCCGGAAGGCTTCGAGCGGGTGCTCGACCTCGTCGAGGCCGCCTGCGGCGCGCTGATCGAGGAAATTTTGCCGGCCGCTACTTCCTAGTCGTCTCGATCTGGACCAGCTCGTCGTCCTGCGAGGCGGGCTTGGGCCGCTCGCGCCGCGGACGGCCGAGGTGCGCGGGCTGCTCCTCCTCCGGCCGGTAGCTCGGCTTGGAGCTGGTCTCGACCATCACGAGGCCTGCATCCTCGAGGAGCGGCTTGGCGTCGATCCTGGGTTCTGCGCGCTTGGGCTCCTCGTGCCTCGGCTCCTGCCTTGGTTCCTGCCTCGGTTCCTCGTGCCTCGGTTCCTCGGGCTTGAATTCCTCGCGCCTCGGTTCCTCATACCGCGGTTCCTCATGGCGAGCCTCGGCCGCGGGCTCCTTGACCAGGAAGGCAGGCGGCTCGGTGCGCTGCGGCGCCTCGGCCGGCATCGCTGCCGGCGTGCCGCCCTGCGGCGGCTGCTCGTCCCGCCGCTCGCGGTGGCGGTCGCGGCGATGGCGGCGGCCGCGGCGGTGCTCCTCGCCTTCGCGCTCCGGCGGGCGCGGCTGCTGCGCATCGGCGGGGAAGGGCTGCTGCTGGGCCTGCTGCTGTTGTTGGGCCTGCTGTTGCGGCTGCTGCGGCCGGGGCTGCTGCGGATGGCGCTGCTGTTGCTGCTGCGGCCGCTGGTCCGGCCGGCGCTCGCCGCGCTGCTGGCCGTTGCGCCGCTGCTCCAGCCGTCCCTGCTGCTGGCGGTCGCCGCCACGCTCGCCGCGATGCTCGTCGCGCCGGCCGCGTCCGTCGCGGCGTCCGTCGCGCTGCTCGCCGCGGCCATCGCGGCGCTGGCCGTCGCGACGCGGCTCGCGCTGCTCGCGCGGCGGACGCTGCGGCTGGGCAGCCGGCTGCGCCGCGGGCTGCGGCTGCGCCGAAGCGGCGGGGGCCTTGAAGATGCCGAAGATGCGCGACAGGAACGAGCCGCTCTCCGCGGGCGCGGCAGCCGGCTGCACCGGGGCGGCCGCGACGGGCTCTGGCGCGCGCGGCTGCGGCGCCGCCTCGGTGCCCATCGGCGCGGGCTGCAGGGGCACGATGCCCTTCACCACGGCCTGCTGGCGCTCGCGCTTCGCTTCCTCCTCGGCGCCGGGCGCCTTGGGCTCCTCCGGCCGCTCGACCAGCTCGTAGCTCGAGGGCACGTGCTCCATCTCGTTCAGCTCGTCGTGCCGCAGGCGCTGCACCTTGTAGTGCGGCGTCTCCAGGTGCGGGTTGGGCACGAGCACGATGTTCACCTTGAGCCGCGACTCGAGCTTCTGGATCTCGCCGCGCTTCTCGTTCAGCAGGAACGAGGAGACGTCGACCGGCACCTGCACGTGCACCGCGCCGGTGTTCTCCTTCATCGCCTCTTCCTGGATGATCCTCAGGACATGCAGCGCGGTCGATTCCGTGCCGCGGATGAAGCCGGTGCCGCTGCAGCGCGGGCAGCTGATGTGCGCGGTCTCTTCCAGCGAGGGCTGCAGGCGCTGGCGCGAGAGCTCCATCAGGCCGAAGCGCGAGATCTTGCCGATCTGCACGCGGGCGCGGTCGTAGCGCAGCGCCTCGCGCAGGCGGTTCTCCACCTCGCGCTGGTTGCGCTGCGATTCCATGTCGATGAAGTCGATCACGATCAGGCCGCCCAGGTCGCGCAGCCTGAGCTGGCGGGCGACCTCGTCGGCGGCCTCGAGGTTGGTGCGGTAGGCGGTCTCCTCGATGTCGCCGCCGCGCGTGGCGCGCGCCGAGTTCACGTCGATGGCGACGAGCGCCTCGGTATGGTCGATGACGATCGCGCCGCCCGAGGGCAGGGCGACCTGGCGCGAGTACGCGCTCTCGATCTGGTGCTCGATCTGGAAGCGCGAGAAGAGCGGCACGTCGTCGCGGTAGAGCTTCACCTTGCCGACGTTGCCGGGCATCACGGTCTGCATGAAGGCCCGCGCCTGCTCGTAGATCTCCTCGGTGTCGATCAGGATCTCGCCGATGTCGGGCTGGAAGTAGTCCCGGATGGCGCGGATGACGAGGCTCGACTCGAGGTAGATGAGGAACGGCTTGCCGCCCTGGTCGCCGGAGGCGCTCTCGACCGCTTCCCAGAGCTGCTTCAGATAGTTGAGATCCCAGTTCAGCTCCTCGGCGGAGCGGCCGATCGCGGCGGTGCGCGCGATGACGCTCATGCCCTCGGGCAGCTGCAGCTGGTCGAGCGTGTCGCGCAGCTCGTTGCGGTCCTCGCCCTCGACGCGGCGGGAGACGCCGCCGCCGCGGGGGTTGTTCGGCATGAGGACCAGGTAGCGGCCGGCGAGCGAGATGAACGTCGTGAGGGCGGCGCCCTTCGTGCCGCGCTCGTCCTTCTCGATCTGGACGATGACTTCCTGGCCTTCGCGCAGCGCGTCCTGGATGCGGGCGCGGCCGACGTCGATGCCTTCCTTGAAGTAGCTGCGCGAGACTTCCTTGAACGGCAGGAACCCGTGCCGCTCCTCGCCGTAGTCGACGAACGCGGCCTCGAGGCTGGGCTCGATGCGGGTGATGATGCCTTTGTAGATGTTGCTCTTGCGCTGCTCCCGGGATGCCGATTCGATGTCTAGATCAACGAGCTTCTGCCCATCGACGATCGCGACGCGCAGCTCTTCCTGCTGCGTCGCATTGAACAACATGCGCTTCACTTGTTTTTCTCCTGCGCGCGCAGGAGCTCAGAGCTCGAAGGTCCATGCTCACCGTCTGGAATTGGATCAAGATGAACGGCACTGCAGAACTGCAGCTGGCCGAGAACCGGGCTGCGCGCGCTTCTAGTAGTATCGCTACTTCCGGTGAGCGAAATTAACCAGCGCTTCAGGTCCGGCTGTGGCCGAACAGGAGGCGGGTTGCAGACCGTGACGTCGGTAACGTGATCCGCGACGTTCCACCGGTCTGTGCCTCGCAACTCGAAGCGACCCCGAGATCATACGGAAAATGAATGACTTAAGCAAGTCTCGGGGCTCGGCGGCGGTCCAGTGGCTGGAAGTGGGCGACGAGGCCGCCGAGCAGCGCATCGACAACTTCCTTTTCCGGCGCCTGAAGGGCGTCCCGAAGAGCCACGTCTACCGGGTCCTGCGCAGCGGCGAAGTGCGGGTCAACAGCGGCCGGGTCAAGCCCGAATACCGCCTGCAGGCGGGCGACCGGATCCGCGTCCCTCCCATAAGGACCTCGGCGAAGCCGCCGGCGGCCCGGCCCGCGGAATTTCCGGTCGTCTACGAGGACGCCGCGCTCCTCGTGATCGACAAGCCCGCCGGCATCGCGGTCCACGGCGGCAGCGGCGTGAGCCAGGGCGTGATCGAGTCGCTGCGCGCCGCGCGGCCCCAGGCGAAGCTGCTCGAGCTGGTCCACCGGCTGGACCGCGACACGTCCGGCCTGCTCATGGTGGCGAAGAAGCGCAGCGCGCTCGTGGAGCTCCATCGCATGCTGCGCGAAGGCGAAGTGGACAAGCGCTACGTCGCGGTCGTGAAGGGCGAATGGCCGGCCGAGCGGCGCGAGGTGCGGGACTCGCTCCACAAGTACGTCACGGCGTCGGGCGAGCGGCGCGTGAGCGTCACTGCGGACGGCATGGCGGCGGTGACGAAGCTGAAGGTCCTGAAAAGCTCTCCGCGCTTCAGCGTCCTCGAGGCCACGCTGCTCACCGGCCGCACACACCAGATCCGCGTGCACCTGGCGCATGCCGGCCACCCGGTCCTCGGCGACGACAAGTACGGCGACTTCGCCCTCAACAAGGCACTCGCGAAGGAGGGGGTCAGGCGCCTGCTCCTGCATGCGGCGCGCCTGCGCCTGAAGCATCCGCTGAGCGGCGAAGCGCTCGCGATGGAAGCCGCGCTGCCGGAGGACGTGAGCCAGTTCTTGAAAAAGCAGCTCGCGTGAGCTATTCGCTCATCGTGTTCGACTGGGACGGCACGCTGATCGACTCGGCGGGCACGATCGCCGAGTGCATCCAGCAGGCGGCGCGCGACCTCGGCCTCGAGGCGCCGAGCCGGGAGCAGGCGACCCACGTCATCGGGCTCGGCCTGCACGATTCGCTGCGCATCGCCGTGCCCGGGCTGCCGGCCGCGCGCTATGCCGAGTTCGTCGAGCGCTACCGGGTGCACTTCCGCGCGCGGGAGAACGAGATGCCGCTCTTTGCCGGCATCGAGCCGCTCCTGCGGCAGCTCTCGCGCAGCCACCGGCTCGCCATCGCGACCGGCAAGAGCCGGCGCGGCCTTGAGCGCGCGCTGGAAACCACGGCGCTGCGCGGCTATTTCGGCGCCTCGCGCTGCGCCGACGAGACCCATCCCAAGCCGCATCCCGCCATGCTGCTCGAGCTCATGCAGGAATGCTCCAGCCGCAAGGAAGAGACGCTGATGGTCGGCGACACGTCGCACGACCTGGAGATGGCGCGCGGCGCGGGCGTAGACGCGCTCGCGGTGACCTACGGCGCGCACGCCGAGCCGGCGTTGCGCGCATGCGGGCCGCGCGGCTGCGTGCCGGACGTGAAAGCGCTGCGCGAGTGGCTGAGCGCGCACGCCTGATCTGCGCCTCCGGGGCGCTCGCCGACTCGGGCCAGGGCGTGCGCTTCGAGGTCCACTATGACGGCCGCGTGACGCCGGCGTTCGCGGTGCGCTATGCCGGCAAGGTGCACGGCTACCTCAACCGCTGCGCGCACGTCGCGATGGAACTGGACTGGCAGGAAGGCGTATTTTTCGGGATCGGCGGACACGATTTGCTATGCTCGACGCACGGCGCAAGCTATGACCCGCGCAGCGGACGCTGCCTCGGCGGGCCTTGCAACGGCACTCCACTCGTGAAGCTGAGGCTCGAAGAGCGCGAGGGCGGCGTTTATTTCATGGGGTTTGCAGATGGCTGACAACGGCAACTGGGAACGCGATCTCCTCACCAAGCTCGCCACGGCGGCGCTGAAGGAGCAGCGGCGCTCCCGCATGTGGGGCATCTTCTTCAAGCTGCTCTTCTTCGCCTATCTCACCATCCTCGTCCTGCTGACGGTCGACTGGAAGGGCGCGGCCGAGATGGCCGGGAAGCGGCACACCGCGATGGTGGAGATCAACGGCATCATCGCGCCCGGCGCGGACGCGAGCGCCGAGAAGATCAACGCCTCGCTGCAGGCGGCGTTCGAGGACAAGGGCACGCAGGGCGTGATCCTGCGCATCAACAGCCCCGGCGGCAGCCCGGTCCAGGCGCAGACCATCTACGACGAGATGCACCGCCTGCGCAAGAAGTATCCCGAGATCCCGCTCTACGTGGTGGTGGAGGACATCTGCGCCTCCGGCGGCTACTTCATCGCCGCCGCCGCGGACCGCATCTACGTCGGCAAGGCGAGCCTCGTCGGCTCGATCGGCGTGCTCATGAACGGCTTCGGCTTCACCGGGCTCATGGACAAGCTCGGCATCGAGCGGCGGCTGATCACCGCCGGCCAGCACAAGGGCTTCCTCGACCCGTTCAGCCCGGAGAAGCCCGAAGAGACCGCGTTCGCCAGGCAGCTCGCCGAAGAGATCCACCAGCAGTTCATCGCCGCGGTGCGCGAGGGGCGCGGCAAGCGCCTGAAGGAGACGCCCGACATGTTCAGCGGGCTGATCTGGACGGGGCAGAAGAGCATCGAGCTCGGCCTCGCCGACGGGCTCGGCAGCCTCGACTCGGTGGCGCGCGACGTCATCAAGGCCGAGGACATCATCGACTACACCGAGAAGGAGAATATCGCGGAGAAGTTCGCGAAGCGCTTCGGCGCCGCGGCCGCCGCGGGCTTCTCGGAAACGCTGCTGCGCTTCGCCCCGGGCCTACGCTAGCAGCAGGAATACCGCCGGGCGCCGCCCGATCGCGGCCCGGGCGCGGCGCCACTGCGCGACGGGCTGGCTGCGGATCCATTCCGTTTCCAGCGTGAGATCCGCCGCCACGCACAGCCGCGTCCTGTCCGCGCAGGTCGAGAGCAGAGCTTCGAGCAGGGCATCGCTCCGGTAGGGCGTCTCGATGAAGATCTGCGTCTCGCCTTCCCGGCGCGAGCGCGTCTCCAGCTCCCTGATCCTTTTTTCCCTCGGGCCGGCCTCGCGCGGCACGTAGCCGCAGAAGGCGAAGCGCTGGCCCTCAAGGCCCGACGCCATGAGGGCGAGGACGATGGAGGATGGCCCGACGAGCGGCACGACGCGAAAGCCGGCGGCATGCGCGGCTTCTACGAGCGCCGCGCCGGGATCGGCGATGGCGGGGCAGCCTGCTTCGGAGAGCAGGCCGAGGTTGCGGCCTTCGCGCAGCGGCTTCAGCGCATCCCCGGCCTTGTCGATCTCCACGATCGAGAGCCCGCGCACCGGCAGGCCTGCGTCGGCGAGGAACGCGCGCGCGCTCTTCGCGTTCTCGACGACGAAGTCCGTCAGGGAGGAAAGGATCTCGAGCGCGGGCAAAGGCAGCGCATCCTTCGCCCTGCCGCCCAGCGGCGTCGGGATGGCGTAGAGGATCAAACCGGCGGCAGGCCCGCGCGCTCGAGCATGCCGCTGAGCGCGATCAGCGGCAGCCCGATCAGCGAGGTCGGGTCCTCGGTCTCGATGCGCGAGAGCAGCGCGATGCCCAGCCCCTCGGCCTTGGCGCTCGCGGCGCAATCGTAGGGCTGCTCGCGGCGCAGGTAGCGCTCGATTCGCGCCTCGTCGAGCGCCCTGAAGCTCACGCGGCACAGGACGAGCGCGGTGTGCTCCTGGCCCGTCCGGGCATCCAGCAGGCAGACGGCGGTATGGAACTCGGCCTTCTTGCCGCTCAACGCCTTCAGCTGCCGCAGGGCATTGTCGTGGTCGCCGGGCTTGTCCAGCCGCACGCCGGCGCCCCAGGCCACCTGGTCCGAGCCGATGATGAGCGCATCGGGATAGCGCTTGACGAGCGAGCGCGCCTTTTCGGCCGCAAGGCGCAGCGCCGTCGCGCCCGGCGCCTCGCCGGGATGCGGCGTCTCGTCGCACTCGGGCGCCGCAGTCTCGAAGGGCAGCCCGAGGCGCTCGAGAAGCTCCTTGCGGTAGCGCGAAGTGGAGCCGAGAACGAGCTTCCTGGGGTCAGGCATCGCTTTGTTTTGGCGAGGATTCTTCCAAAATGATATGATGCAGCGTTTATGTCGCACCAGCCGGTCATCGACGGCTTCGAGTTCGCGTCGGCCGGCGCAACGCAGCAAGGGGTCCTGCCGGTCCGCGAGTTTACGCGGCTGAAGGACCAGCTTGCTTCCGACGCAGGGGAAGTCGCCTACGCGGTACAGGGCACGCGCGACGCGCGCGGGCGCCCGAGCTTGCGCGTGAGCGTGCGCGGAACGCTGCAGTTGCGCTGCCAGCGCTGCCTGGAAGCGATGCCGTGGCAGGTGGACCACCAGGCGCTTCTCGTGCTCGCGGCGACGCAGGCCGAGATCGACGCCGAGCCGGCCGACGTGGCGTCGCCCGACCGCGTGCTCGCCGCGAAGGACATGGCGCTGCGCGACCTCGTGGAGGACGAGCTCCTCCTCGAGGCGCCGTACGCGCCGCGCCACGCGGCGTGCGCGGCGGAGGCGGGCGAGGCGCACGAGGGCCGGCGCTCGCCGTTCGCCGGGCTGCGCGGGATGCTGCGCAGCACGCAGAAACACTGAGAAAAGGAGCAACGAAATGGCAGTCCAGCAGAACAAGAAGTCGCCTTCGCGCCGCGGGATGCACCGCTCGCATGACCATCTCTCCGGGCCCGCGATCGCCGTCGAGCCGACCACGGGGGAAACGCACCTGCGCCACCACGTGAGCCCGACCGGCTTCTACCGCGGCAAGAAGGTCGTCAAAACCAAAGGCGAGTAAGGCCGCTGATCACGGTTGCCGTCGATTGCATGGGAGGCGATCACGGCCCCCATGTGACGGTGCCGGCTGCGCTCGACGTCCAGGCGCAGCGCGCCGGGATCGAGCTCGTCCTGGTCGGCCGGAAGGAGGCGATCGAGCCGCACGTGCGCGCCGCCGCCTCCGGCGTGCGCATCCACCACGCGCAGGAAGTCGTCGAGATGCACGAGCCGCCGGCGCAGGCGCTGCGCTACAAGAAGCATTCCTCGATGCGCGAGGCGGTGAACCTGGTGAAGAGCGGCGCGGCGCACGCCTGCGTCAGCGCCGGCAACACCGGCGCGCTCATGGCGATCTCGCGCTTCGTGCTGAAGACGCTTCCGGGCATCGACCGGCCGGCGATCGCCTCCGTGCTGCCGAACATGAAGGGCGGCTTCACCTACGTGCTGGACCTCGGCGCGAACGTGGACTGCTCGCCCGAGCAGCTCATGCAGTTCGGCGTGATGGGCGCGATGCTGGTGGCAGCGGTGGAGCACAAGGAGCGGCCCTCGGTCGGGCTGCTCAACATCGGCGTCGAGGACATCAAGGGCAACGAGACCGTGAAGCAGGCTGCCGAGCTGCTGCGCGCGAGCGGCCTGAACTTCCACGGCAACGTCGAGGGCGATGACATCTACAAGGGGACGACGGACGTGGTGGTGTGCGACGGCTTCGTCGGCAATTCGGTGCTGAAGGCCTCCGAAGGCGTGGCGAAAATGCTGTTCTCCTTCCTGCGCGGCGAGTTCCGGCGCAGCCCGTGGCGCATGGCGGTGGCGTGGATGGCGACGCCGGTGTTCAACGCATTGCGCGCCCGCATGGACCCGGGCCGCTACAACGGCGCGAGCCTGCTCGGGCTGCGCGGCATCGTCATCAAGAGCCATGGCTCCGCCGACCGCCACGCCTTCGGGCACGCGGTGGCGCGCGCCATCGAAGAGGTGAAGAACGGCGTGCCGCAGCGCATCGCGGACCGGATGGCCGAGCTTCCGGCGCACAGCGCATGATCTGCTCGCGCATCGCCGGCACCGGCAGCTACCTTCCGCCGCGCGTCATGGCGAACGACGAGTTCGCGGCGCGCCTGGACACGAGCGACGCCTGGATCCGCGAGCGCACCGGCATCGCGCGGCGCCACATCGCCGACGAGTCGCAGGCCTCGAGCGACCTGGCGCTGGAAGCGTCCCGGCGGGCGCTGCAGGCCGCCGGCGTACGCGCCGACGAGCTCGACCTGATCCTCGTTGCGACCTCGACGCCCGACTTCATCTTTCCGAGCACCGCGTGCATCCTGCAGGCGAAGCTCGGCGTGAAGGGCTGCGCCGCGTTCGACCTGCAGGCGGTGTGCAGCGGCTTCGTCTACGGCCTTTCCGTGGCAGACAATTTCGTGAAGAGCGGCAATGCCAAGAAGGCCCTTGTCGTCGGTGCGGAGGTGTTCTCGCGCATCCTCGACTGGAACGACCGCGGCACCTGCGTGCTTTTCGGCGACGGCGCGGGCGCCGTGGTGCTGGCCGCGGACTCGAAGCCGGGCATCCACGCGAGCGTGCTGCACGCCGACGGCAGCCAGGTGCAGATGCTGTCGGTGCCGGGCAACGTGTCGCGCGGCCGGATCATCGGCTCGCCGTATCTGCAGATGAACGGCCAGGGCGTGTTCAAGTTCGCGGTGAAGGTGCTCGACGAGGTGGCGCGCGAGACGGTGGCCGCGGCCGGCATGGCGATCGAGGATGTCGACTGGCTCATCCCGCACCAGGCGAACGTGCGCATCCTCGATGCGACCGCGCGCAAGCTCGGCGTGCCGCGCGAGAAGCTGGTCGTCACGGTCGACCACCACGGCAACACTTCCGCCGCTTCGGTTCCTCTTGCGCTCGATGAATATGTCCGCGCCGGAACCATCCGCGCCGGCCACCGCGTGCTCATGCAGGGCGTTGGCGGCGGCTTCACCTGGGGCGCCACGCTCGCCACGCTATGAAGATCGCATTCGTCTTTCCGGGGCAGGGCTCGCAGTCGGTCGGGATGCTGAAGGCCTACGCCGGCCTTCCCGACGTAGACGCCGTGGTGGCGGAAGCGCGCGCCATCCTGGGCGGTGGGTTCGCATCGCTGCTGGATGAAGGGCCCGCGGAGCAGCTGAACCAGACGGTGAACACCCAGCCCGCGATGCTGACCGCGGGCTACGCGGCCTATCGCGCCTGGTGCGGCCTCGGCGGCCCGAAGCCCCACCTCGTCGCGGGGCACAGCCTGGGCGAATATACGGCTCTCGTGGCCGCCGGCGCGCTGGCGTTCCGCGATGCGCTGCCGCTCGTTCGCCTGCGAGCGAGCGCGATGCAGGAAGCCGTGCCCGCGGGGCAGGGCGCCATGGCGGCGATTCTCAATCTCGACGACGACAAGGTGCGCGAAGCCTGCGCCGCGGCCGGCGGGATCGTGGAAGCCGTGAACTTCAACGCGCCCGGCCAGGTCGTCATCGCGGGCGAGAAGGCCGCGGTGGAGCGCGCGATCGAGCAGTGCAAGGCGCGCGGGGCGAAACGCGCCCTGCCGTTGCCCGTGAGCGCGCCGTTCCATTCGAGCCTGCTCAAGCCCGCCGGGGAGCGCCTCAAGGTCGAGCTGCAGAAGATCACGGTGAGCGCGCCGCTCATCCCCCTCGTCAACAACGTGGACGTGAAGATCGAGGCGCGCCCGGACGATATCCGCCACGCGCTCGTGCGCCAGGCCTACTCGGCCGTGCGCTGGGTGGAAGTCATCCGGCGCATGCTCGCGGAGGGCGTGACCCACGTGGTGGAATGCGGCCCGGGGAAAGTGCTCGCCGGCCTGACGAAGCGGATCGCGCCCGAGGCGCAGTCGTTTGCGCTCGCCGACCGCAAATCGCTCGAGGAAGCCCTCGCATGCTTGAAGGCAAGCTAGCCCTGGTCACCGGCGCCTCGCGCGGCATCGGCCGCGCGATCGCGCTCGAGCTCGCGAAGCAGGGCGCCCGGGTCGTGGGCACTGCGACGACCGATTCCGGCGCGCAAGGCATCGCTGCGCCGGGCTTGACCGGCAAGAAGCTTGACGTGAAGGACGCGGCGGCGTGCGACGCGCTCATCAAGGAGCTCGGCGACGTGCTGATCCTCGTCAACAACGCCGGCATCACGCGCGACAACCTTGCCCTGCGCATGAAGGACGAGGATTTCGACGAAGTGATCAACACGAACCTGCGCGCGGTGTTCCGCCTCTCGCGCGCGGTGATGCGCGGCATGATGAAGGCGCGCTGGGGGCGGATCATCAACATCACGTCGGTGGTGGGCGCGGCGGGCAATCCCGGCCAGGCGAACTACGCGGCGGCGAAGGCCGGCGTCGTCGGCATGACGAAGTCGCTCGCCGCCGAGCTCGGCAGCCGCAGCATCACGGTGAACTGCGTCGCGCCGGGATTCATCGACACGGACATGACGCGCGCGCTCTCCGAGGAGCAGAGGAAGGCGCTGCTTGGCCACATTCCGCTCGGGCGCCTCGGCACGCCGGAGGACGTCGCCGCCGCAGTCGCATTCCTCGCGTCGCCGCTCGCCGGTTACGTGACGGGCGCGGTCCTGCACGTGAACGGCGGCATGTACATGTCTTAAGTGTCGTAAAATAGCGCCCCTCTCAATGCCGCACCGCCCCTCTTGACCCTCTAGGAGCGCGAAATGGAGAACGTAGAACAACGCGTCAAGAAGATCATTGCCGAGCAGCTCGGCGTGAACGAAGCAGAGATCAAGAACGAATCCTCGTTCGTCGACGACCTGGGCGCCGATTCGCTCGACACCGTCGAGCTCGTGATGGCGCTCGAGGAGGAATTCGAGACCGAGATCCCGGACGAGGAGGCCGAGAAGATCACCACCGTGCAGCAGGCGGTCGACTACATCAAGGCGCACGCGAAACAGTGACCCGCCGGCGAGTCGTCGTCACCGGCCTCGGCATCGTATGCCCCCTCGGAAACACGGTTCAGCAGGCCTGGGATAGCGCGCTCGCCGGCACGCCCGGCATCACCCGCATCAGCCGCTTCGATCCGTCCCGCCTCGCCAGCCAGATCGCCGGCGAGGTGAAGGGCTTCGATGTCTCGCCGTACATGTCGCCCAAGGAAGCGCGGCGCATGGACCTCTTCATCCACTACGGGATGGCGGCCGGCCTGCAGGCCTGGCGCGACTGCGCGCTGCAGGTGATGCCGGACAACGCCGAGCGCGTCGGGGTCAACTTCGGCTCGGGCATCGGCGGCCTGCCGCTCATCGAGGCGATGAAGGACGAGCTCGACAAGAACGGGCCGCGGCGCATCTCGCCGTTCTTCATTCCCGGAACCATCATCAACATGATCGCCGGGCTGCTCTCGATCGAGGTCGGCGCGAAAGGGCCCAACCTCGCCATGGTGACCGCGTGCACCACCTCGACGCACTGCATCGGCGAGGCGGCGAAGTCCGTGCGCTACGGCGACGCCGACGTCATGATCGCCGGGGGCGCCGAAGCGGTTGTGACCGAGCTCGCGGTCGGCGGATTCGCCGCCGCGCGCGCGCTCTCGACGCGCAACGACGATCCCGCCACGGCGAGCCGCCCATGGGACAAGGACCGCGACGGGTTCGTCCTGGGGGAGGGCGCGGGCGCCGTGGTGCTCGAGGAGTACGAGCACGCCAGGGCGCGAGGCGCGAAGATCTACTGCGAGGTGGCTGGATACGGCGTCTCGGCGGACGCGTTCCACATGACCGCGCCGCCGGAGGATGGCGACGGCGGGTTCCGCGCCATGCGCAATGCGCTGAAGGATTCCGGGCTGAAGGCGGAGCAGATCGACTACATCAACGCGCATGGCACCTCGACTCCGCTCGGCGATGTCGCCGAGACGCGCGCGATCCGCAAGCTGCTGGGCGAGCGCGCCGGCAAGGTGGCCGTGAACTCGACCAAGTCCATGACCGGGCACCTGCTCGGCGCCGCGGGCGGCGTCGAGGCGGTGTTCAGCATCCTCGCGCTGCGCGACCAGGTCTCGCCGCCGACCATCAACCTGCGCACGCCGGACCCCGAGTGCGACCTGGACTACGTGCCGAATACGGCGCGCAAGATGCCGATCCGCGTCGCGCTCTCCAACTCCTTCGGCTTCGGCGGCACCAACGGAACCCTGGTGTTCGCAAAGCTTTGAGCGCCCGGCTGCGGCTCGAGCTCGCCCCTTCGGCGCCCCTCGCGGCGCTGATCGTCCTCCTGCACGCCGCCGCCGCGGCGTGCATCGTGATGGTCGCGCCCGGCATCGCCGGCGCGCTGCTGGCGGCGGCCGTCTTCGCCCTCGGCGTCGCTTCGGCATGGCTGCGGGCGCTGCTCGGCTCGCCGGCCTCCATTCGCGCGATCGAGCTGGACGAGGGCGGCGCCTCGGTGGAGCTGCGTGACGGCCGCCGGCTCGCCGCTGCGGTGGGCGCGCGCCGCTATGTCAGCCGCCTGGCCGTCAGCCTGCCGCTCGGCGCGCCGGTGCGGCGCACGGTCCTCGTCTCGCGCGACATGCTTTCCGCCGATTCGTTCCGCCTGCTGCGCCTGTGGGCGCTCTGGGGCAAGCTGCCCGTGGCGGCGAAGCAACTGCCTGCCTAAGACATACCCCTTCACGTCGTCGAACTATTTCCAAGTGCGAATGTCTGTGGCACATAGGCGTTGCGAACCGGAGGGTGGGGAGCCCTCGTGAGCGACCGCGAGATCGACCAGCGGCTGGTCGAGCGGGCGCAGCGCGGCGACAAGCAGGCGTTCAACCTGCTCGTGGAGAAGTACCAGCGCAAGCTGGGGCGGCTCCTGTCGCGCTTCATTCGCGATCCGGCCGAGGTCGAGGATGTGACGCAGGAAGCGTTCATCAAGGCCTACCGGGCGCTCCCCGCATTCCGTGGCGACAGCGCGTTTTACACGTGGCTGTACCGGATCGGCATCAACACGGCCAAGAACTACCTCATGGCCATGGGGCGGCGGGCGCCGACCTCGACGGAGGTGGAGGCCGAGGAGGCGGAAGGGTTCGAGGAGGGCGAGCAGCTGCGCGACATCAACACGCCGGAGAGCCTGTTGCTGTCGAACGAGATCGCGGCGACAGTGAACGCAACGATCGAAAAGCTGCCTGAGGAATTGAGAACCGCGATCCAGCTGCGCGAGATCGAGGGCAAGAGCTACGAGGAGATCGCCGAGCAGATGAAGTGCCCGATCGGCACGGTGCGCTCGAGGATCTTCCGGGCGCGCGAGGCGATCGCCGAGCAGCTCAGGCCGCTCTTGGGGACGCGGAAGGACAAAAGGTGGTAGGAAGGTGAGGGGAAAGTGGTAGAGGCAGGCATGAAAGAGAAGATATCGGCTCTGATGGACGGCGAGCTCGACGAGCGGGCCGCCGCCCCGGTGCTGGATGCGCTGGGCCGCGACCGCGAGGCCGCGGAGACCTGGCGCCTGTTCCACGTGGTCGGGGACGCGCTGCGCGGCACGGCGCCGCTGAGCGACGGCGTCACCGCGCGGGTCGCCTGGAAGCTCGCCGAGGAGCCCGCCGTTCTCGCGCCGAGGCCGCGCGCGAAGCGCGAGCCGCGCCGCTGGATGGCGCTGTCGGCCGCGGCGAGCGTCGCCGCGGTCGCGCTGGTCGGCTGGGTCGCCTTCGGGCCGCAGCAGCCCGCGCCGCAGATCGCCAAGGCGCCTGCGCCTCCGCCGCCGGCGCGCCAGGAGACGGCGAGCGCGCCCGCGACGCTGCCGTTCACGAGCGCGACGAACGACTACCTGCTGGCGCACCAGGGCTTCGCTTCCCGCATCTCGCTCCAGGGCATGGTGCCGCAGGTGCGCACTGTCTCCGAGACCAGCGCCGAGGCCGGGAAATAGGATGGTGGCGCGCGCCCTCGGGCTCGCCTGTGCGCTGCTCGCCGGAGCGGCGCACGCGCAGGCGCAGGACGCGCTGGAGTGGTTGCGCCGGATCCAGGAGGCGACGCACCGGCTTTCGTACAGCGGCACCTTCGTCTACCAGCACGGCGCGCGCAGCGAGACCTCGCGCATCACGCGCTATGCCGACCCGGCGGGCGACATCGAGAAGGTCGAGGTGATGGACGGCGTGCCGCGCGAGCTGGTGCGCACGCGCGACACGGTGAAGTGCTACCTGCCGGACAGCAAGGTCGTGAAGGTGGAGCGTCGCACCGGCGAGCGCGATTTCCCCGCGCTCCTGCCCGACGCGGTGGCGCTCCTGCAGCAGCACTACGACCTCTCGCTCGGCGAGAGCCGGCGCATCGCCGGCCTGGAGTGCCGCGCGGTGGTGCTGACGCCGAAGGACAACCTGCGCTACGGCTACCGGCTCTACGCCGACCGGCAGACCGGCATGCTGATGAAGGCGGTGACCTTCGACAGCGCCGGCCACGACGTCGAGCAGGTTACGTTCACTCAGCTCTCGCTCGGCCACGTGACGCGCGAGATGGTGAAGCCGCGCCATCCCGCGACGCGCGACTGGCGCGTCGAGGACGCGGCCGCGGTGCCGGCGAACCTGCAGGGCTGGGCGGTGGCGAGCGATCTGCCGGGCTTTCGCAAGATCGTGGAGCTCAAGCGCCGGCTGGGAGACTCCCGGCCGGTCGGGCAGCTGGTGTATTCGGACGGCCTCGCCGCGGTCTCGGTCTTCATCGAGCCGATGGAAGGGCAGGCCGACGCGGTGCGCCCGGCGCTTGCCAGCATGGGCGCGACCCATATCTATACCCGGGAGGTTGCGCACCACAGGGTCACGGTGGTGGGCGAGGCGCCCGCTGCGAGCGTGCGCCGCATTGCCGACTCGGTCCAGTACCAGCCGAACAAGCCTTAATAAATCAGGAGAGCGTTATGCAAGTCGTCAAAGCGCTGGCCGCACTGTGGCTCGCGACCGTTTGCGCGGCCGCCGCGGCGCAGTCCCAGGTCCTTCCCGACTTCACGCGCCTGGTCGAGGACCAGGGCGGCGCGGTCGTCAACATCTCCACGACGCAGGCGATCCGCCGCAGCACGCTGCCGCAGGTCCCGGGGATCGAGGACGAGGAGATCCAGGAGTTCTTCCGCCGCTTCATCCCGCGCCAGCCGGGCCAGGGCCCGCAGCCGCCGGCGCCCGGCCCGCGCGCCGAGAGCCGCTCGCTCGGCTCGGGCTTCATCATCAGCAACGACGGCTACATCCTCACCAACGCCCACGTGGTGGACGCGGCCGACGAGATCAACGTCCGCTTCACCGACAAGCGCGAGTTCAAGGCCAAGGTCATCGGCGCCGACAAGCGCACCGACGTCGCGCTGATCAAGATCGAGGGCACCAACCTGCCGGTGGTGAAGCTCGGCGATCCGGCGAAGCTCAAGGTCGGCGAATGGGTCGTGGCGATCGGCGCGCCGTTCGGCTTCGAAAACACGGTGACCGCGGGCATCGTGAGCGGCAAGGGCCGCTCGCTGCCGCAGGAGAACTTCGTCCCGTTCATCCAGACCGACGTCGCCATCAACCCGGGCAATTCCGGCGGGCCGCTGTTCAACATGCGCGGCGAGGTGGTCGGGATCAACTCGCAGATCTACAGCCGCACCGGCGGCTTCATGGGGCTCTCGTTCGCCATCCCGATCGACGTCGCCCTGGACATCCAGAAGCAGCTGAAGGAGAAGGGCCGCGTCGCGCGCGGCCGCATTGGCGTCGTCATCCAGGAGGTGACGCGCGACCTCGCGACCTCGTTCGGCCTCGACCGCGCGCGCGGCGCGCTCGTCAACCAGGTCGAGAAGGGCAGCCCCGCCGACAAGGCCGGCATCGAGGCGACCGACATCATCACCGCTTTCGACGGCAAGCAGGTCGAGTCCTCGAGCGACCTGCCGCGCATCGTCGGCTCGACGCGTCCGGGATCGCAGGTCGGGCTGGAGGTCTGGCGCAAGGGGCAGAGGAAGACCCTCACAGTGACGGTGGCCGAGCTCCAGGAGGAGCGCATCGCCTCGCACGACACGCCGCGCGCGCCCAAGCCCGCCGAGGCCACCGCCAACCGGCTCGGGCTGGTCGTCGCCGAGCTCACGCCCGAGCAGAAGAAGGACCTCAGGCTTTCCTCGGGCCTCATCGTGGCCGACGTGCGCGCCGACGCCAAGGCGGACGTGCGCCGCGGCGACGTGCTGCTCATGATGGTCCACAAGGGACAGCAGACCGAGCTGAAGTCGGTCGAGCAGTTCAACCGCCTGCTCGCCGGGCTGGACAAGAACGCCGTGTTCACGCTGCAGGTCCGGCGCGGCGACAGCACCGCGTTCGTGACCATTTCCGGGCTCACCGACAAGGGCTGAATCCCCAGGGGCGCGGCTAAGCTAGAATAGCGGCTCGAGGAGGGTGTCGCGCGAAGCGGCACCCTCTTTCTTTATCTATGGAACAAAGCCTGCTTTGACGCCTCAGGACCGGATCCGCAACTTCTCCATCATCGCCCACATCGACCACGGCAAATCGACGCTCGCCGACCGGTTCATCCAGATGTGCGGCGGCCTGGAGGAGCGCGAGATGGCGGAGCAGGTGCTCGACTCGATGGAGCTCGAGCGCGAGCGCGGCATCACCATCAAGGCGCAGACCGCGGCCCTCGAGTACCAGTCGAGGGACGGCAACCGCTACCTGCTGAACCTCATCGATACCCCCGGGCACGTCGACTTCTCCTACGAGGTGAGCCGCTCGCTCGCGGCCTGCGAGGGCGCGATCCTCGTGGTGGACGCCTCGCAGGGGGTCGAGGCGCAGACGGTGGCGAACTGCTACACGGCGATCGAGCAGGGTGTGGAGGTGATCCCGGTCCTGAACAAGATCGACCTGCCCTCGGCCGATCCGGAGAAGGCGATCCAGGAGATCGAGGACGTCATCGGCATCGACGCCAAGGACGCGATCCGCGCCAGCGCGAAGACCGGCGAGAAGGTCCAGGACATCCTGGAGGCGGTCATTTCCCGGGTTCCGCCTCCGGTCGGCAGCCCGTCGCAGAAGCTGCGCGCCCTCATCATCGACTCCTGGTTCGACAACTACGTCGGCGTGGTGATGCTCGTGCGCGTCGTCGACGGCACGCTGCGGCCCAAGGAGCGCGTGCGCCTCATGAGCAGCGGCGCGGCGTACGTGTCCGAGAACCTCGGCGTGTTCACGCCGAAGTCGCGGCCGAAGGAGGAGCTCGCCTCCGGCGAGGTGGGCTACGTCACCGCCGGCATCAAGGAGCTGCGCGCCGCCAAGGTCGGCGACACCCTCACGCATGACGACAAGCCGGCGGCGCAGGCGCTGCCGGGCTTCAAGGAGGTGAAGCCGCAGGTGTTCGCCGGCCTCTATCCGGTCGAGGCGAACCAGTACGAGGCGCTGCGCGACGCGCTGGAGAAGCTGCACCTGAACGACGCCTCCTTCCACTACGAGCCCGAGACCTCGCAGGCGCTCGGCTTCGGCTTCCGCTGCGGTTTCCTCGGGCTGCTCCACATGGACATCGTCCAGGAGCGCCTGGAGCGCGAGTACGGCATGAGCCTGATCACGACCGCGCCCTCGGTCGTGTACGAGGTGAAGCTGCGCAGCGGCGAGGTCCAGCAGGTGTCGAATCCCGCCCGGCTGCCCGACCCGGGCACGATCGAGGAGATCCGCGAGCCGATCATCGCGACGAAAATTTTCGTGCCGCAGGAGTACGTCGGCCCGGTCATCACCCTGTGCACGAACAAGCGCGGGGTGCAGACCAACATGCACTACTCGGCGCGCCACGTCGTGCTGTCCTACGACCTGCCGCTGAACGAGGTCGTGCTCGATTTCTTCGACAAGCTGAAGTCCGCCACGCGCGGCTACGGCTCGCTCGACTACGAGTTCCGCGAGTACCGCGCGGCCGACATGGTGCGCCTGGACATCCTGGTGAACGGCGAGCGCGTCGACGCCCTCTCCAGCATGGTCCACCGCGAGAGCGCCCAGCGCCGCGGCCGGGATCTGGTCGAGCGCCTGCGCGGCCTCATCCCGCGGCAGATGTTCGACGTCGCGGTGCAGGCGGCGATCGGCGGCCACATCATCGCGCGCGAGAACGTCAAGGCGCTGCGCAAGAACGTGCTCGCCAAGTGCTACGGCGGCGACGTGACGCGCAAGCGCAAGCTCCTCGAGAAACAAAAGGAAGGGAAGAAGCGAATGAAGCAGGTCGGCGCGGTCGAGATCCCGCAGGAGGCCTTCCTCGCGGTGCTGCAGCGTGGCGATTCCTGAGGGATGGAGATGAGCTTCGCCCTGTTCCTGCTCATCCTCCTGGTCGTCACCGGCATCGTCTGGCTGATCGAGATCGCCTTCCTGAAGAGGGGCCGCCCGGCGGAGGGCAAGCAGCCCTGGTGGGTGGAGTACTCGGTCAGCTTCTTTCCGGTGATCCTGGTGGTGTTCCTGCTGCGCTCCTTCCTCGTCGAGCCCTTCAAGATCCCGTCGAGCTCGATGGTGCCGACCCTGCTCGTCGGCGACTTCATTCTCGTGAACAAATTCGCCTACGGCGTGCGCCTGCCGGTGGTCAACAAGAAGGTGATGGAGGTCGGCAACCCGCAGCGCGGCGACGTGATGGTGTTCCGCTACCCGGAGGACCCGTCGCTCGACTACATCAAGCGCGTGGTCGGCCTGCCCGGGGACCGCATCGAGTACCGCAACAAGCGGCTCACCATCAACGGCAAGCCGGTGCCGGAGCGCCAGACCGACGACTACCTCTCGCGCGAGCGGATGCAGTTCTCCCGGCGCTACATCGAGACGCTCGGCGGGGTGGAGCACCAGATCCTGCTGGACGACGACGCGCCGCCCTCCATCACGCCCCTGCGCTCGTTCCCGTTCTACGGCAATTGCAACTACAATACGAGCGGCCTTGCCTGCACGGTGCCGCCGGGTCACTACTTCATGATGGGCGATAACCGCGACAACTCGAGCGACAGCCGCGTCTGGGGCTTCGTCCCGGACGCGAACATCGTCGGCAAGGCGTTCTTCATCTGGCTCAACCTGAACGAGCTCGGGCGCTTCGGGCCGTTCCATTGACCCGCCTCGGGAGGACGGCAATGCACAACAAGAAACTGCAGCACGGAGTCAGCCTCGGCGGCCTGCTCATCGTGCTGGTGCTGGTGGTGGTCCTGGGCATCTTCAGCCTGAAGCTGATCCCGCCCTACATGCAGTACGGCAAGGCCAAGGCCGCCATCGACGCCATTGCGGCGGAGAAGCAGGGCGCCACGGTGGTGGAGATCCGCAAGGCCTTCGACTCGCGCGCCACGATCGACGACATCGACGCCGTGAAATCCACGGACCTCGACATCACCAAGGAAGGCAACCAGGTGGTGATCTCGTTCACCTACCGCAAGGAAGTGCCGCTCTTCGCCAACGTCGGGCTCTACATCGACTTCGCCGCGAGCTCGAAGGAGCAATAGGTTGCCTTGTCCCGCGCCACGGCCCTCGAAAAGCGCCTCGGGCATCGCTTCGGCGACGCCGCCCTCCTCGAGCAGGCGCTCACGCACCGCAGCCACGGGCCGCTGAACAACGAGCGCCTGGAGTTCCTCGGCGACGGCCTGCTGGGCTGCGCCGTGGCCGAGGTGCTCTACGCGCGCTTTCCCGAGCTCCCCGAGGGCAAGCTCACGCAGCTGCGCGCGAGCCTGGTGCGCAAGGAGACCCTGGCCGCGATCGGGCAGCAGCTCGGCCTCGCCGAGTCGCTGCGCATGGGCAGCGCGTCCATCACCGAGTCCATCCTCGCCGACGCGGTCGAGGCGCTCTTCGGCGCGGTGTTCCTCGATGCCGGCTACGCCGCGGCGAAGGCCGCGGTCGGCACGGCGTTCGAGCCGCTCTTCGCGCGGCTCGATCCCTTTGCCGTGGCGAAGGACGCCAAGACGCAGCTGCAGGAGATGCTCCAGGCGCGCCACGACAGCCTGCCCGAATACCGCGTCGTGGCGACCCACGGCGAGGCCCACAACCGCTCCTTCGACGTCGAGTGCAGCGTGCCCGCGCTGCGGCTCACGACGCTCGGCAGCGGCCGCTCGCGCCAGCGCGCCGAGCAGCAGGCGGCGAAGGCGATGCTCGAGAAGATCGGGGCATGAGCCACCGCTGCGGGACCGTCGGCATCGCCGGGCGGCCGAACACCGGCAAGTCGAGCCTGCTGAACCGCCTGGTCGGGCAGAAGCTCTCCATCGTCTCGCCCCGGGCGCAGACGACGCGCCACCTCGTCACCGGCATCCTGACCCGCGACGATTGCCAGTACATCTTCGTCGATGCGCCCGGCCAGCAGGCGCGCTCGCGCACGGTGCTCGCGCGCGCCCTGAACCGGCGCGCGACCGAGGCCGCGCGCGATGCCGACGTCGCGCTCTTCGTGGTCGAGGCGGGGCGCTTCGGCCCCGAGGACCGCGCCGTGCTGGACAGGATCCCGGAAGGCCAGAGGGTCATCGCCGTCGTCAACAAGATCGATCTGCTGCGCCGCGAAAGCGATCTGATCCCGTTCCTCGAGCGCCTCGCCGGGACGCGCAGCTTCGAGGCGCTCGTCCCGGTGAGCGCGCAGACCGGCAGGAACCTGCCGCAGCTCCTGCGCGCGGTGCGCGATGCGCTGCCGGAGGGGCCGGCGGCGTATCCGCCCGAGCAGCTCACCGACCGCGACGAGCGCTTCTTCGCCGCGGAGCTGCTGCGCGAGAAGCTCTTCCAGGAGATGGCCCAAGAACTGCCCTACCGCTGCGAAGTCGTAATCGAGAGCTTCCGCGACGAGGGCTCCCCTCAGCGCCCGTTCCGGCGCATCGAGGCGACGATCCTGGTGGAGCGCGACAGCCAGAAGGCCATCGTGCTCGGCGCGAAGGGCGAGCGGCTCAAGCGCATGGCGAGCGCGGCGCGCAAGGACATGGAGAAGCTTTTCGGCGGCAAGGTGTATCTCGGCGTCTGGGTGAAGGTGCGCAAGGCCTGGACCGACGACGCGCGCATCCTGCGGCAGCTGGGATATGAGTAGGAAACGGGCCGAGCACGAACCCGGATACGTTCTGCATACGTATCCCTACAAGGAGACGAGCCTGATCGTCGAGCTGCTGACGCGCCGCTTCGGGCGCGTGGCGCTGCTCGCCCGGGGCGCGCGGCGCCCGCGCTCGGCGATGCGCGGCGTCCTGCTCGCCTTCCATCCGCTGCGCCTGAGCTGGAGCCTGTCGGCGGAGCTCGGCAACCTGATCGGCGCGGAGTGGGGCGGCGCGCTGCGGCCGCTCGCCGGCCGCGGCCTCATGTGCGGCTTCTACCTGAACGAGCTGGCGCTGCGGCTGCTGCCGCGCGACGACCCGCACGAGGCGCTGTTCGACGCCTATGCCGAGGCGCTCGCGCGCCTCTCCGCCGGAGAGGCGCCGCCGCCGGTGCTGCGCGGCTTCGAGAAGCGCCTGCTCGCCGAGCTCGGGTATGCTCCGCTGCTCGACCGCGACGCGGCGACGCGGCCGATCGACCCGGGCGGCAGCTACGTGTATGAGCCGGAGCGCGGCCCGGTGCCGGTGAACGGCGCGCGCGGGGATCGGCGGGGCGATTCCGTCGTGGTGAGCGGGCAGACGCTGATCGACCTGGCGCACGACGATTACGAGCGCCCGGAAACCCGCGAGGAGGCGCGTCTGCTGATGCGCGCGCTGATCGCCGAACGCCTGCACGGCCAGGTGCTGCACACCCGGTCGGTGCTGAGGGAGCTGAACGACCTGTGATCGAGCTTGGCGTCAACATCGACCACGTCGCGACCGTGCGGCAGGCGCGGCGCACGTACGAGCCGGACCCCGTTTGGGCCGCGGTGGAGGCGCATCTGGGCGGCGCCGACGGCATCACCTGCCACCTGCGCGAGGACCGGCGCCACGTCCAGGACGAGGACGTGCGGCGCCTGCGCGAGCTGACCCACATCCGCCTGAACCTCGAGATGGCGGCGACCGACGAGATGGTCGGCATCGCCTGCCGCATCAAGCCCGAGATGGCGATGCTCGTGCCCGAGGGCCGGCACGAGGTCACCACCGAGGGCGGCCTGGATATCGTTTCCCAGGAAAAGAAACTCCAGGCCAAAGTGAAGCAGCTGAGCGATGCCGGGATCGTCGTCTCGGTCTTCATCGACGCCGAGCCGCGCCAGGTCGAGGCCGCGCACCGGATCGGCGCCTCGGTCTGCGAGGTTCACACCGGACCGTACGCGCACGCGTTCCACCAGAAGGGGCGCGACGCGGAAAGCCCCGAAGTGGCCTCTCAGCTGAAGATGATCAAGACCGCCGGCGAGGCGATCCGCGCGCTCGGCATGCGCTTCAACGCCGGGCACGCGCTCAACTACTTCAACGTCCAGCCCGTCGCGCGGCTCTCCGGCGTGCGCGAGCTGCACATCGGCCATGCCATCGTCAGCCGCGCGGTCTTCGTCGGCATGCGCGAGGCGGTGCGCGAGATGAAGCGCCTCATGACGGAAGCTTCGCGGTGATTTTCGGGGTCGGGACGGACGTCGTGGAGATCGGGCGCATCGAGAAGGCGCTGGGCCGCTTCGGAGAGAAATTCGCCCGCCGCGTCCTGTGCGAGCCGGAGCTGGAGCGCTTCCTCAAGCACCGCCTGCCGGCCAGCTATCTCGCGAAACGCTTCGCCGCCAAGGAGGCCTTCACCAAGGCGCTCGGCACCGGCATCCACGCGCCCGCCAACTGGCACGGCGTCTGGGTGCGCAACCTTCCTTCGGGAAAGCCGGTGCTCGAGTTTTCCGACGCGCTGAAGGACCTGATGAAGAAGAAGGGCGTGACGAGCTCGCACGTCTCGCTCTCCGACGAGAAGGACGTCGCCTTCGCGACCGTGATCCTGGAATGCGAAAGCTGAGGGCGCCGCTCGGGCCGGTCGTCGTCGACCCGGTCGGCACCGCGCTCGGCGACGAGGACCGCGAGCGCTTCACGCATCCCGCGGTGGGCGCGGTCATCCTTTTTGCCCGGAACTACGAAAATCCCGAGCAGCTGACGCTTCTGGTGGAAGACATCAAGCGCCTGCGCGAGCCGGAGCTCCTCGTGTGCGTGGACCACGAGGGCGGGCGGGTGCAGCGCTTCAGGGAAGGCTTCACGCTCGTGCCGCCGATGCGCGAGCTGGGCCGCCAGTGGGACCGCGACCGGGACGCGGCGAAGGCGCTGGCGCGCGCGCTCGGCTACATCATGGGCTCGGAGCTCGCGGCGCACGGCGTGGACTTCAGCTTCGCGCCGGTCCTCGACCTGGACTACGGCGGCAGCTCCGTCATCGGCGACCGCGCGCTGCACTTCGATCCCATCGCCGTCGGCGCTCTGGCGCGCTGCCTCGTCGAGGGATTCGCCGGCGCCGGGATGGCGGCGGTGGGCAAGCATTTCCCCGGCCACGGCTACGCCACGGCCGACTCCCACGTCGCGGTGCCCACCGACGAGCGCCCGCTGCAGGAGGTGCTGAAAAAGGACGTCGCGCCCTACAAGGCGGCGATCGAGGGCGGGCTCGCGGCGATCATGCCGGCGCACGTGGTGTACACGCAGGCCGATCGCGAGCCGGCCGGCTACTCCAAGTACTGGCTGCAGGAGATGCTGCGCGGCAAGCTCGGTTTTGATGGTCTCGTCTTCAGCGACGACCTCTCCATGGAGGGGGCGAGCGTCGCCGGCGGTCCGGCGGAGCGGGCGCGCGCCGCGCTCGCGGCAGGCTGCGACCTGCTGCTCCTGTGCAACGATCATGCGGCGCAGGACGCGCTGCTCGAGTCTCTCAAGGATGCGCCGCCGCCCGCCGCCGGGCGGCTGGAGCGCATGCGGCACAAGGGCGGCCGCGACCTGAGGAAAAGCGTGGCCTACCGCGAGGCGCAGCTGCTGCTCGAAAAGGCGCGGGCCTAGCTACTGCGGCTCGATTTTCGCGAGCCTGACGAAGCGCCCCCAGCGCTCCGTCTCGGTGCGCAGCAGCGCCGCCATCGAATCCGGGGTCCCGGGAAGCGGGTCGAGCGCGCCGCGCGCAAGGAACTGGCGTGTCTCCTCCATCGCGGTGATCTGGTTGAACCAGCCGGCAAGGCGCTCGACGATCGGCCGCGGCGTGCCCGCGGCCACGACTACGCCCCACCAGGGCGTGATGTCGAAGTCCTTGAAGCCGAGCTCCTGCATCGTCGGCACGTCGGGCAGCACGCCGGCGCGCTTTGCCGACGTGACGGCGAGGATGCGGATCTTGTGCGGGTGCTGCGTCACGGCCCAGGTCGCGTCGATCGCGAAAAAGTCGATCTCGCCGCCGAGCAGGCTGGCGAGGCCATCGGTCGTGACCTTGAAGGGCACGTACTCGGTCTTGAGGCCGGAGAGCTCCTTGAAGAGCTCCGCCGTGACCTGGCCGGAGTTCGAGGTCGTGCCGTAGAAGCCGTGGCCGGGCTTCGCGCGCAGCCGCGCGACGAGCTCGTCCATGCTGCGCAGCGGGCCGCCGGCGCTTACCGCGATGACGAACGCGAGCGAGTTGATCGTCGTCACCGGCGCGAAATCGCGCAGCGGGTCGAACGGCAGGTGCTTGAAGATATGCGGCGCCGTGGCGAGCGTGGAGGAAGCCGGCGTGATGAGGATCGTGTAGCCGTCGGGCTTCGATTTGGCGGCGTAGTCGGTGGCCACCAGGCCCTGCGCGCCGGGACGGTTCTCGACGATTACCGGCCTGCCGGCGAGCCTCGCCAGCCGGTCGCTGTAGTAGCGCACGATGATGTCGGCGCCGGAGCCCGCCGAGAAGTTGCAGATGGAGCGGATTTCGCGCGCGGGGTAATCCTGCGCGGCCGCGGCGGCCGCCGCGGCGAGGAGAATCCCGAGCAGGATCCTCGCCATGGGTGCGCTACGCGCGCTCCATGTATTTCCCTTCGTTCGTGTCGATCTTGATCTTCTCGCCCTTGTTGATGAAGGGCGGCACCTGCACCGTGATACCGGTCTCCATCGTCGCCGGCTTGAAGCTGTTGGTCGCGGTGGAGTTCTTGATGCCGGGCTCGGTGTCCTCGACCGTGAGCACGACCGACGGCGGCAGCTCGACGCCGATCGCGCGGCCGTTGTAGAAGTTGATCTGCACGTCGGTGTTGGGCAGCAGGTAGCCCGACTGGCCCTCGAGGAACTCCGCCGAGAGCGAGATCTGCTCGTAGTTCTCCTTGTCCATGAAGACGAAGCTCTCGCCGTCCTGGTAGAGATACTGCATGTCGCGCGGATCGACGTAGGCGCGCTCGATCTTGTCCTCGGTGCGGAAGCGCTGGTTCGTCTTCGTGCCGGTCTCGATGTCCTTCATCTCGACCTGCATGAACGCGCCGCCGCGCCCGCCGACGTGCACGTGGTAGGACTTGAGCACGCGCCATACGCGCTTGTCCCACTCGAGGAGGTTTCCGACCCGGATCTCGACCGCTTCGACTTTCGCCATGACCAGTGCTTTCGCTGCCCGAAAAAGGCGCGAATTCTACACGATTTATAATGGGTTATCGTGTTCGACGCGAAGGCCTTCGTCGCGGGATTGCCGAATCTTCCGGGGGTGTACCGCATGCTCGGGGCCAAGGGGGAGGCGCTTTACGTCGGCAAGGCGCGCGACCTGAAGAAGCGCGTCGGCTCGTACTTCCACAAGCAGGCGCAGAGCCCGCGCATCCAGATGATGCTCTCCATGGTGGGCGCGATCGAGGTCACCGCGACGCGCTCGGAAGGCGAGGCATTGCTCCTCGAGAACAACCTCATCAAGAGCCTCGCGCCGCGCTACAACATCCTTTTCCGGGACGACAAGTCCTATCCGTACCTGACCGTCACCGGCCATCGCTTCCCGCAGCTCGCCTTCCACCGCGGCGCCAAGGACCGGCAAAACCGCTACTTCGGCCCGTTTCCGCATGCCTACGCGGTGCGCGAGAGCATCCAGCTCCTGCAGCGCGTGTTTCGCCTGCGCACCTGCGAGGACACGGTGTTCGAGAACCGCTCGCGCCCCTGCCTGCTGCACCAGATCCAGCGCTGCACCGCGCCGTGCACCGGCAAGATCTCGGCGGAGCAGTACGCCGAGGACGTGAAGAACGCGGAGCTCTTCCTCGAGGGCAAGGAAGACGTCGTCCTGAAGAGGCTGACCGGGAAGATGCAGTCCGCCTCGGAAGCGCGGCGCTACGAGGAGGCGGCGCTCTATCGTGACCAGGTGCGCGCGCTCTCGCGCATCCAGGCGCGGCAGTACGTCGAGTCGAACCGCGGCGTCGACGCCGACGTGGTAGCCTGCGTCGCGCAGGGCGGCATCTCCTGCGTGAACCTCGTCATGATCCGCGCCGGCCGCCACGTCGGCGACCGCAGCTTCTTCCCGTCGAACGCGGAAGACGCGGCGCCCGCGGAGGTGCTCGGCGCGTTCCTCGAGCAGCACTATCTCGAGCAGCCCGCGCCGGCGCTCGTCGTCATCAGCGAAGAGGTGGACTTTTCGTTCGAAGGGATCCAGGTCGTCAACCCGGTTCACGGCGAACGCCGCGTGTGGCTCGACATGGCCTGCAAGAACGCGAGCCTCGCGATCGAGCAGCGCGTGCGCGACCGCGCGACGCAGGAAGGCCGGCTGCAGGCGCTGCGCGAGGTGCTCGGGCTGCCCGAGGGCGCGCAGCGCGTGGAGTGCTTCGACATCAGCCACACGATGGGCGAGGCGACGGTCGCCTCCTGCGTGGTCTACGATCGCCAGCAGATGCAGAAGGGCGAATACCGCCGCTTCAACATCCGCGACATCACGCCGGGGGACGACTATGCCGCGATGCGCCAGGTGCTCTCGCGGCGCTACGCCCGGGTCACGGCGGAGGCGGGGAAGATCCCGGACCTCATCCTGATCGACGGCGGCAAGGGACAGGTGAGCGCTGCCCGGGCGGCGCTCGTCGAGCTCGGCCTGCACAACGCCACCGTCGTCGGCGTGGCGAAAGGGCCGGAGCGCAAGCCCGGGCTCGAAGAGCTGGTCCTGGAATCGGAGGCCCGCACACTGCAGCTCGCGCCTTCGCACCCGGCGCTGCACCTCATCCAGCAGATCCGCGACGAGGCGCACCGCTTCGCGATCGTCGGGCACCGCGCGCGCCGCGCGAAGGCGCGCACGACCTCGATGCTCGGCGAGATTCCCGGCATCGGCGCGAAGCGCCGGCAGGCGCTGCTCGAGCACTTCGGCGGCCTGCGGGGCGTCGAGGCGGCCGCGATCGACGACATCGCGAAGGTGGCAGGCATCAGCCGCCCGCTGGCGGAGCGGATCTACCGGCACCTTCACGAGTCTGCGATCCGATGATCGTCCTCAACGCGCCGAACCTGGTGACGCTGTCGCGGATCGCCTTTATCCCGCTGATCATCGGCATCTACTACATCCCCTACGACTGGATGTCATTCGACACCAAGAACGCGGTGGCGACGGCGATCTTCATCCTCGCCGCGGCGAGCGACTGGCTCGACGGCTTCCTCGCGCGGCGCCTGAACCAGATGTCCGCGTTCGGCGCCTTCCTCGACCCGGTCGCGGACAAGCTGATCGTCGCGGGCGCCCTGATCGTGCTGCTGCAGCTCGACCGGGTGGACGCGCTCGTGGCGCTGATCGTCATCGGCCGCGAGATCGCGATCTCGGCGCTGCGCGAGTGGATGGCCCGGGTGGGGCAGGCGAAGAGCGTGGCGGTGGCGTTCATCGGCAAGCTGAAGACCGTGTTCCAGATGATCGCGATCCCGCTGCTCCTCTACCACGACATGCTGTTCGACTGGATCGATTGCCAGTGGCTCGGCACGCTGCTCATCAACGTGGCGGCGATCCTGACCGTCATATCGATGCTTTACTACCTGCGCAAGGCCCTGCCTCACGCCATGCGGACTTGATATAATCCGGGTCCGGTTGTGCAACGGCTTCGCGGGAATAGCTCAGTTGGTAGAGCGCAACCTTGCCAAGGTTGAGGTCGCGAGTTCGAGACTCGTTTCCCGCTCCAGATTCCTGAGGGAAGGCGCGAGACCTTCCCTTTCTTGTGCCGATCCCCGGCGGGATGGCAGAGTGGTCATGCAGCGGCCTGCAAAGCCGTGGACGCCGGTTCGATTCCGACTCCCGCCTTTCCCTTCCCGCGCTTCAATTCCCCTTGCAGACCTCGTGCAGGGTGTGCATCAGGTACACCGTGGGATGGGTCTTGACGGGCTTGAGGTAGCCGCTCTCGTAGACCTCCTGCCACTTGCGAAAGCCTTCGTCGAGCTGCGCGAGCTGCTCGCGGAAGGCGCCCGCGCCCTCGTAGCCGTCCTTCAGCTTCGCCGCCTTCGCGTCGATCGCGTCCTTTGACGCCTGCGGCAGGGCGTCGTAGAGCTCCAGGATGCCGTGCTCCTTGCGGCGCGTGCCGCTGCCCGCATGCAGCGTCTTCAGGTACACCTCGATCGCGTAGGCCGCGTTCACCACGAAGGGCTCCATCGCCTTCGTGTCGGGCTTCTCCACCGCGAGGTATTTCTCGTACAGGTCGCGCGACGCCGTGGCGAATGCCATCGCCTGCCGGAGCATCGCTTGCGTCATCGTCTTCGTCGCCATGGGGCGAGCGTAGCAGAGCCGGTACAATCCGCCATGGCCGAGCGCGACGCCGTCAGCCTGACCCGCAGCCTGCTGCGCTTCGATACCATCAATCCGCCCGGGCGCGAGCGCGACTGCGCTCAGCACGCGGGCGCGCTGCTCGAGGCCTGGGGCTTCGACGTGCAGTACCACGAGTACGCCGACCGGCGCACGAGCGTGGTCGCGCGCGCCGGGGGCTCCGACGCGAAGGCGCCGCTCTGCCTGACCGGCCACCTCGACGTCGTGGCGCTGGGCGCCAGGGCCTGGTCGAAGGATCCGTTCGCCGGCGAGAGCGACGGCGACCGCCTGTACGGGCGCGGCACTTCGGACATGAAGGCCGGCGTCGCGGCAATCCTGCTCGCGGCACATAACCTCAGGGACAGGCTGAGCGGCACGCCGGGCATCGTCATCGTGCTGACCGCCGCGGAGGAGGGCGGCTGCATCGGCTCGCAGAAGCTGGCGCAGACCGAGCTCCTCGGGCGCGCCGGGGCGATGATCGTCGGCGAGCCGACGTCGAACTACCCGCTCGTCGGCCACAAGGGCTCGGTCAAGTTCCACGCCCTGTTCCGCGGCGTGTCCGCGCACGGCTCGATGCCGCACCTCGGCGTGAACGCCATCTACAAGGCGGCGCGCGCCCTGGACGCGCTGGAGAAGTTCGACTTCGGAGTCCCGGCCCACCCGGTGATGGGCTCGCCGACGCTGAACGTCGGCACGATCGAGGGCGGCAACGGCGTGAACATGGTGCCCGACGTCGCGAAGATCGGCGTCGACATCCGCACCGTTCCTGGAATGGACCATGCCGCGCTGCTGAAAAAGCTCGAAGGCGCCCTGGGCGAAGGCGCGACAATGGAAGTCTTCTCCGACCTGCACCCGGTGTGGACGTCGCCCGATCAGGAGTGGGTGCAGCGCGTGTTCGAGATCTGCAAGCCGTTCTCCGGCGCGCCCGAAGCGCGCACCGCGCCCTACATGACGGACGCAGCGAACCTCCTGAAGGCCTATCGCGGGGCGCCGACCATCGTGGTCGGGCCGGGCGAGGCGCAGATGGCGCACCAGACCGACGAGTACTGCAGCATGGAGCGCATCCGCCAGGCGGTCCAGATCTACGAGGAGATCATCCGGGAATGGTGCGGCATCTAGCTTTTCTTCTCGCCTTTGCCGTCCTCGGCGCGGCGGGGAACGCCAGGGCGCAAAGCGGCGTGATGCACATCGTCGTTCCCTTCGGTGCGGGCGGCGTGCAGGACATCCTGGCACGCGCGATCAACTCCGAGCTCGGCGCGGCGCTGGGCCGCAGCGTCATCGTCGAGAACCGCCCCGGCGCGGGCGGCACGATCGGCACCGGCTACGTCGCCAAGGCAGCCCCCGACGGCAATACCGTGATCCTCTCGGCCGCGAGCCACACCATCGCCGGCTCGCTTTACGCGAAGCTGCCCTACGACCCGCTGGCCGATTTCACGCCCATCGCGCACATCGGCACCGTGGACTACGTGCTGATCGTTGGCAGCGCGGTGCCGGCGAAATCGGTGCGCGAGTTCATCGCGCATGCCAAGGCCAATCCCGGCAAGCTCAACTACGCGAGCGCCGGCAACGGCAGCGCTACGCACCTCTCCATGGCGTACTTCTGCGGCCTCGCGGGCATCGACATGGTGCACATTCCGCTCAAGTCCACCGGAGACGCGGTGAACGAAGTGATCGCCGGGCGCTCGCAGGCAGTGATCGCGGCCAACATCGGCGCCATCCCGTTCGCCAAGGATCCGCGCGTGCGGCTCCTCGCCATGACGGGCGCGCACCGCTCCAGGTTCCTGCCCGAGCTGCCGACCGTGGGCGAGTCGGGCCTGCGCGACTATGTCTTCGACTCCTGGCTCGGCCTCCTCGGGCCGGCCGGCATCCCGAAGGCCACGGTGGAGCAGATCAACGCGGCGATGGCGCGGCTCCTCAAGGACCCGGTGATCCTGGACCGGCTGGCGAAGCAGGGCGTCGAGCCGCAGGCCATGGCGCCCGAGGCGTTCGGCGAGCTGTTACGCGCCGACTACGCGAAGATGGCGCGCGTGGTCAAAATATCGGGCGCGCGCATCGACTGACCGCCCGCCCGGGTGGCGAAACTGGTAGACGCAAGGGACTTAAAATCCCTTGACCGCAAGGTCGTCCGAGTTCGAGTCTCGGCCCGGGCACCATCCCCATCGGATCAGGTCCGCCTGCATTGGAAGGCGTCGCTGGTTGCTATGGTGGCGGCATGATGAAGAGACTTTTGGCAGCCTTGCTGCTGCCGTGGATCGCGGCCTGCGCCGCGAGCCGGACGGACGACGCGGCCTTCGAGCGGCGCATGGCGGACGAATCGTATTGCGTCCATAGCGCGCACGCCGCGCAGCTGGAGCGCGCCGCGGCCTACCGCAGCGCCTACCTGCAGTGCATGGCTTCGCGCCACGAGCCGGCGAAGCCGCAGGACGTCGCCGCGAGCGCGCGCTAGGCCGACCGCCGTTTCGCTTATCATCCTGACTGCCAGGTCAGGATGCTGAGCGCCTTCAATTTTTCCCGCTGGATCGACGAGCACGCGCACCTGCTGCGCCCGCCGGTGGGCAACCAGCTCGTGTTCCGGGAGGCCGAGGACCTGATCGTGCAGGTGGTCGGCGGCCCGAACGCGCGCACCGACTACCACGACGACCCCTACGAGGAGTTCTTCTACCAGCTGCGCGGCAACATGGTCCTGAAGGTGATCGAGGAGGGCCGGCCGCGCGACATTCCCATCCGCGAGGGCGAGATCCTGCTCATCCCGGCGCACTTGCGGCATTCGCCGCAGCGCCCGGAGCCCGGCTCGGTCGGCCTGGTGGTGGAGAAGATCCGCACGCCGGACGTGGACGACGCCTTCGAGTGGTATTGCCCGAAGTGCTTCGCCTGCATCCATCGCGTCGAGGTGAACGTGCAGAACATCGTGCGCGACCTGCCGCCGCTCTTCGAGGCGTTCTACGCCAGCCGCGAGGCGCGCACCTGCGGCCAGTGCGGCAGCGTGCATCCCGGCAAGGCGGCGGCGTGAAGACGAAGGCCGCCGAGGCGGCTCGCTGGCTGCTCGCCGAGCACGAGGCGCGCCGGCGCTTCGGCCCGCTGCCGGGCGCTTTGTCGCCGCGAACGACCGACGAGGCTTACGCGGTGCAGGACGCATTCGTCGCGCTGCGCGCGCACCGGCTCGGCGGCATCTCGGGCTACAAGATCGCCCTCTCCACGCCCGTGATGCAGCAGTTCGTCGGCGTCGACACGCCGCAGGCGGGCGTGATCCTCGAATCGCGCGTGCTGCGCAGCCCTGCGCGCGTGCGCAGCGCCGACTACGTCAATCTCATCGTCGAATTCGAGATCGCGGTGCTGGCAGCCGAGGACCTGCCGGCGGCCGATGCGCCCTTCACGCGCGAGCGGGTCATGCAGGCCGTGGGCGCCATCATGCCGGCGCTCGAGCTGGCCGACGACCGCAACGCCGATTACGCTTCGCTGCGCGCGAATCCGCTGGACCTCATCGCCGACAACGCCTGGAACGAGGGCGTCGTGCTCGGCCAGCCGGTGACGGACTGGCGCGGGATAGACCTCGCCGCGGTGCGCGGGGCGGCAGATCTCAACGGGCGCAGGGTCGGCGAGGGGCGCGGCGCAGACGCGCTCGGCCATCCTTTCGAAGCGATGGCGTGGATCTGCAACCACCTGGCGGGGCTCGGGCGCGGGCTGCTGCGCGGCGAGTTCGTCATCACCGGCAGCCTCATCGCCACGAAGACGGTGAAGGCGGGCGACCGCGTGGAGTTCGCGCTGGAGGGCCTGGGCGGCGTGGAGCTGAGCGTCGAGTGAATCAGAGGACGAGCGTGCCGACGCTCGTCCCGCCGCAGACGTAGAGCACCTGTCCGGTGACGAAGCCGGCTTCGCGCGCCGCGAAGAAGAGGACAGCGCGCGCCACGTCCTCGGGCTCGCCGAGGCGCTTCACCGGGATGGCCTGGACCACCTTCTCGATCATCGGGCTGCCTTCCGGGACGATGCCGTGGAAGTTCGCGGTTCTGACCGGCCCGGGCGCGACCACGTTGACCGTGACGCCGAAGGGCGCGAGCTCGAGCGCCCAGGTTCGCGCCATGCCGAGCATGCCGGCCTTGGTCGCCGAATACGACGTGCGCGTCGCGAGCCCGAGCACCGATCGCGAAGACACGAGCACGATGCGCCCGTAGCCGGCTGCCTTCATCGCCGGAAGCGCGGCCTGCGCGAGCACGATCGCGCTCTTCAGGTGCAGGTTCACGAGCGCGTCGAAGTCCTCCAGCTTCACCTCGGGCAGCAGCGCGGGGCGGATGTCGCCGGCGTTGTGGATCACCGTGGTGACCGGCTTGCCGACCTGCTTCATCGCCCGCGCCGCGGCGGCCGGGTCCGTCAGGTCGGCCTCGACATGCCGGAATTTCGGGTCCTGGAAGCCGGGCGGCCGCACGTCGAGCGAGAACACTTCCCGCCCCTGCGCGACGAGCGCCCTGGCGATGGCCAGTCCGATGCCCGCGCTGCCGCCGGTGACGAGCGCCGCGCTCACAGGAAAAGCTGGATCGAGGGCAGCATCGCGTCGCAGTTCAGGATGTCCACGCGCTTCAGCTTGATCCTCAGCGACTGGTTGCGGACGACGAGCGTGTGCCAGGCGGTCGCGGCATAGCGCTGTGAATCGTCGCCGCGAGTCTCGGTGTACAGGAACGGCGTGCGCACCAGGAACTCTTCCGCCGAGGCCTGCTCCACCTCCGGCGCCTGCAGCACGTGCAGGCAGCGGCTCTCGGGCTGCTGCGAGTAGGCGAGGGGACTCTTCAGCCGCTCGACGCGCAGCTTGAGGAGGAAGCGATCCTCGTAGGCGAGCGAGTTGTGCAGGTGGGGATCGGTCTGGCCGGGAGCGGCCGGCACCCAATAGTGGCCGTCCTCGGCGAAGAGCTCGTACCACTCCTCGAAGCGCTTCTCGTCGAGCAGGCGCGCCTCGCGCACCACGAACCGGACCGCGTCCTGCGCCTGCATCACGCGGCCATCAGCTCGCGCCAGGCGCGGAACTGGTTGCGCATCGACAGGTCGCTCGTGCCGTTCGCGACGGCCTCGCTCTTCTCCTTTTCCGAAGGATCGTAATTTCGCTGCAGGTTCACCCATTCGTTGCCGTCGCCGGCGAGCCCTTCCTGGATGGAGCGGTAGCAGTGCAGGTCGTCGTGCCCGACCACCGACATCGGCGAGTTGATCAGGCGGTTGTACATCACCGTGCGCGCGAGCAGGCTCTCGGGAGCGCCCTTCAGGCGGAAGGTCCAGGACTCGATCAGGGTCCTGTCCGCGGCAAGGGGGCGCGCGACGCGGATCGACTGGATCGCGCCCTTGATGGTGAGGCTCGGGTAGTACACCGTGTTGTGGCGCACGGTGCCGAGGATCTGCTTCGCGCGCTCCTCGCCGTATGCGCTGCGCATCGCCTCCTCGTATTCCTTGATCGGCGAGTAGGCGGAGTGGATGGAGAAATGCACGCCGGAGAAACCGTGGCCGTGCGGGTAAACCTTGACGCCCATCTGGTCGAAGAACTCGTAGCCGTTCACGAAAGGCACGAACTGCTCCACCGCCATCGGCTTGGGCCGATCCGCGGGCTGGCCTTCCCACAGCCTCTTGGCGGTGCCGGCCGAGGAGGCGTGCGCGATCATCGGGTGCATGGTGTCGTTCAGGTTCTCGACGTACATCTTCCAGTTGCAGTTGTGCAGGTAGCGCAGGCAGCCGCCGGTGATCTCGAGCTCGCCCTCCGGCGAGCGGTCGGCGAGCAGGTCGATGGAGGAGAGCGAGTCGCCGAAGAACTCCCTGAAGCCGAGCCCCCTGTCGCTCAGGCGGGCGAACACGAAGCCGCGATAGGTTTCCAGGTTCTCGATCGCGGCGAGCCCTTTCTCCTGCATCCGCGTGCCGGCGTAGCCCTCCTTCAGCGGGATCATCGCGAGCGAGCCGTCGAGGCGGTAGGTCCATGCGTGGTAGGGGCAACGGAAGGTCTTGCCCGCGTTGCCCGACGGCGCGTAGACGACCTTGCTGCCCTTGTGCGCGCAGCGGTTCATGAGGAGGCGCACACCGCCGTCGGCGAGCCGCACGAGCAGCACCGGCTTCCCGGCGATGTCGAGGGTCAGGAAATCGCCCGCGTTCGGCACCTGGCTCGTGTGCCCGACGTAAATCCAGCTGCGCGACCAGAGGCGCTCCATCTCGAGCTGGAAGACCTCCGGGTCGGTGTAGACGTCGCGGTGCACCCGGTCGTCTTCGACCAGGGCGAGCAGCGCTTGGGGATCGTCGCGGTAGCGGCCCATGCGGAAACTATAGCTCGCTGCGCTCGAGGAACGCGCCGAGCGCGGCGTTGAACGCGTCGGGCTGGTCCATCGGGCCGAGGTGGCCGCAGCCCTCCAGCAGCACGAGCTCGGCGCCGGGGATCTGTTCGGCCATGCGCTGCATGACTGCGGGCGGCGCGGTGCGGTCGTCGCTGCCGGCGACGAGGAGCGTGGGGACGGCAATCTTCGGCAGGTCGGCGCGCCGGTCGAACGTGGTCAGCATGCGGACCGCCTTGCGGTAGGTCTCGGGCGGGATGCCGGCCATGATGCGCTGCGCGTGCGCGAGCCCCCGCGGGTCGGACTTGGCGCCGCGCATGGCGGGCATCACTTGCGCCGCGACCTCGGCCATCGACTTGCCCTCGTCGAGCGGGCCGATGCGGTCAGCCACGAACTTGTCGGCGAACTGCGCGCCGCCGCCGAATGCCGCGCTGGTGAAGCAGAGGGCGAGGGCTTTCACGAGCTCGGGAAATCGCGCATAGGCTTCCTGCGCGACGAAGCCGCCCATGCTGTGGCCGACGAGAACGACCGGCTCCTTCGCCACGGATTCGATCAGGCGCCGGAGGGCGAGGGCGACCTGCTCCAGGGAGTAGGGCTCGACCGCGGGGCTGTGCCCGTATCCGGGTTGGTCCCACGAGTGTGAGGGGTAGCCGCGCGCCGAGAAGTACGACAGCTGGCCGTCCCAGGCATGGTGCCCGCCACCGACGCCGTGGAGAAACAGCAGGTGGGTCATCTCGGGATTGTATGTAGAATGCCCTTTAAATGATTGTTTTCGATCTACTTTGCTCGGTCGGCCATCGCTTCGAGGGATGGTTCGGCTCAGCCGAGGACTTCGGCAGCCAGAAGAAGCGCCGGCTGCTGCAATGTCCGACGTGCGGCTGCGCGGACGTCGAGCGCGTCGCTTCGGCGCCGCGCTTCAACCTCGGCGCGGCCGAGCCCAAGCCGCAGGCTCCCGCGAAGGTCCCGGAGAAGACGCCCGACATGGAAGGCAAGGACCCGTTCGCGATCGCGCAGATGCTGTACTCGCGCATGCTCGACGACCTGCTGAGCAAGAGCGAGGACGTGGGCAAGGAATTTCCCAAGGAAGCGCGCCGCATCTTCTACGAGCAGGCGCCCGCGCGTCCCATCCGCGGCCAGGCGACCAACGAGGAGCACGAGTCGCTTCTCGAGGAAGGCATTCCGGTCGCCCGGCTGCCGGTCCCGCCGACCGACAAGCTGAACTAAGCCACCGCACCAGCCGCCCTGAAGGCCTTGGTTGGCTGGTTCGTCTTGGGATAAATGACGCACAATGTGTATTATGTTAAATAACGAAACACGCCGAAACGCCCCCTTGATGTAGTTCAAGCCGGGATACCCAACCTCCTCCGAAACTCGTTCAATGAGCGCCTACAGGCGGGAGGCTCCCATGAAGA
>DASRFM010000103.1:0-53187 GCA_035651575.1 Burkholderiales bacterium | reverse complement strand
CACCCGCTCGGGATCACGATGGTGGGCGGGCTGCTGGTGAGCCAGGTGCTGACGCTGTTCACCACGCCCGTGATCTATCTCGCCTTCGACCGCCTGTCGCTGCGCTTCCGCGGCAAGCGCCTCGCCACCGAGACGCCGCCGTGAACCCGTCGGCCGCCTTCATCGCGCGTCCGGTCGCGACCACGCTCTTGACGCTGGGCATCGCGCTCGCCGGCGCGGGCGCGTTCACGCTGCTGCCGGTGGCGCCGCTGCCGCGGGTCGACTATCCCACGATCTCGGTCTCCGCGAACCTGCCCGGGGCGAGCCCCGAGACCATGGCGGCGACGGTGGCGACGCCGCTCGAGCGCGCGCTCGGGCGCATCGCCGGAGTCACGGAGATCACCTCGAATTCCTCGCTCGGCTCGGCGCGCATCACGCTGCAGTTCGAGCTCACGCGCGACATCGACGGCGCGGCGCGCGACGTGCAGGCGGCGATCAACGCCGCGCGCAGCCAGCTGCCCACGAGCCTGCCGAACAACCCGACCTACCGCAAGGTGAACCCGGCCGACGCGCCGATCATGATCCTCGGGCTGACGTCGGCGACCTACACGCAGGGGCAGATGTACGACGCCGCCTCGACGATCCTCGCGCAGAAGCTCTCGCAGGTGAGCGGCGTCGGCCAGGTGACGGTGGGCGGCGGCGCGCTGCCGGCGGTGCGCGTCGAGATGAACCCGGACGCGCTCAGCAAGTACGGCATCGCGCTCACCGACGTGCGCGCGGCGATCAACGCCACGAACGCGAACCGGCCGAAGGGCGCCGTGGACGACGGCGCGAAGCACTGGCAGATCTACGCCAACGACCAGGCGAAGAGCGCCGCCGAGTACCTGCCCGTCATCGTGGCTTACCGCAACGGCGCCGCGGTGCGGCTCGGGGATATCGCCGACGTGGTGGACTCGGTGCAGGACGTGCGCAACGCCGGCTCCGCCAACGGCCGGCCGGCGATCTTCATGATCCTCAACCGCCAGCCGGGCGCGAACATCGTCGAGACGGTGGACCGCATCCAGGCGATGGTGCCCGAGCTGCGCGCCTCGATCCCGGCGGCGATGAACCTGGACGTCATGATGGAGCGCACCACCACCATCCGCGCCGCGCTCGGCGAGGTGGAGGGCGCGCTCGCGATCTCGATCGCGCTCGTCATCCTGGTGGTGCTGCTCTTCCTGAGGAAGCTGCGCGCGACGCTGATCCCGGCGGTCGCGGTGCCGGTGTCGCTCGTCGGCACCTTCTCGGTGATGTACCTCGCCGGCTTCAGCATCAACAACCTCTCGCTCATGGCGCTCACCATCGCCACCGGCTTCGTGGTGGACGACGCCATCGTGGTGCTCGAAAACGTGACGCGCCACATCGAGGCCGGGATGCAGCCCATGGAGGCCGCGCTGCGCGGCGCGCGCGAGGTCGGCTTCACCGTGCTCTCGATGACGCTCTCGCTCATCGCCGTCTTCATCCCGATCCTGCTCATGGGCGGGATCGTCGGGCGGCTCTTCCGCGAGTTCTCGGTGACGCTCTCGGTGGCGCTGCTCGTCTCGCTCGTCATCTCGCTCACCACGACGCCCATGATGTGCGCGCGCCTCCTCAAGGCGGAGGACGCGCACCGGAAGAAGCCCGGCCGCATCGAGATCCTCGCCGAGCAGTTCTTCGTGCGGCTGCAGAACGGCTACCGCCGCACGCTCGGCTGGGCCCTCGAGCACGCGCTCCTCGTGCTCCTCATCCTCGCCTGCACCATCGCGCTCAACTTCTTCCTCTACGCGAAGATCGCCAAGGGCTTCTTCCCGCAGCAGGACACCGGGCGGCTGATCGGCTTCATCCGCGCCGACCAGGGCATCTCGTTCCAGGCGATGCGCCAGAAGCTCGCCGACTTCGTCGAGATCGTGAAGAGCGACCCGGCGGTGGAGAACGTGATCGCGTTCACCGGCGGCGGGCAGAGGAACCGCGGCTCGATGTTCATCGCGCTGAAGCCCCTCAACCAGAGGAAGATCAGCGCCGACGCGGTCGTCACGCGCCTGCGCGGCAAGCTCGCGCGCGAGCCGGGCGCGAACCTCTTCCTCAACCCGGTGCAGGACATCCGCGTCGGCGGGCGCCTCTCGGACGCGACCTACCAGTTCACGCTGCAGGGCGACGACCTGGCGGAGGTGCAGAAATGGGCGCCGCAGATCGAGGCGGCGCTGCGGCCGATGGACAACCTCGTCACCGACGTGAACAGCGACCAGGAGGTGCGCGGCCTGCAGACCACGCTCGTCTACGACCGCGACAGCGCGGCGCGGCTCGGGCTCTCGCCCGCGTCGATCGACTCGGCGCTCAACCTCGCCTTCGGCCAGGCGGTGGTGTCCACGATCTACGCCGAGCTCAACCAGTACCGCGTCGTCATGGAGGTCTCGCCGCAGTACTGGCAGAGCCCCGAGGGCCTGAAGGGCGTGTGGCTGCTCTCGCCGGCGAAGGGCCTGGTGCCGCTCTCGGCCATCGCGCACTGGGAGACGACGCTCGCGCCGCTCTCGGTGAACCACCAGAGCCAGTTCGTCGCCTCGACCATCTCGTTCAACCTCGCCGACGGCGTCTCGCTCTCGCAGGCGACCGCGGCGGTGAACCAGGTGATGGCGCAGATCGGCGTGCCGGCGACGATCCACGGCAGCTTCCAGGGCACCGCGCGCGCCTTCCAGGCGTCGCTCGAGAACCAGCCCTTCCTCATCCTCGCCGCGCTCGTCGCGGTCTACATCGTGCTCGGCATCCTCTACGAGAGCGTGGTGCACCCGATCACGATCCTCTCCACCCTGCCCTCGGCCGGCGTCGGCGCGCTCCTCGCGCTGATGCTCTTCGGCAAGGAGCTCAACATCATCGCGCTGATCGGCGTCATCCTGCTCATCGGCATCGTGAAGAAGAACGCCATCATGATGATCGACTTCGCCCTGCACACCGAGCGCACCAAGGGCGTGACGCCGCGCGAGGCGATCTTCGAGGGCGCGCTGCTGCGCTTCCGGCCGATCATGATGACCACCATGGCGGCGCTGCTCGGCGCGGTGCCGCTCGCCGTCGGCTTCGGCTACGGCGCGGCGCTGCGCCAGCCGCTCGGCATCTCCATCATCGGCGGCCTCGCGCTCTCGCAGCTCCTCACCCTGTACACCACGCCCGTGGTGTACCTGTACCTGGACCGGTTCCGGCTGTGGGTCCTGCGCCGCAGACATGCAGAGGTAGAAGCCGCATGACCAGAAAATCGGGGACGCACCACGTTTTCTTCTTTCCCACCGCAATAAAACGTGGTGCGTCCCTGTTTTTGCTGTTGCTCGCCGGGTGCATGGCGGGCCCCGACTACAGGAAGCCCGATGCGCCGCGCAGCGCGGAATTCAAGGAGACGCCCGCGCCCTGGAAGCAGGCGCAGCCGCGCGACGACATCGCCAAGGGCAAGTGGTGGGAGATGTTCGGCGACCCGCTGCTCACCGCGATGGTGGAGAAGATCGAGAAGTCGAACCAGACGCTCGCCGCGTCGGAAGCGCAATACCGCCAGGCGCTCGCCGGGACGCGCATCGCGCGCGCCGGGCTCTTCCCCGAGGTGGACGCGCAGGTCTCCGCGGTGCGCAGCCAGTCGCCGAGCGGCGTCCTCGGCGGCACCACGGCCGGGCGCACCATCACGCAGCACAGCGCGAGCCTGAACGTCTCGAACTGGGAGATCGACCTCTGGGGCCACGTGCGCCGCCAGGTCGAGGCGGCCGAGTCCACCGCGCGCGCGAGCGCCGCGGATTACGCGTCGGCCAAGCTCTCGCTGCAGGCGCAGCTCGCCACCGACTACTTCCAGCTGCGCGTGCTCGACGTGCAGAAGCAGCTCCTCGACGACACCCTGGAGGCGCTCAGGAAGTCGCTCGAGCTCACGCAGAACCGCTACAACGTCGGCGTCGCCGCGAAGGCCGACGTGGTGCAGGCCGACGCGCAGGTGAAGAGCGTGCAGGTGCAGGCGACCGACGTCGGCGTGCAGCGCGCGCAGCTCGAGCACGCGATCGCGGTGCTCACCGGCGTGACGCCGGCGGAGCTCGCCATCGCGCCGCTGCCGCGCTACGCCATGAACGTCCCCGTGATCCCGCCGGGCATCGCCTCCGAGCTCCTCGAGCGCCGGCCCGACGTCGCCGCCGCGGAGCGCCGCGTGCAGGCGGCGAACGCGCAGGTCGGCGCCACCGCCGCGGCGTTCTTCCCGGCGGTGACGCTCTCCGCCTCGCTCGGCTACCGCTCGAGCGACACCTCGACCTGGTTCACCGCGCCGAGCCGCTTCTGGTCGCTTGGCCCCTCGGTGGTCATGGCGCTCTTCGACGCAGGGCTGCGGCGCGCGCAGAACGAGCAGGCGATCGCGGCGTACGACGCGACCGTCGCGAACTACCGCGGCACCGCGCTCACCGCGTTCCAGGAGGTCGAGGACAACCTCGCCGCGCTGCGCATCCTAGACGAGGAGGCGCAGGCCGAGGCCGACGCCGTCGCCGCCGCGCGCCAGTCGGTCGACCTCACGCTCAACCAGTACAAGGCGGGCGTCGCGAGCTTCCTCAACGTCGTGACGGTCACGACGGCGCTCCTCTCCGAAGAGAGGAACGCCATCGGCATCCAGGGCCGCCGCATGGCGGCCGCCGTGGCGCTCGTGCGCGCGCTCGGCGGCGGCTGGCAGCAGTCGGAGGCCCCGCCGGGCCGGTAGAGCGGCCGTTCTTGCTAGAGTCCATCCTGCAGAGGGGGCGGATGAGAATATTGCTGGGGATCGCATGTGTAGCGGCCGCTGCTGCGGCAGCGCCCGCGCGCGCGGACGAGGACCAGCTCTACCTGGACGGCGCCGGCCGCTACGCCGATCTCGTCGCGCTGACGGAAAAGGAATTCGCCTCGGGCATCGAGCGCGGCGCGGCGCGCCTCGGCTGGCTTTGCATCGCCTACGGCAAGGTCAAGCAATACACGAACGCGCTGAAATGCGCCGACGAGCTCGATGCCCGCATTGCGCGCGGCGATACCACGATGAACGGGCGCTACTTCGGCATCGAATACCGCTCGGACGCCCGCCCGGTGCCGGACATGGTGCGGGCCGACGCGTTCGTCGAGCTCGGCCGCTATGCCGAGGCGGTCAAGGCAGGGGAGCGCGCGCTCGAGTGGGCCGGCAAGGACAACCCGGACGCGACCTGGTCGCAATGGCCGCCGAAGCGCTTCCGGGTGCTGATCCTCGGCACGCTGGTGATCGCGAGCTCGCTGCAGGGCGACCGGGAGCGGGCGTCGAAATTCCTGCAGGAAATCGAGGACACGTCCATTCCGTACGTCGGCGCGCCGATCGTGATGCTCAACAAGCGCAACAGCCTGGCGCGCGCGTATCTCGCCCTGGGTCAGTACGACAAGGCGCTGGAGAACCTGGAGGGAACGGCGACCGCGAGCCTCGGCCTGGGCATCCTGAACGCGCTGAGCTCCTACGGCGCCCGCGGCGACAGCCTCGCCGACCAGACGGAGGTTCCGCGCCTGCTGATGCGCGCCAAGGCGCTGCTCGAGCTCGGCAGGCTCGACGAGGCGAAGGCCGAGCTCGACCGGATCCTCGGCAACCCGCGCATCCGCGACATGGGCGACCTGTACTGGCTCGCGCAGTTCGCGCGCGGCCGCATCGCCGAGCAGGAGAAGGACGCGGCGCAGGCGGCGGCGCTCTATGCCGGCGCCGTCGAAGTGATCGAGCGGCAACGCGCGACGATCAACAGCGAGGCGAGCAAGATCGGCTTCGTCGGCGACAAGCAGGCGGTCTACGAGCGGCTGATCGCGCTGCTCGTCGAGCAGCAGCGCCTGCCGGAGGCGTTCGACTACGTCGAGCGCTCCAAGGCGCGCGCGCTCGTCGACCTGCTCGCTTCCAAGAAGGACTTCGCCGCCGAAGGCGCCGATCCGCAGAAGACGCGCCAGATCCTCGCCCAGCTCGACGCCGCCGACCTCGCGTCGCGCGGCGGCACGGCCGCAGGAGACGCCGCGGCAGGCGGCACCCGCAGCCTCGACGGGGTGCGCCAGGAGATGCGGCAGGCCGCGCCGGAGCTCTCCAGCCTCGTGACCGTCACTTCGACGCCCGGGGAGGAGCTGAAGAGCCTGATCGGCGAAAACGAGTCCCTGGTGGAGTACTACTACCAGGGGAACGATCTCTATGCGTTCGTGCTCGGGCGCGACCGGCTTGCGGCCGCCAAGCTGGACGCCAAGGGCCTCGCCGATGCCGTGCAGGCGTTTCGCTCGAGCCTGCAGGAGCTCGGCTCCGAGAGGTGGCGCGAGGACGCACGCGCGCTGCACGCAAGGCTTTGGCAGCCGCTCGAGGGTTCCATCGGCACGACGCGGGTCATCGTGGTCGCCCACGGAGTGCTCCACTACCTGCCTTTCGCGGCGCTCCTCGGCGCCGACGGCAAGCTCGCCATCGAGCGCTACAGCTTCCGCTCCCTGCCGAGCGCGAGCGTCCTGAAATACCTCAAGCCGCAGGTCGCGAAGAAGGACGGGCTGCTGCTCGCGCTCGGCAACCCGGACCTCGACGATGCCCGGCTCGACCTCAAGTTCGCCGAGGACGAGGCGAAGGCGGTGGCGGGCCTCTTTCCCGAGTCGCGGCTGCTGCTGCGCCGGGACGCCTCCGAGAGCAACTTGAAGAAGGCGGGCGGCGTGTTCTCGCGCATTCATTTCGCCACCCACGGCAGGTTCCAGGCGGACGAGCCGCTTTCCTCAGGCCTCTACCTCGCGAAGGATGCGGAGAACGACGGCCTCCTAACCGTCGGGGAGCTCTACGCCATGCGCCTCGACACGGACCTCGTGACGCTTTCGGCGTGCGAGACCGGGCTCGGCAAGGTGGCGAACGGCGACGACGTCGTCGGTCTCACGCGCGGCTTCCTCTATGCCGGCGCCCGCTCCATCGTCGCGAGCCTCTGGAGCGTGGACGACAAGGCGACCGCCATGCTCATGGAGAGCTTCTACGGGAGCCTCGCGCAGCAGTCGAAGCAGGAGGCCTTGCGCAGCGCGCAGCTGAAGACCCGCGAGGCCTTCCCGCATCCGTTCTTCTGGGCCGCGTTCCAGCTCACCGGGCGAGCGGATTGACGCGGCAGGCTAGCGCTTGAAGTAGCGCTCCTCGAGGGCGGCCTGCTTCTCGCCGCCCTCCTCGCTCGCGTCGAGCTCCGGGGTCGGGTACGGGCGCGACTTGCGCGCGGCCTCGAACTCCTCCCACGCCTTGACGCCGCGCGCCTGGAAGGCCTGCATGAAGTCCCACACCGCCGCCCACATCACCTGGTGCGTGAAGCCGGGGTACCAGGCGACGTTGACGCCGAGCGCGAGGTGCTCCTCGGCCGAGAGGTAGCGCGGCAGCTTGCCCTTCATGAAGGAGAGCGTGCCCTTGACGGTCTTGCGCGCCTGGCGGATCTCGTCCTCGGAATGCGGCGACTCGAACTGCACCCAGTCGAGGCCGCCGTCGCGCTCGTAGGCGGCGAGGCGCCGCAGGCACTCGTCGAGGCCGCCGTTCACCGCGTCGCGCGCATAGCACTGCGCCATGACGACGAACGACGGGTCGAGCTCGTTCCTCATGTCCACGGCGGCGCGGTAGCGCGCCACCGCCTGCTCGAGCGGCACGACCGAGACGCCGGCGGACTGCGTGCGCCGCTTGCCCTCGATCGGCTGGTCGTCGAGGCGCACGCCGGCGATCCCGGCCTCGATGCATTCGCGCACCAGGCGCCGCACCGCCATGATGCCGCCGTGGCCGGTGTCGCCGTCGAGGATCACCGGGAACGAGACGCTGCGCGCGATCCATTTCCCGACCTGCACGCACTCCGTCAGGCTCGCCGTGCCGACGTCGGCGAGGCCGGTGATGCCGCCCACCACCGCGGAAGTGCCGACGAAGCCCGCCTCGCAGCCGGCGCGCTCCATGATGCGCGCGAGCGCCGCGGTCGGCGGATGCAGCACCGACAGGACGCGGTCTTTGCGCGCAAGAAGGTCTCTTAGCTTTTTCCCTTTCGAATTCATCAGCGCAAACCGCAGCGCGCGTACAACCTCACGGCGTTGTCCCAGAAGAGCTTCTGCTTGCGCGCCCTGGGCATGTCCCAGGCGAGCACCATGCCGACCGATTTCGGGAAATGGCTCTCGCCGTGCGGATAGTCCGAGGCGTACATGAGCACGTCCTCGCCGACGAGGTCGATCACCGCGTTGGTGAGCGCGGCGCCCTCCGGGATCTCGATGCTCTGGAAGTAGCGCCCGCCGGTGACGTAGTCGCTCGGCTTGCTCTTCAGGGGCGCGATCGCGGCGGCGATGGTCTCGGCGTGCTCGTCGATGCGCTTCATCCAGAACGGCAGCCAGCCGTGCCCCGCCTCGAGCGTCGCGATGCGCAGCTTCGGATGGCGGTCCATGACGCCGCTGCCGATGAGCGCCGCCATGTTGCGCATGCCGCACCACGGGTGCGCAGCGGAGCGCTGCAGCCAGAGGTTCTCCCAGGTGTCGAGTCCGCCCGGCGCGTACGGCGGCATGACGGTGAAGGTGTGCAGCGCGACGCAGAGGTCGTGCGCCTGCGCCTCGCGCCAGACCGGCTCGAGCGAGGGATGGTCGAGCGGCACGCCGTAGGGCGCGTACACCATGACGCCCCAGGCCCAGCGCGACTTGCCCCATGCCTTGATTTCCTTCAGGCCGGACTCGACATCCCGCGAGCCGACGAGGATCACGCCGCCGAGGCGCTGCGGGTACGCGCCGCAGTAGTCCTCCATCCAGCGGTGGTAGGCGCGGTACATCGCGCTCTCGAGCGCGACGTCGTCGCCGGTGGTCCAGGTGCCGAACCAGCCCGAGGGCAGCGTCAGGTTCACGTCCGCGCCCTCGTAGTCCATGTCCTTGATGCGCTCGGCGGGATCGTGGTCGCCCAGCTTCGCCGGCTCGCGCTCGCGCTTCGCGCCGGTGAAGCCCGCCATGTAGCCGCCCTGGTCGGGCTCGGCCGCCGCGGCGCCGAGGCGGCGCAGGTAGCGGCGCTGCCCGCGCGTGTAGACCGGGTGGCCGCGGCTCTTCGACTTGTGCGCCTCCCAGGCGCCGAGCTTCGCCTTCTCGCCGGCGGGCAGGTACTTCTCGAGCACATCCATGTAGGGCCCGACGTGGGTGTCGGAATCGAAAATCCGGTAGCCGTCGCGCGCCATGGGCTGGCATTCTAACCACCGTGATGCAGCGCCTCCTCGCCGCGCTCGCCGCGCTCGTGCTGGTTTCGAGCGCCGCGGCGCAGTCCTATCCTGACAAGCCGGTGCGCTTCGTGGTCGGCCTCGCGCCCGGCGGCGCGACCGACATCATGGCGCGCACGCTCGCGCCGGCGCTCGGCGAGGAGCTCGGCCAGCCGGCGGTGATCGACAACCGCCCGGGCGCGGCGGGCTCGATCGGCGCCGCGCTCGTCGCCAAGGCGCCGCCCGACGGCTACACCCTCTTCATCGCCTCGAGCAGCTTCACGGCGAACGCGGTGCTGCAGCAGAACCAGAGCTTCGACCCGCTGCGCGACTTCGAGCCGATCACCAACATCGCCTGGGCGCCGTTCCTGCTCGTCGCCCGGCCGGCGCTGCCCGCGTCGAACGTGCGCGAGCTCATCGCCCTCGCGAAGGCGCAGCCCGGCAAGCTCAACTTCGCCTCGAGCGGCGTCGGCAGCACCGCGCACCTCTCCGGCGAGTACCTGAAGCGCGCCGCCGGCATCGACATGACGCACGTCACCTACCGCGGCGCGGGCCCCGCGCTCGCCGACGTGCTCGGCGGGCAGGTGGACGTGATGTTCTCGAGCATCGTGTCGGCGCTGCCGCACGCGAAGAGCGGCCGGCTGAAGGTGCTCGCCATCACGTCGGCGAAGCGCTCCTCGGTCCTGCCGCAGTATCCGACCGTGGCGGAATCGGGCGTCCCGGGCTTCGAGATGGTCGGCTACTTCGGCGTGCTCGCTCCCGCGCACACGCCGGCGGCGGCCGTGAACCGGGTGCAGGCGGCGATCGCGCGCGCGGTGCGGCGCAAGGACGTGGTGGAGCGCATCGCGGCCGACGGCGCCGAGCCCGACGGCTGCACGCCGGCGGAGCTGCGCGCGCTCCTCGAGCACGAGATCGCCAAGACCGCCGAGCTCGTGCGCAGCGCCGGGATCAAGCCCCAGTAGTTACCAAGCGTTACAAAGGAATGTGGAATATTGCGCACGGCGCGCTGTCTTACCGGCAAGGAGGACGCGATCATGAAACGCACCACGGCATCGATCATCGCGGCAGCGCTCCTCACCCTGGGCTTCGCAGGCGGCGCGCAGGCCGCGCGCAGCGGGCACTTCTCGGGCGGACATTTCTCCGGCCCGAGCCATTTCCGCGGCCCGGCGCCGGGCTTCGGCGGCTTCCACCACTTCCACTCGGCGCCGCGCGTGTTCATCGGCGGCGCATTCGTCGCGCCCTTCTTCTATCCGCCGCCGGTCTACGCCTACCCGCCGGCCTACTACGAGCCGGCGCCCGCCTACCAGACCTACTGGTACTGCCCGGCCTACGGCGCGTACTACCCGACGGTGCAGCAGTGCCCGGGCGGCTGGCAGCAGGTGGTCCAGTAGGGCGATAGACAGCGCGCGGGCGCAGTGCCCACACTGGCCGCATGAAAGCTCTCAGCGTAGTTCTTCTCGCGACCCTCGCGGCCTGCGGCACCGCGCCGACCACCGGCTACAACGCCTCCGAGGCCGACGCCGCCACGATGACGCGCTACGCGAGCGCGAAGACGCCGCCGATGGACCCCAAGCGCAAGATCGACGAACAGGACTGCTCGAAGCCCGTGCCGCCCGAGGGCGGCAACCTGCGCTGCAGGTAAGCCCTAGCCCTGGTTGAAGCGCGGCGGTCTGGCGTGCTGCGCGAGGTACTCCTCGAGGAGCTCGCGCTCGCGCACCGCGGGCCGCCAGGTGATCTCCCAGGAGAAGTGCGTCGCGTCGTGCAGCTCCATCTCGCGCGCGAGCGCATGGCGCAGCGATTCGCGCGGCCCGCGCGTCGCGCCCACGTAGACCATCTCGTCGTTGTCCCAGAGCTCGAACACGCCCGGGGTCTCGGGCGCGGCGAGCACCAGCGCGGCGGCGAAGAACCATCTCGGGCTGCGGATCGGCACGGCCGCTTCATCGTACGAAGCAGCGCTTACGCCGACCTGAAAACGCCCGGGGTCCGGCGCGTCAGCGCGGGAGGGACTGCGCGAGGACCTCGAGCGCCGGGCGCCGCACGCGCAGCGTCACGGCGCAGCCGTCCTCGTCACGGAAGCGCAGCAGGTATTCCTGCGCCTCGCCGGGCTCCTCGAGCGCCTCGCAGCCGAGGCACTCGACGATCGCGAAGGGGTAGTGCACCGATACGCCGCTGGCGCGCGCCATGCAGCCATTGTTCGCCCGCAATGTGACGACACTACCCTTGAGACACTGTCGCCACGACGCGACGTCGCTGCCTGCACTACAGGGCTTGCTTCAGCGTGCGTAGAAATTGCGGTGCAGGCAGCCGGCGAGGCTCTCGCATTCGGCGTCGCTCAGGTGCGGGTAGCGCTCGTCGCGCCAGCGCCGCAGGTGCGGCCGCAGCGCTTCGGGCGAGGCGGCGGGCGAGGCGCCGAGCGCCGCGTCAACCGCGGCGAAGGCCTCCGGCATGATGGCAAGGATGCGCGCAAGACGGTTCATGCCCCCGAGCGTAGCCGCGACACCGCGCGGCGCGCCGGAACTCTTGCGCGCCCCTGACGATTTTTAACCGCCTAGTACGTGCCGCGAAACGCGTCGTGGCCCGCGACGTAGCCGGTGTTGGTGATCGCCGGATTGCGGTTGACGAGCGGCCGGTTGAAGAGCGGGTGCTTCATGCTGCGCACCTCGTGCTCGATCTGGAAGAGCGGCCGGTTGTCCTTCGGGTCGGTGATCCACTGGAAACGCCACTCGTGCTGGTCGGTCTCCATGTTGACGAGGCCGCGCTCCTTCAGCCAGGCATAGGGCGAGGAGAAGTCGTTGATGTAGACCTGGATGTGGTGGCCGTCGTACTCCGGCAGCGGCTTCCTGGTTTCGGTGAAGTGCAGCTTCTGGCTCTTGCCGACCGAAACGCTCGCCCTGCCCTTCGCCGCCCGGGCCGGCGCCTTCATCACCTGCGTGTAGAAGCGCGCGATTCCCTCCGCCGTGCCCGGCGGCACGTCGAAGTCCACGTAGGCGAGCCCGAGCTCGGTGCGGCCGTACTCGGGCGCCGGGGCGTGGCAGCGCACGCGCGTGCCGAAGGGGTCGGTCGCCTCAACGCAGTCCGGCTTTTTCGAAAAGGAGAAATTCCTGCGCGACCCGATGACCCGGTCCATTTCCTTGCCGGCGTGCTCCAGGCGCTTCACCAGGTCCTCCAGGCTCGGCACCACGAATCCGGCGGTGCCGCGCAGCACCTCGAAGCGCGGCGGCACGGCGCGGCTCGGCATGTGCACCTGCGTGCGGCCGAAGTTGAGCCAGATGTTCTCCATGCCCGGAAAGATGTACGGGTCGCGCGTGCCGCCCAGGCCGACCACGTAGAAGAGCACGGCGTAGCGCTGGTCGTCGACGATGCAGTTGTAGTGCTCCAGGTGGACGAGGTTGCCGACGTCCTCCGCGGTGCGGTCGAATTGCTTTACTTTCTCGGGCGCGTTCATGGCTCTAGTTTATGCCCCACACCCGTTTTGCGAAATCCGGATAGTCCTGCGAAATCCGCTTCGCCACGCTGCTGCGCAGCAGCGCAAGCTCTTCGGCCGAAGGCGCCGGCGTCTCGCTTACTTCCTTGAAATCGAAATCGAAACCGGTGGCCTCGCGCACCTCGGCAAGCGTATGGCCAGGATGCACGCTCTCGAGGCAAAAGCGCCTTCTCGCGCGGTCCCAGCCGAAGAGCGCCTTGCCGGTGAGGAGCGCGGCGGGATTCCCCGCGGCGGAGACGAACTCCACCCTGGGCACGAGCACCCGCCTCGAGTGCTCCTCGCGAAAGAGGATCACGTGCGGCACCGCGCCGTACATGTAGGCCGAGCCGAACGAGCCCGGGAAGCGCCGCCCCTCCGCCTTCACGAGGTTGATATTGGCCTGGCCGTCGATCTGCGCGCCGCCGAGAAAAAAGACGTCGATGCGCCCCTGCCCCGCCAGGTCGAAGAGCTCGCGCGAGCCCTCGGTGAACGGGTTTCCCTCCCTTTTCTGGAGCAATGAAATCCTGAGCGCGGGATTTTTTTCTCTTCTCAGAAACGCACCCGTCGCCGGGATGGGAGAGGCCGCGCCCACGGCGACGTGGCGCGCCTCGTCTCCCAGGCGCGCGATGAGGCGCGCGATCACGCAGGCGAGCAGCTCCTCCGGCTTCAATCGGCGCGCAGCACCACGGTCGACCAGGTCGCACCCTCGTCGCGCGTCGTGTACATCTCGTATGGGGAGGCGAGGATGAGCTCGCCCTCGCCGGCGAACACGATGCGGCCGGTCACCTTGCGCGTGGTGGCTTGGCCAAGCATTGCCCAGGTCCTGCCGCCGTCGGTGGTCTTCATGAGGCGCACGTCGACGCTGAACGCGCCCGGCGTGCCCTTGATGCCGTAGCCGAGCTGGCGGTCGATGAAGCGCGCCTGCGTCGGGCCCTCGTTCTCGTTGTGCTGCCAGGTCGCGCCCTTGTCGCTCGAGACGCCGGTGTAGTATGACATCCCGTTCTGCCGCGAGATGACGATCTCGCCCGTGGGCAGCTGCTGCCAGCTGCGGATCCAGAAGTCGAACTTCGCCTTGCTCACCTGGAGCGATTTCTTGTCGATGCTGGTGACCTCGCAGACGCGCGAGAAACCGGGCGGGTTCTCGATCAGCATCAGCCGGTCGTCGAGCGACAGCGCCGGGTTCGGGCGCAGGGCGTACGGGAAGTCGAACGCGGCGACCTCGCGCAGCGGCGCCTCCGCGGCGTCGAGAGAGGCGCGATGGAGCACGGCGGTCGCCTTCCACGTGCTCGCGACGACGAGCGCGCCGCCGTCCGGGGTCGGATCGACGTGCGTCACCACCGCGTCGGGCTGGGGCAGCGCGACGAGCGTCCAGCCTGCGCCCGGGCGGCGCACGGCGTAGCGCCCCTGCACCAGGCCGGCGATCAGGGTTCCGTCGGCGAGCCGGCGCGCGTATCTCACGTCGTCGAGCGTATCGAGCGTCTCCACCTGCCAGCGGCCGCCGGGCTTGCGCGCGGCGATCATGCCGAGCGCGCCGCCGCCGATCATCCCGCTGCCCTGCGCGTCGTCGCCCAACGAAAGAATGCGCACCATGCCGCGCGCCCGGGCGATCGATTCCTTTTCCGCCTCCGCCGTCATCTCGCCGCCGGCCACCGGCAGCTCGACCCTGCGGCCGACGCGGCGCTCGAGATCGTCGAGCGCGGACTTGCGCCCGGCCGGGCCGCCGAGATGCACGACTTGCGGCGGCTCGCCCTTCTCGGCCGGCGGCAGCACCACCAGCGTCCCGAGATTCGTGAGGGAGCCGCCTTGCACCGTGAACGAGGGAATGCGCCCGCGCATCTCGAGCTCGCTCGCCAGGATGAGCGCGGGCAGCAGGCCCGCCATGTTGCCGAGCTTGAAGAGCCGCACGAAGTCGTATTCGCCCTCGTCCACGCGATCGACGTAGACGGCGCCCGCGGCGAAAGGATCCGAATAGTCGTAAAGATCGATCGGCTGGCCGCGCTTGGACTCGAGCGTCGCGGCGGCCCACTTGATCGGCCCGAGCGAGACCACCTTCAGGAGCACGAGGCCCTCGCCCTTGCGCGGCTCGAGATCGGGCTTGCGCTGCGCCAGCGCGCCCGGGCCCGCCGCGACGAGCGCGAGGCCGGCGAGGAAGCTAAGCCAGGACGAATTTCTCAAGGTATCCCCTGAAGCCTTCGCGCGTCTTCGCCGCCCTGGCGTAGAGGGCGAGATGCGCGTCGTCGATATCGTACAGCCCGGGCGCGCCGAGCGGCCAGGCGCCGCGCTGCGCCGGCGCGAGCGCGTCAACGTAGACGGCGCCGATAACTCCCGGGGCGAGCAGCTCGTCCTCCAGCATGTCGCCCGGCTTTTTCTCCTCGAAGGTCACGAGCGTGCGCTTCGCCGCGTGCGCGATCGTCGCCAGCTCGCGCCGCCGCCCGACCCACACGTTGCCAGCGTCGTCCGCCCAGCGCGCGTGGAAGAGCGCGATGTCGGGCTGGATCGCCTTGACGAACAGAATCTCCTCGGAGGAGAAGGGATGCCGCGCCACCTTCCAGTCGTCGCGGCCTTTCACGAGGTCGGAGCCAAGAACCCCGCCGAGCGGCATGAACGGCACGCCTTTCTCGGACGCCTGCAATCCGGTGTGGATCGCGGGGCAGGTGCCGTCCTTCACCCTGATCGCGTTGCTTTCGACCGCCTCGGTGAAGCGCGGCGCCAATCCGGCTTCGCCCAGGGAGACCGCGCTGGTCTCGACCTCGGCGACGCAGCCCGCGCCGATCAGGAGGTCCGCGCACATGCCGAGGACCGGAACCCCGAGAAGGCGGAGGTTCTTCGCTTTCCGCCGGATCAAGGCCCTGACCACTTCCATCGCGGGAAGCGAATAGTCCGGCGGCATGGCGACGAACGCGCCGTCCGGAATCCCGGCGGCGATTTCCTCGGGTGAAGAAAGAAATCTCAGGCGGTGCCGCCGACCGTGAGGCCGTCGATGCGCAGCGTCGGCTGGCCGACGCCGACCGGCACGCTCTGTCCTTCCTTGCCGCAGGTGCCGATGCCGGTGTCGAGCGCGAGGTCGTTGCCGATCATCGAGACGCGCGTGAGCGCGTCCGGGCCGTTGCCGATGAGCGTCGCGCCCTTCACCGGGTGCGTCACCTTGCCATTCTCGATGAGATAGGCCTCGGCGGCGGAGAAGACGAACTTGCCGTTGGTGATATCCACCTGGCCGCCGCCGAAGTTGGTGGCGTAGAGGCCCTTCTTCACGCTCTTGATGATCTCGGCCGGGTCCTGCGAGCCGGCGAGCATGTAGGTGTTGGTCATGCGCGGCAGCGTGAGGTGCGCGAACGACTCGCGCCGCGCGTTGCCGGTGAGCGGCATCTTCATGAGGCGCGCGTTCAGGCTGTCCTGCATGTAGCCGCGCAGCACGCCGTCCTCGATGAGCACGGTGCGCGAGGTGGGCGTGCCCTCGTCGTCCACCGTGAGCGAGCCGCGCCGGCCCGGGATCGTGCCGTCGTCCACCACCGTGACCCCGGGCGAGGCGACGCGCTGCCCCATGCGGCCGGCGAACGCCGAGCTGCCCTTGCGGTTGAAGTCGCCCTCCAGGCCGTGGCCCACCGCCTCGTGCAGCAGCACGCCGGGCCAGCCCGGGCCGAGCACCACGGTCATCGTGCCGGCGGGCGCGGGACGCGCCTCGAGGTTGACGAGCGCCTGCGACACCGCCTGGCGCGCGTACTGGTCGAGCACCTCGTCGGTGAAGTGCGCGTAGTCCGTGCGCCCGCCGCCGCCCGCGCTGCCGCTCTCGCGCCGCCCGTTCTGCTCGGCGATCACCTGCACCGAGAGGCGCACGAGCGGGCGCACATCGGCGGCGATGTTGCCGTCGGCGCGCGCCACGAGGATCACCTCGTACTCGCCCCCCAGGCTCGCCATGACCTGCGTCACGCGCGGGTCGACGGCGCGGCATTTCTTCTCCAGCCGCTCGAGGAGCTTCACCTTGCTCTGCGAGTCGAGCGAGCCGATCGGGTCGGTCTCGGCGTAGAGCTGGATCGCCTTTCGCTTCACCAGGTTCGATTTCGTTTTTCTCGATTGGCCGGCGGAGGCAATTGCCCGCGTCGCCTTCGCCGCGTCGGTCAGCGCGTCGAAGCTGATCTCGTCGGAGTAGGCGAAGGCGGTCTTCTCGCCCGACACCGCGCGCACGCCGACGCCCTGCTCGATGTTGAAGCTGCCCGACTTGACGATGCCCTCCTCGAGGCTCCAGCCCTCGAAGCGCGCGTACTGGAAGTAGAGGTCGGCGTAGTCCACCTTGCGCCCGACGAGCGTGCCGAAGACGCGCTCCAGCTTCTTCGCCTCCAGGTCGTAGGGCGCGAGCAGCGTCTGCTTGGCGGTCTCGAGGATCAATTCAGTCTCCTGTTGCTCAACGCGGGAAGGCTTTCCCGCACCTGCGCGATGCGCTTCGCATCCATCTCCGCAAGAACGATGCCCTCGCCCTCGGCGCGCTCGCCGAGCACCTCGCCCCACGGGTCGACGATCATGGTATGCCCGTGCGTGCGGCGCCCGCCAGCGTGCACCCCGCCCTGCGCCGGGGCGATCACGTAGGCCTGGTTCTCGACCGCGCGGGCGCGCAGCAGAGTCTCCCAGTGGGCGGCGCCGGTCGCGGCGGTGAAGGCGGAGGGGACGAGCATGGCGTCGAAGCGCCCGAGCCCGCGGTAGAGCTCGGGGAAGCGCACATCGTAGCAAACCGAGAGCGCAAGGCGCCCGAAGGGCGTGTCGATGGCGAGCGGCGCCTCGCCCGGCTCCACGGTGCGCGTCTCGTCGTACTTCTCGGCGCCGCCGTCGAAGCGGAAGAGGTGCATCTTGTCGTAGCGCGCGACGCGCCTGCCGGCGTCGTCGTAGACGAGGCACGCGCCGCGGATTCGATCGGCGCTCTTCGCCTCGATGGGCACGGTTCCCGCCACCAGCCACAGCCCGAGCTTTTTCGAAAGGGAGGAAAGAAACTCCTGGACCGGGCCTTTCCCGTCCGGCTCGCGAAGCTTCACCTTGTCGGTCTCGTGGCGCCCGATGCAGTAGAAGTTCTCCGGCAGCGCGGCGAGCTTCGCGCCCTGCGCGGCGGCCTGCGCGACGAGGCGCGCGGCGGCATCGAGGTTCGGCGCCAGCTCGGGCGCCGAGACCATCTGGATCGCGGCGATCCTCACTGCCCGGCCCCCGGGTTGGGGCTCACGGGGTCCGCGGCGACGCGCGTCTTCGCCACCTTCGGGTCCGACCAGCTGCCGGTGATCGAGTAGTCGAAGGCGAAGATGTGCCCGAGCGGGTCCTTCAGGATCTTCTGCGCGATCTGCGCCGGGAACACGAGCAGCGGGTTGAGGAAGGCGAGCACGGTGGAGGCCGAGTCGCCGAGGCTCGGGATGACGCGCACCTTGAGGTTCTGCGTCTCGCGCGCGAGGTCCACCTGGCCGGTCATCGCGACCTGGGCGGCCGAGCCGCGCATGTTGAACTCCTTGACGGTCATGACCCCGCGCTCGATGTGCGCCGAGGACGCGATGCGGTCGAACTGGAAGCCCTTGGAGAAGACGTCGCGGAAGTCGAGCGACAGGCGCCGCGGCAGCGCCTGCAGGCTCATGAGGGAGACGAGCTTGCCCAGGCCCGGCTCGATCTCGAGGAACTGGCCGTCCTCCGCCTGCATCGCGATGTCGCCCGAGAGGCTCGGATAGTCGGGCGCCGTCGGATCGCCCGCCCACGACACCGAGCCCTGCATGTGCGCCTTCGCGCCGCGCACCAGGTTCGGGTAGCCGATGCGGCCGAGGAACGCGCCGGCGTCGCTCGACTCGAGCTGCAGGTCGAGCGTCGTGCTCGACGCGGGCGCGGTCTGCCACACGCCGTGCACCGTGACGCTCGCGTCCGGGTTCACCATCGCGGCGCGCTCGATGCGCCAGGTGTCGCCGGCGCGCTGCGCGATGACCTCGACGCGCCCGAACTGCTTGCCGCGGTACATGAAGTGGTCGGCCGACAGGTCCACCGAGGGCAGCTCCTTCGTCGCCTTCGCCGGCTCGGCGGGCTTCGTGCCCGGCGTGTCCTCCGGCATCGCGAAGTTGGTGAGGCGCGCCATGAGCTGGCCGCCGCGCTCGCTGCGGTACGAAAGGTCGCCCGCAATCTCCTGGCCGTTCACCGTCGCGGACCAGCCGGCGGCGTCGGCGCCGGCGCGCAGCGCGAGCTCGTGCAGGCGCTTGCCGTAGACATCGAGCACGCCGATCTTCACGTCGAAGGAAAGCGCGTTCTCCAGCCCAGCGGCGCCGCCGGCCGCGGCCCCCGCGCCGCCGCCGCCTTCCGCCGAGGCGAAGAAGCTGCGCCAGCGGTCGGCGTCGAACGCGCCGAGCGTGCCGTAGACGAGCACGCCGGGGCGCTCGGGCAGGCGCAGCGGCTCCTTGCCCGGCGTGAGCCAGATCGCGGCGCGCTGCACCACCATGGCCTCGCCCTGCTTGCGCCGCAGGAACTCCGCCGCGGCGATGGTGCCGAGCGAAGCCGAGATGCGGTCGCGCGTGCCGGCTTCCGCGGGCAGCACCTCCACGCGCAGCGGCAGCGCATCGGAGACGCCCTTGGTGAGCGGCGGCGGCAGCGCGCTCGCCACGCCGCGCAGGCTCGATTCCACGATGACGCGCACGCGGCCCTCGCGCGCCACCACGGTGGCGGTGTAGCCCGCCGAGCCGCTCACGTAGCGCAGCAGCGGCGTGCCGGCGAGCGCCTGGAGCGCCGCGACGGTCGCGTCGCCGCGCGCCACGACTTCCACGCCGGCGCCGGCGCGCGAGCCGCCCGTGACGGTGAGCGCGCCGCCGAACGCGCGCGCGTGCACGTTCTGCACCGTCGCGCCCGACTCGGTGAAGGCCACCTTCCCGGTGACGCGCTCGATCGGCGGCACCTGCGAATGCAGCCTGAGCGTGTCGCCGAGGAACTCGTAGTCGCCCGCGACCTGCGTCGCCCTGGGCGTGGCGAGCGGGATGTCGAGCTTGAGCTCGAGCTTGCCGCGCCCGTCGGCGCTCATGCCATCGGTGAAGCCGCCGATCATGCCGCGCACCGGCGTCGCGTCGAGATAGCGCAGGAATTCCCCCGTCGGCCCCTCGGCCCGGCCGTCGAGGAGGAGGTGCGCGCCGCGCGCGAGCTTCGGGATGCTGACGCGCACATTGGCCAGCTTCGCGCCGAGGATCGTGCCGCTGCGGCCGAGGATCTCCATGCGGTCGCGCTCGAAGAGGAGCTGCGCGTCGATGTCGTTGACGAGCGGCCAGCCCGGCACGTAGTCGAGCGTGCCTTTCTCGACGTGCGCGGCGACGAGGAACTGCCCCTTCGCGGGGTCGACGAACGGGAAGTCGCGCAGGTCGCCCTTCAGGCGGAAGCGCACGTCGCTCGCCTGCCCCTGCTTCACCGCGTTCGCCACCCATTCGTGCGTCGCCGGGCCCATGATCTCCGGCAGCGGCAGGTAGCGCGCCGTGAAGCGGCCGTCGGCGCGCGCGAGCTGCGCGCTGAAATCCACCACGCCGGGCCCGGCCGGCGCCGTCGCGTACGTGCCGTTCGCCTTGCCCTCCAGATGCTCGTTCGCGAAGCTGAGCGAGGCGAGCGTGAGCGCGATCTGGTCGCCGCGGCGCTGCCAGTCGAGCTGCCCGGAAAGCGTGTCGAAGCGCAGCGGATCGGCGAGCACGCGCGGCAGGGCGATCTCGGTCCCGCGCGAGGCGATCTGCAGCGTCCCCTTCGATTCGGTCGCATCCACCGCGCCGGAGAATCCGGTGAAGCCCGGCACCTTTTCCCACGGCCGCAACGCGAGCTCCGAGAAGCGCGTCTTCGCGCTGTACTGCGTCGGCGCGTTGGGCGGCCCGGTCCACTCGACGCGCGCGTCGAGCAGCCGCCCGCGCGGCGCGAGCTCCGAGAGCGTTTTCCGGAGCTGCGCCGGGAAGGGCAGCGACTCGGCGAGCTGCGCCATCGGCGCGAGGTCGAGCGCGCTCGCGCTCGCCGCGCCGTGCTCCGGCGCCTTGCCCGCGGGGCGCCATTGCACGCGGAAGTCCGTCGGGCTGAGCCCCGGCCCCTGGCGCGAGGCGAGCGCAAGCTGCCGGCCGGCCAGGTCGTAGCCGCCTTCGTGCTGCTCCGCATGCAGCCGCCCGCGCAACGACGCGAGCTCGAGCGGCGGCAGGTCCTTCGCGAGCCGCGCGACCACGCGCGACAAAGCGAGATCGAGCGTCGCGTCGCGCGGCTGCCCGTTCTGCAGCGTCGCCCAGATGCGCAGCGCGCCCTCGCCGCGCTGCACGTCCACCGGATAGTCCACCCACGCGCGCCAGCCCGAGAGGTCGGTCGCGCCGAGCTCGAGATAGAGCTTGCCGTTCCACGCCGAGAGATCGGCGAGGGTGCGGCCGGCGAGCTCGGCGCGCACCTCGAGCGCGGCGCCGAGCTCGGGCGGCGGCCGCGCCGAGAGGCCGACGAGATGCTCCGCGCCGCGGTTCCGCAGGCGGAAGTCGAGCTGCGAGAGCGTGAGCGGCAGCGCGCGGCGCTTCTCGTCGAGCCACTCGATCTGCGCGTTGTGGATGGTGATCTCGGCCTGGTCGAGGATCCAGTCGGACAGGCGCGAGTCGCCGCGCGAGGCGCTCGCGAGCTTCAGGCCCGCGACGTAGAGCTCGCCCGCGGCGTCGCGCCGCACGTTGAGGCGCGGGCTGTCGATCGCGAGCGAGTGCAGCCGCAGGTCGCCGCGCACGATCGAGCGCCAGGCAATGACGTTGTCCACCACCGGCAGGATGAGCGCCTCGTGGCCCGCGCTGTCGTAGACTCGCACGTCGTAGAAGCTGAGCTGCGGGCGCAGCCCGAGCCAGCCGGCCTCGATCGCGCCGATCTTGACCGGCAGGCCGACCGCGCGCGTGACGGCGGCTACGATGTCGCCGCGGTAGTGCTCGATGTCGGGAAGCAGCCAGAAGCGCAGCGCGAGGACCGTCCCCGCGAAAGCGAAAAACATCAGCCAGGCGAGGACTTCGAGCGCCTGCAGCAGCCGCTTCATGATGGAATTCACTCTTAGCACGCCATTGTAGCGATGAATGCCCGAACCGATTAAAGAAATCGCGCTCTCGCGCTACGCCGTGCAGCGCCTCGAGGCGCATCCGGAGCGCGCCGCGGAGCTCGCCGATCCGGCGCCGTTCGCGCGGGAAGAAATGCGCGCCGCGCTCGAGGCCGCGCGCGGCGCCGACGAGGCGCAGTTCAAGCGCGCGCTGCGCGAGCTGCGCACGCGCGTGCTCCTTCGCACGATGGCGCGCGACCTTGCGGGGCGTGCAAGCCTGCCGGAAGTCTGCGAGGCGATGAGCGCGCTCGCCGAGCTCGAGATCCAGGCGGCGCTCGAGTGGATCGGCGAGCCGGGCCTGGTGGTGGTCGGCATGGGCAAGCTCGGCGGCGGCGAGCTGAACGTCTCCTCCGACGTCGACCTCGTGTTCCTCTTCCAGGGCTCGATGGACGAGCAGGCGCGCTACGAGCGCGCCGGGCGCACGCTCATCCGCCTGCTCTCGGAGCCGACCGCCGAGGGCTTCGCGTTCCGCGTCGACATGCGGCTGCGGCCCTACGGCGAGTCGGGGCCGCTCGCCTGCAGCTTCGACGCGCTCGAGGTCTACTTCGTCGCGCAGGGGCGCGAGTGGGAGCGCTACGCCTGGATCAAGGCGCGCGCCCTCACCGGCAGCGCCGCGGCGCGCGAGGAGCTGGAGCGCATCGTGCGCCCGTTCGTGTTCCGCAAGTACCTCGACTACGCCACGCTCGGCGCCATGCGCGCGCTGCACGCAGAGGTGCGCCGCGAGGTCGAGCGCCGCGAGCTCGCCGAGCACGTCAAGCTCGGGCCCGGCGGCATCCGCGAAGTGGAGTTCGTCGCGCAGGCGCTGCAGCTCGTGCGCGGCGGCCGCGACCCGGAGCTCACGGTGCGCCCGACGCTCGAAGTCCTCTCGCGCCTGGCAAAGAAGAATCTCCTGCCGGGAAAGGCGGCGCAGGAGCTCGCCGCGGCGTACGTCTTCCTGCGAAACGTCGAGCACCGCCTGCAGTACCTCGACGATGCGCAGCGCCACGACCTGCCGCGCGACGCCGAGGACCGCCGGCGCATCGCCGAGATGTCCGGATTCCGCTCCTGGGACGCGTTCGCCGCGCGCCTCGCGGAGGAGCGCGCGCGCGTGTCGCGCCATTTCGCCGATGTCCTCGCCGATCCCGGAGCGGAGCAGGCGTACGCGCCGTGGCCCGAGCACCCGCGCCTCGCCGCGTTCCGCGCGAGCCAGCGCTACGCCGCGCTGCCCGCCGAATCGAAGCGCCGGCTCGACGCGCTGATTCCCGCGCTCGCGAAGGCGTGCGCCTCGGAGGCCACGCTCGCGCGCGCGCTCGACCTCGTCGAGGCGATCGCCGGGCGCGCCGCGTATCTCGCGCTGCTCGCCGAGCATCCGGAGGCGCTCGAGCGCGTGGCGCGCCTCGTCGGCGCCTCGAGCTGGGCGGCGGAGTTCCTCACGCGCCACCCGCTGCTCCTCGACGAGCTGCTCGACGATCGCGAGCTTTATGCCGAAGTCGACTGGGGATTCTTCAAGGACAGCCTGGCAAAGCAGCTCGCGAGCGCGGGCGACGACGTCGAGCGGCGCATGAACGTCGTGCGCGAGGCGCACCAGGCGCAGGTGTTCCGCTTCCTCGCGCAGGACCTCGCCGGGCTGCTGACCGTCGAGCGGCTCGCCGATCACCTCTCGGCGCTCGCCGACCTCGTGCTCCAGGTCGCGCTGGAAGAAGCCTGGGCGAGCCTGCCGCGGCGCCTCGAGGGCCCGCCCCGGTTCGCGGTGATCGCCTACGGCAAGCTCGGCGGCAAGGAGCTCGGCTACGCCTCCGACCTCGACCTCATCTTTCTCTACGACGACGCGCGCGAGGCGGCGGGCGAGGCCTACGCGCGCCTCGCGGCGCGCTTCAACAACTGGCTCACGAGCCGCACCTCCTCCGGCGCGCTCTTCGAGACCGACCTGCGCCTGCGCCCAAGCGGCGCCTCCGGCCTGCTCGTCTCCGCGCTCGACGCGTTCGAGCGCTACCAGGAGGAGTCGGCCTGGGTCTGGGAGCACCAGGCGCTCACGCGCGCGCGCCATTCGGCCGGCGACGCCGCGGTCGGCGCGAGATTCGAGGCGATCCGGGAGCGGATCCTCAAGAAGCAAAGGAACCTCGAAGAGCTGAGGCGCGAGATCCTCGCGATGCGGGAAAAGATGCACGCCGCGCATCCCAACCGCTCGGAGCTCTTCGACCTCAAGCACGACCGCGGCGGGATGATCGACATCGAGTTCTGCGTCCAGTACCTCGTGCTCGGGCACGCCCGCGAGTTCCCGGAGCTGACGAAGAACCTCGGCAACATCGCCCTGCTCAAGATCGCTGCGGATTACGGCCTGGTAGAGGCCGCCGCCGCCGAAGCCTGCCGGGCCGCCTACCGCGAGTTCCGGCGCCGGCAGCACGCGCTGCGCCTGAACGGCGCGCCCTACGCGCGCGTGCCGCGCGAGGAAGTGGCGGCGCACGCCGACGCCGTCAGGCGTCTCTGGGAGCGGCTCCTTCCGGCTTGAGGTCGGGCGCGCCGGTGTCGATGCGCCCGGCGCGCAGGCGCTCGCGCGCCGCGGCCGCGAGGCCCTCGTAGCGCTTCAGGTAGGCCTCGAGCTCCTCCTCCTCGAGATGCTCGAGGTCGAGGATCGCGTTGTGCGCGCCCTGCGTCGCGCGGATCAGCTCGTCGAGCTTGATCTGGATCGCGGCGGTGTCGCGGTTCTGCGTGTTCTGGATCACGAATACCATCAGGAAGGTGATGATCGTGGTCGAGGTGTTGATGATGAGCTGCCAGGTGTCGCTGTAGCCGAAAAGCGGCCCGCTCAGCGCCCAGAGCACGATGCACAGGCAGGCGGCGAAGAACGTCCCGGGCCGGCCGGCAAGCGCCGCGAGCCGGCGCGCGAAGCGCGAGAAGCGCACGGTCTTGACCGTGCCGGGCTGGACGTCCTCGAACCCCGCGTTCATCAGCCCCGCGGTTGCAAGTTAAATGCCTACAGGGCCTCGCGCTTCAGCCGGGGCTGCGCCGGCACCGAGAAGCCGGCGGCGAAGGCGCTGAGCGCGTCCATCAGCGTGTCGCGCACCAGGCTGTAGAGCACGCGCTGGCCGTGGCGGCGGCTCGCCGCGAGGCCGGCGTTCTCCAGCACCGACAGGTGGCGCGACATGGCGGGCGCGCTGATGCCGGCGCGCTCGGCGAGCTCCGCGGTGGTGAGCTCGCCCTGCGAGAGCCAGGCGAGCACGCGCCGCCGCGGCGCGGAGGACAGGGCGTCGAAGATGCGGTCGAGGTCCATCGCCGGCAAGTCTAGCAGGGACACTGTTAACATGTTCGTTAATAGGTTAATTGGCATTGCCGCAGGTAGACTGCGCGCTCCACAAGGGAAACAAGCGCAAGGGAGGCCGGCATGGCGCAAGGCAAGAAAGGACCGCGGGGCCCGCTCTCGATGGCCGACCGCGACGGCTGGATCTGGTACGACGGCAAGCTGGTGCCGTGGCGCAGCGCGACGACGCACGTCCTCACGCATTCGCTGCACTACGGGCTCGCGGTGTTCGAGGGCGTGCGCGCCTACAAGACGCAGATCGGCACCGCGATCTTCCGCCTGAAGGAGCACACCGACCGCCTCTTCAGCTCGGCGCACATCTACATGATGAAGATCCCGTTCGCGCGCGAGCGCCTGATGGAGGCGCAGCGCGAGGTGGTGCGCGCCAACGGCCACGAGGCGTGCTACATCCGGCCGATCTGCTTCTACGGCTCGGAGAAGATGGGCGTGTCGCCGATCGGCGCGAAGGTGCACGTCGCCATCGCCGCCTGGCCCTGGGGCGCCTACCTCGGGCCCGATGCGCTCGAGAAGGGCATCCGCGTGAAGACCTCCTCCTATGCGCGCCACCACATCAACGTCACGATGGCGCGCGCGAAGATGTCGGGCACCTACCCGAACTCGGTGCTCGCCACGCTCGAGGCGACGCAGCACGGCTACGACGAGGGCCTGCTCCTCGACGTGGACGGCTTCGTGGCCGAGGGCGCGGGCGAGAACGTGTTCGTGATCAAGGACGGCGTGATCTGGGAGCCCGAGCTCACCTCCGCGCTCACCGGCATCACGCGCAGCTCGGTGATCGAGCTCGCCAAGGGCCTGGGCTACGAGGTGCGCGCGAAGCGCCTCACGCGCGACGACATCTACATCGCCGACGAGTGCTTCTTCACCGGCACCGCGGCCGAAGTGACGCCCATCCGCGAGCTCGACGGGCGCACCATCGGCGCCGGCAAGGCCGGCCCCATCACGAAAGCGCTGCAGAAGGCGTTCTTCGACGTGGTGACCGGCAAGGACCGCAAGCACCGCGGCTGGCTGACGCCGGTCCATAATAAGAAGACGAGCAAATGAGCGCGCCCGATACCGCCCGCCTGGTCGAAGTGACGGCCAAGGACCTGCCGCTGCACTGCCCGCTGCCGGGCGCGCCGCTCTGGGCGCGCCATCCGCGCGTCTTCCTCGACGTCGCCGGAGCCGGGGAGATGCTCTGCCCTTACTGCGGCACCCGGTACGTCTATAAGGGCGAGCCCCCGAAAGGGCACTGATTAGCCGCAAGATCCTCGTCGTCGCGCCTAACTGGATCGGCGACGCGCTGATGGCGCAGCCGCTGCTCGCGCGGCTGCGCGAGAAGCTGCCCGGGGCGCAGATCGACGTCGTGGCGCCGCCGTGGGTGGCGCCGGTCGTGCGCCGCATGCCCGAGGTGCGCGAGGTCATCGAGGCGCCTTTCCAGCACGGCAAGCTGCAGCTGCGCGCGCGCTGGCGCCTCGGCCGCTCGCTCGCGAGGCGCCGCTACGACCAGGCGATCGTGCTGCCGAACACGTGGAAGGCGGCGCTCGTGCCCTTCTTCGCCGACGTGCCCCTGCGCTCGGGCTACGTCGGCGAGTCGCGCTACGGGCTGCTCAATCTCCTCTACAGGAAGAAGCCCGGCACGGCGATGCCCGCGCACTACGCCGCGCTCGCCGAAGCCCCCGGCAAGGAGGCGAAGGCGCCGCTGCCCGCGCCGCGCCTCCTCGTGAGCGCGCACGAGCAGCGCAAGGCGCAGGAGAAGTTCGGCATCGCGCCGCCCTACGCGGTGCTCTGCCCCGGCGCGGAGTACGGCCCGGCAAAGCGCTGGCCCTACTTCGCCGGGCTCGCAGCCGAGCTTTCCCTCCCCGTCGTCGTGCTCGGCGGACCGGGGGACCGGGAGGCTTCGCAAGGCATCGGCGGAAAGAACCTGACCGGCGAGACCACGCTCGAGGAGGCGCTGGCGCTCCTCGCCGGCGCCGCCTGCGTGGTCACGAACGACTCCGGCCTGATGCACGCCGCCGCGGCGCTCGGCCGGCCGCAGGTCGCGCTCTTCGGCTCCTCGAGCCCCGAGCACACGCCGCCCCTCTCGGAGGCGGCGCGGGTGCTGTGGCTGCGGCCGGAGTGCAGCCCGTGCTTCGAGCGCGAGTGCCCGCTCGGGCACTTTCGCTGCATGCGCGAGCTCACGGTCGACAAGGTGCTCGCGGAAATCCACAATCTCGCGTCGTGAGCGGGAGGATCTTTCCGACGGCGCAGGATGCCGAGAGCGCCTTCTACGAGGCGCTCGAGCGCGGCGACCTGGAGGCGATGATGGCGGTGTGGGCGGAGGACGAGGAGATCGTCTGCGTGCATCCCGCCGGCCAGCGCCTGACCGGGCACGACGAGATCCGCAAGAGCTGGGCGCAGATCTTCTCCGGCCCGCAGCGGGTGCGCGTCACGGTGAGCCAGCAGGTGCACATCGCGGCGATGATGATCGCGGTCCACAGCGTGCAGGAGAATTTCGCGCTCGAAGGCGCGGGCCAGCGCGACGTGCAGCCCGCGCCGGTCGTGGCGACCAACGTGTACCTGCGCACCGGCGCCGGCTGGCGCATGATCGTGCACCACGCCTCGCCCGCCCCCGCGCCGGCGCAGGGCAAGCCCGCTCCGCGCGAAGCGCCCCCGAAGACGCTGCACTGAGCGCTGCATTGACCCCTTACTCGTCGCCCTGGTGGCTGCCGGGCGGCCACCTGCAGACCATCGTCGCCGCGCTGCGGCCGCCGGCGCGCCCGGCGCTTGCGCGCGAGCGCTGGGACACGCCCGACGGCGACTTCATCGACGTGGATTTCTGCGGCCCGCCCGAAGCGCGGCGGGTAGTTTTTTTCCACGGCCTGGAAGGCGGCTCCGACAGCCACTACGCGCGCGCCTTCGCCGCCGCGGCCGCCGCGGCGGGCTGGCGGGTGGCGATCCCGCACTGGCGCGGCTGCTCCGGCGAGCCGAACCGGCTTGCGCGCTTCTACCATTCCGGGGACTCGCAGGAGATTCACTGGATCCTGGAGCGATTTTGCGCGCAGAAAAGACCGCTTTGCGCGGTCGGCGTCTCGCTCGGCGGTAACGCGCTGCTGAAGTGGCTCGGCGAGCAAGGCGAGGCGGCATCCTCGCTCGTGCGGCGCGCGGCCGCGGTGTCGGCGCCGATCGACATCGCCGCCGCCGGCGCCGCGCTCGATCGCGGCCTGAACCGCGCGCTCTATACGCGAATGTTCCTCTCGACGCTCAAGCCGAAGTCGCTCGCCAAGCTGGAAGCGTTTCCCGGCCTCTACGACCGCGAGCGGGTGCGCGCGGCGTGCACGTTCCGCGAGTTCGACGACGTGGTCACCGCGCCGCTGCACGGCTTCCGCGACGTGGACCACTATTGGGCGAGCGCCTCGAGCGGCCCGCATCTCGAGCGCGTCCGCGTGCCCACCCTGCTGCTCAGCGCGCGCAACGACCCGTTCCTTCCGGAGCGCGCGCTCCTCGCCGCCTCGCGAAATGCCGCGCGCAGCGTGGTGCTAGAATTTCCACGCACCGGCGGCCATGCGGGCTTCCTCACCGGCCCGTTCCCCGGCCGCCACGGCTGGCTGCCGCAACGCCTCCTGAGCTTTCTCGAAACGTGACCCTGCCCGCAGAAATCTTCCGCACCTACGATATCCGCGGCGTCGTCGGCCGCACGCTCACGCCCGCGATCGTGCGCGACATCGGCAAGGCGCTCGGCACGCTCGCGCAGGAGCGCGCCGCGCCGACCTTCGCCGTGGGCCGCGACGGGCGCCTCTCCGGCCCCGAGCTCTCCGCGGCGCTGATCGAGGGCCTGCTCGCCTCGGGAGCGAACGCCATCGACATCGGCATGGCGCCGACGCCCGTCACCTACTTCGCCGCGCACCACCTGCGCTGCGGCAGCTGCGTCTCGGTCACCGGCAGCCACAACCCGCCCGACTACAACGGCCTGAAGCTCGTCATCGGCGGCGACACGCTCTACGGCGAGGACATCCAGGAAATTCGCAGGCGCATCGAATCCGGAAAGCTCGCCAGCGGGAGGGGCGAGCGCAGCGCGGCATCGGTCCTCGACGCGTACGTCGAGCGGATCGCGGGCGACGTCAGGCTCGCGCGCCCGTTCTGCATCGCCATCGACTGCGGCAACGGCGTCGCCGGCATGCTCGCGCCGAAGCTCTACCGGCGCCTGGGCTGCGAGGTCGAGGAGCTCTACTGCGAAGTGGACGGGCATTTTCCGAACCACCATCCGGATCCGTCGCAGCCCACGAACTTGAAAGAGCTGATCGAAAGATTGAAAACGGGGAAAAGCGAGCTGGGAATTGCCTTCGACGGCGACGGCGACCGCCTCGGCCTCGTCACCAAGGACGGCGAGGTGATCTTCGCCGACCGGCAGCTGATGCTGCTCGCGAAGGACGTGCTCTCGCGCAACCCGGGCGCCGAGATCATCTACGACGTGAAGAGCACCCGCCTGCTCGCGCCGTGGATCGAGCGCCACGGCGGCAAGCCGACCATCTGGAAGACCGGCCACTCGCTCATCAAGGCGAAGCTGAAGGAGACCGGCGCGCTCCTCGCGGGCGAGATGTCGGGCCACACGTTCTTCAAGGAGCGCTGGTACGGTTTCGACGATGCCCTGTACGGAGGCGCCCGCCTGCTCGAGGTGCTTTCCCGGGAAAAGAATGCCAACCAGGTGCTGAAGGACCTGCCGAACGCCCCTTCCACGCCCGAGCTGCACTGGTCCCTCGAGGAGGGCGAGCCGCACAAGCTGGTCGAGAAGCTGCAGAAAGCGAACGCCTTCCCCGGCGCCGAGCGCGTGGTCACGATCGACGGCGTGCGCGCCGAGTACGCCGACGGCTTCGGCCTCGCGCGCGCCTCGAACACCACGCCGGTGATCGTGCTACGCTTCGAGGCCGATTCGCCGCAAGCCCTGGAACGGATCAAGAGCGATTTCCGCACCGCCCTCCAGCCCCTCAAGCCGAATGCGCCTCTTCCTTACTAGCCTGCTCTTCCTCTTCTGCGCGAGCGCCATGGCCGCCTGCCCCTCGCTTCTCGACCGCCGCGTGCAGACCATCGACGACAAGGAGCGCTCGCTCTGCGAATACAGCGGCAAGGTGCTGCTCGTCGTGAACACCGCGAGCCATTGCGGCTACACGCCGCAATACGAGGGCCTCGAGGCGCTCTACCGCAAGTACCGCGGCCGCGGCCTGGTGGTGCTCGGCTTTCCGTCGAACGACTTCGGCAGCCAGGAGCCGGGCAGCAACAAGGAGATCGCGAGCTTCTGCGTCAACCAGTACGCGGTCGACTTCCCGGTGTTCGCCAAGACCGAGCTAAAGACGAACCCGCTCTATGGCGAGCTCGTGAAGTCGAGCGGCCGCGCGCCGCAGTGGAACTTCCACAAGTACCTGATCGACCGCGACGGCCGCAAGGTGCAGTCCTTCGACTCCGCGGTCGAGCCGTCCGATCCGAAGCTCATCGCCGCCCTCGAACGCCTTCTCTAGGAGGAAATCCATGAAGCTCCTGTTCGCTGCCGTCGCATTCGCATTCCTCGCGCAGCCCGCGCTCGCCCAGGACAAGAAGGGCCCGAGCGAGGCGCAGAAGGCCCAGCAGCAGCGCATGAAGGACTGCAACGCCAAGGCGAAGGGCATGAAGGGCGACGAGCGCAAGGACTTCATGAAAGGCTGCCTGTCGGGAAAAGAGGGCGCGGAGAAGATGACGTCGCAGCAAAGCAGGATGAAGGACTGCAACGCCAAGGCGAAAGGCATGAAGGGCGACGAGCGCAAGAAGTTCATGAGCTCGTGCCTGAAAGGCTAGCCTAGGAAAAGGCGGGGCCGATTGCCTCGAGCGCATCGGTCACTAGGCAGTCGACGCCCCATGACAGCAGCTCGCGCGCCCGCGCGGGCTCGTTGACCGTCCAGCACAGCACCCCGTAGCCGGCGTCCTCGATCTCGGCGACGTCGGCTCGCGCGATTTTTTTCTGATTGCAGTGCACTGAAACGCAGCCCAGCCGGGCCGCGGTCGCTTTCCAGTCCTGCGGCAGGTCATCGACCAGGAATCCCAGCGCGGCTTCGCCATCGGCGGCGCGCGCCGCCTCCAGAGCGGCGATCGAGAACGACGAGAGCACCGGCCGCGGCGCCGCGCCGGCGAACAATTCCCGCGCCAGCCTGGCAACGGCCGCGCCGGTGGCGACTTCGTGCCCCTTCGCCGGCTTGATCTCGACGTTGGCCCAGAGGCCGAGCTTGCGGCAGAGCCGCGCCGCCTCGTCGAACGACGGGATGCCGATTTTCCGCAGAAAAGAAAAATCGCTGTGGGGGACCGACGCCTCGACCCCGGTGGTCCGCGTGGTGGTCTCGTCGTGGATCAGAACCGCGGTGGCGTCGCCGGCGAGCATGACGTCGAACTCGACGCCGCGGAAGCCGAGCGCGGCGCCGCGCTCGAGCGCGGCGAGCGTGTTCTCCGGGGCGAGCGCGCCGCCGCCGCGGTGCGCGACGATCCTGGGATAGGGCCAGCCCATGCCGGCCTGAAGTTTAGTCCGGCTTGGCGCCGGCTAGCGGGCGAGGAGCGCGTTGCCGCGCGCGACCATGCTGTTCAGCGCCTCGAGCGGCGTCTTCTTGTTCTTCCACACCAGCTCGAGCTCCTCGTCGATGATGGTGCGGATGGCGCGCAGGTGCAGCAGGCGGATGCCGCGCGTGTCGCCGTTCGGCTGCTTGAGGATCAGCTGGTGCACCGCGACCTCGTAGGCCGGGTACTTGGCGTAGAAGCCCTGCTGGCGCGAGAGCTCGTAGGCCGCCATGGTCGCCGGCACGAAGCCCGTCTTCTGCGTCCACTCGGCCTGCCGCTCAGGCTTCGCGAGGAAGGCGAGGAATTTCGCGATGCCGTGGTAGTCCGGCTTCGGCTTCCCGCCCATCACCCAGAGCGCGGCGCCGCCGGTCAGCGTGTTGTGCGGCGCGCCGCCGATGTCGTCGTAGTACGGAAGCTGCGCCACGCCGAGGTCGAACTTCGCATTCTCGCGGAGCTCGCCGTAGCTCGCCGACGAGGACGTGAGCACCGCGCATTCGCCGGAGACGAAGCGCGCCTCGCCCTCGGCGGCGCGCCCCGAGTATTCGAAGTAGCCGGCCTTCATCCACGACGAGAGCATCGAGATCCAGCGCACCATCAGGCGGCCGTTGAAGCTGAGCCGCGCGCCGTGGCCGTCCATGCCGTTGTGGTGGGTGGCGAATTCCTCGTTGTGCCACGCCGTCATGTTCTCGAAGAGCACCCACGAAGGCCATGCCGTCGTCATCGGGCAGGAGACGCCCGACTCGCGCAGCGCGCCGAGCGTCTTCGGAATCTCGTACCAGGTCTTCGGCGCCTTGTCGGGATCGAGCTGCGCGCGCTTGAACGCATCGCGGTTGTAGTAGAGCACGGGCGTGGCGGTGCTGAGCGGCAGCGCGAGCAGCCGGCCTTTCTCGTCGGAGTAGTAGCCCGCCACCGCGGGTAGGTACTTCGCGTCCACCGCGTGCCCGGACTCGGACATCACCTGCCAGAGCGGCCGCACGACGTCCTTGCCCGCCATCAGGTCCGCCGTGCCGGCGTCATAGACCTGCAGGAGGTCCGGTCCCTTGCCCGCCTTGTGCGCCGCGAGAGCGGCGGCGAGCGTCTCCTCGTAGCTGCCCTTGTACGTCGCCACTACGCGGAATTCGGACTGGCTGGCGTTGAACTGCTCGACCAGCCGTCCCATCTCGTCCGCGGACGGCCCGCGCATGGCGTGCCAGAGCTCCAGCTCCTTCGCCGCCAGAGCCGGCGATGCAGCGCACAAGAAAGCGACCGCGAGGAGAACTTTTTTCAGCATCGGCGGCGAGTATATAGTCCGCCTTCGATGCCCGCTATTCACGAATTCACGGCGGAGCAACTCTTTTCGGCCTACAAGTCGCGCGAGCTGTCGCCGGTGGACGTCACCCGGGCGCTGCTGCAGCGCATCGCATCGTGGGAGCCGAAGATCAACGCGATGTACCGCATCGATGCCGACGGCGCGCTCGCGCAGGCGCTCGACGCGGAAGCGCGCTGGCGCGCCGGTGCGCCGCGCTCGCCGCTCGACGGCGTGCCGATCACCATCAAGGAGAACCTCCATACGAAAGGCGATCCGGCGCCGATCGGCACGCGCGCGAACCTCGATGCGCCTGCCGAAAGCCGCGATGCGCCGCCGGCGGCGCGCGCGCGCGAGGCGGGCTGCGTGATCCTCGGCAAGACCACCATGCCCGACTACGGCATGCTCTCCTCGGGCGTCTCGAGCTTCCACGGCATCACGCGCAATCCCTGGCGGCTCGACCGCAACCCTTCGGGATCGAGCTCCGGCGCCGCCGCGGCCGCCGTCGCCGGCTATGCGCCGCTTCATCTCGGCACCGACATCGGCGGCTCGGTGCGCCTGCCGGCGACGCATTGCGGCCTCTTCGGCCTCAAGCCTTCGCTCGGGCGCGTGCCGCTCTATCCGCCTTATATGGGACGCATCGCGGGCCCGCTCACCCGCACCGTGGCCGACGCCGCGCTCCTCATGGACGTGGTGAGCCGGCCGGACGCGCGCGACTTCATGAGCCTGCCGGCGACGAGCGAGGCGTTTTTCCCGACAAGAGCCGTCGAGGCGAAAAAGCTGCGCGTCGGCCTTCTTCTCGGCATGAATGCAGGGCTTCCTGTGCACCCGGAAGTCCGCACGGCCTGCGAAGATGCCGCGCGCGCGCTCGCCGACGCGGGCGCGGCAGTCGAGCCGATGGACTCCTTCCTGACGGAGGAAATGCTCGACGGCATGTGCCGCTTCTTCGAGGCGCGCTCGTACAACGACTTGATGGCGCTTCCCGAGCGCCGCCGCGGGCAGGTGCTGCCCTTCATCGCCGAGTGGTGCACCTGGCGCGCGGCGCGCTTTTCCGGACGCGACGTCATGCAGGCGTACGGCGAGGTGATGGCGATGCGCGAGGCGGCCGTCGCGGCCACCGGGCGCTTCGATTTCGTCCTCTCGCCGACCTCGCCGATCCTGCCGTACGAGGCGGAGCTGCCGGCGCCGGGCAACGATCCGCACAATGCGCTGCCGCACATCGCCTTCACCGTCCCGTACAACATGTCCGAGCAGCCCGCGGCGTCGATCAACTGGCGCGCGAGCCGCGACGGGCTGCCGCTCGGCGTGCAGATCGTCGGCCGGCGCTTCGACGACGCCGGCGTCCTCGGCGTCGCCGCTCTGCTGGAGAAGCTGCGGCCCGCGCAGCGGCCCTGGCCGGACTAGCTAGCGCAGGAGCTTCGCGCCGCGCTCGGCGAGAAGCCGGCGCAGGATGGAGCGATGGCAGCGCGCCTCGTTCTCGCAATAGCAGCCGACCGAGAAGTTCGCGCTGCGCGAAAGAAGTGCGAGCACCTCGAGCAGGCGCGCCGGCCCGGGGCGGGCCATCTCCGCGCGGTAGCGCTTCTCGAAGCGGCGCCAGCTCGCGTCGCTCGGCTGCCCGAGCACGCTGCGCACCAGCGCCGCGCTCGGGGCGAGATCGGGAAGCCACGCGTCGTAGAAGTCGCGCCGCGCATAGTCGGCCTTGCGCACGCCGCGCGGCGGGCGCCGCACCGTGCCGAGGCGCGGGCCTTCGGAGGGAGCGCGCGGGGTGCCGAGGCGGACGATGCGGAGGGCCACTCGCGCCTAGGATAAACCGTAAACTATGCGGCGCATGGATGTCCTGGACGCCTCGCAGATCGCGCTCCGCGGAGTCGACGTGCGCGTGCTCGAGCGCTGCACGTCCACCAACTCGCTGCTGCTCGAGAGCGCCGTGCGCCGGCCGGCGCTGCTCGCCTGCGAGGCGCAGACCGCGGGGCGCGGGCGCCGCGGGCGGCGCTGGCACAGCGTCCCGGGCCGCAGCATCACCTTCTCGCTCGCCTGCGCGGTGCGCCGCGCGCCGCGCGAGCTGGCCGCGCTCTCACTCGTGGCGGGAGTGGCCTGCGTGCGCGCGCTCAGGCGGCTCGGCGCCGCCGGCGTCTCTCTCAAGTGGCCGAACGACCTCCTGGCCGGCGGCGCGAAGCTCGGCGGCATCCTGGTCGAAACGCGCTCTCAGGCGGGCGCCACGCACGCCGTGATCGGCGTCGGCCTCAACTTCGCGCCGAGCCGCGCGCTCGCCCGGCGCGTGCGCCGGCGCATCGCCTACGTCGCGGACCACGTGAAGGCCGGCCGCAACGAGGTGATCCGCGCGCTCGGCGGCGAGATCCTCGATGCGCTCGCCGCTTTCGAGGCGCACGGGCTGCCGGCGCTGCGCGAGGAATGGGAAGCGATGGACGCGCATGCCGGGCAGCGCCTGCGCGTGCGCCTCGCCGACGGCCGCGTGGTGAGCGGCGTCGCGGCGGGACTCGCTGCGGACGGCGCCCTGCGCCTTCGCACCCGCGCCGGGCTGCGCGCCGTGACGAGCGGGCGCGTCGTCTCCTCGAGGGCGGCATGATCCTCGCCATCGACGCCGGCAACTCGCGCGTCAAGTGGGGCTGGCTCGAGCCGGACGGCTCCGGCTGGGCAAGCATCTCCACCGTCTCGCTCATCGAGTTCGCCGCCTCGAGCGACCACGTCAATCCGTTCTCCGTGACGCACGAGGATCCGGAGCGCATCGTCATCTCGAACGTCGCGGGCGAAGGCGCGCACCAGCTGCTCGTCAACTGGACCAGCATCTTCGACGCCGAGCCGCTGTGGCTGCGGGCCGAAAAGGAGCGCTGCGGCGTGGTGAACGGCTACGAGCGCCCCGAGCTGCTCGGCCCGGACCGCTGGGCGGCGCTCATCGCGGCGCGCGGGCTGCACAACGGCGCCTGCCTCGTGGTCAATGCCGGGACCGCGACCACGGTCGACATGCTCGGCGCCGACGGCCGCTTCCTCGGCGGCGTCATCCTGCCGGGGGTCGAGCTGATGCGCTTCGTGCTGCACGAGCACACCGGTCGGCTGCCCCTGCAGGAGGGCCGCTACACGGAGACCCCGCGCAACACGCTCGACGCGATCGAGACCGGCTGCCGGCACGCCCAGGCGGGCGCCATCGAGCGCATGTACCGCGCGTTCCGCGAGCTCGACGGCACGCCGCTCTGCATCCTCGCGGGCGGCGCCGGGCGGCCGCTCATGGACCAGCTCTCGGTGCCGCGCCGCTACGTCGAGAACCTGGTGCTCGACGGGCTCGCGCGCATCGCCCTCGAGGAGCGGATGCCGGCAAAATGAGGGCCGCATGAGAGCGCTGTTCCTTTTCCTGGTGCTCGCGAACGTCGCGTTCTTCGCCTGGTCGCGCTACTTCTCGCCCGGCGACGCGGGCGCCGACCCGCTGCCGCTCACGCGCCAGATCGAGCCCGAGCAGCTCCACATCCTTTCCGCCGGCGAGCCGCCGCCGGCGGTTCCGAAGCCGGCGGCGCAGGCGCCCGCCCCTGCCGCGGCAGCCACCCCGGCACCCGCGCCCGCCGCGGCGGTTTCCGGAAATTGCCTGGAATGGGGCAGCTTCACGCTGGTCGACGCGCCGAAGATGGAGAAGGCGCTCGAGCCGCTCGCGCTCGGCGGCCGGCTCGCGCAGCGGCGCACCGAGGAGCTCGCCGGCTGGTGGGTGTTCATCCCGCCGCAGGCCAACCGCCAGGGCGCGCTCAAGAAGGCCGCGGAGCTGAAGGCGCGCGGCGTCGAGGACTACTTCGTGGTCGCGGACGACAACCAGTACCGCTGGGCGGTGTCCCTCGGCGTGTTCCGCAGCGAGGATGCTGCGCAGGCGCGCCTCAACGCGCTGCGCGCCAAGGGCGTGCGCAGCGCGCAGGTCGGTCCGCGCGAGACGATGGTGCCAAAGGTCTGGCTGCAGGTGCGCGGCGCGGATGGTGCCCTCGAGGCGCGCCTCAGGGACATCGCGCGCCAGGTCGAAGGCAGCGACCTGAAGGCATGCAGCGCCGAAAAAGTGTAGACGCCGCAGCCCGGCTCTAGCCGATCGGCACCGCGCCGCCCGGCACGTGCTGCGCGACGAGCGTGAGGAGCCGGTCGGCGCGCACCGGCTTCGTCAGATAGCCCACCGCGCCGAGCTCCTTGCTGCGGTGGTCGCCTTCCTCCACCGACGTGAGGAAGATCACCGGGATGGCCGGCAGCGTCTTGTCCGAGCGCAGCGCCTTCACGAACTGGAAGCCGTCCATGTGCGGCATGTTGACGTCGGTGATGATGAGGTCGGGCGCGCCGCGCAGCACCGCGTAGCCGCCCGCGATCGCGTCCTCGGCCACGGTGACGTCGTAGCCGGCGGAGGTCAGGTGCAGGCGCAAGAGCTGGCGGATGCTCTCGTCGTCGTCGACGATCAGGATGCGGGCGGCCATGGGGAAGGGCTCTGGGAAGGAAGCTAGTTTACCCGCAGCAGGGCGCGGCGCTGCTCCAGCTCCGTGCGCATGCGCGCGGCGAGCGCCCGGGGGCTGCTTGCGACCGGCTCGAGGTCGAGCTCCGCGAGGCGCTCGCGAGACTTCGGCTCGGTGAGGATCTTCCTCACCTCGGCGTTCAGCTTTGTAACGACCGCGGAGGGCATGCCGGCCGGGCCGACGAGCGCGACCCACGGCGTCGCATCGAAATCCTTGAAGCCCGCCTCGGCCATCGTCGGCACGTCGGGCAGCGCCGGCAGGCGCCTGGGCGAGGCGACCGCGAGGGCGCGCAGCCCGCCGTTCTTCACGAGCGGCATGACGTCGGCCAGATAGCCGAAGGTGAACGCCGCCTGTCCCTGCGCCACGGCGCGCACGGCGCCCGTCCCGGAGGGAAGGAATTCGGCGTTGGGCTGCAGCTGCGCGCGGACGCCGAAGAGCACGCCCGCGACGAATTGAGAGGTGCCTTCGCCGGCCGAGGTGAAGGCGAAGCCCCCGGGCCGCTGGCGCGCGAAGGCGATGAGCTCGGGCACGCTGCGCAGGTCTCCTGCGCCGTTCACGACCAGGACATTCGCGGACTGGGCAAGAAGCGAAATGGGCGTGAAGTCGCGCAGCGGCTCGTAGGGAAAATCGGCATAGCGGGCCGGCAGCCCGGTGAGCGCCGTCTCGGTGGTGCACAGGAGCACATAGCCGTCGGCGGGCTGCTTCGCCACGCGCGCCGCGGCGACCGAGCCGAGCGTGCCCTCGATCCGCTGCACCTGCACCGACATCCGCCAGGTCTCGGTGAGCCGCTCGCCGAGCAGGCCGGCGACGGTCCCGGCGAGCGAGCGCGGAAAGGCGTCGATCACGAGGGTCACCGGGCGGGCCGGGTATTGCTTCGCCTGCGCGAGGGCGGCCCCGCAGGCGGAAAGCAGCGCGGCAACGAGCCAGAAGCGGCGGGCGGCGGTGGACCAGAACATTTGTTTATATTTTGAGCGATCCCGGCGCCTCGCGGGGGATCGGTGCTGGTGGCCCGACTCGAACGGGCGACCTACTGATTACGAATTTGCACCGCAGTTAATGCTGGTATTTTAGATCAGTTACTTGCGACGCTTGCTAGCTTCAGACTCAAGCACGACCATGGCACAACCAAGCCCAAAATGGCTTACCGCGGCACAAATCCGTCACAGACGTTAGCCCTAGGCGCCATAAGCCGTAGCCGTATGCTTTCTCGCGAGGCCGTCGCGGCGCTCGGCCGCTCTCGTGCGCCCGTTTTTGCATTGCGGGCACCAGGCGCCTTTGTTTTTTATCGTTTTCGATGTAGCGCGCCAAGCATGACCGTCTGCACATAGCCAGGTTAAGTGCGTTCGGTTGTTGACGTATTTGGTGGACAGGCAGCGACCGCCGCGCAATCGCGCAATTTTTTTCATCAGGCTTAACGGCAGCGCGCGTGCTGCCATTGCGCAACGCCGGCACCAGTGTCCTCGCTGAATGCACGCCGAGCTCGTTAAAAATGCATGGCCTTGCGCACAGCGGAACAACAACTTCGAGTCTTTCCCGATGTAGCGCGAGGAAAGGCATTCACCGCCGTGACGCTTCGCCAGAGCTTGCATCCGACGCAGGCCCAGCTTTCGCTCCTCCCGAGCGCATTTCGGACACCAAAAGCCGAGATGGATGTTCTTCGCTTTGGTATTCCAGACATGTCCGGCCGCGCATCGAAAGGCATGCTCCTTTAGGTCTCCTAGATAAGCCTGCGACAGGCAAACACCTCCGCGCTCATCGGCCAATGTGGCCAGCTTACGGAGCAGTCGTGCTCGCTCCGCAACCTTGTAATCGTTCAGTGAACATTGCGGGCACCACCTCCCTTCGCTCAAGCGGCGCGGCTGGAGCCAGAACTCATGGCCTTTGGAGCATTCAAAGCCCAGCTTAACGTCGCCATGTACGTATGCCGTGGACAGGCATCTTCCCCCGGCAGCCCGGGCAATGGCCTGAACCTTATCAAGACCGATCTTCCTCCGTTCCCGAAAGCACTTCGGACACCAACGGCCAGCGTTAATCCCTAAAGGCGTGGCTTCCCAGATATGGTTGCTAGCGCAACGGAAGCGAAGCTTCGTATGAACACCGCGGTAATCCGGCGAAAGGCAGGCACCGCCTTGTTGTCGTGCGCGCGCACTCAGTCGTTCCAAATACCAAGAAGGAGTACGAGATTGCGTGGCGTTTTTCATAGAATGCACTAAGCGGCTTCAGTCTCGCGCGCTCAGGTGAACACCGGGGGTGGCACTTTGAAATTAGGTCGGATTTACGGTCGACCAATGGGCCACTCTTTTGAGAGAGCTTCCAAAGATGCTACTGGGGAGTCGTCGGATCCTTGGGGCTAAGGTATGCGTTGATTGCGATTACGGCGGTCGATAATAGCCCGAACCCGAGGAACGCTAACGATGCGGTCATGCGCGCTGATGACGTGATCCCAGGGAACAACAAGAGAAATAAATAAACGGCTACCGCCATCGTAACGCTAATTAATAGTCCCTTCAGGACCGCATAAAGAATCGGCTTAGCTCGCGAGCTCGTGCTCATACTGGTTCCTCTAGCATATCAGGGGGCGATGAGCGGTCCAGCGTTTGAAATGAAGTTTCCCGTCACGTTCGCCGTCACACCTCCAGCGCCAGTAATCAGGCTTCCCACGGACGCGCCCTGATATTGGAACGGAATCTGCCCGGGTTTCGGAGGCAGTAGTGTATTGACGACATTCGTCGTTGACGTATTAATCCAGTTCTGCGCACCGGCACCGGTTCGCGTTGCCACGTTTGCAAGCTTTGCGCCGCCCGCTCCGCCAATCACGCCAAGACCGAAATTGAGGGCCGCACTCGCCAGCACGCTTTGGTCCTCCTTGCACGCTAGGTTCTGAATTGCAGTTGCAGCCGCATTACTTGTCGAGTTGACGGCTCCATTAAGAAGCGCATTTGCGAGAACGCTAGTCGTCTTGCTGTAGATGAATGCCCCGGCTCCGCCACCGATGGCTCCAGTTGCGGCGCTTAGGCCCACAGCTACCCAATTGACCTGATTCCAGTTCCCATCGTGCTCTTGGAGCTGCGTGTAAAGCGTGATACCGCCACCGATAAGTGCCCCGCCGATGCACCACGGGCACTCTCCTGTTGGATCGACCGCATTTAGGGGTCGGCTTCCAACATAGTTGTAGGTCCCTACACCTCCCAGTAGTCCAATCGGATCGGATTGGCAGAACCGACCGGTCGACGGATCGTAGCAGTCACGCAGCATTGCATACGAGTTGCCAGTCTCTTTGTCTCTGTAGTAGCCGGAGAGCCCGGACGGAAGTTCAAAGACGGCGCCGGTGTTCCCCGGATCTCCATTCGGCGTGTCGTTGCCGAATGGCTCCTGCTGGTCCCACTTCCAGACGAGGGTTTGATTCTGGTCGTAAATCTGGCGCGGGGTGTTCAGATGCTGAGGGCGATAGCAAAACGCCGGCAAACGCCGGCGTTTAGGCTACATCAGCTTCTACAATTTATTTCTTGTTCTGGTATGCCTTCGCACATAGCCAAAGGAATGGAACAGCGGCAATCGTCCATATCACATATCGCGTCCAGTACGGCAGATCGTGAATAGGTCCGACGAAGTAGTCGAGCACGAAGCCACATAGCACCACGTAAATGATCGCTGCTGACAAGTATGCAAAAAACGTTTGATTAGACGTCACGCGCTTCCCTTTCTTGTCAGTCAACTAGTGCTTTACACAGGCACCATCATTCTTACATCCAACCAGCTCTTTTAAGAGGGCTTCCAACGCGTCCTGCGTAAACCCGCCCGCGACTCCGGCTGCTCCACCCTTCGCGACATTGATGATGGATGGACGCGCGTGGGAAAGCAATTCGGTGAGACCCCCGCCCACCAACCCTCCAAATCCACCGGCGGTCGTATTCTGAAATTCACCCGGAGATTGAGACTGCACTAGGCCGCCATACGCGCCTGCGATTCCGGCTAGTACCCGAGTGCGAATGTCTCCTGGCCCATTTAGGAATCCAGCGACCGCACCAATTGCAGTTATACCGCCAGGGCCATTTGACAATCCGGATTTCTGCGCTATCACTTCGAGGCCGCCACCGACGACCGCGCCGACCACGGCGGATCGCCAACTGCGGCCCAAGATAGCTCCGGTAACGGCGCCGCCACCGGTTGCGGCTATCACTTTAATGTAATTCTCTGAGACGCAGAAGAGGCCGTCGATATCAACGTACGCTAGGGGGCTACTCGCGACGTAGACGTAGGAGTTGGGGCCGCCGCGCAACCCTATCGGATCACTCTCACAGAACCGTCCTGTTGCAGGATCGTAGCAGTCGCGCTGCATCGCGTAAAAGATGCCAGTTTCCCGGTCTCTGTAATAACCTGAGAGCCCTGACGGAAGTTCGAACACGTTGCCCGTGCTATTCGGGTCACCGTTGGGCGAATCTGCCCCGAACGGCTCCTGCTGATCCCACTTCCAGACGAGGGTTTGGTTCTGATCGTAGACCTGGCGCGGGGTGTTCAGATGGTCGACCTCGAGGAAGAAGAGCTGGCCGGGCTTAGGTCCGACGCTGATGTTGATCGGCGCGGAGGTCGTCGTGGCGTTGAAGTTGTCGTATGCGATCGCGGTGAGCGTGTAATTGCCCTGCGCAATATTGTTCCAAGTGAAATTCCATGGCCCGAACGTACGGGTACCGATTAGCGCGTTATTTGCGTAGAACTCGACTTTGGTAATCCAGCCGTTCACCTCGGGCCCGGTGGCTGTTGTCGCAAGGTTGATCGACGCAACGGGCGGATTAGGGAAGTTCGTGTTCTGGGCAGGCACCGTGATGCTCACGGACGGCGGCAAATTAGTATCTGAGACGGTAATGGTTCTGGAAGCGGAAGTAGCCTGGGCACCTTGGCCATCGGTAGCCACTGCCGTCAGGGTGGTAGGTGTTAGCGCTGAGATTGGTTGTGAGGCTGTACGGCGCGCTGCTTCTCACGCCAAGGGATGTGCCGTTCGCAAAGAATTCGACGCTGACGGTATCGTTCGCTTCGCCTGCATTGGCGCTGGCAGAGACGGATACAGTCGCAGGCGAGTTCCAGCGCGTATTGTCCGTAGGAGTAATGAGCGAGACCGTCGGTGGCGTGTTGGTATCGGACACCGTGAAGGTCCGCTGAACGCTCGTCGTCTGCGCGCCCTGGCTGTCGGTGGCAATCGCGGTCAGCGTATAAGTGCCGACCGTCAGGCCGGAAGCGGAGTAGCTGAACGGAGCTTGGGTTACGCTGTTCGCCAGGTTTCCGTTTAGATAAAAATCGACCTTCTGGATGATGTCGTTCAGCTCGGGGCCGGAAGCGTTCGCAGAAATCGTAACGCTTGGAGGATTCAGATAGCGCGAGCCATCGGCGGGCGCAGTCAGGCTGACAGTCGGCGCTGCGTTGGTAGCGGACACCGTGATGCTCCGGGCACTCGAAGTTGCTTGCGCTCCGGTGCTGTCGGTGACGGTCGCCGTAATGCTGTAGGAGCCGGCTTCCACGTTCGACCATTGAAACTGATATGGCGAGCTCGTGACGCTTTGTACGAGCGTCCCGTTCGCGTAGAAATCGACCTGGGCGACCGTCGCAGGCGAAGTCGTAGATGCGGTAGCGCTGACTGCAAGCGTTGCCGGCGCCAGATAAAGAGACCCGGTGGATGGCATGCTCATACTCACGCGCGGTGCCGCAACTACTGGCGAAGCGGATATGACGCTCGTTAAAACTAGGAGAATGAACGTGAAATGCCGACGCATAACGGGTCCCCTTTGGCAAGACTGCGGGATAAGTCTCCCGGCGGCTTGTGCGTTGACCTTGTCATGCGGCTAAGCGTCTGTCGAACGAAAAGTTGAGATATCTCTAATGGAGAAGGCTTTCAGATCTCAGGATGTCATCCGCTTTAAGGTAGGCCCTTCCATGGCAGGGGCGACAGCAGGGTTTGCGCGGCGACCGCTGCGACGCAAGCGACGGCTCGCAACATGGGACCTGATTTTTAACAGCGAAGCTTGAATCGCGTACGCTACCCGCCGACGTGATCGACCACGAAGAACCCTCGGACGACTGGGAGGAAGATCGACCGCGAGACCCGGTTCTAGACCGGGCTATAGCGCGGCTGCGCTCATTTTTTTCCCAAGCACCCACGCGGCTTTTCTATTCGACGCAGATAGAAACCGCGCTGGAAAGGGACTTCTTCCACTGGATCGTGGGTCGCGGCCTCCTGGAACTTGGGAACGCGGCCGAACTAACCAGGCGCACGATGCCGCTGCAGGGACAGTCCATCAACTTCTACGCGAGCCGGAAACACCGCTACTTCGAGCGGCAACTGAAGACCATGCTCGCGCTGCTCGCGAGAATCTACGACCCGGAGTTCACCCACGCCATAGGCCGTCAAGGTGAATTGATGTTCGACGCTGCGCTAGGCCGCTACGGCTTCCGCGCGGAAGCATCGAACACCAAAAGCTGGGGTGGCAAAACGTGGATGAAGACGAACCACAACCTCGACCGGATCGTCATTCGGGACGGAGTGGCGTATGGCGTGGAAATCAAAAACACGCAGAACTACATCTCGAGGGAAGAACTGCGCACCAAAATTGAACTGTGCAGACACCTCGGCGTTAAGCCGCTTTTCATCATGCGATTCGCGCCCAAGTCCTACATGTTCGAGATCTTCAAAAGCGGCGGCTTCGGCTTGTTGTTTGAGGAGCAGATGTACCCGCTCGGACATACGGAGCTGCTTAAGCAGGTCCGTGAAACCTTTGGGCTGAAGGTGAGTTCGCCCAAGGACGTGAAGGATGGGGACATGCAGCGCCTGCTCAAGTGGCACCTCGTTAAGCTGCCCGTCCCACCAAGCCAGTAGTATTCAGGGTGAAACCGTAAATGCCTGCGCGATCAGTAGGTTGCACGCCCGTCCGCGTGAATTGCGCGGCGAATTCACATGGGAAATCTGGATGCTACTGTACGTTTATACAGTTAGTTGCTAAATTACTGCTGGCGGACGTTACGCACCCGCCACCACTTTACCGGCGCAAGTGCATTGCACCTCCATCTGCCTCACTTGACTTGATCGAGTGAGAGCCATGGTTCGCCCTGGCTCCATCCGATCGAGATGGATGGAGTCATGGAAGAGCGCAATGAAGTAACGCCGAAGGGGCCGGATGCTGTCGGCCCGCAATCTCAGTCGGATGGTGCAGCGGGCGCGCGCAGCGCCCGCAGCCCTGGCGAGGACGGTGCGCCGCCCGCCAGTGCGCCCCCCAAGGTAATACGGGGGACAAGTACCCCGGGGAACGGGATTGCCGCACCGCGCACCAAGGTCGATTACCTCACCATCTCCTGCCGCGAGGACCGGGACGCGATAAGCCGGTGCCTGGCCGAGGTGTTCAGCGGCGCGCCGGCAGTGCCATCTTTCGAGCAGGGTCCGGGAAAGCGTCATTTCGACCAATCGCGGCGCATCCTCATTGCGGGAGTGCCTGCCGGGGAAGTTCTGACTGGGGGCGAGACGCAGCGCGGTCGTGCGTGCATCGACGTGTCGGGAACGGGGTGCGGGTTCGTCCAGGACTGGGAGCGTGCACAGGCGGCCCTCCTGGCGCTTCCTGAGCGGTCCTGGACGCGGGCGGACATCGCTGCGGACTTCTTCCGTGGGGAGCTCACCCACGAGCGCGTAAAGCAGGCTCATAAGGAGGGCAAATTCACCCGCGGCGGGCGCGAACCGCTGCTCACCGCGATCACGACGACGGATCGGAATCGGGGCCGGACCATCTACATCGGGCAGCGCGGAGGCGATGCGCTCGGGCGCTTCTACGAGAAGGGGAAGAAGGAATTCTCCGAATCAGCGAGCAAGGTGTTTCGCCAGCTCGCGGGATCTGCCGAAGATGTGACGGTAACGGATGCGGCGCTAAATCAGGGCGAACCGTTTGACCTCGCCTCGTGGTACCGGGCCGAGCTCGAACTTCGATCTAAGAACCGGCCTATCGCCGACGACTGGATAACGCGCCGGGATGAATACTTCGCAGGCGCCTACCCTTTCCTTGCCGAGCTGCTTCCGGAAGTAGAGCCCCGCGTGCTCGTACGACCTCGGGACCGGGGAATCCTCGCGATTGAGGCGGCGCTTGAGCGGGTAAAGAAGCAATGGGGCGCTGTGCTCTACACGGGGCTTGCGTACTGCGGCGGGGACTACCTCACGCTATGCGAAAAGATTCTCGCCACGCACCATTCGCGAAAGCTCGTCCAGGCGGGCGCTTTGCTCGCAGTGGATGAGCGTCAATGAAGACCCTTGGCCTCGTTGACGCGGCAGAGTTTCTCAGGATGCACCCGGAGGAGGTGCGCCGACGTGCGCGCATGGGTCAGCTCCCAGGCGCGAAGGCTGGCAAGCGCTGGGTCTTTATCGAGGACGACCTTGCCGCCTATCTACGCTCGCTCTATGCTCCCGTTCAGCAAGCGTTGCGAGTGACGCTGAGAAAGGAGGCTGAATGTCACTTCGCAAACGCGGCGGGACGTGGTGGATCGATTTCATCACGCCAGCCGGCGAGCGAGTTAGATGCTCTGCTCGAACTGAAGACAAGACCCAGGCGCAGGAACTCCACGACAAGCTAAAGGCTGAAGCGTGGCGCACTTGCAAGCTGGGCGAGCAGGTAAAGCGCACGTGGGATGAAGCGGCTTTGAGGTGGCTGCGCGAGACGGAGCACAAGAAGTCGCATCTGCAGGATGCGAAGCAAATCTTGTGGCTGCAGAAATTCTTTCGCGGTCGGTATATCTCGGACATCACGCGCGATTTGATTGCGGAGGTGGCCGAAAAGAAGCGCCAGGAGGCAAGCGCGAGCACGGCGAATCGGTATCTCGCCATGATTCGCGCGATTCTGAGGCGTGCATGTCTGGAGTGGGAATGGACGGAGCGTCCGCCCCGCATCAGGCTATACCCGGAGCCAAAGCGTCGAGTGCGCTGGTTGACGCCGGAGCAGGCACAGCGGCTCGTTTCCGAGCTGCCGGAGCACTTGGCGGAAATGGCCAGGTTCTCGCTTGCTACGGGGCTGCGGCAGCGAAACGTCGCAGGGTTGGAGTGGTCGCAAGTCGATGTCGCGCGGCGCTCTGCGTGGATTCACGCGGACCAGGCAAAGGGAAAGCGTTCGATCCCGGTGGCGCTGAACGATACGGCTCTCGCGGTGTTGAACCGCCAAGCGCGAAAGCATCCGCGCTACGTGTTCAGCTACGCGGGGCGGCCGATCCGGCAGGTCAGTACGAAGGCTTGGAGGAACGCGCTAAAGCGCGCGGGAATCGAGGACTTCAGGTGGCATGACCTGCGCCATACCTGGGCGAGCTGGCTGACGCAGAACGGCGTGCCATTGAATGCGCTGCAGGAGATGGGGGCGTGGCGAAGTACCGAGATGGTCCAGCGCTACGCACACCTGGGCTCCGAGCACATCGCAAGGCACGCAAGCGTCGTAGACAACCTGCTCGGCACAAATCCGTCACAGGGAACTGGGACGGATCGTGGGAAAGAATTGCAAGTTGTTGAGTAATTGGTGCTGGTGGCCCGACTCGAACGGGCGACCTACTGATTACGAATCAGTTGCTCTACCAGCTGAGCTACACCAGCGCTGAAGGGCGGCCATTATACCGGGGGCGTGAACTAGTTCCGCTATACTGGCCCGGTCGCGCCGCTCGGTCCGCGATTTCCGCCGCTGGTCGTCCGCGTTTGCCGCGCCCGGGCGACGCCACATAGGATTCCAACTACAGGGAGAACAACCATGCAGCGCTCCGCTCGCCCGGCACGCCTCCACAAGGGCTTTACCCTCATCGAACTCATGGTGGTCGTGACGATCATCGCGATCATCTCCGCCGTGGCGCTGCCCGCCTACAGCGACTACGTGAAGCGGGCGAAGATCACCGAGGCCACCTCCGCGCTCTCCGACATGCGCGTGAAGATGGAGCAGTTCTTCCAGGACAACCGCACCTACGCAACCGCCTGCGCCGCCGGCACCGTGGCGCCGGTGCCGAGCTCGACCAACAACTTCGATTTCGCCTGCAGCAACCTCGGCACGACGACCTACACGGTCACGGCGACCGGCAAGAACGCGATGCTCGGCTTCAACTACTCGATCGACCAGGCCAACACCCGCACCACGCTCCAGCTCGGCTCGGGCTGGACCGGCGCCGGGTCGAGCTGCTGGGTGACGCGCAAGGACGGCTCGTGCTGAAGCAGGCGAGCGGGTTCTCGCTCATCGAGACGGCGATTGCGATCACGATCCTCGCCTTCCTGATGGTGATGGGCCTGCCCGCGTACAACACCTTCATCAACAACTCGCGCATCCGCGCGACGGCCGAGGGGTTCTATACCGGGCTGCAGTCGGCGCGCGCGTCGGCGGTGCAGCGCAACGCGCAGGTGCAGTTCATCCTCACGACCGACGATATCGGGCACGCCGGCGTGGACCCGAATACCACGAACCTGAGCACGAGCGCGCTCAACTACATCGTGCGCACGCCCGACCCCGCCGTGCCGGGCAACTACGTGCTGCTGAACAGCAAGCCCGCGGCCGAGGGAACGGGGAGCGTCGCGCTCGCGAGCACGGTGAGCACGGTCACCTTCACGCCGCTCGGCGCCACCACGCTCGGCGCCGCCGCCACCCTGCAGTTCACCAATCCCGCGGGCGGCGCCTGCGCCGCCTCGAGCGGCCCGATGCGCTGCCTCAACGTCGTGGTGTCCATCGGCGGGCAGATCAAGATGTGCGACCCGGCGATCAGCGCCGCGTCGGACACGCGCAAATGCTGAGGCGAGCCATGCACCGAGCCCCCTGCCGCGCGCAGCGCGGCGTCTTCATGATCGAGGCGCTGGTCGGCATCCTGATCTTCTCGGTCGGCATCCTGGCGCTGATCGCGCTCCAGGCCTCGGCGATCTCGGCGCAGACCGACGCCCAGGTGCGCATCGAGGCGTCCAAGCGCGCCGAACAGCTCGCGAGCGAGATCTGGGTGAACGTCGACCGGACCAACGCGGCGACGGTCCAGACGTCGCTCGCCAACTTCGTGCACCAGCCGACCGGCGCGAGCACGAGCTGCAACTTTTCCGGCGCCGCGGCCGCGAGCGCGATCGTGACCGGCTGGGCGACCCAGCTCACCACCGCGCCGACCGCCCTGCCGGGCACGGCGGCCTCGATGCTGCAGGTCACGGCCAACACGACCGCGGCCGGATTCAACCAGGTCGCGATCACGGTTTGCTGGAAGGCGGCGGCCGACGCGGCGCCGCGCCGCCATACCCTCGTCACCTACGTGAACTGAGGTGAGCTGACCATGCGCCTTTCACGCCAGAGCGGCTTCAGCCTGATCGAGATCCTGGTCGGCGTGGCGATCGGCCTGATCGGCATGGTGGTCGTGTTCCAGTCGCTGCAGATCTGGGAGTCGCGCAAGCGCACCACCGCCTCGGGCAGCGACGCCCAGGTTTCGGGCACGGTGGCGCTCTTCAACATCGAGCGCGACCTGCGCCAGGGCGGCTACGGCTTCGGCAACTCGACGTACATGGGCTGCACGGTCAACGCCTACGACACCACGCGCGGCGCCGCGTTCACCTTCCCGCTGGTGCCGGTCTACATCGTGGACGGCGGGGCGACCGGGCCCGATGAAATCCGCTCGCTCCACGGCAACTCGGCGTACTTCACCTCGAGCGAGACCTTCGACACCTCCACCTCGACGAGCAAGCGGCCGCACCTCGGCATCAACAGCTTCCGCGTGAACGATCTCGTCGTCGTCGCCGGCAACGCGTTCCCGTCCGGGAATTGCTCCATGGTGGAGGTCGACAGCGTCGGCGCGCAGGACATCACGCACAGCGGCGGCCTGCGCTACAACAATCCGGCCGGCACCGGCACGACGTTCTCGAGCGGAAACCTCTACAACCTGGGGCCGGGCCCGCAGCGCATCATCTGGCAGGTGCGCAGCGGCAACGTGCTCTCCTGGCGGGACGACATCTCGGACGCCACCGGAACCGCGTGGAACGATGTCGCCGAAGGCATCGTGGACCTGCAGGCCGAATACGGCATCGACACCAACGGCGACAGCATGATCGCGAGCACCGAATGGACCTCGACCGCGCCCAGCACCGCGAACTGGAAGAACGTGCGCGCGATCCGCATCGGCATCCTCGCGCGCAGCCAGCAGTACGAGCAGACCCCCCCGGCCGGCGTGACGCAGTCGGTGCCGACGTGGTCGGGAAGCACCAGCTCGCCCTTCGTGGTGAAGAACCTGGACGGCACCGCCGGCACCACCACGCCGGCCAACCCGGTCGACAGCTGGAAGCACTACCGCTACCGGGTCTACGAGCAGGTGATCCCGCTTCGCAACGTGATCTGGGGATACGCGCCATGAGGACGAAGCAAAGCGGCGTCGTGCTCTTCATCGCGCTCATCGTCCTGGTCGTCATGACGCTCGCCGGGATCGCGATGATGCGCCAGGTCGGCACCGGGGTGATCATCGCGGGCAACCTCGCCTTCAAGTCGAACGCCACCTCGGTGGGCGACCTCGGCGTGGAGGACGCGCGCGCCTGGCTCGTCACGCAGGGCTCCGGCACGCTCTCGAACGACGGCTCGGCGCAGGCGCCGGCGAAGAACGGCTACTTCTCGAGCTGGGACACGACGTTCAACCCGACCACGTACAACTGGACGTCGGGAACGAACTCCTACCAGGTGACGGCCGACGACGGCACCGGCAACGAGGTGCGCTGGGTCGTGCACCGCCTGTGCCAGAACGCGAACCAGGACGTCACCAACAGCGCGCAGAAGTGCGTCACGCTCGGCTCCACCGGCAGCGGCGGATCGAAGGGCGGCGGCGCCTACGGCGTGCTGCCGCTCTCCAACACCGTCCAGCCCTATTTCCGCATCACCGTGCGCGTCGCAGGACCGAGAAACACCACCAGCTACATCCAGACGATCATGTACTGACGCCCTCAAGGGAGGCGCCATGACTGCAATCGACACAAAAAGAAAGTTTCTCTCCGACCGGGCCCGGCGCGCGATCGCCGCGGCGACGCTGTTCTGCTTCGTCGCCGGCGAGGCCGCGGCGTCCGTCACGGACATCTCCAACGTGCCGCTCGCGAGCAGCACCACGGCGACGGTGAAGCCCAACGTCATGTACCTGATGGACACGTCGGGCTCCATGGCCTGGGGCCACATGCCCGACGACGAAAACGGCAACGTGGGCACGATCGGCTACAAGAACTCCTCGTGCAACTCGCTGTTCTACAACCCGACCACGACCTACACGCTGCCGAAGAACTACGACGCCTCGGATCGCACCGCGCCGTCCTTCACCTCGGCGAGCCCGGACGGCTTCCTCGGCGGCACGGCCGTAAACCTCTCGACGAGCTTCCGCGCGTACACCACGACCACGGGCAACAGCGGAAGCTCCGACACGTCGCAGGCCGCGTACTACTACAGCTATTCCGGCGCGTCGATGCTGACCTGGAACGGCCCGCCCTGCACGGCGACGGCCACCTCCGGATCCGGGTCCGCCGGCACCATCACCGCGCAAAGCTCGTCGGACCCGGCTTCGCCTGCGACTCCTTCGTTCACCGTGACGGCCGTCGCGTCGGTCACCGGTTCCGTCTATACGGCGGCGAACGCCGGCAGCTATGCCTACCAGGTGAGCGCGTTCAACAACATCGGCGAGTCGGCGGCGACGGCGCTCGGCTCGGTCATCTCCATCGGCGCGGGCGGCGGCGCGCGATTCGTCATCACCGACAACGGCGGCACCGCGCCCGCAACCGGCTACCGGATCTACCGCACGGCGGTCGGCGCGAGCGGCACGGGAACCACTGCATTCGTCATGGCCGTGGCGCGCTCGAGCACCAACGGCGTCGCGAACGCGACGACGACCTACACGTCTACCGACGATCCCGGCACCTGGACCAAGGTCACGGTGAGCAGCACCTCCGGCACGGGCAGCTCGGACGAGCGCCAGAACTTCGCCAACTGGTACACCTACTACCGGACGCGGATCCTGATGATGAAGAGCGCGGCGACGCGCGCCTTCGTCCAGCTCACTTCCGGCTACCGCGTCGGCTTCGTCATCATCTCGCCGAGCAGCCCGGTCAGCACCAGCGGCACGGCGCCCGACTTCGTGCCGATGGCGGACTTCACCTCGAGCGCGAAGCAGACCTGGTTCTCCGCGGTGACGAACCAGACGGTGGGCAGCAGCACGCCGCTGCGCGAGGCGCTCTCGCGCGTCGGACGCTACTACGCCAACAAGACGACCGGAATCAACAGCGGCATGAGCGACGATCCGATCCAGTACTCGTGCCAGCAGAACTTCACCGTGCTCACGACCGACGGCTACTGGAACGGCAACGGCGGCGTGGACATGACCGGCGCCGCGATGGACAGCAACACCTACGACAGCGACATCAGCGCGGACCCGCGCCCGCTCTGGGACGGCGGCACGAGCCAGTCGCAGGTCACCGTCGACAAGAGCAACATCTACCGCTACCGCAGCTGCACGGCCGTCACCCAGCGCACGCAGCAGAAGCAGAAGCGCACGGTCCAGACCCAGAAGACCGTCACCCAGACGGTGCAGAGCACTTCTCAGACGATACAGACGATCACGCAGATCGGGGAGCAGACGTCCCAGGACACGCGCTCGACCGTCAGCATCATCATCGACAATAACGCCAGCAGCAGCTCCCAAAGCTCCTCGATATCTGCCATCACGATCGGCGGGAGCAACCGGCTGGTCAGCACGGTATCCAACAACAGCACCAACGTCCAAACCCGAGCCAACAATCTGGCAAGCGGCATCGCCAGCGCCGGCTTGAGCGGCGGCTACGAGGTCATGGCGAATGGTGCTTGCTCCGGGACATTGAATAATCCCATAAGAGGTTGCCCCGCATCGTTGTCAGGACATGGATACGCCTACGTCACCCTGATGGCGCCCGCCGGCACTAATACGAACACCCCGTCATTCACCACCAATCGCGTGAACAGTATGACGAACGTCAACGCGGCTGGCGGCACCGCCTTCGCCGGCGGCACAAGCACTGCGCCGACCCTCGGCACCAATACCGCCTTTGCGCCCGGCACCTGCACTGTGGGCAGCACGGTGGGCAGCCCGAGTTACGGCGCGATCAGCGGAACGACGGCTGGCGCGACGCGCACCGTCACGAACTGCGTGAACGGCCCGAACGCGCAGGCCGCGACCCCGGTCCAGTCGACGACCTGTACGGTCGCTTCGACGACGACGAACGGCACGGGCACGCCGCCCTGGGCGACGACCACGTGCACGAAGCCTGCGAGTCCCGCCGCGAACAACACGACGAACGTTGGGGTGCAGAGCTGCACGCCGTCCGGCGAAACCTCGGGCAACAACTGGGTCACGACGACCTGCAATAGCAGCCCGGCCGGCACCGGGACGTCGTTTGTCGACACGGCCACCTGCAGCGCGCAGACGGCCGGGTCGGGGAATAGCTGGGTCGGCATCACGTGCACCAACTCCAATGACACCGGGTTCGTGAACGCCGGCTCCTGTACCGCGAGCTTCAGCAGCCCGACCACCACGCAGTGCCAGACCACGGACACGGGCTTCGTCGAGGCAGATTCCTGCACCGCGAACAGCGGGCCGGATGCGAACGGCCTGACGATTACCTGCGGCACCGGCAGTGCGGGCAACAAGATCCAGTACAAGACGACGACCACGACCACGACCCAGGGCTACAGCAACGGGACGCTGGTGGGCAGTCCCTCGACCAGCTCGAGCACTGCAAGCTCGTACAGCGACGTCACGGGATTCTGCTACGCCACGCGCACCCTGCCCTCGCTGCCGACCGCAGGGCGCCCCGACAGCTCGACGCCGCCCCTGGTGACGAGCCCTTGCACGGCCTGGCCCTGCGTCACGATCAGCAATACGCCCACCAACCAGACGACCGGCA
>DASRFM010000102.1:0-141305 GCA_035651575.1 Burkholderiales bacterium | reverse complement strand
ACGTCGAGCGCCTGGCGAACGAGCGATTCGGGGATGACCTCGGTGGCGGCGAGCGCCACCGCCTGCTCGATCACGTTCAGGAGCTGGCGCACGTTGCCCGGCCAGGGCGCCGACACCAGCAGCTGCATCGCCTCGGGCGAGAAGGCGAGGCTGCCGCGCCGGTAGCGCTCGGCCAGGCGCGCAAGAAAGTGGTTGGCAAGCAGCGGAATGTCCTCCCGGCGCTCGGCAAGGGCCGGGATGTAGAGCTTCACCACGTTCAGCCGGTAGTAGAGGTCCTCGCGAAACTCCCCCGAGGCGATCCTCTCCTCGAGCTTCCTGTGGGTCGCCGCGATCACGCGCACGTCCACGTCGTGGCTCTCGTGCGAGCCCACCGGGCGCACCTTCCTCTCCTCAAGGGCGCGCAGCAGCTTCACCTGCAGCGGCAGGGGCATGTCGCCCACCTCGTCCAGGAAGAGCGTGCCCCCCTGCGCCGCCTGGAAGAGCCCCCGGCGGTCGGCCACCGCCCCGGTGAAGGAGCCCTTCTTGTGGCCAAAGAGCTCCGATTCGAGCAGCCCCTCCGGGATCGCCCCGCAGTTCACCGCCACAAACGGCGCCCCCGAGCGCGGGCTTGCGCGGTGGATCGCCCGGGCAAGCAGCTCCTTGCCCGTGCCGCTCTGGCCGAAGATGCACACGCTTGCGTCGGAGGCGGCCACGCGGCGCGCCTGGGCCAGCAGGTCCTCCATCGAGGAGGACCTCGTGATCAGCTCGCTTCTCCAGTGCTCCATGTCCCCCGAGGCCGGGCTCGACAGGCGCATCGCCTCGGCCACCGTGTCCAGCAGCACCTTGGGCTCGAAGGGCTTGGTCAGAAAGCTGAACACCCCGCGCCGCGTCGCCGTCACCGCCTCCGGGATCGTGCCGTGCGCCGTCAGGATCACCACCGGCAGCGAGGGCGAATCCCGGTGGATCGCATCAAAGAGCGCAAGCCCGTCCATCCCCGCCATCCTCAGATCGGTCACCACCACCTGCGGGCGCGACACCGACAGCGCCGCCAGCGCCGCCTCCCCAGACTCCACCGCCGTCACCGCATAGCCCGCCGCCGTCAGCCGCATCGCGATCAGCTGCAGCAGGTCCTTGTCGTCGTCGACGAGGAGAATCTTCGCTTTTTCGTTGCCCATTAATCGGTTTCCCTCTGATTTCAATGGAGCTGCTGAGCCTAAACCTTGTAATTCTTGCCGCTTGTCGTTACGCGGCGTCGGCGAGAACACGCGCCGAACGGCGCGGCAGCGTCACCCGGAAGTGGCCGCCGGCGCTGCCGCCCACCACGGCGATATGGCCGCCGTGCGCCTCGGCGAACTCGCGCGCGATGGCGAGCCCGAGCCCGCTGCCCTTCACCCCGCCCGCCACGCCGCCCTCGCCGCGCGTGCGGCCGCGGAAAAAGAGATTGAAGATGGACTCGCGCTCCTCGGCCGGCACGCCGGGCCCGGAGTCCATCACCTCGATCATCGCCTCGCCGCCGACCACGCTCGCTTTTACCGTGATCGTGCCGCCCGCCGGCGTGAACTTCACCGCATTGCTGATCAGGTTGTCGAGGATGGAGCGCAGCTTCTCCGCATCCGCGTCCACCATGGCGGGCTGCGCCTCGAGGACGAGCTTCAGCCCCTTCGCCTGCGCCGCGAGCTGGTGCGCGCTCGCCGCCTCGGCGACCAGCAGGTCGAGCACGATCGGCCGCACCTCGAGCGAGGCCGCCGCGTGCAGCGCGCGCTGGTAGTCGAGCAGCTCCTCGATCAGGCGCTGCAGCTTCACGCTGTTGTCGCGCAGGATGCCGACCACCTGGCGCTGCGCCGGGACGAGCGGCCCCGCCACCTCGTCGTGCAGCAGCTCGGCGCCCTCGCGCAGCGCGGTGAGCGGCGTCTTCAGCTCGTGCGACACGTGCCGCAGGAAGCGGTTCTTCTGCGTCTCGAACTCGTCCAGGCGCCGGCGCAGCCAGTCGAGGCGCCGGCCGAGGTAGCGCAGGTCCTCGGGGCCGCGCACCGCGATCGGGTGCGAGAAGTCGGCGCCGCCGAGCTGGCGGATCGCGCCGTCGATCTGCACGATCGGGCGCCCGATGTAGCGCGTCAGGGCAAGCGCGATCACGAGCGCCACCGCGGTGCCGACGAGCACGAGGAAGAGCAGCCCGTGCTCGACGCGCTCGGCGCTGCCGCGCAGGCGCTCGACCTCGCGGTCCACGATGCGGTTGTTGATCGCGAGCACCTCGCGCGCGCTCTCGATCAGCCGGTCGATGCGCCCGGTCACCTCGTCCGCCGCGATGCGCCGGTGCGGCGATTGCGTGACGAAGTCGTAGAGCGCGCGCTCCTCTTCCACCGTGCGGTTGAGCGCGTCGAGCTGCGACGCGTCGAGCGGCAGCTCGGCGATCTCGCCCGCGATCTGCCGGAACGTGCGGTGCACGCGCGCATACGCGGCGAGCAGGCTCGGATCGTCCATCGCCGCGTTCTGCTGCGCGAGGCGCTCGATCGAGCCGATGCGCTCGACGAGCGAGCGGCTGGCGCGCGCCGCCTGCGCGGCGTTGAACACCGCGGTGCGGCTCTGCTCCGCGAGCCGCTCGGTGTGCCAGGCGGCGTACACGAGCGCCCCCACCAGCGGGGCCGCGACCAGCGTGAAGCCGACCAGCAGCAGGCCGAGGAACGAGCGGGGATAAAGCGCGGCCAGGGTTCGGGTGTCGCGCATCGACGAATCAGTTCAGCCGCATCTTTTCACGTGTGCATCTTTTCACGTGATTGGACTGCGGCCAATGTCACGTGTTCACGACAGCGCGCGATTCTTTCTGTCTCTCATCGGCGACAGCGAGGCGCCCGGCGATGAGGACCTTCCGGCTCGCGAGCGCGGCCTCCAGAGCGTCGGCGGCGGCTTCGTCGCCGGGCTGGGTGACCACGAGCGCGCCGCCGGCCAGCGCGGCGAAGCGATGCTCGCCGGCGGGCGAGTCGATGAGCACGACGCGATAGCGCCGGCCGGCCTCGGCGATCACCGCCGCGAGCCGCTCGCGCGGCGCGAGCAGGAGGTACAGGCCGTCGAACTTGTCCACCGGCTTGATCTGCACGGTGGGCGGCGGGTCGGCCAGCTCGGCATCGGCGAGCAGCGTCTTCGCGCCGAGCTCCGCAAAGCCGACCGCGAGGCGCGCCGCCGCCTTCGCCCGCGCTTCGCGCGTGCCGGTCCCCACGATGACGAGCATGGGGTGGCTCACGAACCATTCCGCGAGCAGCCTGCGGCAAAGCTCGTGCGGGCCTTCCGGCTGCGGGACTGAGCTCTCCCGCGCGAGGGCTGGCTCCGCCTTTTCGCGCCTCAAGGAGACCAGGCAAAGGCCGAGCGCAAGGCCGGCTACGGCGCCGTAGCCGAGGTTGGCCAGCAGGTCGGGCGACGCCGCGCGGCGCGGCACGCTCGCGCGGTCGATCACCACCATGGGCCGCTTCGCGTGCGCGGCGACGAAATCGTTCACCACGGAGGCGGCGTTGCGCGGGTCGGCCGAGGCGTAGGTCAGCAGGGCGAGGCGGCTGCCGCCGGCGGCGCTGACGGCGATGTCCCGCGCCGCCGCCGCGCTCGCGAGCGGCGCGATGTCGCCCGCCTCGGGCGGCACGAGCACCCGGGCGCTCGCGACGTAGGTCTTGGGAAGCGCGAGGGTCGCCGCGGCCGATAGGCCCAATGCGGCCGCCAGGGCGAGCCCCACAGTGCGCAGGCCCTTGTAGCGATTTGGCGACAGCCATTCCGGGCTCGTTGTCATAGAATTTTCCTAGGGGACTGAAGAAGAGAGAAAACCAATGCTCAAGAAAGTCGGCTTCGCACTGGCGGTGCTCGGCCTCCCGGCGTCGGCGCTCGCCTTCGAGACTGTAGACACCATTGTTTACCCCAATACGGGGATCTTCCCGGCCTATCCGGTGGATGAGCAGCGCGGCCCGCTGAACTTCTTCGTGGAAGGCGGGGTCATGCGCGACAACAACGTTGCCCGGCTCTCCAATAGCGCCAACACCCAGGCGATCCTGGGAAGCAGCCAGCGCTCCGACACCGTGACGCGCCTCGGCGCCGGGGTGCGCTACGACCAGCGCATCGTCGGCCGCCAGCGGCTACGCCTCGAGGCGCGCGGCGACCAGTACTCGTACGACCGCTACAGCACGTTCGACAACTTCGCCTACGGACTGCTCGGGGAGTGGGACTGGGAGCTCGGCAACCAGCTCTCCGGGACGCTCGGCTTCCAGCGCCGCCGCGCCCTCGTCGACCTCGCGGAAGTGCAGGCGCTTACCAAGGACACCCTGACGCAGGACCAGTACTACGCCACCGGCGGCTACCAGTTCACGCCGAGCTGGCGAGTGCGCGGCGCGCTGAACCACGCGGAGCTGCGCCGCAACAGCGAGGCGGTGTCGGGCCACACGAACGCGGGGACCGTCGGCCTGGACTACGTCACGCCACTTGGCAACTCGCTCGGCGTGGAAGCCACCCATTCGACCGGCACCTTCGGCGCGCCGCAGCTCACCTCCGACGTCGGCAACATCGCCCTGCCGGTGCCGGTCTCGAACGAGTTCCGGCAGAACGAGGTCGCGGCGGTCGGCAACTTCACCTTCGGGCCGCAGTGGCGCATCGGCGCGCGCCTGGGCGAGACGAAGCGCGAGCACGTGTTCCTCTCGCAGCGCGACTTCAGCGGCACCACCGGCCGCCTGACGGTCGACTGGACCCCGGGGACGAAGACCATCCTCAGCTTCGCCGCCTACAAGGAGGCGCGCCCGATCATCGACCTCTCGGCGAGCTATGCGGTGGTGAAGGGGCTGCAGTTCGGCCCGAGCTGGGCGGCGACGGCGAAGCTCGTCTTCAACGCCCGCCTGATCACCGAGCGGCGCAGCTTCGCCGGCGACCCGACGGTCCCGCTCCTCGGCCTGCCGCAGCGCGACGAGACCCTCAAGGGCATTCGCCTGGGCATGGGCTGGGAGCCGGTGCGCCATACCGAGATCTCGCTCGGCATCGACCACGGCACGCGCAGCTCGAACATCCTGCTGCGCGACTACGACTACACGGCCATCATGGCCAATCTGAAATACAGCTTCTAGCGCCCATAGGCATCGTCGAAGCGGACGATGTCGTCCTCGCCGAGGTAGCTGCCCGACTGCACCTCGATCAGCTCGAGCGGCACGCGCCCGGGATTCTCCAGGCGGTGCCTGGTCCCGGGCGGAATGTAGGTTGACTCGTTCTCGGTGAGGAGGAAGCTCTCCTCGCCGCGCGTCACGCGCGCGGTGCCCCGCACCACGATCCAGTGCTCGGCGCGGTGGTAGTGCATCTGCAGCGACAGCGCCGCGCCCGGATCCACCACGATGCGCTTCACCTGGAAGCGCTCGCCGCGCTCGATGCCGTCGTAGGTGCCCCACGGGCGGTGGACCTTGCGATGCGCGAAGCACTCCTCGCGCCCCTCTTCCTTCAGCTCGGCGACGAGCGCGCCGATCGCCTGCGCGCGGTCCTTGCGCGCGACGAGCACCGCGTCGGGCGTCTCGACCACCACGACATTGTCGAGGCCCACGCAGGCCAGCAGCCGATGCTTGGAGACGAGCAGCGAGTTGCGGGTGTCGCGCAGGCGCACGTCGCCGTGCACCGCGTTGCCGTCGGCGTCCTTGCCCTCGATCGCCCACAGCGCGTCCCAGGCGCCGACGTCGGACCAGCCGGCGTCGAGCTCCACCAGCACCGCTTCCGGGCTTCCGGGGCCGCTCGCGATGCGCTCCATCACCGCGTAGTCGATCGAATCGCCGGGGCAGCCGGCGAAGGACTGGGGATCGACGCGGAAGAAGGGGCCGTCGCGCCGGCCGTTGCGGTGGGCGCGCTCGCAGGCCTTGAGAATGTCGGCGCGGCAGGCGCCGAGCGCCTCGATCCAGACCGAGGCGCGCACCGCGAAGATGCCGCTGTTCCAGAGGAAGCGTCCCGAGTCGAAGTACTCACGCGCGAGCGCGGCGTCCGGCTTCTCGATGAACGCCTCGACGAACGCGGCGCCGGGCACGCCGGCGACCGCGCGCCCGCCGCGCACGTAGCCGTACCCGGTCTGCGCCGAGCCCGGCCGGATGCCGAAGGTGACGATGTGGCCCTGCTGCGCGAGCGCCGCGCCCTTTTCCACCGCGCGCGCGAACGCCGCGGGATCCGCGATGGCGTGGTCCGACGGCATGGCGAGGAGCACCGGGTCGTCGGCGGTGACGGCGTGCACGGCGGCGAGCGTCAGCGCGGGCGCCGTGCCGCGGCCGACCGGCTCGAGCAGCACGCTCTTCGGCTTCGCGCCGGCGGCGGCGAGCTGGCCCGTGACGAGGAAGCGGTGCGCCTCGTTGCAGACCAGGATCGGCTCCGCGGTGGCCGACAGCGCCGCGCAGCGCAGCGCCGTCTGCTGCAGCAGCGTGCGCTCGCCGTTCAGCGCGTGCAGCGGCTTCGGCTCGTGCTCGCGCGAAAGCGGCCACAGGCGCGTGCCGGAGCCGCCGCAGAGAATCACCGGCTGGATCAGCGTGGGCGTGAGCCCGAGCTCGATCATTGCGCGCGCAGGAGCGTGAGGGTCAGGATGCGGCGCGCGCCTGGCGGCGGCGCTCGCCGAACAGGCGCTGATAGCTCCAGTCTGTGACGAAGCGCGCGCGGTAGTCTGCCCGCGCGCACTCCCCCATCTGGCGCATCTTCTCGGGAAAGGCTTCCGCCCAGGCGAGGCGCCGCGCGAGCTCGCGTCCCGAGCCCGGCTCGAAGAGAAGGCCGTTGCGGCCGGGCTCGACCAGCTCGGCATGCGGGCCGATGCGGCTCGCGATCACCGGCAGGCCGTTGGCGAACGCCTCGACGAGCGGGCGCGGCTCTTCGCGCACCTCTTCGTGGTACGAGAGCGAGGGCAGGACGAGGTAGGAAGCGCGGCACATGCGGTCCTGCAGCTCGCCCGGGCCGACGCGCCCGAGCACCCGGATGCGCGCATGCCCGACGAGGCGCGCCTCCTCGGGGCCGGCGCCGACCACGTCGATGCGCGCGCCGGGGAAGAGATCGAGCGCCTCGAGCAGCGTCGAGACGCCGCTTTCCGCCGTCAGCCGCCCGACGAAGAGGCCGCCGCTGCGCGAAGGCTCATTCCGTTGCATTGGGTTTCCACCGGCGCGTGCGGTACTGGATCGTCGGCGTCTTCTTCGGGCGCGCGGGGGCCTGCGGAAGCTCCGGCGCGTACACCGCCACCTTCGGCCTGCGGCGCTCGGCCTGCTCGCCGGGCTGGCCTTCCTGGCCTTCGCGCGCGTTGCGTCCGCGCAGGCGGCCGGAGGCGTACAGGTAGCCCGCGGCGGTTGCTGCAGCACTCATGGTTCGACTCTCCTCTTCAATTCGTGGGCATCCACGCGCGGCGCCGGTCGAGCAGCTTCCAGTACGCGCCGACCACCGCGTCGGCGCGGTCGAGGCGCCGCCGGGCGAGCGCGTGGTGCAGGATGGTTCCGAGCAGGTAGACGAGCGTGAGCGCGCCGATCACCTGCGGGCGCCACGACCATTCGGGGTACGCCTGCAGCGCGAAGTCGTGGGCGCGCTTCATCGCATCGCGAAGAAACGGCGCGCCGATCGGCGCCGAGCGCAGCGCCTTCTGGATCATCACGTAGTGCAGGACATCGTCGAGCGGGCTCGCGTCGGTGCGGGCATGGCCCCAGTCGAAGACGAAGAGCTGGGCGCCGAGCGTGCGGATGTTCCAGGGCGCGAAGTCGCCCTGCGAGAGCACGTACGGGCCGGTCCAGTAGAGCAGCGCCGCCTCGCACTCGTCGAACGCCGCCTGCAGCGGCGCCACCTCGCGCTCGGAGCTCAAGTCCTTCAGCGCGTCCAGCGAGCGCTGCAGGTAGTCGCCGCAGCCGGAGAGCTCGAAGTCGGTGGCGCGAAAGCGCGCCTTGCCGAGGCTCGCGAGAAAGCGGGCATGGTCGCGCGTGAAGGCGCGCGTCTCGCCGAAGTTCTCCGGCGGGATGCTCAGGACGAGGTAGTGCCGGCCGTCGGCGCCGACGCCCTCCTCCAGCAGCCGCGGCACCTGCCCCTCGAGCTCCGCGACGCTCTCGAGCTCGCGCAGCCAGTGCGCCTCGCGCGCGAGCTGCCGGTCGCCCGGCTCGTCCACCGCGGTCTTCACGAGCGAGTAGCGCATCGCTATTTCCAGCCCGGGAGCAGGAGCAGCGCGCGGCTGTATTCCGCCGGGTCGAGGCGCCCGTCCTCGTTCACGTCGGCGCGCTCGAAGTTCGCCGAGAGCCCCGGGACGGGCGCGGCCTCGGACTTGTCGAGCGCGTGGTCGCCGTTGCGGTCGAGCTGCGCGAAGCTGCGCTCGGGCGAGCGCGGCGGAAACCATTGCGGCCCGGCCGCCGGATCGGCGCCCAGCCCGCGCACGAGGTACGCGGCGCTCGCCATCGGGAGCGCCGCAAGCACGGCGATCCAGAGGGTGCACACGTACATCAGGAAGAGAGTTCGGCCGGACCTGCGCCGGGCCGTCAGGAGCATGAGCTTGGGGTTCGCACTTGTGCGTGCGGAGAAGAGCAAGCCGCGTACCAGCTGGCGAAAGTGGTTTTGCGAAAAGGACTTGCGCGCGCGGCGGTGTGCGCGCGAGGCGCTACGGCGTCACCGCCGCCGGACGAGGCGCGCCCGGCGCGAGCTCAAGAAGCTGAGCGGAAAGGCTTTTTCAGGTCGCGGGCGCGCGACGTCGACGACCGACGAGGCGTGTAATTGCTTCTACCATCGCGCCGTGCTCGGCGATGCCCTTGCCCGCGATGTCGAGCGCGGAGCCGTGGGCCACCGAGGAAAAGAGCACCGGCGTGCCGATGGTGAGGCCCGCGACGCGATGCGGCGCGAGCAGCTTCGCCGCGACGTGGCCCTGGTCGTGGAACATGACTACGTAGGCGTCGTAGCCCTTTTTCTGGATGAGCGTGTCCGCGCCCACCGGGCCGTCCACGGCGATGCCGCGCAGCCGCGCCTCGGCGAGCGCCGGCTCGACCGTGCGCGCTTCGTCGTTCCCGAAGAGCCCGCCCTCGCTCGCGTGCGGATTGATCCCGCTCACGGCGATGCGGGGCCTCTCGATGCCGATTTTTTGCAGGACCTCGTGAACCACGCGGATCGTGCGCGCGATCCTTTCCTTGTCGATCAGCTGCAGGGCGCGCGCGACGCCCACGTGCAGCGTGACGTGGGCGATGCGCACCTCGCGGCCCTCGTGCTCGAAGCACAGCATCAGCACGCCGTCCTCGGGCGGCAGGCCGGCGACGCGCGCGACGAAGGACGGATAGCCGTCGAATTCCACGCCGGCCGCGTGGATCGCGCTCTCGGTGTGCGGCGCCGCGACCACCGCGTCGAAGTCGCCCGCCATCGCCGCGCGGATGGCGGTTTCGGCGGAATCGAGCGCCGCGAGCCCATGCGCCGGAGCGATCCGGCCGATCTGCAGCTTTTCCTTTCCGAACTGCTCCCTTTCGAGGAGCGGGACGCCATCGAGAGAAAGGCCGCACGCCCGGGCGTGCGCCGCGAGCGCGCCGCGATCGCCGACGAGCGTCGGCCGGCAGATCGCCTGCACGCGCGGGTCTCGCGCGGTCTTGAGCGCGATCTCGGGGCCGATGCCCGCCGGGTCGCCGGTCGCGATCGCGACCCCGGGAAGCGATGGACTCAAGACCGGCTCAGTCCACGTGGATGTTCGCGGCGCGGATCACGCTGCCCCAGCGCTCGATCTCCTGCTTCATGAAGGCCGCCATCTCGGCCGGCGTGTTGCCGACGGTCTGCGCCGAGAGCGCGGCGAAGCGCTTCTGCACTTCCGGGTCCTTCTCCACCTCGCGCACCACCGCCGACATCCGCTCCGCGATCGCCGGCGGCATTCCCGGCGGGCCGACGATGCCGAACCATGCGATCGACTCGAAGCCCGGCAGCATCTCGTCGAGCGCCGGGACGTCGGGCAGCGTCGGGACGCGCTTCTTGCTCGCCACGGCGAGGATCTTCACCTTCCCGGCGCGCACGTGCGCGAGCGTGGTGCCGAGGTTGTCGCAGATCATGTCGACCTGGCCGCCGAGGAACGCGGCGAGCGCCGGGCCGGTGCCCTTGTAGGGCACGTGCGTGATGTTCAGGTTGCCCGCCATGGACTTGAAGAGCTCGCAGGTCATGTGCGAGGTGGTGCCGCTGCCCTGCGAGCCGTAGTTGAGCTTGCCGGGATTGGCCTTCGCGTACGCGATCAGCTCCGGGATGCTGTTCACCTTGATCTGCGGATGGACGTAGATCGCGTTCGGGATCGCGCCCATCACCGTGACCGGGACGAACTTCGTCGGGTCGAAGTTCAGGCTCTTGTACAGCATCTGGTTGATGACGAGCGGCGGCGCCGGCGCGGCGAGCAGCGTGTAGCCGTCCGGGTCGGAATGGAACACCACGTCCGCGCCGATGTTGCCGGCCGCGCCGGGGCGGTTCTCGATCACCACCGGCTGGCCGAGCTTCTCGGCGATGCGGTCGGACAGCGCGCGCGGCATGCCGTCGGCGCCGCCGCCGGGCGGGAACGGGACGACGATCCTCACCGGTTTCGACGGCCACTCCTGGGCGCTCGCGCCGAGCGCGAGCGAGAGCAACGCCAAAGCGAGCATCTTCTTCACGGGTCTTCCTCCTGCGGCTGATTATAATCGCCGCGATGCATGCGAGAGCCTGGCCCGCCGAGGGCGCGACGCGCGTCCCTTACTGGGTCTACCAGGACGCCGAAGTGTACGCGCAGGAGCAGGCGCGCATCTTCCGCGGCCCGACGTGGAGCTACCTCTGCCTCGAGGCGGAGCTCGCGGAGCCGCAGAGCTTCCTCACCACGTTCGTCGGCGACATGCCGGTCGTGGTGGCGCGCGACGCGCAAGGCGCGCTGCACGCGTTCGAGAACCGCTGCGCGCACCGCGGCGCGCTCATCTGCATGCAGGCGCGCGGCAAGGCCGAGCGCTTCAATTGCGTCTATCACAACTGGACCTACGACCATTGCGGCAACCTCACGCACGTCGCTTTCCGCAAGGGCATCGGCGGCAAGGGCGGCATGCCGGAGAGCGCGCGCCCCGAGACGCAGGCGCCGAAGAAGCTGCGCGTGGAGTCGCTGCACGGTCTCGTCTTTGGAACGCTGTCGGAGAAAGCCCCGGGCTTGCGCGAGTACATCGGCGCCGACATCGTGCCGCGCATCGCGCGCGTCATGGTGAAGCCGCTGAAGCTGCTCGGCACCTACACCCAGGTGCTGCCGAACAACTGGAAGCTCTACATGGACAACGTGAAGGACACCTACCATGCGAGCCTGCTGCACCTCTTCTTCACCCGCTTCCGCATCAACCGCCTGACGCAGAAGGGCGGCGTCTTCGTCTCCAAGGACGGCGCGCACCATTGCACATACACCAGCATGGTCGAGGACAAGGGCGACGCCTACGAGAAAGGCGGCATGCGCTCGGCCGGCACGGGAAATGAATTCGTGCTGGAAGATCCGGAGCTGCTCGAGCAGGTCGACGAGCTCGGCGACGGGGTCTCCATCCAGATCCTGTCGCTCTTCCCCGGCTTCGTGCTGCACCAGATCAGGAACTCGCTCGCCGCGCGCCAGGTCGTGCCGAAAGGCGTCGACCGCACCGAGCTGCACTGGACGCTCTTCGGCTTCGCCGACGACGATGCGGCGATGACGCGCCGGCGCCTGCTGCAGGCGAACCTGGTCGGACCGGCGGGCTACATCTCCATGGAGGACGGCGCCGCGACCGGCTTCGTGCAGCGCGGCGTCGCCGGCTCGCCCGAGCGCGCCTCGGTGCTGGAGATGGGCGGCGACGTCATCGGCTCGGGCGACTCGCGCATCACGGAGACCGCGGTGCGCGGCCTGTGGAAGGCGTGGCGCTCGTACATGAATGTCTGAGGCGGTCCAATTCCAGGTCGAGCAGCTGCATGCGCGCTACTGCCACGCCCTGGACGAGGACCGGCTCGAGGACTGGCCGGATTTCTTCACCGAGCAGGGCCGCTACCGCATCGCGACGGCGGAGAACGAGGCGCGCGGCCTTCCCCTGCCCGTCCTCTACGCCGAGTCGCGCGCCATGCTGCGCGACCGCGTCGCGTCGCTCAGGCACGCGAACATCTACGAGCCGCAGCGGTACAGGCACCTCGTCTCCTCGGTCCTGCTGGAGCCGGTTTCCGGGAAAACGGTGAAGGCGAAGAGCAATTTCCTGGTCTTGCGCATCATGCAGTCCGGCGAGACGATGCTCTTCGCGAGCGGGCGCTACCTCGACACCATCGCGCTCGGCGAGCAGCCGCTCTACGAGGAGCGCGTCGTGGTGTGCGACTCGCGGCGCTTCGACACGCTCCTCGCCATCCCCCTGTAGCGGGCCCGATGCCGCGCGCGTCCATCGATCATCTCGCGGTCGCCGCGCCCACCCTGGAGGAAGGCGTCGCCTGGGTGCGCGAGCGGCTCGGCGCGGAGCCCGGCCCGGGCGGCCGGCACGAGCGCATGGGCACGCACAACCGCCTGCTGCGCCTCGGCGAAAAGCTCTATCTGGAGGTGATCGCCATCGATCCCGCGGCGCCGAGCCCCGGCCGCGCGCGCTGGTTCGCCCTCGACCGCGACGCCCGGATCGGCCTGCGCAGCTGGGCTGCGCGCACGGACGACATCGCGGCGTGCGGCTGGATCGGCGCGCCCGAGCGCATGACCCGGGGCAGCCTGCAGTGGACGATCACGGTCACGCCGGACGGCAGCATGCCGATGGACGGCATCGCGCCGACGCTCCTGCAGTGGCCGCCCGGCGTGCACCCCGCGGCGACGATGCCGGATTCGGGCTGCTCGCTGCTGTGGCTCGAGGGCTTTCACCCGCAGGCGCAGCGCATCCACGAGATGCTCGAAGGCATCGGCTTCGACGGCCCCTTCAAGGTCTCGCCCGCGCCGCAGCCGCGGCTCGTGGCACACATCGCGACGCCGGCCGGCGTGCGTCGCCTCGATTCCGGAACGGAGGCGCACCATGGAGGCAGTTAAGGACGCGAGCCACCTGTACGAGGTGGAGCGCCGCGCGCAGCACGCGGCGCGGCCGGGGTTCCGCATCACGGAGCTCACGATCTCCAAGACGCAGAAAGTGCCCTGGCACTACCACACGAACGTGGTGGATACGTTCTACGTGCTGGAGGGCGAGCTGCGGCTCTTCGCGCAGGACCCGAAGGAAGAGATCCGCCTGCGCCCGGGCGAGACCTATGCGATGCGCGCCGGGCGCCCGCACCTCGTCACGAATGCCAGCGAGCGCTCGGCGACGTTCCTGGTGCTGCAGGGCATCGGCGAATACGACTACGTTCCGCTCGTGAAGTGATCAGGCGCGCGCCGCGGCGTCGATCGCCGCGACGATCTTGCGCGGCGCGAAGTGGTGCACCATGTGCCCCATGCCCGAGACGAGGCGCAGGTCGCTCGCCGGGATCGCCTTGTGCAGCCGCATGGACTGCTCGGGGCTCACGTAGCGGTCTTCCGCCCCGGCGAGGATCACCGCGGGCGTGCGCAGCTCGGCATAGTGGCTCTTCAGCGCCGCAGCGGCCGGCACCATGAGCGCCGACTCGGCGGCGGCGGCCTTGATCTGCGAGGGCCGCAACGACATCCACTTCGGAAACTGCAGGAAGCGCCGCGGCACCGGGCCGGGGCCGAAGAGCCGGCGCATGAATGCGGGCCAGAGCGCGCGCCCGAGGAGCGGCGAGACGGTGTAGCGCAGCAGGCCGCCGACGAGCGGGATCGCCGGCGGCGAAAGAAGCGGGACGTCGAGCCGCACCGTCGGAAAGTAGTAGCCGGAGAGCAGGACGAGGCTGCGGATCTCCGCGGCGTGCTGCAGCCCGAGCGCGAGGGCGACGAGCGAGCCCCACGAATGGCCGACGACGACCGGACGCTCGAGGCCGAGCCGGCGGAACGCCTTGGCGAAGAGCGCCGCCTGCGCCGCAGGCGTCCAGATGCGCCCGCGCGGACGCGTGCTGTAGCCGTAGCCCGGGCGGTCGAAGGCGAGCACGCGGTAGTGCGCGGCGGCGAGGTCGAGCACGCCGCTCAGGTCGAAGTCCTGCGCCATCGTGCCGTTGCCGTGCAGGAGCACGACCGCCTGCCCCTGCCCGCGCTCGACGTAGTGCAGGCGCACGCCGTCGACGTGGACGAAGCGCCCCGCCGGCGGATTCAGGCGCTCGGCGCGCCGCGTCTGGCTGCGCACGATCATTGCCGCTACGCCGGCAGCGAGCGCGCCCAGCGCAAGGAACAGCGGAAGCTTGCGTCGAGTTGTCATGAAAGCCTTGGAGCCGCTATCGCGGGCGCGGTTCCCCTGATATGGTTTCGCCTATGAAACGCCTGCTCGTCCTCCTCGCGCTCGCGCCCGCGGCTGCGCTCGCGCAGGACGCGGTCGACAACACGCCGCTCGTCGGAACCTGGAGCTGGACGGGCGGCGAGAACCGCTGCACCGAGGTATTCGACTTCCGCCCCGACGGCACGGCGTACGTGATCAGCGGCGCGGAGCGCACCGAGAATCGCTATGCGCTCTCGTCGAAGCCCGGTCCCGCCGGGCGCAAGCGCCTGGTGATGACGGCGACGAAGTACTACGCCGGCAAGGACTGCAGCGGCAAGACGGAGGACCCGACCGGCAAGCCGATCACCTCCTACGTCCTCTTCCTTCCCGGGCGCACGCAGATGATCGTCTGCAGCGACGAGACCTCCGAGGCCTGCTTCGGCCCGCTCTTCAAGCTCAATCCATGACTCCGCAAACCCAACCGCTCAAGGTGTTCTGGCGCCCCGGCTGCTCGAGCTGCGTGCGCGTGAAGGAGTTCCTCACCAAGCTCGGCGTCGAGTACGAGTCGGTCAACGTCTCGGCGCGGCCCGAGGCGATGAACGAGCTGCTCGAGATGGGCGTGCGCACCGTGCCGGTGGTCTCGCGCGGCAGCGAGTACGTGTTCGCGCAGGAACTCGCCGACGTCTCGAAGTTCCTCGGCAAGTCGGTGGTGTTCGAGCGCCTGCCGGCGCCGGTGCTGGTCGAGCGCTGGCTGAACGTGCTGCGCGCGGCGCAGCGCCATGCGCGCCAGATCCCGGCCGACCAGCTGCAGCGGCGCGCGACCGAGGGCCGCGACCGCAGCATCCGCGACCTCGCCTGCCACGTGTACCAGGTGCCCGAGTCGTTCGTGAAGCTCGTCGAGGAAGGCTTCGAGCACCTGCCGACCATCTACAACGCGCCGCCTCCGGCGAGCGTGAAGACGCCCGCGGACATCGCCGCCTTCGGCGCCGGCATCACCGCGCGGGTGGAGCGCTGGTGGGCCGGCGTGAAGGACAAGTCCTGCGGCGGGACCGTGAAGACCTACTACGGGGTCCAGCCGCTGCACCACGTCCTCGAGCGCTGCACCTGGCACTCGGCCCAGCATGCGCGCCAGATCCAGGTGGTGCTGGAGGAGCTCGGCGTGCGGCCCGACGGGCCGCTCACGCAGAAGGACTACGCGGGGCTGCCCCTGCCCGAGGGCCTGTGGGAATAACGGCCCTGTAGTTCCGCAGCGACAACGCGTTCTGGAAGCAACGGCTGCGGTGCCGGCCGCGCGGCGTGAGAATCGTGCCGCGGAGGAACCACATGGACGCGAACATCGGCAGGGTACGGACGCACCTCGCGGCGCTGCAGGACCTGGTGCGGCGCCATTCCGGCAGCGGCCCCGACTGGCGCGCGCTGCGCAGGGTGGTCGCGCTGTGCCAGGAGGCGTCCGACGCCATCGAGGACGACTATTGCCGCGCCAAGCTCCACGTCGTGTCCGAGTACTGCGCCGAGCTCTTCTCGAGCGCCGAGCACGGGCGCTGGCGGCGCGATTCGATGTCGGGGGCGGTGTTCCTCACGCTGCAGATCCTGAACGCGCTCGAGCTGTGCAACAGCCGGCTCTACAGCCTCGAGGCGCTGCGCGTCGCGGGACGCCTGGGCACGCACTCGGGCGTCGCGCCCTATCACGAGATGAGGACCTGAGCTGCGGCTGCTCGCCGTCTGGCTGATCAACACGGTCTCGCTGGTCGCCGTCGCCTACCTGATGCCGACCGTCGCGGTGTCGAGCCTCGGGGCGGCGCTGCTCGCCGCGCTGGTCCTCGGCCTGGTGAACGCGGTCATCCGGCCGCTGCTCATCCTCCTCACGCTTCCCGCCACGCTTCTCACGCTCGGGCTCTTCATCTTCGTCATCAACGGCCTGCTCTTCTGGTGGGTCGGGAGCTTCGTGAAAGGCTTCGTCGTCATGGGCTTCTGGCCGGGCGTGTTCGGCGCCATCGTGTACAGCCTGATCTCGTGGCTCCTGTCGCACCTGCTGCTCGGAGCCCGGCGTTGAGCTTGCGCGACGCGCCCGGCCGGCACGCCGGCTGATGGCGCTCGACCAGAACGCGCCAAGTAAACAATAATCGGCGTTTTCGGGGGGCCGAGCCAATGACCGAGCTGCTGCACGAGGTGCGCGACGGCGTCGCGTACGTGACCTTCAACCGCCCGCAGGCGAGGAACGCACTCACCTTCGCGATGTACGACGGCCTCGCGAAGATCTGCGAGGACGCCAACCAGGACCGCTCGATCCGCGCGATCCTGATGACCGGCGGCGGCGACAAGGCGTTCGCCGCGGGCACCGACATCTCGCAGTTCCGCGCCTTCGACAAGGAGGAGGATGCGCTCGCCTACGAGGAGCGCATCGACCGCGTGATGAACGCGATCGAGCGCTGCCGCGTGCCGACCATCGCCGCGATCCACGGCGCCTGCACCGGCGGCGGCGCGGGGATCGCGAACTGCTGCGACCTGCGCATCGCCTCGCGCGCCATCAAGTGGGGCTTCCCGGTGGCGCGCACGCTCGGCAACTGCCTCTCGATGAGCAACTACTCGCGCCTCGTCTACCTGCTCGGCGCGGCGAAGGTGAAGGACGTGGTGTTCCGCGCGCGCCTGGTCGAGGCCGACGAGGCGCTTGCCTCCGGCCTGGTCAGCGAGCTGCACGACGACCAGGCCGCGCTCATGAAGCGCGCCGAGGAGCTCGTGCGCGAGGTCGCCGGGATGGCGCCGCTCACGCTGCAGGCCACCAAGGAAGCCGTGCGCCGCCTGCGCCCGGAGATCCCGCACGGCGAGGGCAACGACCTCGTGCTGATGTGCTACATGAGCCAGGACTTCAAGGAAGGCATGGAAGCCTTCCTCAACAAGCGCAAGCCCGCCTGGAAAGGCCGGTAGCCGCCTCACTTCCCCGTGCGCGCGAAGTCATAGGCGCGCAGCGCCCAGTGCGCGAGATCGGGCTTCGGCCAGTGGGGCCGGAAAAGCTCGATGCGCACCCATTCAGGCCCGATCGGCGCCTCGACGCCTCCGGTGGCGAGCGCGATCGCCTGCCGTGACCGCATAGGGGGACCTGCAGGTCCGCAGGTCGCCGCGCACGTCGTACTCGCCGCACTTCTTCAGGGACTCGATCAGCGCGCTCCCGACCTCGTCCCGCGCGGAGCGGCTTTGAAAGAACGCTTCGGCTTCGGGGTTGGCGAGCATCGCCCCCGGCCGCTTACTTGCCCTTGTATTCGGCGAGCACTTTGTACTCGGCGAGCACTTCGGCCAGCGTCGGGTTGGACTTGCCGCGCCCGTTCACGAAGACGACCGGCAGCGTACCGTTCATGAGGCCGTTGAGCCGGCCGATCATGGCGCGGTCATCCATCGGGACGTCGTTGAACTGGATCGAGTGGGTACGGCGCACCTTCACGCCGTTGCGCGCGAGCTCCTGCGCGAGCTGGTCCGCCCGCCGCGCCTCTTCGCGGCTGCAGTTCTCCTGCGCCACGACCAGCACGGCGCCGGTGTCGCCCTGGATCGGCGGCACCGCCATGAAGCCGTCGGCGCTCGCCGACGCCGTGGCCTGCTCGGCGGCCGCGGCCTGCGTCTTGTGCTTTTCGTAGTAACGGTAGCCGCCGACGGCGAGCGCGGCGAGGACGATAAGAGCGACGGCGTTCAAAGCTCGCGGCCGATGGCGCGATCGAGCGACCACGGCCCGCCGCCGCGCAGCGCGATGGCGATCATGACGAGGCACCACATCAGCGCGTACTCGTAGCCCGGGCCGGTCCAGCCGAACTTGGGCCAGTACACGTGCGCGATGACCGCCATCTCGATGGCGATGCCGAGCGCGAAGAAGCGCGTGAAGAGGCCGAGCGCGACGCACAGGCCGCCCAGCGTCTCGAGCAGGATGAGCACCACGGCGAGCGGCTCGGCGGGCTCGATGCCGCGCTTGGCGAGCGCATTCGCCGCGGTGGGGCCGAGGCCCGCCATGAGCTTCGGCCAGCCGTGCGGGATGATCATGAGGCCGGCGGTGAGGCGCACCAGCACGTAGGACAGCGGCTCGACCGCGTCGTAGAACGGCTTGAGCTGCGGAATCAGGAGCTTCATGCGCGCAGGGCCTCCTCCCCTTTCTCGAACAGCCTCTGGAACGACGCCGAGTCGAGCGGCTGGCTGAAGAGATGCCCCTGCCACTCCTCGCAGCCGAGCTCGAGCAGGCGGCGCAGCTGCGCTTCCGTCTCGACCCCTTCGGCGGCGACCGAGATGCCGAGCGTCTTCGCCATCGCGGTGATGGCGCGCACGATCGCGGCGTCGGCGTGGTGCGTGTCGAGCTCGCGCAGGAACGAGCGGTCGATCTTCAGCTTGGCGATCGGCAGCATGCGCAGGTAGGCGAGGCTCGAGTAGCCGGTGCCGAAGTCGTCGATGGCGAAGCGCACGCCGAGCTCGCCGATGCGCCGCAGCGTGCCGGCGCTCTCGGAGAAGTGGGTCATGAGGGTGCGCTCGGTCACCTCGAGCTCGAGCTGCGCCCCGTCCAGGCCGTTCGCCGCGAGGGCGTCGCGCACGCGCTCGAAGTACGCGTCGCCCTGCGCGAGCTCGGCCGACGACACGTTCACCGCGAACCAGAGCTTCGCCGGCAGCGCGCGCTGCCAGGCGCCGGCCTGCGAGAGCGTGCGCTCGAGCGTCCATTCGCCCACCGCGCGGATCAGGCCGCTCTCCTCGGCGAGGGGCACGAAATCCTCCGGCAGCAGCAGCCCGCGCTCGGGATGCTGCCAGCGCACCAGGGCCTCGGCGCCAACGACGCGCCCGGCACCCACCCGGCCGCGGAACACCGGCTGCCAGTGCATGAGCAGCTCGCTCCGCGCGAGCGCGCTGCGCAGGTCGTTTTCGAGCTGCAGGCGCTCGACCGCGCGCGCGTGCAGCGCGGGCGAGAAGAAGCGGAAGGTACCGCGGCCGCTTTCCTTGGCGTGGAACATGGCGGCGTCGGCGTTCTTCAGGAGCTCGGCGAAGTCGCGCCCGTCGTTCGGGTAGATGCTGATGCCGATCGAGGCGCCCACGCCGAGCGGCTTGCCGTCGAGCTCGAAGGGGCGCGCCAGCACGTCGAGGATGCGCTGCGCGAGGACCGCCGCGTCCTCGACCGTGCGGATCGGGTGCAGCAGCACGAACTCGTCCCCGCTCACGCGCGCGAGCGTGTCGTCGTTCAGCAGGCCCTGCAGCCGCTCCGCCACCGCGCGCAGCAGCGCGTCGCCCGCGCTATGGCTGAGCGACTCGTTCACGAGCTTGAAGCGATCGAGGTCGAAGCACAGCAGCGCGAGCTGGCCGCGCGTGCGCGCCGCGTTGAGGACCGCCTGCCCCGCCCGGTCGGTGAGCAGCCAGCGGTTCGGCAGCCCGGTGAGCGCGTCGCGCGTCGCCAGGTACTCGGCGCGCGCCTCGGCGCTCTTGCGCGCCGTCACGTCGGCGCCGGTGCCGCGGAAGCCCTTGAGCTCGCCGCGCGCGCCGCGCACCGGCAGGCCGCTCACCGCGAGCCAAATGGCGCTGCCGCCCTTGGTGAGCGAGCGCTGCTCGAGCTCGCGGAAGGGCTTGGGATCGCGCGCCTGGCCGGCGAACCAGCCCTCGAGCTCGCGGGCGTCGGCGAGCGGCATGAAGTCCTGCGGCCGGCGGCCGAGCATCTCGGCGCGCGCATAGCCGAGCACGCTCTCGGCGCGCTCCGAGAGGTAGGTGTAGCGCCAGGCGGCGTCGGTCTCCCAGACGAATTCTCCGGACGCCTCGACCACGTCGGCGAAGCGCTGCTCGCGCTCGGCCGCCGTGCGCTCGGCGCGCTTGCGCTCGCCGATGTCCGCGACCACGCCGCTCATGCGCCGGGCGCGCCCGTCGCCGGCGCGCTCGGTGACGCGGCCGCGCGCGTGCAGCCAGGTCCACTCGCCGGTGCGGTGCGCGAAGCGGAACTCGGCGTCGAACTCCGGCGCCTCGTTCTTCAGCGCCCGCACGAGCGCCTCGCGCAGCGGCGCGCGGTCGTCGGGATGGATCTGGCTCGCGACGTCGGCGCTGCGCGTGAGCTCGGGCGAGCGCTCGTGCCCGAGGAAGCGCGCCCAGCCGTCGCCGGCGTAGAGCATGTCGGTGTCGAGCTCGAAGTGCCACTCGGCGAGGTTGGCGCCGTCGAGGGCGAGCTCCAGGCGCCCCTTCGCCTCGGCGAGCGCCGCCTCGGCGCGGCGCTGCTCGGTGACGTCGCGCCCGACGCCGCGGTAGCCGAGCACGCGCGCGCGCGCGTCGCGCCGGCACTGCCCGGAGATGATGTGGATCTGGCGCGCGCCGCGCTCGTCGACGCGCGAGATCTCCAGGTCGAAGAACGGCAGCTGGCCCTTCAGGCGGCCGAGGTGGCGCTCGAGCGCCTGCGGGTCGACCTCGATGCGCGGGATCTCCCAGAAGCGCTTGCCGTAGGTCGCCGTCGGCCCGAAGAGGGTGGCGACGCCGGCGCCGCCCGAGAGCCAGGTGATGCGGTGCTCGGCGTCGGTCTCCCAGAACCAGTCGGCGGAAAGCTCGGTCAGGTCGCGGAAGCGCCGCTCGCTTTCCTCGGTCTTCTTCAGCCGGAAGTAGTCGCGCCGCGAGGCGAGGTCCATCACCAGGTACACGATGGCGCCCGCGATCGCGGCGAGAACGAGCGCGTCGACCACGCCGCTAGCGCACCGCGGCGTCGCGCACCGGGGGCGCGACCTTCAGCACTTCGTCGATCGTGGTGAGGCCGGCGCCGACCTTGAGCGCGCCGCTGATGCGCAGCGGCTTCATGCCCTCCTTGAAGGACTGCTCGCGGATCGCGGCGATGTCGGCCTGCGCGCTCACCAGCACCTTGATCGGCGAGGTGTAGAGCAGCGTCTCGTAGATCCCGACCCGGCCCATGTAGCCGGTCATGCGGCACTCGAGGCAGCCGACCGGGCGGTAGATCTTGCCCGGCCGGTTCGACTTCCAGGGCGCGACGAGCGCGTCCCAGGACTCGTGGTCCTCGGCGCGGTTGAACTCGATGGTCTGCTTGCAGTGCGGGCAGAGCGTGCGCACCAGGCGCTGCGCCATGATGCCGTTCAGGGTGGCGTTCAGCAGATAGGACGGCACGCCGAGCTCGAGCAGGCGCGTCACCGCGCTCGGCGCATCGTTCGTGTGCAGGGTCGAGAGCACGAGGTGGCCGGTGAGCGCGGACTGCACCGCCATCTCGGCGGTCTCGAGGTCGCGGATCTCGCCCACCATGATGATGTCGGGGTCCTGGCGCATCAGCGCGCGCACGCCCTCGGCGAAGCCGAGCTCGAGCTGGTGCTGCACCTGCATCTGGTTGAACGCCGGCTCGACCATCTCGATCGGGTCCTCGATGGTGCAGACGTTGACGTCGGGGGTGGCGAGCGTCTTCAGCGTCGAGTAGAGCGTGGTGGTCTTGCCCGAGCCGGTCGGGCCGGTGACCAGCACGATGCCGTTCGGCTTCTGCGTCATCGCGTCCCAGCGCTTCTTGTCGTCGTCGGAGAAGCCGAGCTCGCGGAAGTCGCGCACCAGCACTTCGGGATCGAAGATGCGCATGACCAGCTTCTCGCCGAACGCGGTCGGCAGCGTCGACAGGCGCAGCTCGATCTCCTCGCCGTCCGCGGTGCGCGTCTTGATGCGGCCGTCCTGCGGGCGGCGCTTCTCGACCACGTCCATGCGGCCGAGGATCTTGATGCGGCTCGTCATGCCGTTCAGCACCGCCGCCGGGATCTGGTAGACCTGGTGCAGCACGCCGTCGATGCGGAAGCGCACGATGCCCTGCTCGCGCCGCGGCTCGACGTGGATGTCGCTCGCGCGCTGCTCGAAGGCGTACTGCCACAGCCAGTCGACGATGCGCACGATGTGCGCGTCGTTCGCGTCGAACTGCTTGTTCTCCTTGCCGAGCTCGACCAGCTGCTCGAAGTTGGAGAGGCTCGAGGCGCCGCCGGCCTGCTTGTTGGCGGTCTTCACCGACTTCGCCAGGTTGTAGAACTCGACCTGGTAGCGCTCGATGTCCTGCGGGTTGGCGATGACGCGGCGGATGTCGCGCTTGATGATCGGCGCGAGCTCCTTCTCCCAGTCGCGCACGTAGGGCTCGCTGGTCGCGATCGTCGCTTCCTTGGAGTTCACCGCAATCGGCAGGATGTGGAACCGCGTCGCGTAGGTCGAGGACATCACCTCGGTCACCGCGGTGAAGTCGATCTTCAGCGGGTCGATGTGCGCGTAGTCCATGTTGACGCGCTTCGCCAGCCACTCGGCGAGGGTCTCCAGGCCGAGCAGCTTGTTCGGCGGCTGCGGGCTTTTCCATTTCTGGTCGGCGACGATGACCAGCGGATGCAGCGCGCCGCGGTAGTAGCGGCGCTCCTTCTTCAGCGTCTCGGCGACGTCCTTGGCGACGAGGCCGTCGGCGACGAGCCAGTCGAGGATCTCGGCAAGGTTGAGCCGGCGTTCCTGCTCGGTTCTTACGGCTTGTTGCATCCCGAGGGGCACTATACCGGAAAGCCTAGAATGCCCGCGTGGCATCTGCCCTCAACCGGGAAGTCAAAGTGCGTGAAGTCTGGGCCTGGAGCATGTACGACTTCGCGAACTCGGGCTACACCACCGTCGTCATCACCGCGGTGTTCAGCGCCTACTTCGTCAGCGTCGTGTGCCGCAACGCGCAGTGGGCGACCTTCGCCTGGACCGGCGCGCTCTCGGTGTCCTATGCCGCGATCCTCGTCACCGGCCCCCTCGTCGGCGCGTGGGCCGATGCGCACGCGGCGAAGAAGAAGCTGCTCCTCGCCTCCACGGCGGGCTGCGTGCTCTTCACGGCGCTTCTCTCGCTCGCCGGCCCGGGAGCGATCGGGCTTTCGCTCGCGTTGATCATTCTGTCCAACTACTTCTACGGCGTCGGCGAGAACGTGATCGCCGCCTTCCTTCCGGAGCTCGCCGACTCCGAGGCGATGGGCCGCGTCTCCGGCTGGGGCTGGAGCTTCGGCTACGTCGGCGGCCTGGTCTCGCTCGGCGCCTGCCTCTTCTACCTGTCGCACGCGAGCGCGGGCGCCGCGGACGCGGTGCCGGCCACCATGCTGATCACCGCGGCGCTGTTCGCGCTTGCCGCGGTGCCGACCTTCGTGTTCCTGCGGGAGAGGGCCGTGCCGCAGGCCCGGCTGGAGAACCCGTGGGCGCGGGTGCTCGATACGCTGCGCCATGCGCGCGAATACCGCGATCTGCGCCGGGTGCTGCTTTGCCTGGTGTTCTACCAGGCCGGCATCCAGGCGGTCGTCGCGCTCGCCGCGATCTACGCCGAGCAGGCGATGAAGTTCACCACGCAGCAGACGATCATCCTGATCCTCGTGGTGAACGTCACGGCCGCGGTGGGCGCCTTCGCCTTCGGCTACCTGCAGGATGCGATCGGCCACGTGCGCGCGATCGCGCTGACTCTCGTCGGCTGGATCGTCATGGTCGCGATCGCCGGCTCTTCCCATTCCAGCGTTTCGTTCTGGATCGCGGCGAACCTGGCGGGGCTGTGCATGGGCTCGTCGCAGGCGGCCGGGCGCGCGCTCGTCGGCTACCTCGCGCCGCCGGCGCGGCTCGCCGAGTTCTTCGGCCTCTGGGGCCTCTCGGTGAAGGCGGCCTCCATCTTCGGCCCGCTTACCTACGGCGCGGTGACCTGGGCATTCTCCGGCAACCATCGCCTCGCGATCTTCGCCACCGGGCTCTATTTCGTCGCCGGGCTCGCGCTGCTGCGCGGCATCGACGTCGCCCGCGGCCGCGCGGTAGCGCTCGGCCAGGCCTGATGGGGGCGGCGCTCGCCTCCCAGGGCGCAACGGCGCTCTCCTGCGCGAGCGCGCTCTGCTTCGGCACGGCGCTCGTCACGGCGAAGATCGGCTTGCGCTCGGTGGACGCGCGCACCGGCGCCGCGCTCAGCATCCCGACGGCGACGGTGCTCTTCCTGCTCGCCGCTCCCTTTGCGCTCAGCCTCGAGCGTTTCGATCCGGCGGCGGCCGCGCTCTTCGCGCTCGTGGGCGTGTTCTTCCCCGCGCTCGTCACCGTGCTCACCTTCCGCTCGAACGACCGGCTGGGGCCGTCCGTCACGGGCAGCGTCTCGAGCACCGCGCCGCTCTTCGCCCTCGCGGCGGCGGCGGCGCTCCTGGGCGAGCGCATCCCGGGGCGCGCGCTCGCCGCGACGTGCGGCGTGGTCCTCGGCGTGGCGCTTCTTTCGTGGCGCGGGCGCGCCGCCTTCCCGCCCTCCGCGCTCTGGATCCCCGTGGCCGGTGCCTGCGTGCGCGGCGCCGCCCAGGCGCTCGCCAAGGCGGCGCTCGCCCTCTGGCCGAGCCCGTTCGCCGCGAGCCTGATCGGCTACGCCGTCTCCTCGGGCACGGTGCTCGCGCTGCGCCCGAAGGCCGTCCGCCCGCCGCGCGCCGCCATCCTGTGGTTCGTCGCGACCGGCGTCCTGAACGGCGCCGCCGTGCTGGTGATGTACGCCGCGCTCGCGCGCGCGCCGGTCTCGCAAGTCGCGCCGATCGTCGCCGGCTACCCGATCATCACCGCGCTGCTCGGCGCGGCGGTGCTGCGCGAAGAGCGCCTGGGCGCGCGCATGCTGGCGGGCGCGGCGCTGATCGCGGCGGCGATCGCCTGGCTCGTGTCGGCGACATAGGCACGGAGATTGCGACCCCGGGGCGCCATGGCCCCGAACTTGAGGAAAAGCGCGCTCGCCCTGCTCGTCGCCGGCGCGCTCAGCGCGTGCAAGCCGGCGCCGCAGCCCGAAGCGCAGAGGCCCGCGGCCCCGATGCAGACCTGGACCACGTCGGCCGACGCCTCCGCATCCGCCGGAAGCAGCCAGCCCCCTGCCCCGGCGGCGCAGTTCGCCTCGCTCCCCGACTTCACGCCGCTCATGAAGGCGGAAGGCCCGGCGGTGGTGAACGTGATCACCACGAGCAAGGCGACGCGCTCGCGGCGCGCGGAGAGCGAGGAGAACGACCCGATGGAGGAGTTCTTCCGCCGCTTCCTGCCCGATACGCCCGGCGGCCCGGGCGGCCAGGAGCCGCGCGGCGGCCTGGGCTCGGGCTTCATCATCAGCGCGGACGGCTACATCCTCACCAACGCGCACGTGGTCGCCGACTTCGACGACGTCACCGTGCGCCTCTCCGACGCGAAGCGCGAGTTCAAGGCGAAGGTGATCGGGGTCGACAAGCGCACCGACGTCGCGCTCATCAAGATCGACGCTTCCGGGCTGCCCACCGCGCGCCTCGGCAACTCGGCGCAGCTCGAGCCCGGGCAATGGGTGGCCGCGATCGGCTCGCCCTTCGGCTTCTCGAACACGATCACCGCCGGGATCGTCAGCGCCACCGGCCGCGCCCTGCCCGAGGAGACCTACGTCCCGTTCATCCAGACCGACGTCGCGGTGAACCCCGGGAACTCGGGCGGCCCGCTCATCAACCTGAAGGGCGAGGTGGTCGGCATCAATTCGCAGATCTACAGCCGCACCGGCGGCTACATGGGCGTGTCGTTCGCCATCCCGATCGAGATGGCGCTCGAGGTCGCGAAGCAGCTCCAGGCGCACGGCAAGGTGACGCGCGGGCGGCTCGGCATCGGCATCCAGCCGGTGACGCAGGAGCTCGCCGAGTCCTTTAAGCTCGATTCCGCGACCGGCGCGGTGGTGACCGCGGTCGAGCACGGCAGCCCGGCGGACAAGGCGGGGATCAGGGTCGGCGACGTGATCCTCTCGTACAACGGCCGGAAGATCGACGATCCGAACGAGCTGCCGCGGCTCGTCGCGGGCACGAAGCCCGGGCAGCAGGCGAAGCTCGAGCTCTGGCGCAACGGCCGGCGCGAGGCGGCCGTCGCCACCGTGGGCGAGTTTCCGGACGAGGCGAAGACCGCCGCGCGCGAGCCGGCGCAGAAGCCCTCCGCCTCCAGCGACAACCGGCTGGGGCTCGCGGTTTCCGAGCTGCCGCCGGAGGCGCTCAAGCAGCTCGGCATCGACTACGGGCTCGTGGTCGAGGACGTCACCGGCGGCTCCGCCGCGCAGAGCCGCCTGCAGCCGGGCGACGTGATCCTCGCCGTCAACCAGCAGCACTTCCGCAGCGTCGAGGAATTCAACCGCCTGGTCGCGCAGCGCAGGAAGGGCGAGAAGCTCGCCCTCCTCGTGCGCCGCGGCGAGGGCTCGGTCTACGTTCCGATCGAAGCCGGCTGACGCCGGCCGGCGAGCGCGCCGAGGACCGCGGCGAGGAGCGAGATGACGAGCGCGGCGAAGCCCATCCAGGCCGCCGTCGGCGTGTCGGGCATCTCGAAGCTCATCCCGTCCATGAAGCCGAGGCCGCTGCCGGCGAGCGGGATCACGAGCAGCAGGCTCATCACCCAGACGAGCGCGCCCTCGAAGAACCCGGTGGTGCGGTCGAACACCGCGCCGATGCGCGTGGACACCATGCCGCCGATGAAAAGCGAGACGAGAAGCGAGGCCGCCGCCCAGATTCCGGCGCCGGTGATCAGCTTGTCCGCGTCCTGCGCGCCGCCGTGCATGAAGGCGGAGGCGCCGACCGCGACCCCGAGCGCGCTCAGGAGCGCGAGCAGGCCCATCGCGACGAGCACGCCGCCCCAGATGCCGCCCCACGAGACGCGCATGCCGTCGGCCGGAACGCGGGCGAGCGGCGGATAGGCGATGCGCCGGCGCTCTCCGGCGCGCCTTTCGACAAACGGGTTTTCGCTCAGTACGGATGCCATTTCATCTCCTCAGTGGAAAGTCCTGCCGGGAAATTGCCATGGCTCCCGCGGAGCAAGCCGCGCTCCGGGTCCGGGCCCGAAGCTTGCAGCGCCTGCGCTTGCTACATGAATGCTTCCCTCCTCATGCGCCGCTCGGGCCTGCGGTTTCCGCGGCTTTTCGCGGCCCCCCTGCTTCTGCTGCTGGCGGCGGCCTGCGGCGCGCCGCAGGACCCTCCGGCGCGCCCGCGCACCGGCAGCGCCGCGCCGCGGCCCGCGGTGCAGTCCACGGCGCAGCGAGCCAACCCGTCGCAGATGCTCGGCGTCGCGGTGCGTAACGGCGTCGGCGGCGTGGCGATCATCGGCATGGACCTCGACGGGCCGGCGGCCTCCGCAGGCGCGCTGGTCGGCGACTTCATCACCGCGGTGAACGGCATCGGCGTCGCGAGCGAGCAGGAGCTCGCCGGCGCGCTCGCCGCGGCGGCGGGCGCCGGCCACGTGACCCTCGAGCTATGGCGCCAGGGCGAGCCGCGCGAGGCGGCCATCGCGGTGCAGGCGGCGCAGGATGAGCCCGCCACCCCGCTCGGCCTCCAGGTGCGCGAGCTGCCAGAAGCCACGCTGCGCTCGCTCGGCGTGGCCTATGGAGTCATGGTGACGAAGGTGCGCGGCGCCGCGACGCGCTCGCGCCTCCTGCCGGGCGACGTCATCGTCGCCGTGAACCGGAGCAGCATCCACAGCCTGGAGGAGTTCAACCGCCTGCTCGCCGCCGCGCAGAACGGCGTGGTGTCGCTGCTCGTGCGCCGGGCGGATGCCGATCTCTACATCCCGCTCGACGGCCGCGCCGGCCCGCCGGCCGCTACAGGTACTCCTCTGCGCACTTGATGATCTCGGTGTTCGAGCCGCGCTCGAGGCATGCGCGCGCGTCCTCGTGCCTGCGCGACTTGTGCGCGGCAGGCTTCTTCCCGGCCTTCTGAGCCTCGGGCTTCGCAGCCGGCCTTGCGGGCTGCTGCGCCGCGGCGGGCGCCGCGAGGGCAACGCCCAGAGCGATGCAGGCGAGTCGGTTCATGGAGCCTCCTAGTAGTTGCGGACTCTATCGAGGTATTCGCGGATGCGCCGTGCATTAGTGCCGAGGTCGCTGCGCCCCACGCGCGAGACCGAGCGCACGTCCACCCTGCTGCCGGTTCCCTCGGGGGTGATGCGCACCGCCACGTCGTCCTTGAAGCCGAACCAGAAGGTGCGCGCGGTCGCTTCCAGCCGACCCTCGGCCGGGTCGGCGGCGACGAGCGCCCACCCCATCCCTTCGGCAGCGTCCTTGGCGCGCGCAAAAGCCACTTGCGGCGGCGACGCGAGCACGAGCGGCCGGATGTCCGGGTAGCCTTTTCCCTGGAGCGCCGCGACCTCCGCGCCGCCGTAGGGCGCCGGGCGCGGCGACACCGCGGAAAATTGCGGCGGGTTGCGCGGATCGGTCGTGACGTCGTGGATGCGCGGGACCGAGCGCGCGCGGCGCTCGAACTCGAAGGGCACCGCGCTCACCGCAAGGCCGACGACGAGCGCGAGCGCAGGCAAGGCGATCGATTTCCTGTGTCCGGCAAGGAATGCGGCAACGGCGAGCGCCGCGGCGGCGAGCCCGGCCCACTTCATCGCGCGCATCAGCGCGAGCCCGGTCTGGTACGTCCAGAGGTCGTGCCGGACGCCCTGCCCCGATGCCAACAGGAGGACTGCGGCGGCGACCGCGACGGCGAGCGCCGCGGCCGGGAGGAATTTCAGAGGATGCGGCTGAACCAGAGCAAAGATAGTACCGCGGAGACGAGCGCAAGCGCAGCCGCGGCCGCGGCGAAGAGCGCGGTGATCTCGGTCTCCTTCTTCTCCAGCACCAGCTTCGAGTTGAGCGTCTGGTAGATCTTCTTCAGGTCGAGGGCGTTGCCGGCGTAGAAATATTCGCCGCGCGTCAGGTCGGCGATGGTCTTGAGCGACTCCTCGTCGAGCCCCACGCGCATCGACCAGCCCTCGCCGCGCACGATCTGGCCGTTCGCGGTGCCGACGCCGACGGTGAACACGCGCACGCCGCGCTCGGCGGCGAGGCGCGCCGCATCGATCGGGTTCGGCCCGGTGGTGGACTGGCCGTCGGTGAGCAGGATGATCGCGGCCGAGCTGTAGGAGCCCGGCGCGACGGGCTTCGGCGAGGGGCGTCCGGACGCCGACGAGCCGGTCGAGGCGCTGGCGTCCGCCGACGCCATGCGCCGGCCGTGCGGGCTCTGCAGGTCGAACTGCGCGTCGGGAAAGAGCGCCTTGAGGGACACCAGGATGCCGCTGCCGATGGCGGTCGCCTGCTGCAGCTGCAGGCTGTCGATCGCGGCGAGGACGTCGTCGCGGCTGGCCGTGGGCGGCTGCGTGATCTGCGCGGCGCCGGCGAACGCGACGATGCCGATGCGCGTGCCGCCGGGCTGCGCGTTGACGAAGCTGCGCGCCGCCGCCTGCGCGGCGGCGAGGCGGTTGGGCTCCACGTCCTCGGCGCGCATGCTGCCGGAGACGTCCATCGCCAGCACCACCGTCTCGTGCTGCGACGGCAGCGTGACCGTCGCGGCGGGCCGCGCCACCGCGAGCAGCATCGCGGCGAGCGCGAGGAGGAAAAGGAGCGGCGGCACGTGCCGGCGCAGGCGCTGCGCGGGCCCGATCGCCTCCTTGACGAGCGACAGCCCCGCATAGCGCAGCGCGGTCTTCTTCCTGCGCGCGAGCAGCCACAGGTACGCCGCGACCACGATCGGCAGCGCGAGGAGCAGCCACAGGTTCTGCGGCCAGAGGAAGGTCATGCGCTCGCCCTCAACGGTGAAAGATGGGAAGCACGCGCGCGGCGCTTGCGCAGGTCGGCGAAGCGCAGCAGGGCGTCCGCGAGGTCGCCGCCGGTCGAGAGCTCGAGCGCATCCACCCCGGCGTCGCGGAACCCGGCACGCAGCCCTGCCTCGCGCCCGGCGGCCAGCCCGGCGAAGCGGCGCCGGAAGCCGGCGTCATGCGTGTCGACGAAGATCTGCTCGCCGGTCTCGGCGTCCTGCACGACGAGCAGCCCGAGATCGGGCAGCTCGCGCTCGAGGGGGTCCAGCACGCGCACCGCGAGCACCTCGTGCCGCGCGGCGAGCCGCGCGAGCTCGCGCTCCCAGCCGGGCCGGCTGATGAAATCGGAGACGACGAACACGAGCGAGCGCCGCCCGGCCGCGTCCGCGGCAGCGCGCAGCAGCTCGCGCAGGTCGGTCTCCTTCGAGGGCCCGCGCTCCGGCCGGCGCTGCATGGCATCGATCAGGCGCAGGACCTGCCGGCGCCCCGGGCGCGGCGGCAGAACGGCGTCCACGCGCTCGCCGTAGAACATTGCGCCGACGCGGTTGCCGTGGCGGGTGAGCAGGCGCGCAAGCACGCTCGCGAACTCGACCGACAGCGCGCGCTTCTTCAGCGCCTGCGAGCCGAAGTCCACCGAGGCGCTGAAGTCGAGGAGAAACCAGGCCGTCACGTCGCGTTCCTCGTTGTATTCGCGCACGTACGGGCTCTGCAGCCGGGCGGTGACGTTCCAGTCTATGCGCCGGACGTCGTCGTGGTACTGGTACTCGCGCAGGTCGGCGAGGTCGAGCCCGAAGCCGCGGAAAAGCGTGCGGTAGTCGCCGTGCAGCAGCCCGTCGAGCCGCCGGATCACGGTCCACTCGAGCCTGCGCAGCAGCGCCTCAGGCCGGCTCTGCGACTCGGCCATGGCTCGCGCGCGCGGATTCGAGCGGCCGCTGCGGCGCCGGCAGCTGCTTCAGGATCCGCCCGATCAGCTCGTCGGCGCTCACCGCGTCCGACAGCGCCTCGTAGCTGAGGACGAGCCGGTGTCGCAGCACGTCGGGCGCGACATCGAGCACGTCCTCCGGCAGCACGTAGTCGCGGCCGCGCAGGAAGCCGAGCGCGCGCGCCGCCTCGATGAGGTGGATCGACGCGCGCGGGCTCGCGCCGAAGGTGATGTACTTGCCGAGATCGCCCAGCTCATGGCGCGCGGGCTCGCGCGTCGCCGCGACGATGCGCACCGCGTACTGCATCAACGCCGGGTCGACGTAGCCGCTGCGGCACTCGCGCTGCAGCTGCTGCAGCTGCTCGGTGCTCGCCACCGCGGCCACCTCGCGCGCCGGCCCGGTGACGCGGTCCACGATCACGAACTCCTCTTCCTCGCTCGGGTAGCCCACCAGCACCTTCATCATGAAGCGGTCCACCTGCGCCTCGGGCAGCGGGTAGGTGCCTTCGGTCTCGATCGGGTTCTGCGTCGCCATCACCAGGAACGGCTCGGGCACGCGATGCGTCTCGCCGGCGATGGTCACCTGGCGCTCCTGCATGACCTCGAGCAGCGCGCTCTGCACCTTGGCCGGCGCGCGGTTGATCTCGTCGGCGAGGAGCAGGTTCGTGAACACCGGGCCGAGCGAGGTGCTGAACTCGCCCGTCTTCTGGCTGTAGATGCGCGTGCCGACGAGGTCCGCCGGCACGAGGTCGGGCGTGAACTGGATGCGGCGGAAGCTGCCGCGCACGGTGCGCGCCAGCGTCTTGACGGTCAGGGTCTTCGCAAGGCCGGGCACCCCCTCGACCAGAAGATGGCCTTGGGCGAGCATCGCGACCAGCACGCGCTCGAGGAAATGGTCCTGCCCGACGACGATCTTCTTCACCTCGTACAGGACACGCTCGGGAAGCGATACGCTCATGCCGAACCTCTAGAAGGGGGACTGCCCGGCTGCCGCGGCCGCCGTCTCTATGGGCACCGCGAAGCCGATGCCGATGAACACGCGCTGCTCGGTCGGGTTGAGGATGCCGGTAACGACGCCGACCACCTCGCCCTTCGCGTTCACCAGCGGCCCGCCGGAGTTGCCGGGATTCGCCGCGGCGTCGAACTGGATGAGGTTCTCGAGCGGCGTGCCGCCTTCGGGCGGGCGATGCACGCGCTTCAGGCCCGACACCACGCCGGCAGACACCGACGGGCCGATGCCGAACGGAAAGCCGACCGCCACGACCTCGTCGCCGGGCTGCAGGTCGCTCGCCGAGCCGAGCGTCGCCGCCTGCAGGTCGTCGGGCAGCGTGTACGCCTTGAGCACCGCAAGGTCCTGGTCGGAGCGCACCGCGACGACCTCGGCGTCCGATTCCGTGCCGTCGGCGAACACGACCTTGAGCCGGTCGGCCGAAGCGATCACGTGGAGGTTGGTCAGGATGATGCCGCTGTCGACGACGACGACGCCGCTGCCCACCGACTTCTGCACCTCGCCTGCGGCGGCGTCGGTGCCGAGCCCGCGCACCATCACCACCGCGCCGCGCACCGCTTCGTAGGCGGTGCTCGCCGTCGCCGGCCGGTTGTCGAGTGTCTTGCGGATGGCGGCCTGGACCTGCTTCTCGGTCATCGTCTGCGGCGCAGGCGCGAGCACGGCATGCAGCGCTACGGCGCCCATCACGAGCAGCGCGCCGCCGCCGGCGTAGAGCGCGCGCTCGCGCCTGCGCAGCCAGCTGCCAATCCGCGCGCGGCGCGTAACAGGAGCAGCCACTACTGGACCAGCCGCTTCGCGGGGAATGTTGCGTGCGCTGCTGCTGTAGAGCGTCGCTCGTCTCATGGCGCTGACGGGGAAGCCGAGCAAGGATTGCGCCACCCGCGCGGACTTCGCCGAGGCGGCTACGTTGACACAGCGCGCGTGACGAACCTGTCGCGCGCCTTAGGCGAGTCGGATGTCAAGCGCGCGCTACTTCGCGCGTCGATAAAAGTAGTACGTCGCCTTGTACGGGACGCGCGTTTCGTCGCCGGGATTGCACGACGCGCGCGGTGCGCTGCCGCCGACCGTGTCCATACGCTGGATGCTGCTGGTGCCGCCGAACGATCCGCGGCGCGGCGCCGACGAAGCGGCGAAGAGCGCCCAGTCGAGGTCGGCCGGCGTGCGGCCCGGCTCCGCGGCCTTGAGCGCGCCGGTGACCTTGCCGCCGTCGCGCGCTTCCCACGTCGGCCCCGCCGCGACCGTGCCGATGGTGCGGCCCTCGCGATCGGTGAGCTCCGCCTCCGGCGCGCCGGCCCGCCAGCGCCCCGACGCGTCGCACGCGTAGGCCTGCGTGCCGGTCGCGAAAGCCTCGACGCTCGCGACTTCGTTCTTCGCCACGCGCAGCGCGGGCGGCGCGCCCGGCGGCGTCAGCGCGCGCTTGCCGCCGCACGCGGCGAGCAGAGCCGGAACCACGAGCGCGGCAGCAGCGGTCTTCAGGCGCACGCGGCTATCATAATCGGTATCATGGCGTCCCCTTTTCCAATCCCCCGCGAGGAGCGCTTTCCATGACGATCAAGGCCGGCGACAAGCTGCCCGACGGCAAGCTGATGGAATCCACCGAATTCGACTCGGCGACGAGCTGCGCCATGCCGCCGAAGGAAGTGAACGTCGCCGACGCGGCGAAGGGCAAGAAGATCGCGATCTTCGGCCTGCCCGGCGCCTATACGCCCACCTGCTCCGCGAAGCACGTCCCGGGCTACGTGCAGAACATGGAGCAGCTGAAGAAAAAGGGCGTGAACGAAGTGTGGTGCGTCGCGGTGAACGACGCCTTCGTCATGGCCCACTGGGGCCGCGACCAGAAGGCGCTCGGCAAGATCCGCTTCCTCGCCGACGGCAGCGCGAACTGGACGAAGGCGCTCGGCCTCGAGCTCGACCTCAACGCGCGCGGCATGGGCACGCGCATGAACCGCTTCTCCATGCTCGTGGACAACGGCGTCGTGAAGCAGGTGAATATCGAAGGCCCCGGCAAGTTCGAGGTGTCGGACGCCGGCACGATGCTCAAGCAGCTGGGGTAACAAACAGTTACACCTTTCCTGTCGGCGAAGGGACCCCTGCGGCGTTTTGATGCTTGTCGTTCCCTCAACGAAAGGACGAGTCATGCTTAAAACGCTAGCCGCCGCCGCGCTTTTCGCCGCGAGCACGGCCCTTTTTGCGCAGCAAAGCGCGCCCGCGCCGGCGCAGGATTCCGGCAAGGGCGAGAAAATGCACCGCTTCGACTGCTCGAAGGCGAAGGACCCGAAGGCCTGCGAGGAGCGCCGCGAGAAGGCGCGCGAAGCGTTCAAGAAGGCGCACCAGGCCTGCGACGGCAAGAAGGGCGCGGAGCGGCGCGACTGCATGCGCCAGCAGATGTGCGCCAACGCGAAGGACCCGGCGCAGTGCGAGGCGAACGCCAAGTCGCGCGCCGACGCGCGCAAGCAGGCGATGGAGGCCTGCAAGGGCAAGCAGGGCGACGACCTGCGCGCCTGCCTGCGTGAGCAAAGGGGCGCCGGGAAGTAGCGCCCGCTAGTCGCGCCGCGCTCGCCGCCGGCGCACGGGCCGCGCTGCCCGTGCTGCTCGGCGTCGCGCCCTTCGGGGTGATCTGCGGCGTGGCGATGGTGGCGAGCGGCATCCCGCCGCTCGCCGCCGTGCTGATGTCGCTCGTGGTGTTCGCCGGCGCGTCCATGGTGGCGTCGGCGCAGCTGCTCGCCTCCGGCACGCCGGCGCTGCTCGTGGTGCTGACCACGCTCTTCATCAACCTGCGCTTCATGATGTACAGCGCGTCGCTGCGCCCGCACTTCGCGGCGCTGCCGCTGCGCTGGCGGCTCGCGCTCGCCTACCTCGTGGCCGACAACGCCTACGCGATGGCGATCCTGCGCTTCGCCGACCATCCGGACGACCCGCACAAGAAGGAGTTCTATCTCGGCACCGCGCTGCCGATCTGGGTCGCCTGGCAGCTCTCGGTGCTCGCCGGCGTCGCGATCGGCGCAGGCGTGCCGGCCTCCTGGCGCCTCGAGTTCGCCGCCCCGCTCGCCTTCATCGCGATGTCGGTGCCGCTGCTCAGGGACCGGGCCATGGTGGCGGCGGCGCTCGCAGCCGGCGTCACCGTCATCGCGGCCAACGGGCTGCCGCTGCGGCTCTCCGTCATCGCCGCGGCGGCAGTCGGCATGGCGGCCGGCCTCGTCGCGGAGCGGCGCGCGTCGTGAGCCTCTGGCTCGCCCTTACCGGCATGGCGGTGGTGACCTATCTGCTGCGCGCCTCCTTCTTCCTGCTGCCGCCCGAGGCCGGAACGCCGCCGCTGCTGCGCCGGGCGCTGCGCTTCGTCCCGGCGGCGGTGCTCACCGCCGTCTGGGCGCCGGAACTCTTCCTCTCGAACGGCGCTCTATACCTGTCGCCGGGGAACGAGAAGCTGCTGGCCGGAGCCCTCGCCGTCGCGGTGGCGTGGCGCTGGAAATCGACCGTCGCCACGATCGCCGCCGGCCTCGCCGCCCTGCACTTTTTCGCGTGGCTCGCTGTTCGCGTGGCTCAGAATATAGGGACATGAAAAGCCTTCTCCTTGCCTTCCTCGTCGCCTTCGCCGCCGGCGCCGGCGCCGTCGAGCTGCCGCACAAGGCCGTGTCGATCGAGGGCGTGACCGAATACCGGCTGCAGAACGGGCTCAAGATCCTGACGCTGCCCGACCCGGGCGCCGACACGATCACGGTGCACATCGTGTACCTCGTCGGCTCGCGCCAGGAGGGCTACGGCGAGAAAGGCATGGCGCACCTGCTCGAGCACATGCTGTTCAAGGGCGCGAAGCGCCACCCCAACGTCAAGCAGGAGTTCACCGAGCGCGGCGCGCGCTGGAACGGCACGACCTCCAACGACCGCACCACCTACTTCGAGACCTTCGCCGCGACCGACGCCAACCTGCAGTGGGCGCTCGACATGGAGTCCGACCGGATGGTGCACGCCTTCGTGAGGAAGAGCGACCTCGACAGCGAGATGACCGTGGTGCGCAACGAGTTCGAGATGGGCGAGAACAATCCCGGCGGCGTGCTTTTCCAGCGCATGCAGCAGCTCGCCTTCCCGTGGCACAACTACGGCAACCCGGTCATCGGCATGCGCTCGGACATCGAGCAGGTGCCGATCGGCAAGCTGCAGGCGTTCTACCGCACGTGGTACCAGCCCGACAACGCCGTGCTCATCGTCGCCGGCCACTTCGACGAGGCGAGAGCGCTTTCCCTGATCGGAAAATATTTCTCGGAAATCCCGAGGCCCGCCCGCGCGCTGCCGGAGTTCTACACGCAGGAGCCGACGCAGGACGGGGAGCGCACGGTGACCCTGCGCCGCGCCGGCGACAGCCAGATCGTCCAGGCGCTCTACCGCGTTCCCGCGGGGAGCCATCCCGAGTATCCGGCGGTGGACGTCCTGACCAACGTGCTGGGCGACGTGCCCACCGGCCGCCTGCACCGCGCGCTGGTGCAGAAGGGCCTCGCGAGCGCCGTCTGGGGCGCCGAGCGCGGCCTGCACGATCCGGGCTTCGCGTACTTCGGCGCCTCGCTCGCGAAGGACGCCGACCTCGACGCGGCGAAGGACGCGCTGCTCGAGGTCCTCGAAGGCGTCGGCCGCGATCCGATCCGGCCCGAGGAAGTCGAGCGCGCGCGCACCGCGCTGCTGAACGACTTCGAGAAGGCGCAGCTCGACACCGCTTCCCTGGTGCGCTCGCTCTCGGAGTTCGCCGCGGTGGGCGACTGGCGGCTCTTCTACCTCTATCGCGACCGCCTGAAGAAGGTCGGCGTCGCCGACGTGCAGCGCGCGGCCGAGCGCTACCTGAAGCCCGCGAACCGCGTGCTCGGCATGTTCACGCCCACCGATGCGGTGGACCGCGCCGAGATTCCGCCGACGCCGGATTTCGAGGCCGCGCTCGCCGGCTACAAGGGCGGCGAGTCCATGCGCCTGGGCGAGTCGTTCGACCCGACCCCGGCCAACATCGAGGCGCGGGTGGTGCGGCGCGTGCTCGACAACGACATCCACGCGGCGCTGCTGCCGAAGAAGACGCGCGGCGGGCGCGTCACCGCGAGCCTCGCGCTGCACTGGGGCGACGAGAAGAGCCTCATGAACCGCGAGGTCGCCTGCAGCTTCGCCGGCAGCCTGCTGATGCACGGCACCGCGAAGCATACGCGCGCCGAGATCAAGGACGCGTTCGAGAAGCTGAACGCGTCGGTCTCGGTGAGCGGCGACGGCGCGAGCCTCGAGGTGCGCCGCGAGAACCTGCCGGCGGCGCTGCGCCTGGTCGCCGAGATCCTGGAGGAGCCCTCCTTCCCGCCCTCGGAGTTCGAGGAGCTCAAGCGCGCCGCCCTCACCGGCGCGGAATCCCAGCGCAGCGACCCGGCGGCGGTGGCCGGCGTGCGCCTCTCCCGCCACCTGCACGACTACCCGGTGGGCCACCCGCTTTACACGCCGACGCTGGACGAGCGCATCCAGTGGCTGCAGAAGGCCACGCTCGAGGACGCGCAGGCCTGCTACCGCGAGCTCTACGGGGCGACCGGGGCGGACTTCGTCGCCGTCGGCGATTTCGACCCGCGGGAAATCGCCTCGCTCGTGAACGAGCTCTTCGGCAGCTGGCGCACGCCGCGGCCTTTCGAGCGCGTGCCGGCGCACTATTTCGAGCGTCCCGCCTTCGAGAACCAGGCGCTCACGCCCGACAAGGCGAATGCGGTGCTGCGTGCCGGCCTCAACCTGAGGATGCGCGACGACCACCCGGATTTCCCGGCCATGATCCTCGCCAACTACCTCCTCGGCGGCTCCTCGACGGCGCGCGTGCCGGAGCGCGTGCGCGAGAAGGAAGGCCTCTCGTACAGCACTTACACCACGTTCACGTCGAGCGCCTTCGACGAGGCGGCGAGCTTCCGGGTGTCGTCGATCTTCGCGCCGCAGAACCGCGAGCGCGTCGAGCGCGCGATCCGGGAGGAGCTCGAGCGCGCGGTGCGCGAGGGCTTCAGCGCCGAAGAGATCGAGGCCGGGAAGAAGGCGCTGCTCCAGGCGCGGCGCATGCAGCGCACGCAGGACCGCGCCCTGGCGAGCCGGCTGGGCGCCTACCTCTTCGCCCAGCGCACCTTCGAGTGGGACCGGGACTTCGAGAAGAAGATCGCCGCGCTGAGCGCCGCCGAGGTCAACGCGGCGATGAGGCGCAACCTCGACCCGGCGCGCCTCTCGGTCGTCATCGCCGGGGACTTCAAGAAGTAGCGCCGCCCGCTACTGCTTCGCCTTCAGCAGGTCCCTGATTTCCTCCAGCAGCTGCTCCTGCCGCGGCGGCGGCGCCGCGGGCGGCTCGCCTTCCTGCTTGCGGCGGATATGGTGGATCAGCTGCACGGCGAGGAAGATCGACGCCGAGATGATGAGGAAGTCGACGCAGTTCTGGATGAAGCTGCCGTAGGCGATCTTCGCCTCGCGGATCTGCAGCACCAGGCCCTTGAAGTCGAAGCCGCCGATCAGGATGCCGACGAGCGGCATGACGATGTCGCCGACCAGCGAGGACACGATCTTGCCGAACGCGCCGCCGATGATGACGCCGACGGCGAGGTCCACCACGTTTCCCTTCACCGCGAAATCGCGGAACTCCCTGAGCAGGCTCATTCGTACCTCACTTCGAGGATGGTTAGGATTTCTTCTCCGGAAGGCGTGCGCACCTTCACCGCGTCGCCTTCGCGCGCCTTGCCCTTGATCATCGCCTGGGCGACCGGCGAGACCCACGAGACGCGGCCGCGCGCCGGGTCGACCTCGTCGACGCCGACGATGCGGATCTCGCGCGCCCTGCCCCGGCTCTCGTACTTCACGGTCGCGCCGAAGAATACCTGGTCGCTGTCCCGCCCGGCGGAATGCACGACCTCGGCGCTCTCCAGGCGCTTGATGAGGAAGCGCACCCGCCGGTCGATCTCGCGCAGCCGCTTCTTGCCGTACAGGTAGTCCGCGTTCTCCGAGCGGTCGCCGAGCGAGGCGGCCCAGGCCACCGTCTTCACCACTTCCGGGCGCTCGGCCTCGACGAGCTTCTTCAGCTCCGCCTTGAGGCGCGCGAACCCCTCGGGCGTCATGTAGTTCTTGCTGCCCGCGGGAAGCGCCGCGCCCTGCGGCACGTCGTCTTCGTCGTCGCCGGCGTCTTCCCTGACAAAGGCCTTGGACATGGCGGCGGGTGAAATTCTATAGAATTGGCTTTCGAGGGGGCGCCATGGCGAAATCCGGTGAGAAGCTCGATTTCCTGACGCGGTTGCGGATCCGCGAGTTCGCGCTCATGGGGCTCATCACCCTCACGGCGATCCTCGCCAACCTGCCCGAGCAGTACGGCGAGCTGCTCGGCCTGAACCGCAACGTGCTCTTCGCCGTGCTCGCCATCGCCGTCATCGTTGGACTGTTCCTGTACCTGAAGTTCGGCCTGTTCGTCGCCGTGGTGCTGCTGATCGCGGCGGCGAACCTGCCCGAGCAGATCGCCGACGGCCTCAACATCTCGAAGATCCCGATCGTGCTCGCGCTCGTCGCGCTGGTCGGCATCGGCCTCATCAATACGCTGGTCAAGATCCTGCCGACGGGCCTGGAGCCCAAGCCGAAGGAGAAGAGCTCCGAGGCGGTGGTCGCCCTCTTCTATGCCATCGAGAAGAGCAACCTCGTGTACGCGCAGAAGGTGCTCTCGATGAACTTCGACCCGAACGTGGTCCACGACAACGGCTATACCCCGCTCGGCTTCGCTGCCGTGCGCGGCAACAGCGCCATGGTCGAGCTGCTGCTGCGCAACGGCGCCGACCCGAACCTCGCCTCCCGCGAGGGCGCGACGCCGGTCGAGCTCGCGCTGCAGCACGGCCATTCCGACACCGCCGAGGTGCTCAAGGCGGCGCGCGCCGCCACGCTGGCCGCCGCGCCGGCTGCGGAGGAGACCGCCGCCCAGGCCGCCTGATCCCGAGGAAAAGCGTTACCTGAGGTTTAAAGCGCTTTGTCTTGATTTAGCTCAAGTTTCCCTTCTCAGAATCGGCTTATAAGAAGGCATTGTTGCCTAATAAGAAAAGGGGATGTATATCCTTCCAGTATGAGCCACTCCACCATTCTTACCCCCATCGCGGAGCAGCAGATCAGCCGCGACACGCTCCTCGAGAAATACGCCAAGGGCAAGGAGGCGAGCGTCGAGGAGGTGCGGCGCCGGGTCGCGCGCGCCCTCGCGCAGGCCGAGGACGAGGCGAAGCGCGCCCATTGGGAGCGGCGCTTCCACGAGGCCCAGGAGCAGGGCTTCATCCCGGCGGGACGCATCAACTCCGCGGCCGGCGTCGCGCTGCAGGCGACGCTCATCAACTGCTTCGTGCAGCCCGTCGGCGATTCCATCTCCGAGGTCGTGGACGGCAAGCCGGGCATCTATACCGCGCTGCAGGAGGCGGCGGAGACCATGCGCCGCGGCGGCGGCGTCGGCTACGATTTTTCCGCCATCCGGCCGAAGGGCGCGGAGGTCAAGGGCACGCACTCGCGCGCGAGCGGCCCGGTGTCCTACATGAGGGTCTTCGACCGCTCCTGCGAGACGGTCGAGTCCGCCGGCGCGCGCCGCGGCGCGCAGATGGGCGTGCTGCGCTGCGACCACCCGGATATCGAGGAGTTCGTCCACGCCAAGGACCAGGGCGACCTCGCGAACTTCAACATCTCGGTCGGCGTCACCGATGAGTTCATGCTCGCGGTCGAGAAGGACGCGCCCTTCGAGCTCGTGCACAAGGCGAAGCCCTGGCCGGGCAAGGACAGCTACCAGCGCGCGGACGGGCTGTGGGTCTACCGCAAGATCATGGCGCGCGAGCTCTGGGAGCAGGTCATGCGCTCGACCTACGACCACGCCGAGCCCGGCATCCTGTTCCTCGACCGCATCAACCGCGACAACAACCTCAACTACTGCGAGACGATCGAGGCCACCAACCCGTGCGCCGAGCAGCCGCTGCCGCCGTACGGGTGCTGCTGCCTCGGCTCCATCGACCTCACGCGCTTCGTCGCCGAGCCGTTCAGCGAGCGCGCGCGCTTCGACTTCGAGCAGTTCGGCAAGGTGGTGCACACCTCGGTCCGCATGCTCGACAACGTGCTCGACGTCACCGCGTGGCCGCTCGAGCAGCAGCGCAACGAGGCGATGGCGAAGCGCCGTGTCGGACTGGGGTTCACCGGCCTCGGCGATGCGCTCATCATGCTTCGCCTGCGCTACGACACCGACGAGGCGCGCGCCATGGCGGCGCGCATCTCGGAGAGCCTGCGCGACCACGCCTACCGCGCCTCGAGCGACCTCGCGAAGGAGCGCGGCGCCTTTCCGCTCTTCAACGCCGACCTGTATCTCTCGGGCAGCAGCTTCGCCGCCCGGCTGCCGGAGGAAATCAAGCAGCTCATCCGCAAGACCGGCATCCGCAATTCCCATCTCCTCTCGATCGCGCCGACGGGAACCATCAGCCTCGCGTTCGCCGACAACGCCTCGAACGGCATCGAGCCGCCCTTCTCGTGGACCTACACGCGCAAGAAGCGCGTGGACGGCGGCTTCCAGGAATACCCGGTCGAGGACCATGCCTGGCGGCGCTACAAGGCGCTCAACGGCAAGATGGACAGCCTGCCGCCCTACTTCGTCACCGCGCTCGACCTCACCGCGCGCGCGCACGAGCAGATGGTGGCGGCGGTTGCGCCGTACATCGATACCAGCATCTCCAAGACGGTCAACGTGCCGGAGGACTATCCCTACCCGGACTTCCAGGACCTCTACCTGCACGCCTGGAAATCAGGGCTGAAAGGCCTCGCCACCTACCGGCCGAACAAGGTGCTCGGCTCGGTCCTCTCGGTGGAGAAGAAGGAGCCGCAGGATTTCGTCCAGGACGACTTCAACCGCCGCATCACCATCAAGACGGTGCCGGCGCCGGTGCTCGCCAGCCTGCGCTGGCCGGGCCGGCCGGAGCTCTCCGGCGGCAACCCGGCCTGGACCTACATGATCGAGCATCCGCACTATCACTTCGCGGTGTTCGTCGGCCACGTCGAGAACGGGATGCCTCATCCGTTCGAGGTTTGGGTGAACGGCAGCGAGCAGCCGCGCGGCCTGGGCGCCCTCGCCAAGACGCTGTCGATGGACATGCGCGCGAACGACCACGCCTGGCTGAAGCTCAAGCTCGACACGCTGGCCAAGGCGGGCGGCGACGAGCCCTTCGACATGCCCTTCCCGCCGCGCGGCGAGACCAAGCGCATGCCCTCCCTCGTCTCGGCGTTCGCGCAGGTGGTGCGCTGGCGCGTCGAGCAGCTCGCCTCCGGGCTCTCGGACGAGAGCTTCTCCCTGCGCGGCGAGGCGGCGGCCTCTCCAGTGATGGATGCGATGTTCGCCCTGAAGGAGCCCAAGACGGGCCCCGACGGCACGATCTCGTGGACGGTGGACGTGCTCAATCCGCGCACCGGCGACGACTTCGTCCTCGGGCTCAAGGAAATCGCCCTGCCCGACGGCGTGACGCGCCCCTACTCGGTCTGGCTCTCCGGCGAATACCCGCGCGCCTTCGACGGCCTGTGCAAGATCCTGTCGCTCGACATGCGCGTGCTCGACCCGGCGTGGATCGGGATGAAGCTGCGCAAGCTGCTCGACTTTCCCGAGCCGCTCGGCGACTTCATGGCGTTCGTGCCCGGCAGCCGCAAGCAGCAGACCTATCCGTCGACGCTGTCCTACCTTGCGCGCCTCATCCTGCACCGCTACGAGATGCTCGGCCTGCTCGACGCCGAAGGCGCGCCGGTCGAGGCCATGGGCATCCTCGAGTCGCCCTCCGAGAAGCGCTCGCCCCTCATTGCCGGCGCCCGCTGCCCGGAATGCGGCAACAAGACCCTCATCCGCAAGGACGGCTGCGACTACTGCACCGCCTGCGGCTATGTCGGGGTGTGCGGCTAGGCCTCGTGCAGGCCGAGCAGGACGTACACCGCGAGCGACAGCAGCAGCGCGCAGACCGCGGCCGAGAAGCCGATCTCGAGCCCGACGATCGGTACGATGAGCACCGGCTCGGCGCGCGCCAGCGCAGCGAGCAGCGACATGCCGCCGAGGCACCCGCCGCCGATCACCAGCCAGCGCCACGCGTAGGCGAGGAGGATGCGCCGGTGCCGGCGGTTGTAGTCGAGCGCTTCAGCCTGCGCGCCCGGCGTGCCCGCGCTCGCGTTCTTGAAGAGGGCGAATGGATCGAGGTAGAGCCGCACGAGCTGCCAGAGCGGCAGGCGCGCGCGCACCTCGGGACGCGCCAGGGACTCGACGTCGGCGCCCGCAGGCTTCATGGCCGCTCCATGCCCTGCCCTTAGCAAGCGCCATGCTCGGGACGCGGCCGCCTAGCCCTTCCCCCACTTGTCGAACCAGAGAAGGCCGGTCACGGTCTTGGCGTCGGTGATGCGGCCGTCGCGCACCATGGCGAGCGCCTCGGCGAACGGCACCGCCAGGATCTCCAGGAATTCGCCGTCGTCCAGCTTGCGCGCCTGCTTTTCCAGTTCTTCCGCAACGAACAGCTCGATCGCCTCGTCCGTGTAGGCGATGGCGGTGTGCATCACGCCCAGCCTTTTCCATTGCCGCGCGCTGTAGCCGGTTTCCTCGAGGAGCTCGCGCTTCGCGGTCTCGAGGTGCGGCTCGCCGGGCTCGAGCTTGCCGGCCGGCAGCTCGATGAATTCCCGCGCGTGCGGGTAGCGGAACTGGCGTTCGAGAAGGATCGAGCCGTCGCCGAAGAGTGCGACGATCGCCACCGCGCCCGGGTGGCGAATGTACTCGCGGACTCCGGGCTTGCCGTCGGGCAGGCGCACGGCGTCGCGGTGCACCTTGAGGAGCGAGCCGTCGTAGACCAGCGCCCCGGAGACCCGCTTCTCGGTCAGGTCATCCAAAGGTGGCTGATCGAGATGAAGCAGAGATCCATCAGGTTCTTGGGCCAGAGCCCGAGGACGAGAAGCGCGAGGCCATTGGCCGACAGGATCACCCTGAAGGGCGTGGAGCCCTGCGCAAGCAGCGTGCCGTCCTTCGGCTCGTCGAAATACATGAGCTTGACGATGCGCAGGTAGTAGAACGCGCCGATGAGGGACAACACCACGGCGGCGACGGCGAGCCACAGCTGTCCCGCGGCGACCGCGGAGTACAGCACCGAGAGCTTCGCGTAGAAGCCCGCCGTGGGCGGCAGCCCGGCGAGCGAGAACATGAGGATCATCATCATGAAGGCGTACCAGGGGCTGCGCCGCGACAGGCCGCGCATGTCGTCGAGCGTCTCGCAGTCGAAGCCGGCGCGCGAGCAGTAGAGCAGCATGCCGAAGGCGCCGAGCGTCATCAGGACGTACACCAGCATGTAGAACATCGCGGTGCTGTAGGCGTCCGCCGCGTTCAGCTGGTTGCCGGTCACCACGCCCGACAGCATGCCGAGCAGCATGAAGCCCATGTGCGCGATGGCGGAGTAGGCCAGCATGCGCTTCAGGTTGGACTGGGCGATCGCGGTGATGTTGCCGATCGCCATCGAAAGCAGCGCCATCAGCGCGATCATCTGCTGCCAGTCGTGCGCGAGCTCGAGCAGGCCGTTCACCAGCAGCCGGATCGCCATGGCGAAGGCGGCGACCTTGGGCGCGGCGCCGATGATGAGCGTCATGGGCGTGGGCGCGCCGTGGTAGACGTCCGGGATCCACATGTGGAACGGCACCACGCCGAGCTTGAATGCGAGCCCGGCGACGACGAAGACCAGCCCGAAGACGAGGAACGGGCGCTCGGAGGTCTGGCGCGCGAGCCCGGCGAGCTGGCGCGCCACCTCGTCGAGCTGCAGCGTGCCGGTGGCGCCGTAGATCATGGACATGCCGTAGAGCAGCAGCCCCGAGGACAGGGCGCCGAGCACGAAGTACTTCATCGCCGCCTCGGTCGAGAGCGCCGAGTCGCGGTTGAGCGCCACGAGCGCGTACAGGCAGAGCGACATGAGCTCGAGGCCGAGGTACACCGTGAGGAAGCTCGCCGCGCTCATCAGGATCATCATTCCGAGCAGCGCGAAGAGCAGCAGCGTGATGAACTCGCCGCGCAGCAGGCCGCGATCCTGCAGGTATTGCCGCGAGTAGACCAGCGCGACCGACGTGGCGAGGTAGGCCGTGAGCTTCAGCACGTGCGACATCACGTCGGAGATGAAGAGGCCGTTGAAGATCAGGAGGCGCGAGTAGTTCGCCTGCCACTGCACCCGCAGGACCCACAGCGTCGCCAGCGCGCAGAGCAGCAGCACGACCTGCGCGAGCACGAAGGTCGTCTGGCGGTGCTCGGTGCGCACCCGCGCGTCGGTGAGCATGACCGCGCAGGCCCCGGCGAGCAGCAGGACCTCCGGCAGCGCCGGCAGGTGGTCGATCAGCGCGATGGGATTCATATCTTGGAGATCGCGACGTGGCGAAGCAGCTCGTTCACCGAGGCGTGCATCACGTCGGTGAAGGGCAGCGGGTAGACGCCCATGGCGAGGACCGCGACCGCGAGCAGCCCGAGCACCAGCGCCTCGCGGCCGTTCAGGTCCTGCAGCGCGGCAACGTGGTCGTTGGCGACGACGCCGAACATGACCCGCTTGTACATCCAGAGCGTGTACGCCGCGCCCCAGATGAGCGTCGTCGCGGCGGCGAAGGCGAGCCAGAAATTCGCCTTCATCGCGCCCATGATGACCATGAACTCGCCGACGAAGCCGCTCGTCCCGGGCAGGCCGCAGTTCGCCATGGCGAAGAGCATCATGAGCGAGGCGAAGCGCGGCATGGTGTTCACCACGCCGCCGTAGTCGCCGATCATGCGCGTGTGCATGCGGTCGTAGAGCACGCCGACGCACAGGAACATCGCGGCCGAGACGAAGCCGTGCGAGATCATCTGCACCAGCGCGCCCTCGACGCCGTACGCGTTGAAGATGAAGAAGCCGAGCGTCACGAAGCCCATGTGCGAGATCGAGGAGTACGCGATCAGGCGCTTCATGTCGGCCTGCACCAGCGCGACCAGCCCGATGTAGACCACGGCGATGAGCGAGAGCGCGATCATCATGGGGGCGAGGATGCGGCAGGCATCGGGCAGGATCGGCAGGCTGAAGCGGACGAAGCCGTAGGCGCCGAGCTTGAGCAGGATCGCCGCCAGCACCACCGAGCCGCCGGTGGGCGCCTCGGTGTGCGCGTCCGGCAGCCAGGTGTGCACCGGCCACATCGGCACCTTCACCGCGAACGCGAAGAGGAAGCCGAAGAAGAGCAGGATCTGCGCCTCGCGCGAGAGTGGCAGCTTGTGCCAGTCGAGGATCTCGAAGCTGCCCCCGGACTTGCTGTAGAGGTAGAGCAGCGCGATCAGCATGAGCAGCGAGCCGAGCAGCGTATAGAGGAAGAACTTCACCGCCGCATAGACGCGGTTCGGCCCGCCCCAGACGCCGATGATGATGAACATCGGGATCAGCGTCGCCTCGAAGAAGACGTAGAACAGGACCGCGTCGAGGGCCGCGAAGACGCCGTTCAGCATCCCGGAGAGGAGCAGGAACGCGGCGTAGTACTGCGCCACGCGCGACTGGATGACCTCCCAGCCCGCGATCACGATGAGCACGGTGATGAAGCTGTTCAGGAGCACGAACAGCACGCTGATGCCGTCCACCCCGAGGTGGTAGGCGATGCCGAAGCGCTCGATCCACGGCCGCATCTCGACGAACTGCATCGCGCTCGAGGAGGCGTCGAAGCCGGTATAGAGCGGGATCGTGACGAGAAAGCCGAGCACCGCGCCGCCCAGGGCGAGCGAGCGCTGCAGCGGCGCGCTGCGATCGCCGCCCGCGGCGCCGGCAACGGCGAGCACCGCCACGCCGGCGACGATCGGGATCCAGATGGAGAGGGTGAGCAGCATCTACGAGATCCAGAAGTGCCAGACGAACCAGCTGATCCCGATCAGGATCCCGAACAGCATGTAGAACGCATAGGTGTTGACGAGGCCGGTCTGCGCGAGCCGGATGACGCCCGAGAACCAGCCCGTCACGCGCGCCGAGCCGTTGACGATCAGGCCGTCGATCACGGTCTGGTCGCCGCCGCGCCAGAAGCCGCTGCCCACGAGGCGCGCGCCGCTCGCGAAGAGCCACGAGTAGAGCTCGTCGAAGCCGTACTTGCGGTCCACGAGGGCGTAGAGCGGGCCGAGCGCCATCGCAATCCGCTTGGGCAGGCCGGTGGTCCTGATGTACAGGAACCAGGCCGTGGCGGTCCCGGCGAGCGCCGCCCAGAGCGCCGGCCCGGCAAAGGCGTGCAGCGTGAACGCCCCGAGCCCGTGGAACGCTTCCTCGCTGCGCGGCAACGCTGCGCCGAAGTAGTCGCCGTACACCACGTCGCCGATCAGCCAGCCGGCGCAGACGGACGGAATCGCGAGCAGCACGAGCGGCAGCGTGACCACCGCCGGCGACTCGTGCGGCGGATGGCTTTGATCGTATTTCGGCTCGCCGTGGAAGGTGAGGAACACGAGCCGGAAGGAATAGACCCCGCCCGCGAAGACCGCCGCCACCAGCGCCCAGTAGGCGAACTGCGCGCCCGCGGTTGCCGATGCGTGCACCGCGTCGATGATCCCGTCCTTCGAGAAGAAGCCGGCAAACGGCGGCAGGCCGGCGTTGGCGAGCGCGCCGATCAGCATCGTCCAGTACGTGATCGGCATGAGCTTGCGGAGCGCGCCCATGCGCCGCATGTCCTGCTCGTGGTGAAGCGCGATGATCACCGACCCCGCGGCAAGGAACAGCACCGCCTTGAAGAAGGCGTGCGTCATGAGGTGGAAGATCCCGGCCGAATACGCCGAGGCGCCGAGCGCGGCCGTCATGTAGCCGAGCTGCGAAAGGGTCGAGTACGCCACCACGCGCTTGATGTCGAACTGCGTCATTGCCACGAGCGCCATGGAGAGCGCCGTGATGGCGCCGATGACGAGCACCACCGAGCGCGCGGTCTCGGACAGCTCGTAGAGCGGCGACATCCTCGCGACCATGAAGATGCCCGCCGTCACCATCGTCGCGGCGTGGATCAGGGCCGAGATCGGCGTCGGCCCCTCCATCGAGTCCGGCAGCCAGACGTGCAGCGGGAACTGCGCGCTCTTGCCCATCGCGCCGACGAACAGGCACAGGCAGATCAGGGTCATCGGCGCGCCCGCCCCCGCCGCCTTCGAGAAGACCGCGGCGTAGTCCAGCGTGCCGAAATGCGCCAGCACGAGCGCGATGCCCAGGATGAAGCCGAAATCGCCCACCCGGTTGACGAGGAAGGCCTTCAGGTTGGCGTAGATGGCGCTCTCGCGCGTGTACCAGAAGCCGATCAGCAGGTAGGAGACGAGGCCGACCGCCTCCCAGCCGAAGAAGAGCTGCAGGAAGTTGTTCGCCATCACGAGCATCAGCATCGAGAACGTGAAGAGCGAGATGTACGAGAAGAAGCGCTGGTAGCCGGGGTCGTCGGCCATGTAGCCGATGGTGTAGACGTGCACCATCAGCGACACGAAGGTCACCACGATCATCATCAGCGCCGTGAGCCGGTCGATGAGGAACCCGATCTCCAGCCGCGTGTCGCCCATCGTGATCCAGCTGTACACGGGGCCGTTGAACGTCGCGCCGTGCAGGACGTCGGCGAAGATGAAGATCGAGCAGACGAACGAGACAAGGACCGAAAGGATGGTCGCCCGGTGCGCGCCCGCGCGCCCGATCTGCCGGCCGAAGAGCCCGGCGATGATCGCCCCGGCGAGCGGCGCTAAGGCGGCAACGAGATAGAGGGTCTTCATCCTTTGAGCGAATCGAGGTCTTCGACGTCGATCGTGCTGAGGTTGCGGAACAGCACGACCAGGATGGCGAGGCCGATGGCGGACTCCGCGGCGGCCACCGTCAGGATGAAGAACACGAACACCTGGCCGGCGAGGTTGCCGAGGAAGTGCGAGAAGGCGATGAAGTTCAGGTTCACGGAGAGCAGCATCAGCTCGATCGCCATCAGCAGGATGATGATGTTGCGGCGGTTGAGGAAGATGCCGACCACGCTGATCGCGAAGAGGATCGCGCCGAGCACCAGGTAGTGCGAGAGCGTGATGGTCTCGCTCATTTGTCCAGCTCGACCGGCATGGAGACGAGCCGCACGCGCTCGCTGCGCCGCGCCCGCACCTGCTCCGCGGGGTCCTGCGAGCGGCTGTCCTTCCTGCGCCTCAGGGTGAGGGAGATGGCCGCGATGATGGCCACGAGCAGGATCACCGCCGCGATCTCGAAGGCGAGGCCGTAGTCGGTGTACAGGACCCGGCCGAGCTCGCGCGTGTTGCTGTAGCCCGGCGGCAGGGGCTTCTGCGCGCTCACGCCCCAGACCCGGCCCCAGAGGATGAACACCATCTCCGCCACCATGATGCCGCCCACGACGAGCGCGAGCGGCAGGTTGCGCCAGAAGCCCTCGCGGATGCGCTCGAGGTTGATGTCGAGCATCATCACGACAAAGAGGAAGAGCACCATCACCGCGCCGACGTAGACGACGACGAGCGCGATGGCGAGGAACTCCGCGCGCAGCAGCAGCCAGATGCCCGCCGCCGTGAAGAAGGCGAGCACCAGGAAGAGCGCGCTGTGCACCGGGTTGCGCGAAGTGACGACGAGCAGTCCCGAGGCCAGCAGGACCGCGCCGAACACGTAGAAAACCGCCGCTTCGATCATTATTGTTCGTTAACGGAACCGGGCGTCCGCCGCCCGGTCGCGCGCAATTTGCTCCTCGTAGCGATCGCCCACGGCGAGCAGCATGGGCTTGGTGTAGTACAGGTCGCCTCTCCTCTCGCCGTGGTACTCGAGGATGCGCGTCTCGACGATCGCGTCCACCGGGCAGGCTTCCTCGCAAAAGCCGCAGAAGATGCACTTCGTCAGGTCGATGTCGTAGCGCGTCGTGCGCCGCGTGCCGTCGCTCCGCACGTCGCTCTCGATGTGGATGGCGAGCGCGGGGCAGACCGCCTCGCACAGCTTGCACGCGATGCAGCGCTCCTCGCCGTTCGGGTAGCGGCGCAGGGCATGCAGCCCGCGGAAGCGCGGGCTCATGGGCGTCTTTTCCTCCGGGAACTGCACCGTGATCTTGCGCGCGAAGAGATGCCGCCCGGTGAGCGCCATGCCCTTCAGCAGCTCGATCAGCAGGAAAGACCGGAAGAACTCGATGGCCCGGTTCATAGGAAGATGTTCCATGGCGTCTGCATCCAGATGCCGATCACCGCGATCCACACGAGCGTCACCGGGATGAAGATCTTCCAGCCCAGCCGCATGATCTGGTCGTAGCGGTAGCGCGGGAACGTCGCCCGGAACCAGAGAAAGAACGACACGATCACGAATACCTTGCCGAAGAGCCACAGGAACGGCGGGATGGCGCTCGTCAGCGGGCTCTCGATCGGCGCCTGCCAGCCGCCGAAGAACATCACCGCGGTGAGCGCGCTGATCAGCATCATGTTCATGTACTCGGCCATGAAGAAGAGCGCGAAGCTCATCCCCGAGTACTCGATCATGTGGCCGGCGACGATCTCGGATTCGCCTTCCACCACGTCGAAGGGCGCGCGGTTGGTCTCGGCCACGCCGGAGACGAAGTACACGACCAGGATCGGCAGCAGCGGCAGCCAGTTCCAGGAGAGGAGGTTGAGCCCCTTGGAGGCGAAGTAGCCCCTGCCCTGCGCGTTCACGATGTCGGAGAGGTTCAGGCTGCCCGACACCATCAGGACGACGACCAGCGCGAAGCCCATCGCCAGCTCGTATGACACCATCTGCGCCGCCGAGCGCATCGCGCCGAGGAAGGCGTACTTGGAGTTCGACGCCCAGCCCGCGACGATCACTCCGTAGACGCCGAGGGACGAGAGCGCCATGATGTAGAGCAGGCCCGCGTTGATGTCGGAGAGCACCAGCTCGGGGCCGAAGGGGATCACGGCCCACGCGGCGAGCGCCGGCATCAGCATGACGACCGGCGCGAGCAGGAAGAGGCCCTTGTTCGCGTTGGTCGGCAGGATGATCTCCTTCATGAGGAGCTTCACGCCGTCGGCCACCGGCTGCAGCAGGCCGAACGGCCCGACGCGGTTGGGCCCGATGCGGATCTGGATCCAGCCGATGAGCTTGCGCTCCCACAGCGTCAGGTAGGCGACGCAGCCGAAGAGCGGCGCCACGATGCACACGATGAAGAACAGCGTGCTCGCAAGCGTCCAGACCGGCGGCCCCCACACCGGGCCGAACCAGGCCTCGGGCCTCGCCTGCAGCCATTCCAGGTAGTGCTGCATCTAGGCGGCCCTCTCCACGGCGAGCTTCTCCAGCGTCACGGCGCCGAACATGCCGCCGAGGCCGCCCGTGAGGGGATGGCCCGCGGCGATGCGCACGCAGCCGTCCGGCACCCGGTCGTCGAGCGCGGCACGCAGCTTCGCCTCGCCCGCGCCTTCGCGGATCAGCACGAAGTCGTTCTTCTCCAGCCCGAGCTGCTGCAGGACGCGGGCATTCATCCAGGCCCGGGGCATCTGCGCGTCCTTCGTCCGCTGCAGCGGCGGCGAGCGGCGCACGATCGGATCGGTGAAGTAGATCGGCACGTCCGCGATGCGCTGCAAACCCGCCGTTTTCGCGGAGGAAGCATCCGGGGAAAACGAGAGCCGGTTCGAGAGCAGGCCGTTGATGTCCTTGCCGCCGAGGCAGGCGCGGCGCACGTCCTCGATCGTGTCGAGCTCGAAGCCGGGCAGCCCGAGCAGGCTGCCGAGCACCCGCAGCACCTTCCATCCCGGGCGCGCCTCGCCGAGCGGGTTCACGGTGGCGTGGAAGCTCTGCGCGCGTCCTTCCGTGCTGACGAACGTCCCGGCGCTCTCGGTGAACGGCGCCACCGGAAGCAGCACGTCGGCATAGTCGAGGCCGGTCTTGTACGCGGTCAGGCTCACCACGAAATCGGCGTCGCCGAGCGCCGCGAGCGCGCGCTGCGGATCCGCGCAGTCGAGCTCGGGCTCGACGTTGAGCAGCACGATCTTGCGCCGGCCGAGCACCGTGCCGGCGTTGCCGTTCGCGGGAAGCCCGGCGAGGTAGCCGCCCACGGCGTTCGCCCCCTCGCCGAGGAAACCGAGCTTCGCGCCGGTCGCTTCGGCGAGCGCCTGCGCGCGGGCATGGATCAGCGCCGCCTGGGGATGCTGCTGCGCGAAGTTGCCGAGGAGCACCGCGGCGTTCTTGCCGCCTCGCAGGGCGTCTTCGAAACTCCCCACCTGCTCGGGGAGCTCCAACGGCGCCACGACCTTGCGGCCGGCGAGCGGGATCAGCCAGTCGTCGTCCACCGAGTGCAGCATGTGGATCCTCGCGCCCCGCTTCGCCGCCTGGCGCAGCCGGTGCGCGATGAGCGGATGATCCTTGCGCAGGAACGAGCCGATGACCAGCACGCGGTCCAGGTTCTGCAGCTCCGCGATGGGCATGCCGAGCCAGGGAATCCCGGCGCGCTTGCCGTCGGCGGAGAAGTCCGAGTGGCGCAAGCGGAAGTCCGCCGCATTTCCTCCCGCGGTGCCGAGCTGCTTCACGAGGAAGAGCTCCTCGAGGGTCGAGTGCGGCGCGGCGAGCACGCCGAAATCCCTGCTTCGCAATCCCGCCACCACGGCCTCGAAGGCGACCTCCCAGTCGACCTCGTGCCAGTCGCCGCCGCGCTTGAGCATCGGGCGCTGCAGGCGGTCCGGGGCGTTCAGGCCTTCGTACGCGAAGCGGTCCTTGTCCGAGAGCCAGCACTCGTTGATCGCCTCGTTCTCGAGCGGCAGCACGCGCATGACGCGGTTCTGCTTCACCTGCACCACCAGGTTCGAGCCGAGGCTGTCGTGCGGCGAGATGGACTTGCGCCGCGAGAGCTCCCAGGTCCGCGCCTTGTAGCGGAAAGGCTCCGAGGTGAGCGCGCCCACCGGGCAGAGGTCGATCATGTTGCCCGAGAGCTCCGACTCGACCGCCTTGCCGACGAACGAGACGATCTCGCTGTTCTCCCCGCGGCCGGCGAGGCCGAGCTCCATGACGCCCGCGATCTCCTGGCCGAAGCGCACGCAGCGCGTGCACTGGATGCAGCGCGCCATCTCCTCCGCGGCGACGAGGGGGCCGAGCTCCTTCCGCAGGACGACCCGCTTTTCCTCCGTGTAGCGCGAGTTGCTCGGCCCGTAGCCGACCGCGAGGTCCTGCAGCTGGCACTCCCCGCCCTGGTCGCAGATCGGGCAGTCGAGGGGATGGTTGATCAGCAGGAACTCCATCACCGCGTTCTGCGCCTTCTTGGCGTTCGCCGAGTGCGTCCACACCTTCATGCCGTCGGTGACCGGGGTCGCGCACGCGGGAAGCGGCTTGGGCGCCTTCTCGACCTCCACCAGGCACATGCGGCAGTTCGCCGCGATCGACAGCTTGCGGTGGTAGCAGAAGTGCGGGACGTAGGTGCCGACCTTGTTGGTCGCGTCCATGATGGTCGCGCCGTGCGCGACTTCCACTTCCACGCCGTCGATCAGCACTTTCAGCATCAGGCGGCTTCCTGCATCTGGCGGATCTCCCCGTGCGCCCCGGCGCGGCCCCAGCGCGGCTCCACGTCCTTCCCCACCAGGCAGCGCTTGTGCTCGATGTGGTGCACGAATTCGTCGCGGAAATGCCTGATGAAGCTCTTCACCGGCAGCGCCGCCGCGTCGCCGAGCGCGCAGATGGTGCGCCCGGCGATGTTGTCGGCGACGTTGTCGAGGAGCGCGAGGTCTTCCATCCGGCCCTGCCCCGTCTCGATGCGGTTCACCACGCGGTAGAGCCAGCCCGTGCCCTCGCGGCAGGGCGTGCACTGCCCGCAGGACTCCTCGAAGTAGAAGTAGGACAGGCGCTCGAGCGCGCGAACCATGCAGGTGCGCTCGTCCATGACGATGACCGCGCCCGAGCCGAGCATCGAGCCCGCCTTGGCGATCGAGTCGTAGTCCATGTCGGTCCTCATCATGACGTCGGCCGGCAGCACCGGCATGGACGATCCGCCCGGGATCGCGGCCTTCAGCTTGTTGCCCTTGTAGACCCCGCCCGCCATCTCGAGCAGCTTCGCGAACGGCGTGCCGAGCTTCACCTCGTAGTTGCCGGGACGGTTCACGTGCCCGGTGACGGAGAAGACCTTGGTGCCGCCGTTGTTCGGCTTGCCCATCGCCAGGAACGCGTCCGCCCCGTTCCTGAGGATCCAGGGCACCGCGGCGAAGGTCTCGGTGTTGTTGATGGTGGTGGGCTTGCCGTACAGGCCGTAGCTCGCCGGGAACGGCGGCTTGAAGCGCGGCTGGCCCTTCTTGCCCTCGAGCGACTCGAGGAGCGCGGTCTCCTCGCCGCAGATGTAGGCCCCGTAGCCTGGGTGCGCGTACAGGTCGTAGGAAAAGCCCGACCCCAGGATATCCTTGCCGAGGTAGCCCGCGGCGTAGGCCTCCTTCAGCGCCTCCTGGAACTGCTCGTACACCTCCCAGATCTCGCCGTGGATGTAGTTGTAGCCGGCGGTGGCGCTCATCGCGTAGCCGGCGATGATCATGCCCTCGATCACCACGTGCGGGTTGTAGCGCAGCAGGTCGCGGTCCTTGCAGGTGCCCGGCTCGCCCTCGTCGGAGTTGCACACCACGTATTTCGCGCCCGGGAACTGGCGCGGCATGAACGACCACTTCAGGCCGGTCGGAAACCCGGCGCCGCCGCGTCCGCGCAGGGCGGATTTCTTCAGGTCGCCGATGATCTGGTCCGGCGCGATCTTCTCCGAGAGGATCTTCTTCAGCGCGGAATAGCCCTCGCGCGCCTCGTAGTCCTTCAGCCGCCAGTTGCGCCCGTCGAGGCCCTTCATGAGGATCGCGTCGGGACCGTAGTCCAGCATTATTTGAGCTCCTCGATGAGGCGATCGAGCTTCTCGTTGGACATGTAGTCGTGCATCTTCTTGTTGTTCACCAGGAGGACCGGCGCCATGGCGCAGGCGCCCATGCACTCGCCTTCCTTCAGCGTGAAGCGCCCGTCGGGCGTGGTCTCGTTGAACTCGATGCCGAGCTTCTCGCGCAGATGGTCCGCGGCGGCCAGCGCGCCCTGCAGGCCGCACGGCAGGCAGGTGCAGATCGTGAGCTTGTACCTGCCCGCGGGCTTCAGGTTGTACATCGAGTAGAACGTGGCGACCTCGTAGACCGCCACCGGCGGCATGCCGAGATACTGCGCCACGTAGTCCATCGTCTCGTTCGACAGCCAGCCCTTCTCGTCCTGCGCGATGACGAGCGCGCTCATGACCGCCGACTGCTTCTGGTCCGCCGGGTACTTGGCGATCTCGCGATCGATTTTCTTCAGGGAATCGGCGGACAGCATTACCGGTCTATTTCTCCGAAAACGATGTCCTGGGTGCCGATGATGGCGACCGCGTCGGCGATCATGTGGCCGCGCGCCATCTCGTCGAGCGCCGCGAGGTGCGCGAAGCCCGGCGCGCGCAGCTTCATGCGGTAGGGCTTGTTCGCGCCGTCGGACACGAGGTAGACGCCGAACTCGCCCTTGGGCGCCTCCACCGCGGCGTAGACCTCGCCTTCGGGCACGTGCATGCCCTCGGTGACGAGCTTGAAGTGGTGGATGAGCTGCTCCATGCTCTCCTTCATCTCGAGCCGCGTCGGCGGCGCGACCTTGTGGTCGTCCACCATCACCGGCCCGGGGTTCTTGCGCAGCCAGTCGATGCACTGCCGGATGATCCGGTTCGACTGCCGGAACTCCTCGATGCGCACCAGGTAGCGGTCGTAGCAGTCGCCGTTCTTGCCGACCGGGACGTCAAAGTCCACCTGGTCGTAGGCCGCGTACGGCTGCTTCTTGCGCAGGTCCCAGGCGACGCCGGAGCCGCGCAGCATCGGCCCGGTGAACCCGAGCGCGAGCGCCCGCTCGGCCGTGACCACGCCGATGCCGACCGTGCGCTGCTTCCAGATGCGGTTCTCGGTCAGCAGCGTCTCGTAGTCGTCGACGTACTTCGGGAAGCGCTCGGTGAAGTCCTCGAGGAAGTCGAGCAGCGAACCCCTGCGGTTCTTGTTCAGGGCCTCGATGTCCCGCTTGTTGTGGATCCTCGAGACCTGGTACTGCGGCATCTGGTCGGGGAGGTCGCGGTATACCCCGCCCGGGCGGTAGTACGCCGCATGCATGCGCGCGCCGGACACCGCCTCGTAGGCGTCCATCAGGTCCTCGCGCTCGCGGAAGCAGTAGAGGAACACGGTCATCGCCCCGATGTCGAGGCCGTGCGCGCCGAGCCACAGCTCGTGGTTGAGGATGCGCGTCACCTCGTCGAACAGGGTGCGGATGTACTTCGCGCGCGGCGGCGGCTCGATGCCGAGCAGCCTCTCGATCGCCATCACGTAGGCGTGCTCGTTGCACATCATCGACACGTAGTCGAGCCGGTCCATGTAGGGCACCGACTGGATGAACGTCTTGTGCTCGGCGAGCTTCTCCGTCGCGCGGTGCAGCAGGCCGATGTGCGGGTCAGCACGCTGGATCACCTCGCCGTCCAGCTCCAGGACCAGTCGCAACACGCCATGCGCGGCGGGGTGTTGCGGACCGAAATTGAGCGTGTAGTTGCGGATCTCGGCCATGCTTATTTCTCGTGCGCGTAGTTCGGCTCGCGCACGATGCGCGGGGTCACTTCCCTCGGATCGATCGTCACCGGCTGGTACACGACGCGCTTCTGCTCCGGGTCGTAGCGCATCTCGACGTATCCCGAGAGGGGAAAATCCTTGCGGAACGGGTGGCCGACGAAGCCGTAGTCGGTGAGGATGCGCCGCAGGTCGGGATGGCCCTCGAACATGATGCCGTAGAGGTCGAAGGCTTCGCGCTCGTACCAGTTGGCCGAGGGCCATAGCTCCACCGCCGACGCCACGAGCGGGAACTCGTCGTCGGGGCAGAAGACGCGCAGGCGCGCGCGCCAGTTCTTCTCGATGGAGAGCAGGTGCAGGACGACGGCGAAGCGCTTGCCTTCCCGCGGGCGGTCGCCATAGCTCGCGTAGTCGACGCCGCACAGGTCGGTCAGCTGCGCGAAGCGCAGCTCGGCGTGCTCGCGCAGCAGCCTCGCCTTTTCCAGGTATTGCGCGGCGTCCACCTCGACGGTGAGCTCGCCGCGGTCCTCCTTGGGCGCAAACCCGGCGCCGGTCAGGGCATCGAAGAGCTTCTGCAGCCTTGGCGTCATCGCGCGATGGTGTTCGTTCTCTTGATCTTGTTCTGGAGCTGCACCAGGCCGTAGAGCAGCGCCTCGGCCGTGGGCGGGCAGCCCGGCACGTAGACATCCACGGGCACGATGCGGTCGCAGCCGCGCACCACCGAGTACGAGTAGTGGTAGTAGCCGCCGCCGTTGGCGCACGAGCCCATCGAGATCACCCAGCGCGGCTCGGCCATCTGGTCATACACCTTGCGCAGCGCCGGCGCCATCTTGTTGCACAGCGTCCCGGCCACGATCATCAGGTCGGACTGGCGCGGGCTCGGGCGGAACACGATGCCGAAGCGGTCGAGGTCGTAGCGTGCGGCGCCCGCGTGCATCATCTCCACCGCGCAGCAGGCGAGGCCGAAGGTCATCGGCCAGAGCGAGCCGGTGCGCGTCCAGTTGACGACCTTGTCGACCGTCGTCGTGACGAAGCCCTGCTGCAGGACCCCCTCTATTCCCATTCCAGGGCTCCTTTCATCCACTCGTAGATGAATCCCACGACCAGGATCGCGAGGAAGACCATCATCGCGATGAAGCCGGCGAAGCCGATGTCGTTGATTACCGTGGCCCAGGGAAAGAGGAAGGCGATCTCCAGGTCGAACAGGATGAAGAGGATCGCGACCAGGTAGTAGCGCACGTCGAACTTCATGCGCGCGTCCTCGAACGCCTCGAAGCCGCATTCGTAGGGCGAGAGCTTCTCCGGATCGGGACGGTTGGGCGCAAGCAGCTTGCCGAGGACGATCGGCGCGACCCCGATGCCGAGGGCGATCAGGATAAACAGCAGAATCGGAAAGTATTCTGCGAGCATAGGAATGTGGTGCCCACGAGCAGACTCGAACTGCTACGGCTTTTTAGGCCACTAGCCCCTCAAGCTAGCGTGTCTACCAATTTCACCACGTGGGCGAAGCCGCGATTATCCCCCGAATTCGTGTCCTCTGCGTTGCCCCGCTCACTGCGGGACGGTGCGATCCTTCGCGCCTTGCGCGGGCGCGGCCGGCGCCGCTGGAGCGACGGGCGCGGCGGGCTCCGGCACTTCCTTTTTCTCGTCTTTCTTGGCGGCCGCGGGCTGCTGCGGCGCGCCGGCGGGCTCGCGCGGAACACTCATGCGGTCTACGACGCTGCCGCCCTCGCGCGGCCGGTTGCTCGCGACCCAGGCGAGCGCGAGGCTCAGGATGAAGAAGAGCGTCGCGAGCGCGGCTGTCGCGCGCGAAAGGAAATTCGCCGAGCCGGTCGCGCCGAACAGGCTGCCCGAGGCGCCACCGCCGAAGCCCGAGCCCATGTCCGCGCCCTTGCCGTGCTGGAGCAGCACGAGGCCGATGATGCCGAGCGCCACCAGGACGTGGAGCACGATGAGGATGTTCGTCCAGAAAGGCATTTCGCTGTTCCTTATTCCCCTGCCGCCCCGAGGGCAGCCTTGTAGATTCCCAGAAAGTCCTGCGCCACGAGCGACGCCCCGCCGATCAGGCCGCCGTCGACGTCCGGCATTGCGAAGATCGCCGCCGCGTTCTGCGCTTTCACGCTGCCGCCGTAAAGAATGCGGGCCTCTGCGCCCACCTTCTTCCTCAGGAAGGCGTGCACTTCCTGCGCCTGCTCCGGCGTCGCGTTGCGCCCGGTGCCTATGGCCCACACCGGCTCATACGCGAGCACCGCGCGGCCGAACTTGCGGCTCGCCAGGACCGCCTGCAGCTGCCGCCCGACCACCTCCTGCGTCGCGCCGCCGTCGCGCTCGGCGAGCGTCTCGCCCACGCACAGGATCGGCACGAGCCCCGCGCCCTGGGCCGCGGCGAACTTCGCCGCCACCTGCGCATCGCTCTCGCCGAAGAGCTGGCGCCGCTCGGAATGGCCGACCAGCACGTAGCGGCAGCCGAACTCCGCAAGCATCGCGGCCGACACTTCGCCGGTATAGGCGCCCTGCGCATGCTCGCTCACGTTCTGCGCTCCCCACGCGAGCGGCGTGCCGCGCAGCCGCGCCGCCACCTGCTCGAGATACGGATAGGGAACGCACACGGCGCACTCCGCATTCCGCGCCGTGCCGAGCTCTTTCAGAAGAGCATCGAGCAGGGCCTGGTTGGAAGCCCGGCTGCCGTGCATCTTCCAGTTGCCGGCAACCAGCCGGGTGCGTGACATGTCCATGAATTTTACCGCCATTGGGGCATCATCGCGGTATGGCGGAGAAACACGGCCCGCATCGTCACGCGCACCATGACCATCGCCACCAGGCGACCGGCGCCACGCTCAAGGCCGCCGCGGCGCTCACCGTCGGCTTCGCCGTGATTGAAGCGCTCGGCGGCTGGTGGACGGGCTCGCTCGCGCTCGTTTCCGACGCCGGCCACATGTTCACGGATGGCGCCGCGCTCGGCCTCGGCGCGCTCGCCGCCTGGGTCGCTCGCCGCCCCCCTTCCCGGCGGCACTCGTACGGCTTCGGGCGCGTCGAAGTGTTCGCCGCCGCGCTGAACGCGGCCTCCATGCTCGTCATCGTGCTGCTGGTCGCGATCGAAGCCTTCGGCCGCCTGAAGGATCCTTCGGAGGTCGACGCCGAAACGGCGGCGGTGATCGCGTTTCTCGGGCTGGTCGTCAATCTGGCGGTGCTGCGCTGGCTCTCGCCGCACAGCCACGACCTGAACGCGCGCGGCGCGAAGCTCCACGTCGTGGGAGACGTGCTCGGCTCCGTCGCTGCGCTCGCCGCGGCTGCCATCATCGCCCTCACCGGCTGGACCCGGGCGGATCCCGCGGCTTCGCTCGTCATCTGCGCGCTCATCACGGTGTCCAGCGTGCGCCTGCTGCGCGAAGGCGTGCACGCGCTCATGGAGGGCGTGCCGCACGGGCTCTCGGTGGACGAGCTCGGGCGCGAGCTCGCCGGCGTCGAGGGCGTCGTCTCCGTGCACGACCTGCACGTCTGGACGCTCTCGGGCAGCCGCGCCGCGCTCTCCGCCCACGTGGTGGTCGGCAGCATGGCGCACTGGGAGCGCACGCTGCGCGAGCTGCAGCGGCTGCTGCACGAGCGCTACGGCATCGACCACGCAACGCTGCAGCCCGAGCCGCAGCGCCAGACGCTGGTCCGCTACCGATAAGCCGCTAGCCGGCGGCGGCGCTGCGCACCGCGGAGGCGATGGACTTCGCCGCCGACTCGATCGCGTCCTTCGGCTCGCCTTCCACCATGACGCGCAGCACCGGCTCGGTGCCGGACGGGCGCAGCAGCACCCTGCCCTTGCCGTTCAGCGCGCGCTCGGCCGCCTCCTGCGCCTTCACGATAGAGGGCTTCTTCTTCCAGTCGAAGCCCTTGGGCACGGCGACGTTGATCAGCACCTGCGGGTACATCACGAGCTCGGCCGTGAGCTGCGCGAGCGAGCGCCCCGTGGCGCGCATGGCGCCGAGCACCTGCAGCGCCGACACGATGCCGTCGCCCGTCGTGTGCTTGTCGAGGCAGATGATGTGCCCGGAGTTCTCGCCGCCGAGCGGCCAGCCCTTCTCGCGCATGAGCTCGAGCACGTAGCGGTCGCCCACCTTCGCGCGGCCGAAGGCGATGCCGAGGCGCTTCAGCGCGATCTCGAAGGCGAGATTCGTCATCAGGGTGCCGGCGACGCCGGCGAGCTTCTCCTTCGCCGCGCGATGCTTCGCGACGGCGAAGAGCAGCTGGTCGCCGTCGTACAGGCGCCCCTTGCCGTCCACCATCAGCACGCGGTCGCCGTCGCCGTCGAGGGCGACGCCGAGGTCCGCGGACTGCTTTTTCACTTCGGCGACGAGGTTTGCCGGAGCGGTCGCGCCGAATCCGTCGTTGATGTTCACGCCGTCGGGCTTGACGCCGATCGCCGCCACCTCGGCGCCCAGCTCGTGGAACACGCTCGGCGCGATGGCGTACGCCGCGCCGTGCGCGCAGTCGACCACGACCTTCAGCCCCTTGAGGTCAAGCTCGTTCGGAAACGTGGACTTGCAGAACTCGATGTAGCGCGCGCCCGCATCCTCGCGCCGGCGCACCTTGCCGAGCTCCGCCGCCGGGTTGCAGCCCATCGGCTTGTCCATCTGCGCCTCGATCGCCTGCTCGGTCGCGTCGGGCAGCTTGAAGCCGTCGCCGGAGAAGAACTTGATGCCGTTGTCCGGATACGGGTTGTGCGAGGCGCTGATCACGACGCCCGCCGAGAGCCGCAACGCGCGCGTGAGGTAGGCGACGGCGGGCGTGGGCACGGGGCCGGTCATGTGCACGTCTACGCCCGCGGCGGAGAACCCGGCCTCGAGCGCCGACTCCATCAGGTAGCCCGAGATGCGCGTGTCCTTGCCGATGAGCACCGCGGGGTGCTCCTCCTGCCCGGACAGCACCTTCCCCGCGGCGTAGCCGAGCCGCATGACGAAGTCGGGCGTCATGGGGCTCTCGCCCACGGTGCCGCGCACGCCGTCGGTGCCGAAATACTTACGCGTCATGGGCCTGCCAGACCGCGATCACGTCCTTCGTTTCCTTTACGTCATGCACGCGCAGTATTTTGGCCCCGCCTTGCAGCGCAAGCAAAGCCATGGCGAGGCTGCCGGCGAGGCGCTCCTGCGGCGGCCGCCCGGTGAGCTTGCCGATCGTGGATTTGCGCGACAGGCCGGCGAGCAAGGGGACCCCGAGGTTCTCCAGCATGCGCAGATTCTTCAGCAGCGCGAGGTTGTGCTCGGCGGTCTTGCCGAAGCCGAAGCCGGGGTCCGCGACGATGCGCCCGCGCGCGATGCCGGCTTTCTCGCATTCCGCGATCCTCTGCGAAAGAAAGGCGCGCACCTCCCTCACCACGTCATCGTAGTGCGGCTCGCGCTGCATCGTCGCCGGCTCGCCCTTCATGTGCATGAGGCAGACGGCGCATTGACTGCGCGCGACCGCGTCCATCGCGCCCGGCGCGCCGAGCGCCTGGATATCGTTGATCATCGAGGCGCCCGCGGCGAGCGCGCGCTCCATCACGCGCGGCCGGCGGGTGTCCACCGAGACGCACAGGTCGCCGACCTGCTCGAGAACGGGAACGATCCTGCGCAGCTCCTCCTCCTCGCTCACCGGCGCGGCACCCGGGCGCGTGGATTCGCCGCCGAGGTCCACGATGTCGGCGCCCTCCTCGGCAAGCCGCCGCGCCTGCGCGATCGCCGCCTGCGCGTCGAGAAAGCGGCCACCGTCGGAGAAGGAATCGGGCGTGACGTTCACCACGCCCATCACGAGCGGCTTCTCGAGGGAAAAGGAAAATCGCCCGCAGCGCAGCGTCGCGGGCGAGGAAGCGCCTCGTTTAAGCGGAAGCGGCAGGCGCTGCGGCGCCCTCGGTGCCGCCGTCGGCGGCGGGCGGCTTGGCGCGCGTCTGCGACGAAGAAGGCTTCGGCGGGCGCGGCGGCTTGCCCGCCATGATGTCGCCGATCTGGTCGGCGTCGATGGTCTCCCACTCGAGCAGCGCCTTGGTCATCGCCTCCACCTTGTCGCGGTTCTCCTCGAGGAGCTTGCGCGCCAGCCGGTACTGGGTGTCGATGATGCGGCGGATCTCGGCGTCGACCTTCTGCATCGTCGCCTCGGAAACGTTCTTGTGCGTGGTGACGGCGCGGCCGAGGAAGATCTCGCCCTCGTTCTCGCCGTAGACCATGGTGCCGAGCTCGTCCGACATGCCCCACTGGGTGACCATGCGCCGCGCGATCTCGGTCGCGCGCTCGAAGTCGTTCGCCGCCCCGGTGGTCATCTGGTTCATGAAGAGCTCTTCCGCGATGCGGCCGCCGAAGAGCACCGCCACCATGTTCATGAGACGGTCGCGGTCCTGGCTGTAGCGGTCGGTCTCGGGCAGCTGCATGGTGACGCCGAGCGCGCGGCCGCGCGGGATGATCGTCACCTTGTGCACGGGGTCGGTCTTGGGCAGCAGGCGCGCGACGATCGCGTGCCCCGACTCATGGTAGGCGGTGTTCCTGCGCTCCTCCTCGGGCATGACCATCGAGCGGCGCTCCGCGCCCATGATGATCTTGTCCTTGGCGCGCTCGAAGTCGTCCATGTCGACCAGGCGCTTGTTCTGCCGCGCGGCGAAGAGCGCCGCCTCGTTCACCAGGTTAGCGAGGTCGGCGCCGGAGAAGCCCGGCGTGCCGCGCGCGATGATGTCGGGCTTCACGTCCGGGGCGAGCGGGACCTTGCGCATGTGGACTTTCAGGATCTCTTCCCTGCCGCGGATGTCCGGAAGCGGCACGACCACCTGGCGGTCGAAGCGGCCCGGGCGCAGGAGCGCGGGATCGAGCACGTCCGGGCGGTTGGTCGCGGCGATGACGATGACCCCCATCGTCGCCTCGAAGCCGTCCATCTCGACGAGCAGCTGGTTCAGCGTCTGCTCGCGCTCGTCGTTGCCGCCGCCCAGGCCCGCGCCGCGCTGGCGGCCGACCGCGTCGATCTCGTCGATGAACACGATGCAGGGCGCGTGCTTCTTCGCCTGCTCGAACATGTCGCGCACGCGCGCCGCGCCCACGCCGACGAACATCTCGACGAAGTCGGAGCCGGAGATGGAGAAGAACGGCACCTTGGCCTCGCCCGCGATCGCGCGCGCGAGGAGCGTCTTGCCCGTGCCGGGCGAGCCGACCATGAGCACGCCGCGCGGGATGCGCCCGCCGAGCTTCTGGAACTTGGACGGATCACGCAGGAAGTCGACCAGCTCCGCCACCTCCTCCTTCGCTTCCTCGCAGCCCGCGACGTCGGCGAAGGTGACCGTATTGGTGGACTCGTCCAGCATGCGCGCGCGCGACTTGCCGAACGAGAACGCGCCGCCGCGCCCGCCGCCCTGCATCTGGCGCATGAAGAAGATCCACACGCCGATCAGCAGCAGCATCGGGAACCACGACACGAAGATGTTCATGAGGAGCGAAGGCTCCTCTTCGGGCTTCGCCTCGACCTTCACGCCGTACTTGAGCAGATCCGAGACGAGCCAGATGTCGCCGGGGGAATAGCTCGTCACGCGCTTGCCTTCGGTGGTCTGCGCCTTCAGCTGGCGGCCCTCGATCGTGACCTTGGCGATGCGCCCGGCCTTCACCTCTTCCAGGAACTGCGAATACTCCATCGGCGCCTGCGCCGCCTGGCGGGTATTGAACTGGTTGAACACGGTCATCAGCACGAGCCCGATGACGAGCCAGATGACCAGGTTCTTCAGCATGTTGTTCAAGTACTTACTCCTTGTTGCGGCGAAAGCGGATGAGGGCCGGCCATCTTACGCTCATTTCGCAGGGCACAAAAGCTTCTAAAAGCTTCGAAGCAGGCGGCAGAGCACATAGGTTTCCGCCGATTCCCCGCGCGAAGCCGCGGGTTTCCGCACGCTAACCTTCCTGAAGACCTGCTTCAACCGCGCCAGCACGTCGTCGAACGCTTCTCCATGGAACAGTTTGACCACAAATGCGCCTTCCGGCTTGAGATGGCGCAAGCAAAAATCGATCGCAGCTTGGGTCATTTCTGCAGCCCTCGCCTGATCGACGTTCGCTATGCCCGACAGGTTGGGCGAAATGTCCGAGAGGACGACGTCCGCCTGCGCGCCCTTGAGCGTCTCGATGAGAATTTTGTCCCGGAAGTCGGCCTGGAGGGCCGTTACCCCTGGTATGGGGGCGATCCGCAGTAAATCAATCGCGATCACCCGGCCCCGCGGCTTGACCGCCTCGGCGGCGACCTGGGACCAGCCGCCGGGCGCCGCGCCGAGGTCGACGACCAGCATGCCCGGCTTCAGCAGCCTCTCCTGGCCGCTCATTTCCAGAAGCTTGAAAGCGGAGCGCGAGCGATAGCCCTGCGCCCGGGCCTGCCGGACGTAGGGATCAGTGACGTGCCGGTGCAGCCACTGCTTGCTCGACTTCGCCATGCCGCGATCTTAGGGCGTCGAGCGCCCGCCGCGTGCCGGCGAGCTGCGCCTTGAGCGCGAAATCGAGCAGCCCGACCTGCTGCTCGAAGGCCTCGCCGAAGAAGGTGCCGGCATCCGGACGCGGCAGCCGGAGCCAGGCGTCCGCCTCGCCCGCCTCCGCGGTGATCGCCATCCCGAGCTTGCGAGCGAGATGCATCATTGCCCGGTTCTCCCGCAGGCAATGGACGAGCAAGGCGCTCAGGCCCCAGTTGCGCGCGTGAACCATGGCGCGCGAGAGCAGCGCCGCGCCCACCCCGCGGTTACGCGCCTCCGGGAGGACGGAGACGCCGAGCTCGGCGTGGCCGCTGGCTCGCGCGAGATGCGCGGCCCCGACGAGCGCGAGGGAGTCGTCGAAGACGCCGAACACTCCGTCGTGCCCGAAGTCGATGCGCTCGACGTAGCGCCCGATGGCGAAGTCGTTCACCGGCACGCCGAAGCGGAGCCGGCGATCGTCGCTTCTCAGCGCGACGAAGTGCGTCGTCAGGAGGCGACGATCGGAGGGGCCGAGCTCGCGCACGGGCCAGAGCATTGCGCCACGATGCCGGCTCGCCTCGCACGCCGCAAGCGAGCGTTATTCATGCCTCGCATGAGAAAAACGCATCGCCGCGTCACGCTGGCGAAACGGACGCGGGTGCACCTAGTGGTGGTAGATGGTCGCGCGGGCCGCCGCCCTGCCGCTGCGGCGGGCGGGTCCGTCCGGCTCCTTGAAATGCGGCCGCAGCGGCGTGCGAAGCGAGCGCCTGGCGAGGAGCGTCTTGAGCTGCGCGTCGCTCAGCTCGCATTCGGCGAGGCGAAGCAGCGTGCCGCCTTCCAGCGCGGCGAGCGGAACGCCGTCGCGCAGCAGGACGCGGCTTCGCCAGGACGCGGCCACGCGCGAATGTGGCGTGAGGATCCCGACGAGGTTCAGCGGATCGGCGGCGCTCAGCACGACCAGCTCGCCGGGCTTCTCGCGCTTGCGCACGGCGCGCAGGCGGCCCACGGCGTCGGCCGCGGCGAACTGCTCGCCGCCGAACCCGGCGACGAAGCGCCCGCCGCGGATCTCGCCGCGCGCTTCGAGCCGCCGGTAGACGCGCACCAGCTCGCGCCACGGCGGAAGCGTGCTTTCCCTCTGGAGCAGGGAGCGAAAGACGATGCCGTAGCGGCGCAGGAGCGTGCGCGCCACGGCTTCGACGTCATCCGGCTTCTCCGGGCTGAGGAGCGCCCAGCGTCCCGCGGCCTCGACCAGCGCCTTGCGCTTTTCGGGCGGCGCGAGCAGCGCGCGCAATCCCGCGAAGCTGTCGGCGGTTACGGCGCCCGCTCCGGCGAGCTCCGCAAGGGCGCGCTCGACGAAGGCGGGAAGCAGCTTCGTCCCCTTCGCGATCTCGTGGAAGAACGAGGCGCCCTGCCTCTCCAGCGCAGCGCGCACCGCGGACGCCTCGGACGAATACGCGAGCGCCGGGTCGGCAGCCGCTTTCCAGGCCCCGGCGTGCTCCCGCCGGAGCAGCGCGATCGGCGAGGTGCGCAGCGGCGCGCGCGTGCCGGGCGTGAGCCGGCCCCAGGCGACGCGGCCGCTCATGCAGAGACGGTCGAGCTGCTCGCCGTCGTAGTCCGCGACGCGGGCCGGCAGGACATCGTTTTCCCAGGCCGCCGCGGCCAGCTCGAAGCCTTCCAGCTGCTCGATCACGGAGGCAAGGCCTTCCGCGCCGCGCACCTGGTCTTCGCCGGCCGCGTGCTGCCAGTGCACCAGGAAGCGAAGGTAGTCCGCCGCGCTGACCGGCTCGATCTCGGCGCGCAGGCGGTTGATGGTATAGCGGTGGATGCGGGCGAGCAGCCGCCGGTCGCACCATTCCAGCTGCAGCGTGCCCGGCGTGAACCGGCCGCGCAGCACGCGCCCCTGCTGCTCGAGCGCGAGCAGCTGCGGCGTCTCGGGCGAGCGCACCGGGCCGAGGACCTCCAGCCGGCTCGCCTCGAGCTCGACCGCATCGTCGTCCAGCCGCTCGTGGGCGAACCACGCTTCCCCGCGCCTCACGGCTCGCTCTCCCAGTTCGCGCAGCAGGGCGGGCCAATGCGGGGCGAGCTCCGCTTCGCGGATGAACCCCGCGACGATCAGGGCGTCGTACATTTCGTCGGGGCTGTTGGCGAGCGGCCACGCTTCCTCGCGGACGCGCTCGATGGCGGCGGCGTCCAGCGCGCCGAGGTCGTCCGCATTGCGGACCTCGGTGGCCCTTCTTGCATAGACGGCGCGGGTGCGCCGCTCTTCCAGCGGCGCGTCGTCCAGGAACGTGTACACAGCGGAATTGAGCAGCTCGTGGCTCAGGACCGAGGGCTCGGGCGTCTCGCGCGCCGCGCACTGCACTTCCCCCGTGAATACTTTTTGAAGGACCCCGAGAAGGCCCGCACAATCGACGGCCTCCTCCAGAGAATCGCGCAGCGCCTGCTCCACCAGCGGATGGTCCGGCACCTCGCGCGCGCCCTGCAGGTTGTCCTGGCACGCGACGGCGTCGGGTAAGGCCGCCTGCAGCAGGTCTTCGGCATACATGCGCTGCAGCTGGTTGGGGACGCGGGCACCGCCGCGGTTGCGCGGCACGGCCAGGGCAAGCGTGGCGCTCCAGCGCCAGCGCGTCTCGAAGATCGGCGAGGCGAGCAGCGCCTGCACCAGGGTCTCGCGCAGCGTGCCCGGGTGCAGGTAGCGGAACACTTCCTCGAGCGGAAACGAGTGCGACGAGTTGAGCGACAGGATCAGGCCCTCCTCGGTCGCCGCCGCCTGCAGCTCGGAGTTGAAGCCCTGGCAGAACTTCTTGCGCAGCGCGAGGCCCCATGCGCGGTTGATGCGGCTGCCGAACGGGGCATGCAGCACGAGCTGCATGCCGCCCGACTCGTCGAAGAAGCGCTCCAGCACGATCGCGTCCTGCGTCGGCAGGGTGCCGAGGCTGCGCCTGCCTTCGTCGAGGTATTGGGCGATCTGCTCGGCGGCGCTGTCGTTCAGCAGGTATTTTTCCTTCAGGAGCGCAACCGCGCCCGGCACGCTGGGCAGCTCGAGCGCCACCGCGGCGCGAAGGCGCGAGACCTCGGCGCTCATCTCGTCGCTGCGCGCCGGCGCCTCGCCGAGCCAGAACGGCATGGAAGGCGGCTGCCCCTTCGCGTCCGCGACGCGCACCACGCCGTTGCCGATGCGCAGGATGCGCCACGACGTGTTGCCGAGCTGGAACACGTCGCCAGGCAGCGACTCGATCGCGAAGTCCTCGTTCAGCGTGCCGATGAAGTGGCCCTCGGGCTCGAGCAGCACGCGGTAGTCGAACACCTCCGGGATGGCGCCGCCGTTCGTGATGGCGATCATGCGCGAGCCGGCGCGCGCGCGCAGCTTGCCGTGGAGCCTGTCCTCGTGCAGCAGCGCGCCGCGCCGCCCGCGCCGGGTGGCATAGCCGCGCGCGAGCATCTGCACGACCTCGCCGAACGCCTCGCGCCCGAGGTTGCGGTACGGGTAAGCGCGCGTAAACAGCGAGAAAAGCGCGGCCGCGTCGCATTCCTCCTGCGCCGCCACCTCCGCGACGATCTGCTGCGCCAGGACGTCCAGCGGCGCGTCGGGCACCGCAACGCGGTCGAGCTCGCCCTCGCGCGCCGCGCGCACCATCGCCGCGCACTCGACGAGGTCGTCGCGCGTGAGCGGAAAAATCCGGCCCTTCGGCGTGCCGCCGACCGTATGCCCGGAACGCCCGACCCGCTGCAGCAGCGTCGCGATGCGGTGCGGCGAGGAGATCTGGCACACCAGGTCCACGTGCCCGATGTCGATGCCGAGCTCGAGCGACGCGGTGGCGACGAGCACCTTGAGCTGCCCGTTCTTCAGCCTTTCCTCGGCCCGGAGCCGCGCCTCCTTCGCGAGGCTGCCGTGGTGCGCGGCGACCTGCGCGTCGCCGAGCCGCTCGGAGAGCTGGTGCGCCATGCGCTCGGCAAGGCGCCGCGTGTTCACCGTGATCAGCGTCGTGCGGTGCTCTTCGATGAGCGCCACCAGGCGCTCGTAGATTTCCTGCCAGACCTCGGCGGACATGACCGCCTCGAGCGGCGAGCGCGGCACCTCGAGCGCGAGGTCCATGTTCCTCCTGTGGCCCTTGTCGACCACGGCGCAGGGTGCGTGCGGGCTGAGGAAGGTGGCGACCTCCTCGATGGGCTTCTGCGTCGCGGAGAGGCCCACGCGCTGCAGGCGCCGGCCGCACAGCGCATCCAGGCGCTCGAGCGAGAGCGCGAGGTGCGCGCCGCGGCGTGACTGCAGGACGGCGTGGATCTCGTCCACGATCACCACGCGCGCGGTCTTCAGCATCGCGCGCGAGCGCTCCGCGGTCAGCAGCAGGTACAGCGACTCGGGCGTCGTCACGAGGATGTGCGGCGGCGTGCGCAGCATGGCCGCGCGCTCGCTCTGCGGCGTGTCGCCGCTGCGCACTGCGGCGCTGATCTTCACCGGGCAGAGCGCGCGGATCTCGCGCCGCGGCTCGGCAAGGTTCTTGTGGATGTCAGCCGAGAGCGCCTTCAGCGGCGAGACGTAGATGACGCGCACCTCGTCCGCCAGGCCGCCGGCCGCCTCGCCTTCCTTGACCAGGTCATCGAGCGAGATGAGGAAGGCGGCGAGCGTCTTGCCCGAGCCGGTGGGCGCGGCGATGAGGGTCGGCTCACCGCGGCGGATGGCGGCCCAGCCCGCGAGCTGCGCCTCGGTGGGCGCCGCGAAGCGGCCCGCCCACCATTGGCGCAGCACGGGATGAAAATCGTGCGGTAGCATCGCCGTCATTCTATGACCCTGGATCTATGACCCCCGAAGAGCGCAAAGCGTTCAAGGCGCGCGCCCACAGGCTCGAGCCGGTCGTCCTCATCGGCGCGAAAGGCCTGACGGACGAAGTGCTCTCGGAGATCGAGCGCGCGCTCGGCGCGCATGAGCTCATCAAGGTGCGCGCCCCGGCCCTGGATCGCGGCGCGCGCGACGTGGCGCTCGCCGCGATCTGCGAGAGGACCGGCGCCGAGACGGTGCAGCAGGTCGGCAAGGTCTTCGTTCTCTACAAGAGGAAATCGGAGGAGGCATGACGGCCCGCACGACCGTGCTCCGCGACGACATCAAGCCGAGCACCATCGTGGGCTACCTGGACGAATACGTCATCGGCCAGGCCGAGGCGAAGAAGGTGCTCGCGGTGGCCGTCTACTCCCACTACCGCAAGCTCGCGCTCTTCGACGAGGCCGACGGCGCCGTCCCGAAGAGCAACGTGCTCCTCATCGGCCCGTCGGGCTCCGGCAAGACGCTCACCTGCGAGACGCTTTCGCGGCTGCTCGGCGTGCCGTTCGTCACCGCGAATGCCACCTCGCTCGCGCAGACGCGCTACGTCAACGAGGAGATCGAGGCGGTGCTGCAGCGGCTCGTGGACAAGGCGGAAGGCAAGGTCGAGCGCGCGATGCAGGGCATCGTCTTCATCGACGAGATCGACAAGCTGAAGACCGCGACGGGCTCGGCGACCACGCTGTCCGGCGAAGGCGTGCAGCACGCGCTCCTCAAGATCATGGACGGCGCGCCGGTGCGGATGGCGAACGGCGCGACCATCGACACGTCGAACATCCTGTTCATCTGCGGCGGCGCCTTCGTCGGGCTGGACGGCATCCGCGAGAAATCGCACGGCTACGGGTTCATCAGCGCCGCCTCGGAGGACGGCAACCAGGAGATCCTCGAGCGCCTGAACCGCCGCGTGCGGCCTTCGGACCTGATCCAGTTCGGCCTCATCCCGGAGTTCACCGGGCGGCTGCCCGTCGTGGCGAGCTTCGAGAAGCACTCGCTCGGCAACCTCGTGCGCATCCTCACCGAGCCCAGGAACGCGATCTACCGGCAGTTCGTCGCCATCTTCCGCCGCGAGGGCGTCGCGCTCACGATCGCGCCCGTGGTGTTCGAGCAGCTCGCCGAGATCGCGATCGAGTACGACACCGGCGCGCGCAGCCTGCGCGGCCTGTTCGAGGAGCTGCTGACGCCGGTGCTCTATGTGATCCCGGACAACCCGGTGATCCGGACCGTCACCATCAATTCGCTCTACGAGCCGCCGGTCCTCAAGGGGGCGTAGCGGCTACTCGTAGCGAACATCGACTATTTCGTAGCGCTTGACGCCGCCGGGCGTCTGCACCTCGACCGATTCGCCCGATTCCTTGCCGATGAGCGCGCGCGCGATGGGCGAGCTCACGGAGATCTTTCCCGCCTTGATGTCGGCCTCGTCCTCGCCGACGATCTGCCATGTCGCCGCCTGCCCGCCCTCGTCCTGGACGTCCACGGTCGCGCCGAAGACGCAGCGCCCTTCGGCGTTGTGCAGCTTCGGGTCGATGACCTGCGCGTTCGCGAGCTTCGCCTCGATGTCGCGGATGCGCGCCTCGATGTGGCCCTGCCGGTCGCGCGCCGCGTCGTACTCGGCGTTCTCGGAGAGGTCGCCGTGCGAGCGAGCCTCGGCGATCGCGGCGATGGTCGCCGGGCGCTCGACGGTCTTCAGGCGATGCAGCTCCGTCTGCAGCAATTCGGCGCCCCGCTTGGTCATCGGCGTCTTCGGCATGCGCGAATCTTAAACTAGGTCGCCGCGAGCGCTGCGGCCGGCGCCGGCCGCAGCTTCGCGTGCAGGTCCTGCAGGCGGTAGGGCTCGAGCCGCGCGAGGTGCTTCATCCCCGCGCAGGCCGCCTTGCCGCCGGCGACGGTGGTGCAGTAGCTCACCCGCTTGCCGAGCGCGGTGATGCGGATCGCCCGCGAGTCGGAGGTCGCGGTACGCGTCGCGCTCGCGGTATTGACGATGAAGCTCACCTCGCCGTTCTTGACCATGTCGACGATGTGCGGGCGGCCCTCCGCCACCTTGTTCACCACGGTGACGGCAAAGCCGTGCGAGCGCAGGACGGCCGCCGTGCCGCGCGTGGCGACGATCTCGAAGCCGAGCTCGCCGAGGTCGCGCGCGATCTCCACGACCGCGAGCTTGTCGGAATCGCGCACGCTGAGGAACGCCTTGCCGCCCGAGGGCAGCCGGACCCCGGCGGCGAGCTGCGACTTGGCGAACGCCTCGCCGAACGTTTCGCCCACGCCCATGACCTCGCCGGTGGATTTCATCTCCGGCCCGAGCAGCGGGTCGACGCCCGGGAACTTGGCGAACGGGAACACCGCTTCCTTCACGGAGAAATACGGCGGCGTCACCTCGCGCGTCGCGCCCAGGTCCTTGAGCGTGCGCCCGGCCATGCAGCGCGCCGCGATCTTCGCGAGCGGCAGCCCGGTCGCCTTGGAGACGTAGGGGACGGTGCGCGAGGCGCGCGGGTTCACCTCGAGCACGAACACCGTGTCGCGCTGGATCGCGTACTGGACGTTCATGAGGCCGCGCACCTTGAGCGAGCGCGCGAGCAGCTCGGTCTGGCGGCGCAGCTCGCGCTCGACGTGGCTCGCGAGCGAGTGCGGCGGCAGGCAGCAGGCCGAATCGCCCGAGTGCACGCCGGCCTGCTCCACGTGCTCCATGATGCCGCCGATCAGCACGTCCTCGCCGTCGCAGATGCAGTCGACGTCGATCTCGGTCGCGTCCGAGAGATAGCGGTCCAGCAACACGGGAGAATCGTTGGAAACCTTCACCGCTTCCCTCATGTAGCGCTCGAGCTCGGACTGGATCTGCACGATCTCCATCGCCCGGCCGCCGAGGACGTAGCTCGGCCGCACCACCACCGGGTAGCCGATCTCCTCGGCGAGCTTCACCGCCTCCTCGGCCGAGCGCGCCGTGCGGTTGGGCGGCTGGCGCAGCTTCAGCTGCGTGATGAGCTTCTGGAAGCGCTCGCGGTCCTCCGCGATGTCGATGGAATCGGCGCTGGTGCCGATGATCGGCACGCCGGCCGCGGCGAGCTCGCGCGCGAGCTTGAGCGGCGTCTGGCCGCCGTACTGGACGATCACGCCCCAGGGCTTTTCCTTGTCCACGATCTCGAGCACGTCCTCGGCCGTGAGGGGCTCGAAGTACAGGCGGTCGGAGGTGTCGTAGTCGGTCGAGACGGTCTCGGGGTTGCAGTTGACCATGATGGTCTCGAAGCCGTCCTCGCGCAGCGCGAAAGCGGCGTGCACGCAGCAGTAGTCGAACTCGATCCCCTGGCCGATGCGATTCGGGCCGCCGCCGAGCACCATCACCTTCTTCTTCTTCGTCGGCTGCGCCTCGCACTCCTCCTCGTAGGTGGAGTACAGGTACGCCGTGCGCGTGGCGAACTCCGCGGCGCAGGTGTCCACGCGCTTGTACACCGGCCGGATGCCCAGCTCGTGGCGCTTCTTCCGCACCTCCTCTTCCTTCGCATTGAAGAGATAGGCGAGCCGGCGATCCGAAAAACCGCGCCGCTTCAGGTCGAGCAGCCTTTCCTTCGGGATCTCCTCGAGCTTGCGGTCGTCGAGCTCCATCTCGAGCTCGACGATCTGCTGGATCTGGTCGAGGAACCAGGGATCGATCTTCGTCAGCTGGTGCACCTCCTCGGGCGTGAAGCCGTTCTCGAAGGCGTCGCCGACGTACCAGATGCGCTCCGGCCCCGGCTCGCCGAGCTCCTTCTCCAGCGTCTCGCGGTCGCGCGTGCGCTGGTTCAGGCCGTCGACGCCGATCTCGAGGCCGCGCAGCGCCTTCTGGAACGACTCCTGGAAGGTGCGGCCGATGGCCATGACCTCGCCCACCGACTTCATCTGCGTCGTCAGCCGGTCGTTCGCCTGGGGAAACTTCTCGAAGGCGAAGCGCGGCACCTTGGTGACGACGTAGTCGATCGCCGGCTCGAACGAGGCCGGCGTCGCGCCCCCGGTCACCTCGTTCGCAATCTCGTCCAGCGTGTACCCGACCGCGAGCTTGGCCGCCACCTTGGCGATCGGGAAGCCGGTCGCCTTGGAGGCGAGCGCGGAGGAGCGCGAAACGCGCGGGTTCATCTCGATGACGAGCATGCGCCCGTCGTGCGGGCTGATGGCGAACTGCACGTTGGAGCCGCCGGTGTCGACCCCGATCTCGCGCAGCACCGCGATCGAGGCGTCGCGCATCACCTGGTACTCCTTGTCGGTCAGCGTCTGCGCCGGGGCGACGGTGATCGAGTCGCCGGTGTGCACGCCCATCGGATCGAGGTTCTCGATCGAGCAGATGATGATGCAGTTGTCGCGCCGGTCGCGCACCACCTCCATCTCGAACTCCTTCCAGCCGAGCACCGACTCCTCGATGAGGAGCTCGCGGGTCGGCGAGGCCTCGAAGCCGCGCTCGCAGATCGAGACGAACTCCTCGTGGTTGTAGGCGATGCCGCCGCCGGTGCCGCCCAAGGTGAAGCTCGGCCGGATGACGACCGGAAAGCCGATGCCGGCCTGGACCTGGTGCGCCTCCTCCAGCGAGTGGGCGAGCGCCGAGCGCGGGCACGCGAGCCCGATGCGCTTCATCGCCAGCTTGAACTTCTCGCGGTCCTCGGCCTTGTCGATCGCCTCGCGCGAGGCGCCGATCATCTCGACGCCGAACTTCTCGAGCACGCCCTCGCGCGCGAGGTCGAGCGCGCAGTTGAGGGCGGTCTGCCCGCCCATCGTCGGCAGCAGGGCCTGCGGCCGCTCCTTCTCGATGATGCGCGCCACCACCTGCCACGTGACCGGCTCGATGTAGGTGGCATCGGCCATCTGCGGGTCGGTCATGATCGTCGCCGGGTTCGAGTTCACCAGCACCACACGGTAGCCCTCCTGACGCAGGGCCTTGCACGCCTGCGCGCCGGAATAGTCGAACTCGCACGCCTGGCCGATCACGATCGGGCCCGCGCCGATGATCAGGATCGACTGGATGTCAGTTCTTTTTGGCATCCACCATCGCCGCGAACTTGTCGAACAGATACCCGACATCGTGCGGCCCCGGGCTTGCTTCCGGATGCCCCTGGAAGCAGAAGGCCGGCCGGTCGGTCCGCGCGAGCCCCTGGAGCGAGCCGTCGAAGAGCGACACGTGGGTGGGTCGGAGATTGCTCTTGATCGAGGACGGATCGACCGCGAAGCCGTGGTTCTGGCTCGTGATCACCACGCGACCCGTGTCGAGGTCCTTCACCGGGTGGTTCGCGCCGTGGTGGCCGAACTTCATCTTGAGCGTCTTCGCGCCCGAGGCGAGGCCCATGAGCTGGTGCCCGAGGCAGATGCCGAAGAGCGGGAGCGCGCTCGCGTCGAGCAGCTCGCCGATCGCCTCGATGGCGTAGTCGCACGGCTCCGGGTCGCCCGGCCCGTTCGACAGGAACACGCCGTCCGGCTTCATCTTCAGCACGTCCTTCGCCGTCGTGATCGCCGGCACCACCGTGACGCGCATGCCGCGGTCGACGAGCATGCGCAGGATGTTGCGCTTGATGCCGTAGTCATAGGCGACGACGTGGTGGCGCAGGCTCTCGCCCTTGCGGTAGCTGCTGCCGGGGACCCAGCTGCCCTCGGTCCATTCGTAGGGCTCGGCGGTCGTGACCACGATCGCGAGGTCCATCTTCGCGAGCCCCGGGAAGCTGCGCGCCTCGCGCGCGGCGACCCCGGTGTCCACGCCCCCCGCCATCAGGCAGCCGTTCTGCGCGCCCTTCGTGCGCAGGATGCGCGTGAGCTTGCGGGTGTCGAGATCGGCGATGGCGACGATCCGGTTCCTTCGCAGGTAGCCCGACAGGTCCTCCTGCGAGCGCCAGTTGGAGAGCAGCCGCGGCACATCGCGCACCACGAGGCCGGCGGCGTAGACCTTGGCCGATTCCTGGTCCTCGGCGTTGACGCCGGTGTTGCCGATGTGCGGGCAGGTCAGCGTGACGATCTGCTTGCAGTACGAGGGATCGGTCAGGATCTCCTGGTAGCCGGTCATCGCGGTGTTGAAGACGACTTCGCCGACCGCCGTTCCCGAAGCGCCGATCGAACGGCCGCGAAAGACCGTTCCGTCGGCGAGGACCAGCGCGGCGGAGTCGGAAGTCGTCATTTATGCAGCGGATACGAAAAGCGGGAAAGGCATCCGCGCCCCTCCCGCTTCATTGAAGTCGTGATTATACGCCTACGGCCGCTTCAAACCAAGGACATCCGCCATGTCGTAGAGGCCGGCCGGGCGCTCCCTGAGCCAGAGCGCGGCGCGCAGCGCGCCGGCGGCGTAGGTCATGCGGCTTTGCGAGCGCACGGCGACCTCGACGCGCTCGCCCATGCCGGCGAAGAGCACCGTGTGCTCGCCTACGATGTCGCCGCCGCGGATGGCATGGATGCCGATCTGCCGGCCCGGCCTCTCGCCCGTATCGCCTTGCCTGCCGAAAACAAAATCGCTTCGGTTGCGCTTGAGCGCGCCGGCGACCACCTCGGCCAGCTTCAGCGCCGTCCCGGAAGGCGCATCCACCTTGTGCCGGTGGTGCGCCTCGATGACCTCGACGTCGTAGGCGTCGCCGAGCGCCGCGGCGGCCATCTCGGCGAGCTTGAACACCACGTTCACGCCGATGGCGAAGTTCGGCGCCATCACGATCGGAATGCGCTTGCCGGCGTCCGCGATGCGGCTTTTCTGCGCCTCGCTGAACCCCGTCGTGCCGATCACCATGCGCTTGCCCGCGCTGGCGCAGGCTTCGAGGTGGGCGAGCGTGCCTTCCGGCCGCGTGAAGTCGATCAGAACGTCGGCCGCGCGCACGGCGGCCGCCACGTCGGTCGTCACTTTCCTGCCGAGGACCTCGCCCGCGGCGATGTCGAGCGCCGCGGCAAGCTCGAGCGCGCGATCCGCGAGGACGCCTTCGATGAGCGTGCGCCCCATGCGTCCGCCGGCGCCCGCGATCGCCACTTTCATTGCGCCGCCGCCTTCGCGGGCGCGTCCTTCGCCGCGCCTTCCTTGGGCGCCGCCGGGACGACGTCGCCCTCCACGCGCGCGAGCTTGCCGTCCTGGAAGTACACCGTGAGCTTGCGCCCTTCCCTGCGCCCGTCGGCCGCGTCGAGCGAGTACACGTAGTCCCAGCGGTCGGCGTGGAACACGTCCGTGAGGAGCGGCGTGCCGAGCGTGTTCTGCACCTGCTCCTTCGTCATGCCGGCTTTGAGCTGCGAGACCATTTCCTGCGTCACGTAGTTGCCCTGCTGGATGTCGATGCGATAGGGCGTGACGCCGGGAATGCGCGGCAGGCTGCCGCACGCCGCAAGCAGCGTGATCGCGGCCAGCGCGAGGGGAGCGAGGCGGTTCATGGGCATATAATGACAGCCGCATGAGCACGGTGCAAAGCCTGAAGGAGAGCGGGCTGAAGGCGACGCTGCCCCGGCGCAAGATCCTCGAGCTGTTCGAGGCGAGCAAGGTGCGCCACCTCTCCGCCGAGGACGTCTACAAGGCGCTCATCGCCGAAGGCATCGACATCGGCCTCGCGACCGTCTACCGCGTGCTCACGCAGTTCGAGCAGGCCGGTCTGCTCTCGCGCCAGAACTTCGAGGCCGGCAAGGCGGTGTTCGAGCTGAACCAGGGCGGGCACCACGACCACCTGGTCTGCCTGCAATGCGGGCGCGTCGAGGAGTTCTACGACGCCGAGATCGAAAAGCGGCAGAGCGAGGTCGCGCGCAAGCGCGGTTTCCAGCTGCACGGCCACTCGCTCGCGCTGTACGCAGACTGCATCAAGGCCGACTGCCCCTATCGGAAAATCGGCAGCTGACGGCGCTTAGCGCAGGAGCGCGCCCGCCGGTCGCCTGGACCGCGATCGCGCCGGCGCTCTTCGTCGTGCTCTGGTCGACCGGCTTCATCGGCGCCAAAGCGGGATTGCCCTACGCCGAGCCGCTGACTTTCCTCGGCTTGCGCTTTGCGATCGTCGCGCTAGCCATGCTCTTTGCCGCCGTGCTGGTGCGCGCGCCGTGGCCGAAGGGCGTGGCCATCATCCATGTCGCCGTGGTCGGGCTGCTGATGCACAGCCTCCAGCTCGCCGGAGTGTTTTCGGCGCTGCAGCTCGGTCTGCCGGCAGGACTCGCCGCGCTGATTATCGGCCTGCAGCCGATTCTGATCGCGGCGGTCGTCGGCCCGCTGCTGGGCGAGCGCGTCAGCCTGCACCAGTGGGCGGGCTTCGTCCTCGGCTTCGGCGGCGCCGTTCTGGTGCTGAGCGAGCGCTACGGATGGTCCGCGGGACCGGGCGGTCTCACCGCACCGGCGCTCGCCGTATGCGGCTTGATCGGCGGCGCCGCCGGAACGCTCTATCAGAAACGCCATTGCGCGGACGAGAATCTATGGACCGCGGCTGTCATCCAGTACGCGGCGGCAATGGTCCCGGTAACGCTTCTCGCCGCGCGCTTCGAGACCATGGAAATTATCTGGTCGGGCCAGTTCATTGTCGCGCTGGCCTGGCTCGTCCTCGGGCTGTCCGTCGGCGCGATCAGCCTGCTCTATCTGCTGATCCGGCGCGGCGCCGTCTCGAAGGTTGCGAGCTATTTTTTCATGGTGCCGCCGACGACCGCCCTGATCGCCTGGGCGATGTTCGGCGAGCATCTGGGGCCGGTGGCGCTCGCCGGCATGGCCGTCGCCGCGTCCGGCGTTGCCCTCGTGCAGAAAGGCTGATCTAACCGGAGAGCAGTTCCGCCGCATGCTTGCGCGCCGTCGCGGCCGCGCCTCCCAGCATGCGCGCGAGCTCCTCGATGCGCGCCTCGCGATCGAGCCTGGACACGCTGACGGCGAGCTTGCCGCGGGCGCCGGACTTCGAGATCGACCACTGCTCGTCGCCCTGCGCCGCCACCTGCGGGAGGTGCGTCACGCAGAGCACCTGGCGCTGCCGGCCGAGCTTCTTCAGGGACTTTCCGATCGTGTCGCCCACCGTGCCGCCGATGCCGGCGTCGACCTCGTCGAACACCAGCGTGCCCACGGGCGACTCGCGCGCCGCGACGAGCTGGATGGCGAGGCTGATGCGCGAGAGCTCGCCGCCCGACGCGACACGCGCGAGCGGACGCAACGGCAGGCTCGGGTGCGAGGCGACCTCGAACTCCACGTCCTCGAGGCCGGAGGCCGCCGGCTCCTCGAGCTTGCGAAGCGCTACCGAGAAGCGGCCGCCGGCCATCGCAAGCTGCTGCATCGCCGCGGTGACGGACTTCGACAGCTCCTCGGCGGCGCTCTTGCGCTTCGCGGAGAGCTTTTTCGCCGCTGCCTCGTAGGCCGCGCGCGCCGCGCCTACCTCTTTCTGCAGCGCCTCGGGGTTGACGGCGAGATCGAGCTCCGCGAGGCGCCGCTCGAGCTCCGCGGCGTGCGCCGGCAGCTCCTCCGGCTTCACGCGGTGCTTGCGCGCGGCGGCATGCAGCGCCTCGATGCGCGCCTCGACCTCGCGCAGCGCGTCCGGGTCGAGCTCGACGCGCGAGGCGTACTGGCGCAGGCTCCTCGCCGCCTCGCCCGCCTGGGCCTCGGCCGAGTCCAGCAGCTCGACGGTGGGCCGCAGCGTCTCGTCGTGCTCGCAGAGCGCGCGCAGGCGCGAGGCCACCGCGCCGAGCTGCGGCAGGCAGGCGCCCTCCGCCTCCGAAAGCGCCTCGAGCGAGGACTGCGCGCCTGCGAGAAGGCTCGAGCCGTGCGCAAGGCGCACATGCGAGGCGGTGACCTGGGCCCATTCGCCTTCCTTCACCGCGAGCTTCTTCAGGTCCGCGACGCGCTCGGCAAGCTCCGCGCGCTCCGCCTCGCGCTGCTTGAACTCGCTCTGCGCCCGGGAGGCGAGCTCCGCGAGGCGCCGCCACGCGCGAAACGCCTCGGCGGTGGCCTTCGCGAGCGCCGCGGCGCCGCCGTGCGCGTCGAGGAGCTCGCGCTGCGCCGGCCCGCGCAGCAGCGACTGATGGGCGTGCTGCCCGTGGATGTCGACCAGGAGCTCGCCCGCCTCCCTGAGCTGCACGAGCGTCGCGGCGTGGCCGTTGATGAAGCAGCGCGAGCGCCCGGCGCGATCGATCGTCCGCCGCAGCAGGACCATGCCGCCGTCTCCGGACAGCTCACGCTCCTCCAGCCATCCGGCGAGAGTCGAAGACCTGTCGAAATCGAATTCGGCGGAGAGCTCGGCGCGCTCGGTCCCTTCGCGCACCACCGCCGCGTCGCCGCGCCCGCCGACCAGGAGCTCGATCGCGTCGACCAGGATGGACTTTCCGGCGCCGGTCTCGCCGGTGAGCACCGTGAACCCGGCGGCGAACTCGATCGCGACTCGCTCGAGGATCACGTAGTCCCGGATGTCGAGCGCGCGCAGCACGGCTACTCCAGGTCGCGGGCCTTGTCGAGCGCCTCGCTCCAGCGCAGCTTCTCGCGCAGGGTGGCGAAGTAGTTGTAGCCGGGCGGATGCACGAAGCGGATCGCATCGGCCGAGCGGCGCAGCAGCAGCCGGTCGCCCTCCGCCATGTCGGTGAGCGCGAAGCCGTCGAAGTGCGCGCGCGCATCGAGCGCGCGCACGAGCCGGATCTCGATCGAGGCGCGGTCGCTGACGCTCACCGGCCGCGCGGACAGCGTATGCGGGTTGAGCGGCACGAGCGCGAGCGCCGGGACCGCCGGGTGCAGGATGGGACCCTGCGCCGAAAGCGCGTACGCCGTCGAGCCGGTCGGCGTCGCCACGATCATGCCGTCGGCGCGCAGCGTGTAGACGAACTCGCCGTCGATGGAAAGGCTGAACTCGATCAGGCGGCCCTGCGTGCCCTTGCCCACCACGGCCTCGTTGAGCGCGAGGGTCTTCAGCACCGATTTGCCGCCGCGCTGGATCTCCGCGTCGAGCAGCGCGCGCTCCTCGATCGAGTACTTCCCCTCGAGGATCGCGCCGAGGCCCGCTTGCATGTCGTCGTGGCCGATGTCGGTCATGAAGCCGACGCGGCCCTGGTTGACGCCGATGAGCGGAACGCGGTGCCGCACGAGGTTGCGCGCCGCGGCGAGCATGGTGCCGTCGCCGCCGATGACGATCGCGAGCTCCGCGCGCTTGCCGATCGCCTCGTAGTCCGCGCCCTGCATGCCGAGGGCCGCGGCGCTCTCGCGCTCGACCAGCACCTCGCAGCCGCGCCGCTCGAGCAGCTCGCGCGCCTCGCGCAGCGAAGCCGCGATCTCGTCGCTGCGCAGCTTGCCGATGAGCGCGACGCGACGGAAGCCGGGCATGCGGGCGAGTGTACAATGAATCCATGCTCGACAAGCGCGCCCAGATCCTCCTCAAGACGTTGATCGAGCGCTACATTGCGGAAGGCGAGCCGGTCGGCTCGCGCACCCTGTCGAAGCACTCCGGGCTCGATCTTTCTCCGGCCACGATCCGCAACGTGATGTCGGACCTGGAGGAGCTCGGCTTCATCGCGAGCCCGCACACCTCGGCGGGCCGCGTGCCGACGCCGGCGGGCTACCGCTTCTTCGTCGACACGCTCCTCATCGTGAAGCAGCTCGAGTCCGGCCGCGTGCACGAGCTCGAAGGCCAGCTGCAGCTCGACAACCCGCAGCGCGCGATCCAGTCCGCGTCGCAGCTTCTTGCGCAGCTCACCCAGTTCGCGGGCGTCGTCATGACGCCGCGCCGCCGCGCCGTCACGTTCAAGCACATCGAGTTCCTGCGCCTGTCGGAGAAGCGGGTGCTCCTCATCGTCGTCACCCCCGAGGGCGACGTGCAGAACCGCGTCCTGTTCACCGAGCGCGACTTCAAGCCCTCGGAGCTGATGGAGGCGGCGAACTACATCAACCAGAACTACGCCGGCCAGAGCTTCGAGGACGCGCGCACCCGCCTGCAGGCCGAGCTGCGCGAGATCCGGCAGGACATGATCCAGCTGCTCTCCGTCGCCCTCGACGCCGGCAACAAGGCGCTTTCCGAGGGCCACGAGCAGTACGTCATCACCGGCGAGCGCAACCTGTTCTCGGTGCGCGACCTGGCGCAGGACGTCGGGCGCCTCAAGCAGCTCTTCGAGCTCTTCGAGCGCAAGACCTCGCTGCTGCAGATTCTCGACCTGTCGCTGCGCGGCCAGGGCGTGCAGATCTTCATCGGCGGCGAGTCGGGCGTCGGCGCGCCCGACGACGTGAGCGTCGTCACCTCGCCCTACAAGGTGGACGGCGAGGTGGTCGGCACGGTCGGCGTCATCGGACCCACGCGCATGGCCTACGACCGCGTCATCCCGATCGTCGAAGTGACGGCGAAGCTCCTCTCCAGCGCTCTTTCGCAGCACTGAGCCCGGCCGCGAGCATCGGCTAGCCGCCGTGGGGATTCTGCTCGTCAACCTCGGCACTCCGGCGGCGCCGACGCCGGAGGCGGTCCGCGCCTATCTGCGCGAATTTCTCTCCGACCCGCGCGTGGTGAAGCTGCCCCGCCCGGTCTGGCTGCCGATCCTTCATTTCGTCCTGAAGAAGCGCGCGCCGCAGTCGGCCGAGAAATACCGGTCGATCTGGACGCCGCAAGGCTCGCCGCTCGCCTTCCACACGCGCGAGCAGGCGCGCCTGCTCGCCGCACGCACCGGCCTGCAGGTGCAGTACGCGATGCGCTATGGGGAACCCTCCATCGCGCAAGCCTTGAAAGAATTCCGCGAGACGCCGCTGGTGCTGCCGCTGTACCCGCAATACGCGGAGAGCACCACGGAGAGCATCGCGGACGTCCTCCCGCCCGGCACGGCGATGGTGCGCAGCTTCCACGACCACCCGGCCTACATCGGCGCGCTCGCCGAAGGGGTGCGGCGCCACTGGCAGGCGAATGGCAGAAGTCCGCTGCTCGTGATGAGCTTCCACGGGCTGCCGAAGCGCGGCGCCGGGCACTACGAAGCGCAGTGCGCCGCGACCGCGCGGCTGCTCGCGTCCGCGCTGAGCCTCGAGGAACGCGAGTGGCGGCTGACCTTCCAGTCGCGCTTCGGCTACGCCGACTGGCTGCAGCCCTATACGGAAGCGACGATCGTGGCGCTCGCGCGCGCCGGCCGCGAAAGGATCGACGTCGTCTGCCCGGGATTCGTGAGCGACTGCCTCGAGACCCTCGAGGAGATCGGCATCGCGGCGAGGCGCGCCTTCCACGCCGCCGGAGGCAAGGTGCTGCACCTCGTTCCCTGCCTGAACGAATCGCCGGCCTGGATCGAGGCGCTCGGCGCTATTTGCCGAAAAGGCCCTTGAGCTTGCCGCCGAGCTGCTCCTGGATCTTGCCCTCGTTCTTCTTCACCGCCTCCTGCACTTTCTCGCCGACCTTCGACTTCGCGAGCTCGGCCGCCGCGGCGCCGTAGTCGACCTGGTATTTCATGGCGTCGAACGGGCCGGAGAGCTTCACCGGCACGGTGAGCCCCGAGAGCTGCTCGAGGCCCTTGCCGCCCTGCCCCTTGGCGGAGGCCACGACGGATGCCTTCACCGTGTAGTTGAGCGACGAATTGCCGATGTCGATGTCGCCCGCGCCGCCGACGCGCAGGAGCGGCGCCTTGATGTCGAGGTCCTGGTTGTGCGCGACGCCGTTCTTGATCGCGAAGGTCGCGTTCAGCTCGCTGAATGACGTCTGGTCGCGGCTGTTGGCCGCGCCCTCGTCCGACTTGCCGAGCGATTTCACCTTCTGCAGCAGCGCGCCGATGTCCACGCCCTTGATGGCGCCGTCGTGCAGGCTCACCTTCGCGCTGCCGTCGAGCGACTTCTTGATCGCGTTCACGCTCGGCCCGGCGCCGCTCACGTCGAGCGCGACGTTGCCGCGCCCTTCGAGCCGGTCCTGGTGCGCGGCGTCGCGCAGGAGCGGCCCGACGGACACGTTGCTCAGCGTCTCCTTCAGCGCGATGCGGTTGCCGCTCGCCTGCGCGCTCAGCGCGCCCGACAGCGTGCCGTCGTAGAGAGTCGCCGAGTGCGGCGCGACGTCGAGGCGCCCGTTCGCCGCCTTGATCTCCGCCTTGAGGTTCGCGAGCTTCACGCCCTTCACCTGCAGCGCGCCGAACTGAATGCGGCCGCTCGCAGTCAGGTCCTTGAGGAACGAGAGGTCGACCGGCGTATCGGCCTCCTTCTTTTCCCCGCCCGGTTCCGCTTTGCCCGAAGAGGGGGCGGGCGATGAGGCAGACGCTTCCTTGGCGGAGCCTTCCTTCCTGGGCGGAAAGTACTGGTCGAGGTTCAGCTTGTCGACGTTGAGGTCGAAGCTGTAGCCCTTCGCGTACGCGAGCTTCGCCTGGATGCTCGACTCGTCCACCTTGGCCTGGAGCTCCGCGCTCGCGGTCTGCTTCTCCAGATCGGCCTGCGCCTTGCCGCTGATCGGCAGCTTGAACGCCTTCGGCATGTCGCTGCCGCTCAGCGCGATCTGCGCGTCGATGGAAGGTATGACGAGCGCTTTCGCGGAGCCCTGCACGCCGCCGAGCTTGATGGAAGCCTCGGTGGTACGCTGCGGCTCCTTCATGGCGAGCTGCAGGCTGACCGCCTCGCCAGTGGCCTTGTCCGCGGCTATGTCCACCTTCGGCGCCACGAGCTTGGCATCGACGCTCGCCTTCTCGAGCGTGCCGCGCACCGCGCCGTCGACCTTCGAGAGGTGGTACGACCTGGCGGGGAGATCGACGTCGTAATCGCCGCTCAGGCTGACGTGCAGGTCCATGGCGGGGTTCTTGCCCCGCACCGCCGCGGCGAGGTCGAGCTTGCCGCTCGCCTTCTCCGCGATGCGCCCGGTCGCGACCTTCAGGTCCGCGAGGCTCAGCTCCTTCCCGCTCGCGAGGTCCTTGTAGTCGACCGACGAGCGCTCGATGCTCACGCCGGCGATGTCGAAAGCGACCGGCCCGCCTTTCTTCGCGGATTCGCCTGCCTCCGGCTTCGCGGGCGGCGCGGCTTTCTTCTCCTCGAGCAGGTCCGAAAAATTGAAGCGCCCGTCCTTGCCCTTCACGATGTTCGCCTTCAGCCCCTTGACGTCGATGCGATCCACCACGACCTGGCCGTGCAGGAGGGGCACGAGGGCCACGGCGCCGTGCGCGGAATCCACCGACACGAAAGGCTGCTCGCTGCCCTTTTCGCTCAGAGTGACCCCCGCGACGCTCGCGCCGAGGCTCGGGAAGAACGCGACCTTGAGCTCGCCCGCGAGCTTGAGCGTGCGCCCGGTGCGTTCCTTCGCCAGCCGCTCGATCTCGCCCTTGTACCGGTTCGGGTCGAAGGTGACGGCGAACACCACGGCCGCGAGGACTGCGACGCCGAAAACGCCGAGAATTCCGGCGAGAATCCAGGTTCTTGTTTTCATGGGAGAAATTTATCCAATGATAGCGTGTGAAACAGGGTACTGCTTTGACTTGAATTAAGCGCGGTCGATCCCAAAGTCTTCTGGATGACCGAAGCGAATCCCCAGACCGAGCCCGCGGCGAACGAGGCAGAGAGCGCCGCCGCGCAGGCCGGGAAATCCCTCGAGGAGCTTCTCGCCGAGGCCCAGGCGAAGATCGAGCAGCAGCGCGAGGCGATGCTTCGTGCGGTGGCGGAAGCGGACAATGTCCGCAAGCGCGTACAGGCCGAAGCCGCGAGTGCGCAGAAGTATGCGCTCGAGCGCTTCGCGGAAGGCCTCCTGCCCGTGCTCGACAGCCTGGAGGCGGCGCTCCTGAACAAGGACCTGAGCGGCGTCGAGCTCACGCTGCGGCAGATGAAGTCCGCGCTGGAAAAGCAGAGCATCGTCGAGGTGAACCCGGCTCCGGGCGAGCGCTTCGATCCGCACCGGCACCAGGCCATCGCGGCGGTCCCGGCGCAGGCAGAACCGAACAGCATCGTGTCGGTCATGCAAAAAGGCTACCTGCTGCACGACCGGGTGCTGCGCCCGGCGCTCGTCACGGTGGCGAAAGCCCTTGAAAACCAAGCGGGAAGCCCCATCTCCGGGGTAGACACGGATTAGAAAGGCGGAAGCTCACATGGCAAAGATCATCGGCATCGACCTCGGCACCACCAACTCGTGCGTCGCGATCATGGAGGGCGGCAAGCCCAAGGTGATCGAGAACTCCGAAGGCGCGCGCACTACCCCGTCGGTCGTGGCCTACACGGAAGACGGCGAGATCCTGGTCGGCGCGCCGGCCAAGCGCCAGGCCGTCACGAACGCCAAGAACACGCTCTTCGCGGTGAAGCGCCTCATCGGCCGCCGCTTCGAGGAGAAGGAAGTCCAGAAGGACATCAACCTGATGCCCTACAAGATCGTGCGCGCCGACAACGGCGACGCCTGGGTGGAAGTGCGCGCGAAGAAGATCGCGCCCCAGCAGGTCTCCGCGGAAGTGCTGCGCAAGATGAAGAAGACCGCCGAGGACTATCTCGGCGAGCCGGTGACCGAGGCGGTCATCACCGTGCCGGCGTACTTCAACGACTCGCAGCGCCAGGCCACCAAGGACGCCGGCCGCATCGCCGGCCTCGACGTGAAGCGCATCATCAATGAGCCCACCGCGGCCGCGCTCGCGTTCGGCATGGACAAGGCGCCGAAGAAGGACATGAAGATCGCCGTCTACGACCTCGGCGGCGGCACGTTCGACATCTCCATCATCGAGATCGCCGACGTCGAAGGCGAGAAGCAGTTCGAGGTGCTCTCCACCAACGGCGACACCTTCCTCGGGGGCGAGGATTTCGACCAGCGCCTCATCGACTACATCGTCACGGAATTCAAGAAGGACCAGGGCGTGGACCTGTCGAAGGACGTGCTCGCGCTGCAGCGGCTGAAGGAATCCGCCGAGAAGGCGAAGATCGAGCTGTCCTCGTCGCAGCAGACCGAGATCAACCTGCCCTACATCACGGCAGACCAGTCCGGTCCGAAGCACCTGACGATGAAGATCACGCGCGCCAAGTTCGAGTCGCTGGTGGACGACCTCATCCAGCGGACCATCGAGCCCTGCCGCATCGCCATCAAGGACGCCGGCGTGAAGGTGAGCGAGGTGGACGACGTGATCCTCGTCGGCGGCCAGACGCGCATGCCGAAAGTGATCGACAAGGTGCGCGAGTTCTTCGGCAAGGAGCCGAGGAAGGACGTCAACCCGGACGAGGCGGTCGCGATCGGCGCCGCGATCCAGGCGGGCGTGCTCAAGGGCGACGTCAAGGACGTCCTCCTGCTCGACGTGACGCCGCTTTCCCTCGGCATCGAGACGCTCGGCGGGGTGATGACCAAGCTCATCAACAAGAACACCACCATCCCGACCAAGGCGCAGCAGGTCTTCTCCACGGCCGACGACAACCAGAACGCGGTGACCATCCACGTGCTGCAGGGCGAGCGCGACATGGCGGCGGGCAACAAGTCGCTCGGCCAGTTCAACCTGACCGACATTCCGCCGGCGCCGCGCGGCATGCCGCAGATCGAGGTCACGTTCGACATCGACGCGAACGGCATCCTGCACGTCACGGCGAAGGACAAGGCGACCGGCAAGGAGAACAAGATCAAGATCCAGGCGAGCTCCGGCCTGAACGAGGCCGAGATCCAGCGCATGGTGAAGGACGCCGAGGCGCACGCCGAGGAGGACAAGAAGGCGCTCGAGCTCGTCAATGCGCGCAACCAGCTGGAAGCCCTGGCGCACACGGTGAGGAAGTCGCTCAAGGACTACGGCGACAAGCTCGAGGCCGGCGAGAAGGAGAAGATCGAGGCCGCGCTGAAGGACGCCGAGGGCGCGCTCAAGTCGGAGAACAAGGCCGACATCGACGCCAAAGCCCAGGCGCTCGCGCAGGCGTCGCAGAAGCTCGGCGAGAAGATGTACGCCGCGCAGCAACAGCAGCAGGCGGCTTCACAGGGCGCCCCCCAGGGCGAGGCCGGCGGCGCGGAGGCGAAGAAGGACGAGGGCAACGTCGTCGACGCCGAGTTCACCGAAGTGAAGGACAAGAAGACCGGCAGCTGAGCGAGTGTCGGTTAAGATGCACCCCGGGCGGGCCGCGCTGACGAGGCGTGGCCCGTTCGCTTGTTGAAAGACACGATGGCCAAGCGCGACTACTACGAAGTCCTCGGCGTGAACCGGGACTGCACCGAGGAGGAGCTCAAGAAGGCGTATCGCCGCCTGGCGATGAAGTGGCATCCGGACCGCAATCCGGACAACCCGCGCGCCGAGGAGCACTTCAAGGAGGCGAAGGAAGCCTACGAAATCCTGGGCGACGCCTCGAAGCGCGCCGCGTACGACCAGTTCGGCCACGCCGGGGTCGACGCGAGCGCCGCCGGGATGGGCGCGGGCGCGGCGGGCGCCGGCTTTGGCGACATCTTCAGCGACATCTTCGGCGAGATCTTCGGCGGGCAGCGGGGCGGGCGCAGCACCGTCTACCGCGGCGCCGACCTGCGCTACAACCTGGAGATTTCGCTCGAGCAGGCGGCGCACGGCTTCGAGACCAAGATCCGCATCCCCGGCCTCACGCCGTGCGAGACCTGCAAGGGCAGCGGCGCGCGCCCGGGCTCGCAGCCGCAGACCTGCCCGGCGTGCCGCGGCGCCGGCCAGGTGCGCGTCTCGCAGGGGCCGTTCTCCATCGCGCAGACCTGCCCTCGCTGCCACGGCAGCGGCAGCATCATCCCCAATCCGTGCACCGGCTGCGGCGGCACCGGCCGCGTCAAGGTGCAGAAGACGCTCTCGGTGCGCATCCCGGCCGGCGTCGACGAAGGCGACCGCGTGCGGCTCTCGGGCGAAGGCGAGCCGGGCGTCAACGGCGGGCCCCCGGGCGATCTCTACGTGCAGGTGCACATCAAGGCGCACGCCGTGTTCCAGCGCGACCACGACGACCTGCACTGCGAGATGCCGGTCTCGTTCACCACCGCGGCGCTCGGCGGCGAGATCGCCATCCCGACCCTCGACGGCTCGGCCAAGATCCGCATCCCCGCCGAGACGCAGAGCGGCAAGACCTTCCGCCTGAAGGGCAAGGGCATCAAGGGCGTGCGCAGCCAGGCGCAGGGCGACCTCTTCTGCCACGTGGTGGTGGAGACCCCGGTGCAGCTCACCGCGCGCCAGCGCGAACTGCTGCGCGAGTTCGAAGCCCTCAGCCAGGAAGACAGCGCACGCCACAACCCGCGCGCCAAGTCCTGGCTCGACAAGGTGAAGGAGTTTTTCGAAGGCTAGGCGGTCCAAGCAGCATGAGGCTTGCGCTGCCTGCCTTCCTCCTGCTCCTGAGCGGCTGCAGCCTGGTCGACCCGAACTACATCGCGGCCGAGGGCCATTCCCTTTCCGCCGCCGCGCCGGGCACCGGTTTCATCCGCTCGATTGCCATCCTGCCGCACGCGCGCGCCGCGCAATCGGCCTCCGCGGGAGCGTCCGCGGACCCGCACGCCTATCGCCTGTTCGTGGACATGGACGACGGCCACACGCAGACGGTGGACGTGGACAGCGCGAAATTCATGACCGGCCAGCGCGTGCAGATCGAGGCCGGCGGGCGGGTTGTCGCTTTTTAGCGGCACAACACTTGCTGGGGTACGGGCGGCTACTTACAAAAGGAGATCGCCATGGCAAGAGTCGCACTGCTCGTCGGCGCAAGCGCCCTCGCGGCGCTCGCAGCCTGCTCGACCTACGACCCGAACTACACCCCCAACGCGCCCAACCCGGACCCGACCCCGCTCGCGAGCACGGCGCCGGTGCAGGGAACGATCCTGCTGCCCGCCGGCACCGTCGTCGCCGCGCCTGCCGTGCCCGCCACGGTCGTCGCGACTCCCGTCGCGCCGGCCAATGCCGTTCCGGCCGCGCCGGTCATAGCCGCCGGCTCGACGAACACCGTGGTGGTCCCGGCGGCGACCACGACTTTCCAGCCGGGTAACGGCACAATCACCGCGGTGAACCACGTCCAGGCGAGCAGCTCCGCGTCCGCGGGCAGCTCGACCGTGACGCCGAGCGCCTACCGCCTGACGATCCGGATGGACGACGGGACGGTGCAAGCCCTCGACCAGACGAGCGGTGCCTTCCGCGTGGGCGACCGCGTGGAGATCACGCGGGACGCGCGGGTCATCCGCCGCTAGCTATTTCGAGGCGCCGACCACGACCCCGTCGGGGTCGTGGAACTTCGCCTCGTAGAAGGCCGAATCGCCGGAGGGCTTCGCGCTCATGCGGCCCTCCTCTTCTTCGCGGCGAGCTTCACCGCCTCGATGATCTCCGGGTAGGCGGCGCAGCGGCACAGGTTGCCCGAGAGATAGTGGCGGATCTCGTCGTCCGCCGGATCGGGATTTTCCTCGAGCAGCTTGCGCGTCATCAGCACGAACCCCGGCGTGCAGAAGCCGCACTGGAAGGCTTGCGACTCGACGAAAGCCTGCTGGACGGCGTCGAAGCCCTCGCCGCCCTCGATGGTCGCCAGTTCCGCGCCTTCCAGCAGCGAGGCGAGCTGCAGGCAACCCGAGACCGCGCGGCCGTTCACGAGCACTGTGCAGCAGCCGCACAGGCCCTGGCCGCAGCTCTCGCGCGCCCCGTGCAGCCCGAAGCTGTCGCGCAGCATCTCGACGACGTTCTCGTGCGGCGCGACCTGCGCCTCCACCGCCTCGCCGTTCAGCCGGAAGCGGATGGCTTTCCTCATTTCGCGAGCCCGCCGAAGACCGCCTCCGCGGTGAGCGGCAGCGAGGTGAGCCGCACGCCGACCGCGTCCTCGAGCGCGTTCGCCACGGCGGGCGAGACGCCGAACGTGCCGGTCTCGCCGACGCCCTTGGCGCCGAAAGGGCCGCTGCGCTGCTCGGCGCTCACCGTCTCGTTCACGATCTCGCCGGGCAGGTCGAGCATTCCCGGGATCTTGTACTCGGCGAGCGAGGGATTGCGCAGCTGGCCCTGCTCGTCGAAGAGCATCTTCTCGAAGAGCGTGAAGCCGAGCTGCATGATCGCCGCGCCGGAGAGCTGCGTCTCGACGATCTTCGGGTTGATCGGCGTGCCAACGTCCGCGACGTTCACGAGGCGCGTCACGCGCACGCGGCCGGTCTCCGTATCCACCTCGAGCTCGACGCCGCTGCCGCCGATCATCCAGAACGGCGTCGCGTTCTCCGTCAGGCCGTTCGCGTCCGGCGGCGTGTAGCTCGGGATGAAGCTGCCGGTGCCGACCACGCTCCCCGCCTGCATGCCGAACTTCTTCTTGAAGACGTCTTTCACCGCTGCATCCGCGGGGAGGCCGAGCTCTTCCCTCAGTTTCCCCATTTTCTGAAGAGCGTCCTGGGCCGCCAGCCGCACCGCATTGCCCATGTGGAACAGCGAGCGCGAGCCGAGCGTCGCCATGTCGAAGGGCGTGACCTCGGTATCGGAGTGCACGACGCGCACGTCCTCGGCCGGCAGGGCGAGCACCTCGCCCGCGATCTGCGCCATCGCGGTGTCCGAGCCCTGCCCCATGTCCGCCGTGCTGCAGTACACGGTGACGCCGCCGTCGGCGTTGATGCGCACCTCGGCAAGCGACGTGGTGTTGGAAATGCACGCCTTGAAGCCGATGGCGATGCCGCGGCCGCGGCGCACGACGCCGTTGCCCCTGTCAAACGGCTTTTTCCACTCCATCAATTCCTCGAGGCGGTCCAGCACCTTCCCGGTGGCGGCATCGCGCAGGGGCGTGCCGGTCGCCTGCGGCCGGCCTTCGCGCAGCAGGTTCCTGCGGCGGAAAGCGACCGGGTCCTGGCCGAGCGCGCGCGCGATCATGTCCGTGTGGCTCTCGTACGCCCAGACGAGCTGCGGGATGCCGAAGCCGCGCAATGCGCCCGCCGGCGGCAGGTTCGTGTAGAGCGCGTAGGAGTCGATGAAGACGTTGTCGATGTCGTAGGGTCCTGGCGCGGTAAAGCCGGACTTCTGCGTCACGCGCGGGCCGATGTCGGCATAGGCGCCGCCGTTCCACCACACCTCGCACTGGCGGGCGAGGATGCGGCCCTCCTCGTCCACGCCCGTCTTGATCCGGAACGTGCTCGCGTGCTTCGTGATGTGGAAGAACTGCTCCTCCATCGTGAGCGCCACCTTGACCGGCCTGCGCGTCAGGAGGGAGAGCGCCGCCGCCAGCGCCTCGAGCTTGATGTAGAGCTTGGCGCCGAAGCCGCCGCCGAGATACGGGACGCGCACGCGCACCCGGTTCTCGGGCCAGCCGAGCAGCCGCGCGATCTCGATGCGCACGAAGGACGGGCTTTGCGACGCGGTGTGGATGGTGAGCGTGTCCTCGGTGGACTCGGCGACCGTGACCAGAGGCTCGAGCGGCGTGTGCATCACCTGCTGCGTGCGGAAGCGATGCTCGAACGTGCGCGCGGCCGCGGACATTGCGCGCTCCGCATCGCCGCGGCGCAGGCGGAAGTCGAGCGCGACGTTCGTGTCCTTCTTGCCCTTGAGGTGCTTCAGGTCCGGGAAGGTGCCCGCGGGCTTCAGCGTGTCGTGGACGATGGCCTTCGAGCTCATCGCCTCGACCTCGTCGTACACCGCGGGCAGCTCCTCGTAGCGCGCCACGATCTGGTGCGCCGCCTCCTCCGCCACGTGCGGGTCCGAGGCGAGCACCACCGCGACCGGCTCGCCGACGTAGCGCACCTTGTCCATGGCGAGGATCGGCTGGTCGTGGAATGCCGGCCCGAAAAAAGGCTCCGGGATGAGCTTCGCGATGTCCTTCCCGCTGAATACCCGGTACACGCCCGCGACGGCTTGCGCGGCGCTCGTATCGATCTCGCGGATCCTTCCATGGGCGACGCTCGCGCGGAAGATCTTCGCGTAGAGCATTCCCGGAAGCCTGAGGTTATGCACGTACTCGGCTTTGCCGCCGACCTTGAGCCACGACTCGAGGCGCTCGACGGAGCGCCCGATCTGCGACGTTTCAGCGGGACTCGCGGAGCGCTTCATGGATTGCTCGCTTCACGTAGACGCGGATGAGCTGCTTCTTGTACGCCGCGGAGCCGTGGAGGTCGCTTTCGATCTCGGCCTCCCCGGCCGCGGCCGCGCCCGCCTCGCGGAGTGTCTCTTCATTCAATGGCCGGCCGGCGAGCACCTTTTCCGCTGCCGCCAGCCGGGTCGGCCGATCGGTGGCCGCGCTGATGAACAGCCGCGGCGAGCCGATCGCCTCGCCGCCGTAGTCGAACGCGACGGCGACGCCGAGCGCCGGCCAGTCGTCGGCCGAGCGCGTCGTGCACTTGAGATATGCGGCACGGCCGGCGAGCGCCGGAATCTCGACCGCGGTGATCAGCTCGTCCTTCTTCAGCGTCGTCTCCAGGTAGCCCGCGTAGAGCGCCTCGACCGACAGCACGCGCTCGCCCCGCGCGCCCGCGACCGCGACGCGAGCGCCCAGCGCGGATAGAAGCGGCGGCAGGTCGGTGTGCGGATCGCCGTGCGCGAGGTGGCCGCCCAGCCGGGCGACATTGCGCACGCGCACGTTGGACAGCGTGCGCAGCGCCCGGGCGATCACCGGCCAGCCGCGCCGCACGAGCGCGGAGCGCTCGATATCCGCCAGGCGCGTGAGCGCGCCGATGCGCAGCTCGCCCTCCGGGCCCTGCTCGATGCCGTCGAGCTCGAGCCGCGCGAGGCTCACCAGGCGCGTCGGGCGCAGGACGCCCGCCTTCATCATCAGCATGATGGCGGTGCCGCCGGACATCGGCCGCACCGCGGTGTCTTCCGGATCGAGGAGCGCGATCGCCTCGGCGAGCGAGCGCGGCTCGACCAGCTCAAACGGGATCAAGTGGCTCCTCCGGGGGGAGGATTATCGCACCAGCGTCGCCATGCGCGGCGAAACAGCGCCCCGGCCGCCGCCGCGCAGGCCCTGCCGTCGAAGACCGGCGTTTGCGCCAGGCGCTCGCGCAGCGTGGCGCGCAGGCGCGCGAGGAACTCGCGCTCCTCGGCGAACTCGGCGGCGATGCGCACGTATTCCGCCTCGTCGCGCGCGATCCAGTCGGGCATCCCGGCCGCGCTGAGGATCGCTGCGCCGGCCCGTCCCGCCGGCGTGCTGCCCGCCAGCGTGAGCACCGGAACGCCCATCCACAGCGCTTCGGCGGTGGTGATCATGCCGTTGTTGGGAAACGGGTCGAGCGCGAGGTCGATGTCGTCGAGCACGCGCAGATGGTTGTCCACGGCGCCGAGGAGCGTGAGGCGCTCGGCTGCGATTCCGTGCTCCGCAAACCGGCGCCGGATCTCTTCCCTGGCGGGCTTGCCGAGGCGCAGGCTCTGGAGCACCAGCCTCGACTGCGGCACGGCGTGGAGGATGCGCGACCATAGCGCGAGGGTCGCCTCCGAGATCTTCTCCGGCCGGTTCTTGCTGCCGAAGGTGAAGCTGCCCCGCGCGAGGCTCGGCAGCGGCGCCACCGGCGGCACCTCGCCAAAAGGCTCGTAGCACAGAAAGCACGGCAGGTCGGCGATCTGCTCGGCGAAGAGACCGCGCAGCGCCGCGGGAATCAGCGTCGCGTCCGAGACGAGGTAGTCGACCGTCGGCAGCCCGGTCCCATTCACGTGGCCCCACCCGCTGATCTGCACCGGCGCCGGCTTGCGCGCGAACACGAGCAGCCGGCTGCCGTTCGTGTGGCCGGAAAGGTCGACCAGGACGTCGACGCCGTCCGAGCGGATGCGGGCCGCGAGCGCCTCGTCGGGCAGGTCGGCGGCGCTGCACCAGCCTTCAGCCGCCGCGCGCAGCTCGCGCGTGACCGCATCCTCGATGCGCCCGCTGTCGTAGCAGAACATCTCGAACGCCGATCGATCGTGGTGGCGCAGCACCGGCCCGAAGCACTTCGCGGCCGCGTGCTCGCGGAAGTCCGACGACACCAGGCCGATTCGCAGGCGGCGTTCCGCGTCGCGCCGGTTCGAAAACGGAGCGATGCCCGCCGCGAGCGAGCGCGCATGCAGGTCGTGCCAGCGGCGCCGTTCCGCCTGCTGCGCGGCGGTGTCGAACTCCGGCATGAGATCGAGCAGGAAAATCAGGTTGGAGTGCGCCGCGTGGTGCTTCGGATGCGCGGCGAGCACCTCGCGGTACGCGGCGGCCGCCTCGGCAAGCCGGCCCAGCTCCTTCAGCGCATTGCCCAGGCGGAAGCGCGCCTCGGCATCCCGGGGGGCGCGCTCGAGCGCCGCCCGGTAGGCCGCTTCGGCCTCCTCCAGGCTGCCGCGCGCGAAAAACAGATTGCCGAGCTCGCAGTGCGCCCGCTCGGAATCGGGCGCTATCCGGAGCGCCTCGCGGCAGGCCTGTTCGGCTTCGTCCTTCCTTCCGCTCTTGCGCAGCGCCCTCGCCGCATCGAGCAACGCTAGGAGCCGCTGAACCTGCATTCGCAGCGGGCTACGACCCGCTGAACCAGTTGTAGCCCTTGTCCTCCCAGTAGCCGCCGGGGTTCGTGTCGCTCACGAAGATCTCGGTGATGTGCTTCGGGTTCTTGAAGCCGAGCTTGGTCGGGATGCGCAGCTTCATCGGGAAGCCGTACTTCGGCGGCAGCAGCTCGTCGGCGTAGCGGAACGCGAGCACCGTCTGCGGGTGCAGCGCGGTCGCCATGTCGATGCTCGAATAATAATCGTCGGCGCAGTTGAATCCGACGTACTTCGCGCTCAGGTCGGCGCCCACGCGCTGCAGGAAGTCGGAGAACCGCACGCCGCTCCATTTGCCGATCGCGCTCCAGCCCTCCACGCAGATGTGGCGCGTCACCTGCGACACTTGCGGCAGGGCGTAGAGCTCCGGCAGCGTCCAGGGCTTCTTCTCGCGGATCCTGCCCGCGAGCTGCAGCTTGTAGCCGCCGCCGTCCACGTCGATCACCTCGTCGATGCCGTAGTAGGCGTTGAAGGGGAACGGCTTCGTGATCGCGCTCTCCGGGAACTCGGGCGCAAGGCGCGAGGGATCGAAGAGCCAGCCCTGCACGCGGTCGTTCCAGTTGGACATCGCGCTCAGCGCCTTCTGCACCGACTCGTCGTCGCTGATGGCGCATCCCGAAAGGAGCGCGAGCGCGCCGACCGAGAGGCCCTGCCTGAGGAACAGCCTGCGCTCGAGGTTCGCCACCTTCGGCGTGCGGTGGAGCAGGAAGCGCTCGCCCATCTTCTTCATGCGGACCTCCGCACCCGCCCCGTGAACATGCTCGGGAAAGTCCGCGGTACCAGGACCACCATCAGCACGTGCACCAGGACGATGAGCGCCACCGCGCTCATCGCGAAGAAGTGCAGCAGCCGCGCGCCCTCGTAGTCGCCCATGAAGCGGCCGAGCCAATGCAGCTGCACCGGCTTCCAGATGACGAGGCCCGAGGCGACCAGGACGCACAGGGCGACGATGAGCGCGAGGTACGCAGCGCGCTGCGCGGCGTTGTAGACCGTCAGATCCTCGTGCGCGAGCTTGCCGCGGAACGCATTGGCGACGTCGCGGAATACCGCGCCCGGCGAGATCGGCAGCAGCCTGCGGCGAAAATGACCGGAGACGATGCCGTAAGCGACATACACGAGGCCGTTCGCGGCGAGGAGCCACATCGCGGCGAAATGCCATTGGATGCCGCCCGCGAGCCAGCCGCCGAGCGTGATCGCGTCGGGGAAGACGAAGCCGAAGAGGGGCGAGGCGTTGTAGATCTGCCAGCCGCTCGTGATCATCATCAGCACGGCAAACGCGTTCACCCAGTGGCAGACCCGCACCACGAGGGGATGCACCTTGACCCAGTCGCCCTGCTTCATCGACCCTCCGCCCGCGATCGTACCGGGTTTCGTCGGCGGCGGCCTCGATTCCTTACTTCCTGCGCCAGCTTGTCGTTCCGGCCTTGTCCTCGAGCACGATGCCGCGATCGAGCAGCTCCTGCCGGACCCGGTCCGCCTCGGCATAGTTCTTCGCCTTGCGCGCCGCGTTCCGTGCGGCGATGCGCTCCTCGATCCAGCCCTCGGACACGCCCGCCGGGCGCCCCTGAAGGAATTCCTGCGGCTCGCGCTGCAGCAGCCCGAGCAGGCCGCCGAGCGCCTTCAGCTGCCGCGCCGCGGCGGCGTCGCCCTGGAACGCCGCGTTCGCAAGCTGGTGCAGCTCGGCCACCGCTTCCGGGGTGCCGAAATCGTCGTCCATCGCCTCCTTGAAGCGCCGCGCATGCGGCTCGTCCCAGTCGACCGGCGCCGCCTCGCCCCGATCCTTGAGCGCGGTATAGAGGCGTGCCAGGGCGGATTTCGCGTCCTCGAGATGGGCATCGGAGTAATTGAGCGGGCTGCGGTAGTGCGCGCGCAGGATGAAGAAGCGCACCACCTCCGGGTCGTATTTCTTCAGAATGTCCCGCACGGTGAAGAAGTTGCCCAGCGACTTCGACATCTTTTCCTCGTCCACGCGCACGAAGCCGTTGTGCATCCAGTAATTGACGAACCTGCCGCCCGGGCCCATGGCGCCCTCGGACTGCGCGATCTCGTTCTCGTGGTGCGGGAACTGCAGGTCCTGCCCGCCGCCGTGGATGTCGAAGGGCTGGCCGAGCAGCGCGGCGCTCATCGCCGAGCACTCGATGTGCCAGCCGGGCCTGCCCTCGCCCCATGGCGAGGACCATTTCGGCTCCTCGGGCTTCGAGCGCTTCCAGAGCACGAAGTCGAGCGGATCCTCCTTCGCCGCGTCCACCTCGACGCGCTCGCCGGCGCGCAGCTCGTCGAGCGACTTGCCGGAGAGCTTGCCGTAACCCGGGAAGCGCCGCACCGCGTAGTTCACGTCGCCGGAGCCCGACTGGTAGGCGAGACCCTCGTGCTCCAGCTTGCCGATGAGCTCGAGCATCTGCGGGACATATTCCGTCGCGCGCGGCTCGAAGTCGGGCCGCTCGACGCCGAGCGCGTCGGCGTCCTCGTTCATCGCGTCGATGAAGCGCCGGGTCAGCGCGGCGACAGGCTCGCGGTTCTCCTGCGCGCGGCGGATGATCTTGTCGTCGATGTCCGTGATGTTGCGGACATAGGTCACCCGGTAGCCCCGCTCGCGCAGCCAGCGGCGCACGACGTCGAACACGACGAGGACCCGCGCGTGGCCAAGGTGGCAGTAGTCGTAAACCGTCATGCCGCACACGTACATGCGCGCTTCGCCCGCGCGCAGCGGCACGAACTCCTGTTTCGCCCTGCCGAGAGTGTTGTAGATCTTCAGCACGGCGTGCGGGGTCGCCGAAAAAGTTGTGGAGGCGCGAGGCTTGGTCTAGAATCCAAGGCCTTGTAGTGCCTTGAAAATCCTTGAAAATATAACACAATGCAGATTTCGAACGCCCTGCCGGCGATGGTCCGGGCGGGCCTGTTTGCGTTTCTCGCGAGCCTCGCTCTCGTAATTTCGGCCGCGCGCGCAGACGATCTCCAGGAAGCGACCAAGCTTCTCAAGTCCGGCCAATCGCAGCAGGCGCTCGACCGCGTGAACCGCATCCTCGCGGTGCGGCCGCGCGATCCGCAGGCGCGATTCCTCAAGGGCGTGATCCTCACCGACCAGGGCAGCACGCGCGAGGCGATCGACATCTTCACCCGGCTCACGCAGGAATATCCGGAGCTGCCCGAGCCGTACAACAACCTCGCGGTGATCTACGCCTCGCAGGGCCAGTACGAGAAGGCGCGCACCGCGCTCGAGCAGTCGATCCGGACGCATCCGAGCTACGCGACCGCGTACGAGAACCTCGGCGACGTCTACGCCAAGCTCGCGAGCCAGGCCTACGACAAGGCGCTGCAGCTCGACTCGTCGAACACCGCGGCGCAGAACAAGCTCGCGCTCGTGCGCGACCTCGCCGGCGCGCCGCAGGCGCCGACGGTGGCGAGCGCGAAGCCGCCGCTCGTCGTGGCGGAGAAGCCGCCCGAGGCGATCCCCGCGGAAACGAAGCCTGCCGAGAAGCCTGCCGAAAAACCCGCGGTGGTCGAAAAGCCCGCCGCGCCGGCGGAGAAGCCGGCCGCCCCGGATATCGTGCAGGCCGTAAACGCCTGGGCGCAGGCCTGGTCGAAGAAGGACAGCGACGCGTACCTGGCCCACTATGCCCGGGAGTTCAAGACGCCGAAGGGACAGACCCGCGCCCAGTGGGAGAAGGACCGCCGGGCCCGCATTGCCGCGCCGAAGTCCATCGCCGTGGCGGTCGCCTCCCCCAAAGTGACCATGCAGGACGCCAACCACGCCCGCGTCACCTTCCGGCAGACTTACCGCTCGGAGGTGTTCAAGGGGACGAGCATGAAGACGCTGGACATGGTCAAGGCCGACGGCCGCTGGCTGATCCAGCAGGAAACCACGGGACGTTGATGCGAAAGTTCCTTGCTGTTCTTCTACTGGCTGCCTGGGCGCTCGGCGCGCAGGCCGCGACGCCGGAGGACCGGCTGTCCTCGGTCTACCAGGCGCTCGACGCCAACAAGATGGATCTCGCGCTCCAGCGCGTGGATGCCCTGATCCGCGACTACCCGAATTTCCGGCTGGCTTACCTCGTGCGCGGGGACCTGCTGCTCGCGCGTGCACGCCCGCTGCAGACCTTCGGCAACGTCGCGAAGACCGTGCCGCAGGACAAGATCGAGGGCCTGCGCGAGGAGGCGCTCGCCCGGCTGCGCGCGCGCAAGAGCCGCCCGGCCGAGGGCCTGGTGCCGCGCTATGTGCTGCAGCTCGAGCCGCAGCAGAAGCACGTCTTCATGGTGGACTCGCACAGCCAGCGGCTTTATGTGTTCGCGAACCATGGCGGCAAGCCGCGGCTGGTGGCGGACTACTACGTCACGCTGGGCAAGAACGGCGTGGAAAAGACGCGCGAAGGGGACCAGAGGACGCCGATCGGGGTCTATTACGTCACCGCGAACCTGCCGCGCCAGAAGCTCACCGACTTCTACGGCGCCGGCGCCTATCCGATCAGCTACCCGAACGAGTGGGACCGGCGCATGGGGCGCAACGGCCACGGCATCTGGCTGCACGGCGTGCCCGCCGCGCTCTACAGCCGGCCGCCGCGCGCGAGCGACGGCTGCATCGTGCTCGCCAACCCGGACCTGGAGGCCATCGGGCGCTACGTCCAGGTGGGCCGCACGCCGGTCATCATCGCCGACGAGATCGAGTGGAGCGACGCGGCGAGCATCGAGGCCGAGCGCGCGAGCCTCGCCGGCGCTTTCGAGAAGTGGCGCGCCGACTGGGAGAGCCGCGACACCGAGCGCTACCTGTCGCACTATTCCGCGCGCTTCAGCTCCGGCACGCAGGACGCCGCCGGCTGGGCCGCGCACAAGCGCAAGGTGAACGCGGCACGCAGGTACATCAAGGTCGGCGTGTCGGAAGTGTCGATGTTCCGCTATCCGCGCGAGCGCGACTTCGTCGTCGTGACGTTCGAGCAGAGCTACCGCTCCGACGGGCTCTCCAACACGATGCGCAAGCGCCAGTACTGGGTCCGCGAAGGCGGGCAATGGAAGATCCTCTACGAAGGAGCCGCATGAAGCTCATCCATTTCTGGAAGCCCCTCGTCGTCCTTTCCGCCGCCGCCGCGGCGCCCGGCGCGCTCGCCGCCGACCCGCAGGTGGACCTCAAGACCAGCATGGGGACCATGCGCCTGGAGCTCTATCCGGAGAAGGCGCCGAAGACGGTGGAGAACTTCCTCAAGTACGTGCGCGACGGCCAGTACAACGGCACGATCTTCCACCGCGTGATCCCCGGCTTCATGATCCAGGGCGGCGGCTTCACGCCGGACCTGAAGCAGAAGCCGACGCGCCCGCCGGTCCCGATCGAGTCGAAGAACGGCCTGAAGAACGACGTCGGCACGATCGCCATGGCGCGCACCTCGGATCCGAACTCGGCGACCTCGCAGTTCTTCATCAACGTCAACAACAACAGCTTCCTCAACTACCCCGGCCAGGACGGCAACGGCTATACGGTGTTCGGCAAGGTGGTGGACGGGATGGACGTGGTGAACAAGATCGCCGCCGTGCCGACCGGCAACAAGGGCATGCACCAGAACGTGCCGAACCAGCCGGTGCTCATCGAGTCCGCGAAGGTCGTCGAGAAAACGAAGTAGCGGCTTGCGGTCCGTCTTCATCTCGGATCTGCACCTCGCCGAGAGCCGGCCGCAGGCCACCGAGCGCTTCTGCGCGTTCCTCGAGGACGGCGCCCGCGGCGCCCAGGCGCTCTACATCCTGGGCGATCTCTTCGAGTACTGGGTCGGCGACGACGACCTTTCCGAGCCCTTCAACGCGATCGTGGCCGGCCTGCTGCAGACCCTGTCGAAGGAAGGCACGGGGATCTGGCTCATGCACGGCAACCGCGACTTCCTGCTGGCGAGCGCATTCTGCGAGGCCGCCGGCGCCGAGCTGCTCGCCGATCCGTCGATCCAGGACATCGGCGGGCAGCGGACGCTCCTCATGCACGGCGACACGCTGTGCACGGACGACGCGGACTACCAGAACTGGCGCCGCACGGCGCGCTCGGCGGCCTGGCAGTCCGGATTCCTCGCGAAGCCGCTCGCGGAGCGGCGGCGCGAGATCGAGGCGCTGCGCGAGAAAAGCAAGGAAGTGATCGCGGCGAAGCCGGCGGACATCATGGACGTGAACGAGGCGGAGGTGCAGGAAGCGTTCCGCAGGCACGGAGTCACGCGCCTGGTGCACGGCCACACGCACCGCGCCGGGCGGCACGTCCTGCGCGTCGACGGCAAGCCGTGCGAGCGCTGGGTGCTGCCGGACTGGTACGGCGCCGGCGGCTACCTCGTCGTGGAAGATTCTTCCGCCCGCCTCGTCCGCTTCAAGTAATTCTTACCCGCTTGCGCCGGGCGCGGCGCCGGTACGGCGGTTGCTCCTCGGGTGCGCATCCACCCCGCGCATCTACCGAAAGGACGCCATGGCCAAATCCCGCAGCAAGAACGCCCCCTTCGACCTGCTGAAGGAGGACCACGACAAGGTCAAGAAATCGTTCAAGGAATTCGAGAAGATGGACCGCCAGGACACCGAGACCTGCCGCCAGCTGGTCCTCGCCACCTGCGAGGACCTGAAGGTGCACACGACGGTCGAGGAGGAAATTTTCTACCCGGCCCTGCGCGAGGCGATGGAGGACGAGGACCTGCTGAACGAGGCGGCGGTCGAGCACGAGACCGCGAAGATGCTGATCGAGCAGCTCGAGAACATGTCGGCCGACGATCCCAACTACTACGCCACCTTCACGGTGCTGGGCGAGTACGTCATGCACCACGTGAAGGAGGAGGAAGGCGAGATGTTCCCCGAGGCGAAGAAATGCGACCTCGACTTCGACGAGCTGGCCGAGCGCATGCGCGCCCGCAAGGAAGAGCTGGTGGGCGAAATGCAGAAGGAGCAGCAGCAGGCTTGAAGACCCCCGAACCGCAGAGACCGCGGCCCAGCCCGGGGGACGAGGCGCCGCCGGGAACGCCCGGCACGGGCGAGGACATCTGCCCGCAGTGCAACGGCAGCGGCAGGGATCGCCACGGCGAAACCTGCCGCAACTGCGAGGGCAGCGGTCGCATCGTCAGGGGCATCGGCGGCGCCTAGGCGCTCGCCTAGCCCTCGATGTCCGTCGACACCTCTTCCACCGGCACTTCGACCTCCACCGCCCGGCCGGCGCGCCGGATGCCGATGCGCGCCCGGCTGCCCGGCTCGGACTCGAGCACCAGCGACTCGAGCTGCCGCACGCTCGTGATGCTGGCTCCGTTGTAGCTCACCACCACGTCGCCGGGAAGAAGCCCCGCTCGCGAAGCCGGGCTGCCCGGCGCCACGGCGCCCACCACGACACCTTCGGCCGATGGCTGCACCGACACCCGGATCGTTCCGGGAACGACCTCCTGATCGGTCCTCGGACCGGATCCATAGGCGCATCCGGCCAAGGCAAGAAGCGAAACGGCTAGCGCTGCCTTCATGCACGCTCCCAGCCGAAGTGTGCCCGGATGGTGCTTAAGCGCCGCTTAAACGGTCAATCCGCGGCGAACGCCACCGTGCTGAGCAGCGCGAGCGCCGCCTGCCGCGAGTCCAGGCGCGTGTGCTGCACGATAACCGGCTGGTCCGACTCGATGACGCTCGAGTAGTCGGTGTCGCGCGGCACCGGCGCCGGATCGTGGAGATCGTTGAATCGCACGTGCCGCGTTCGTTTCGCCGGCACCTTCACGCGGTACGGCCCCACCGGGTCGCGGTCGGCGAAGAACAGCGTGATGCGCACGTCCGCGTCGCTCTCGCCCGCGTTCAGGATGCACGCGGTCTCGTGGCTCTCGAAGGCGCGGCCCGAGCCGCTGCTCGCGCCCGGAATGTAGCCTTCGGCGATCACCCAGGTCCTGCGTCCGATCGTTCTCATCCCGCCTCCTTCGCCATGGCCAGCACCTCCGCGAGGTGCAGCGGCCTGCGGCCCGAAAGCTCCTCGATCTGCGAGCGGCAGCTGAAGCCGTTCGCGATCACGAGCGTCTGCGCGTCGGCGGCGCGCACGGCGGGGAGGAGGACTCGCTCCGCGCAGGCGACCGACACGTCGTACTTCTCCGCCTCGAAGCCGAACGAGCCGGCCATGCCGCAGCAGCCGGAATCCGGGATGCTGTAGTCGAGCCCCAGGCGCTTGAGCACCGAGCGCTCGGCGTCCATCTTCAGCACCGACTGGTGGTGGCAATGGCCGTGCACGAGCGCCTTGCGCTCGAGGCGTGCGAAGGGAAAGTCCTTCGCCTTGCGCTCCAGGAATTCCGAGAGCAGCAGGACTTGCGACTCCAGGCGCTTCGCCTGCTCGTCGCCCGCGAAGAGGTTCGGCATCTCGTCGCGAAACACCGATACGCAAGCAGGCTCGAGGCCGATGATCGGCGTTCCGTCGCGAATCTCGTCGCGCAGCACGTGCATGATTTCGCGCAGGTAGCCGCGCGCCCGGTCCACCATGCCGAATTCGTAAAGCGGCCGTCCGCAGCAAAGCGGCCTGCCGGGAATCTCGACCCGATAGCCGCTCGCGGCGAGCACGCCCGCGGCGGCTCGCGCCACGTCGGGATGAAAATAATTGTTGAACGTATCCGGCCAGAGGATCACGCGGGGCCCGCTCCCCACGGGCTCGAAGTCCCGCGTAAACGAACGCTCTGCGAAAGCCGGCACCTTGCGCTGCGGCGCTATGCCGAGCGCCCGCTTCACGATGCCGAGGCTGCCGATGCGGTTCGCCGTGCGCGGGGCATGGGTGCCCAGGCGCGACCAGCGGTCGATGAGCCCGAAGGCGTACGCCGCCGGCGGTCGCATGCGCCCCTCGTAGTAGTGCGCGAGGAACTCCGCCTTATACGTCGCCATGTCGACCTTCACCGGGCATTCGCCCTTGCAGCCCTTGCATGAAAGGCACAGATCGAGCGCCTCCTTCACCGCGCTCTGCTTCCAGCCGCCCTTCAGGACGTCTCCGGTGAGCGCCTCGAAGAGCAGCCGGGCGCGGCCGCGCGTCGAATGCATCTCCTCCATGGTCACCTTGTAGCTCGGGCACATCACGCCTTCCTTGCGGCGGCATTTGCCGACGCCGACGCAACGCAACGCCAGGCGCGAGACCTCGCCCATGTCGCCGGGATAGTGGAAATGCATCTTCAGCTCGGGAGGGGCATAGGCCGTGCCGATCCGCAGGTTCTCGTCCACGCGATAGGCGTCGACCACTTTCCCCGGGTTCATCTTCCAGGCGGGGTCCCAGATCGCCTTGAAAGCGTGGAAGGCCTGCATGAGCTCTTCGCCGAACATGATGGGCAGCAGCTCGGCCTTCGACTGGCCGTCGCCGTGCTCGCCGGAAATGGAGCCGCCGAGGCTCACCACGAGGTGCGCCGCGTCGTGAAGGAAGCTGCGGAATTTCGCGATGCCGTCGGCGGTTTCCAGGTCGAAGTCGATGCGGGTATGGACGCAGCCCTGCCCGAAGTGGCCGTAGAGATCGCATGCGTAGCCGTACTTCTCGAAGAGCGCGCGCAGCTTGCGCAGGTACTCGCCGAGGCGCTCAGGCGGCACGGAAGAATCCTCCCAGCCTTCCCAGGTGATCTTCTTGTTCGGCACGTGGGCGGTGGCGCCGAGCCCGGATTCGCGAATCTCCCAGAGGAGCTTCTCTTCATCGGGATCGTCGAAGAGCTTCATGTCGGGCGCGTCCTTCGCCGCCTTGAGCACGGCCATGGCCTTCTGCGCGCGTGCATCGGATTCGGCCTTGCTCTTCCCGCCGAACTCGACCATCAGCCAGCCGCCGCCCTGGGGGAGCAGCTTTTCGTTGCCGGGATGCAGGCCGACGGTCTTCATGTCCTTGATGAGCCGGTCGTCGAGGCCCTCGAGCGCGATCGGCCCCTGGCGCATAACCTCGGTCACATGGTCCCCGGCGTGGTACACATCCTCGTAGCCGAGCACGAGAAGCGAGCGCGCCTTCGGGTTGTCGAGCAGGCGAAGCGTCGCCTCGAGCACGATGACGCAGGTTCCCTCCGAGCCGACCACGGCGCGCGCGGCGTTGAAGCCGTGCTCCGGAAGCAGCGCCGGCAGGTTGTAGCCGGAGACGCGGCGCGGGATCGGCGGGAAGCGCCGGCGAATCTCGTCGGCGTGCCTTTCGCGCAGCTCGAAGAGCGACCGGTAGATCTCCGCCCGCCGCCCGCCCGCCTGGAGGATGCGCGCGAATTCTTCGTCGCTCGTCGGGCCGAGCCTGAGGCGCAGTCCTTCGTAGAGGAGCACGTCGAGCTCGAGCACGTTGTGCACCGTCTCGCCGCCCATCACGGAATGCGGCCCGCACGAGTTGTTTCCGATCATGCCGCCGAGCGTGTTGTGGTCGTGCGTCGCGGGGTCGGGCGCGAAGGTCAGCCCCACCTCGCCCGCGGCCTTGCGCAGGTCGTCGAGCACCACGCCCGGCTCCACGCGCGCCACCTTGCGCACCGGGTCGATCTCGAGGATCCGGTACATGTACTTGGAAAAATCGAGCACCACGGCGACGTTGCACGTTTGCCCGCAAAGGCTCGTGCCGGCACCGCGAGGAACGATCGGCGCGCCGTAGCGCCGGCATAGCTCTACCGTCTTGACGACATCGTCGTTGCTGCGCGGAATGACCACGCCTATGGGCACCTGCCGATAGTTGGAGGCATCGGTCGCATACAGCGCGCGGCTGCCGTCGTCGAAACGCACCTCGCCGGCAATGGCACGTGCAAGGTCCTTTGCAAGCGAAGCAGCATCCGTCGTGTCCGCGCGCGCGCGCGGCCGCGGCATGAAACTCACACGCTGTAGCATTCGGCGTCCTTTTCCTTGAGCTCGAATCCGAAGCCCGGCCGGTCCCGGTCGGGCGCGAGAAATCCGTCGTGCGGGCGCGGCACACCGTCGAAGAGCTTCTCCTCGATGCGGGCGTGGTCGTGGAAATATTCCGCGTGGACCGCCGCGCGCGCCGCGCACATCAGCGGCAGGTGCAGCGCCGGCGCGCAATGGCTTGAGAGCGGCAATCCATGCGCCTCGCAAAGCGCCGCCGCGGCCATGAACCCGGTGACGCCGCCGCAGCGGGTCGCGTCCGCCTGCAGCACGTCGACCGCCTGCGCCTGCAGCATTCGCCGGAAATACGGCAGGTCATAGCCGTACTCGCCGGCGCTGATCGCCATGCCAGGCGGGGCGCGATCGCGCAGCAGCCTCAGCCCCTCGAGATCATCGGAGGACACCGGCTCCTCGAACCACGCCACGGCGCAGCGCGCGAAAGCCTCCGCCTGTGCCAGCGCCTGCTTGCGCGTGTAGGCGCCGTTCGCATCCACGAAGAGCGCCGCCGAATTTCCGATGGCGTGCCGCGCCGCGGCCACGCGCTCGGCGTCCGCGGAGGGCGCCCGGCCCACTTTCATCTTCACGAATTTCATTCCGGCCCCGGCCCAGCCGCCGAGTTGCTCGCACAGGCGCTCGACGGTGTAGCTCGTGAAGCCGCCGCTTCCGTAGACCGGAATCGCGTCCCGGCAGCGGCCGAGCAGCGTCGCGAGCGGAGCGCCCATGATCCTGCCCTTGAGGTCCCACAGCGCGCTGTCCACCGCCGAGATCGCCATCGAGCCGATGCCTGGGCGCCCGAGGTTGCGGATGGCGCGCACCATGTCGTTCCAGCGGGCGCCGACCTCCAGCGCCTCGCGTCCCTCCAGAAGCGGCGCCAGCCGGTCCTGAATGAGCGCGGCAGTCGACCGGTCCGCATAGGTGTAGCCGATGCCGCGCGTACCGCCTGCAGCGGCATGCACGACCACGAGCGTCGTGCTGTCCCATTCGAGCGTCCCGTCCGATTCGGGGGCATCCGTCGGGATGCGGTACGCCGCGACGCGGATGGATTGAAGGACGGTCCGCAGCGTGGCTATTGCTTGCGCGCGATGGCGCGCGCCAGCTCCTTCTTGCTCATGTCGCGTCCCGGCATGAAAGCCTCCTTCGTCATTCCTCGAATACCGCTCCTGCCGCAATCTCCGTGCCGTTCGGACTACAACGCTTCCCGGGTGCCCGCTGTCGAACCTCCTCTCCATGTCCAACCGGGAAAAGCGGCAGGTCGAGCACATCGAGGAGCGCTCCACGCCTCCGACGCCCGTCATCTACGACCTGGTGCGGCGACTGGGCGACGAGGAGATGGCGCGCCCCGCCACGTCGCTCTGGTGGTCCGGGCTCGCCGCCGGGCTCTCGATGAGCTTCTCGCTCCTCGCCGAAGCCATCCTGCGCCTGCATCTCCCGGAGGCGGCATGGCGCGAGCTCGTCGTCGCGCTGGGATACCCGACCGGCTTCGTCATGGTGGTCCTCGCGCGCCAGCAGCTCTTTACGGAGACCACGATCACCGTCGTGCTGCCGATCACCGCGCACCCGACCGCGCGCAACTTCGCGCGCGGCGCGCGCATGTGGGGCATCGTGCTGGCGGCGAACCTCGCCGGCACGCTGCTCGCGGCGCTCTTCGCCAGCTTTACGCCGGTCGTCGACCGCGCCCTGCACGACGCGATGCTCGAGGTGAGCCGAAGGGCGCTCGAGCATCCCTGGCTCGAGATGGGGTTCCGCGCCGTCACGGCGGGCTTCCTGATGGCTGCGATGGTCTGGCTCATCCCGGCTTCCGAGGCGGCGCAGTTCCACGTCATCGTCCTCATGACCTACCTGATCGGCGTGAGCGGTTCCGCGCACATCGTCGCGGGCAGCGTGGAGGCCTTCATGCTGGTCGCGAACGGGCAGCTCGGCGTCGTGCCGCTCCTCGGCCAGTTCGTGCTTCCCGTGCTCGCCGGCAACGTCATCGGCGGCACGGTGCTTTTCGCCCTGATCGCCTATGCGCAGGTCATGAAGGAGATCCGCCGCTAGACGGCGACGCCGAGCACCCGGCCGATCGAGTAGGCGATCGCCCCGGCGCCGCCGCCGACGAGCAGCAGGCGCGCGCCGCCGCGCCAGGCGGGCTGCGCGGTCAGGCGGCTCGTCAGCGCGCCGACCGCCGCGAGCCCGAGCGCGGCGAAAAGCGCGCCGAGCGGCACGGCCGCCGGGCCGGCGCGAAACACGAAAGGCAGCAGGGGAACGAGCGCGCCCAGGGCAAAGGAGAAGAACGAGGAGAGCGCCGCACCGAGCGGCGAGCCGAGATCTTCCGGGTTGAGGCCGAGCTCCTCGCGCGCATGCGTCTGCAGCGCCGTCTTGAGGTCGGCGGAAAGCGCCTTCGAGATCCTGCAGGCGAGATCGAGCGGCACGCCGCGCCGGTGGTAGATGCGCGCCAGCTCGTCCACCTCCTCCTCCGGCCGCGTGGCGAGCTCGCGGCGCTCCTGCTCGATCTCCTTCTCGAAGAGCTCGCGCTGCGAGCTCACCGAGACGTACTCGCCGGCCGCCATCGACAGCGCCCCGGCGAGCAGGCCGGCCGCCCCCGTGATCAGCAGGGTGCGGGCATCGGACAGAGCGCCCGCGACGCCCATGATGAGGCTGGTGTTCGAGACCAGGCCGTCGCTCACCCCGAACACCGCCGCGCGCAGATTCCCCCCGGCGGTGAGCCCGGTTTTCGGACGCTCTTCAGGACCGGCGGCCATGCGGGCGCCTGTAGGTCTTATTCGGCATATTTCCTCTCGCGATTCGGCATGCGCGTCGCGCGGCGATGCGGCGGCCTCGATTCTTACATCTTCGGCGCGCCCGCCGTCATCCTCTCTTGGGCAGCGCTCGCGACATCAAGCGTCGCGGCGCCCGCAGTACCTGCCGGCTCGCCGGCCGCTAGCGGGAGCTCTGCGCGACGACGCTCTTGCGTACTTTCTTGACGTCCGAGGCGGGAACCGGCGCGGCCCGGTTGCCCCAGGCGCCGCGCAAGTAGGTCGCGAGGTCGGCGACGTCCTGGTCGGTGAGCTTCCAGTCGAACGCCGGCATGGCGAGGCCGCTCGGGTTCCCGCGGGTCGCCGCCACGCGCGCTCCGGCGAGCACCATGTGGAGCATCGTTTCCGGATCTTTCGATTGCACCACCGCGTTCCCGCGCAAGGGCGGGAATGCGTTGCGCTGCCCCTCGCCGTTCTCCATGTGGCAGCCGGCGCACTGGTCGATGTAGATCGCTTCGCCGCGCGCGAGGCGCTGCCTGTCGTCGCCCGGCCCCTTCGCCTTCTGCTTCTGCTCGGGCACCGACTTGAGGTAGGTCGCGATGGCGCGCAAGTCGGCCTCGCTCAGGTGCTGCGTGGAGTTTTCCACGACCTCGGCCATCGGACCGGTGGCGGCGCCCTTGGCGTTCGACCCGGTCTTCAGGTACTGGACGATTTCATCGAGTGACCAGTCGCCGAGGCCGTCGCGCACGTCTTTCGTGAGGCTGGTCGCGTACCAATTCTCGCCGTAGCCGCCCTCGAGAGTGCGGTGGCGCTTCGGCCCGCCGAGCGCGTTCTTCGGCGTGTGGCAGGCGCCACAATGGCCCAGGCCCTCGACGAGATAGGCCCCGCGGTTCCATTCCGCGGACTGCGAGGAATCCGGCTGGTACTCGCCTTCCTTGAAGAAGAGCTCGTTCCAGCCCGCCATGACCTCGCGCACCGAGAGCGGCCAGGGTAGCGCGGTCTTCCGGTTCTCCTGCCGCACCGGCGGCAACGCGTCGAGATACGCCTTGATCGCGTCCACGTCCTCGCGCGCGAGCTTGGTGTACCAGGGATAAGGGAACGCGGGATAGAGATGCCTGCCTTGCTTGTCCTTGCCCTCGTGCATCGCGCGATAGAAATCCTCGGGGCTCCACTCGCCGATTCCGGTTTCCCTGTCCGGCGTGATGTTGGTGGAATAAATGGTGCCGAACGGGGTCGGCACCGGCCGGCCTCCCGCGAAGGGCTTGCCGCCCTCGGCGGTGTGGCAGGCCGCGCAGTCTCCCGCCGCCACGAGATAGCGGCCGCGCTCGATCGCCGCATGCTCGCTCGTCGAGGCCCACGCGGCGCCAACCCAGATCGACAGCAAGGCGAGCGCGAAACTACGCATGCACGAGCGGACCCGGATTCTTGAGGTACTGATTCTTGATGGCGTCCGCGGCCCAGTAGGTCAGCGCGCCCACGGTCCCGGTCGGGTTATAGCCGTGGTTCTGCGGGAACGCGCAGGCGCCCATGACGAAGACGTTCGCCACGTCCCAGGTCTGCAGGTACCGGTTCACGACGCTGGTCCTTGGGTCGCTGCCCATGATCGCGCCGCCGGTGTTGTGCGTAGTCTGGTACGGCTCGATCGAGTAGTGGCCGGTGCGCGGCTTGGGATGGAAGGAGCGCGGCTTCATGGCCTTCGCGATCTGCGTCGCCCGGTCGGTGAGGAATTTCGACATCTTGAGCTCGTTCTGGTGGAAGTCGAACGTCATGCGCAGCAGCGGATTGCCGTAGACGTCGCGATAGGTCGGATCGAGGTCGAGATACGCGTCGCGATAGCTCATGACGCTGCCGTGCGTCGCGATGCTGCAGGCCTTGAGGTAGTTCTCCGCCATCGCCTTCTTCCAGCCCGAGCCCCACTTGGGCGCATCCTTCGGCAGGTAGCTCTGGTGGATCGGCCGCCCGCCCGTGGTCCACAGGGCGATGTAGCCGCCGCCAACGAAGCCGTGCGGCCCATGGTCGAAGTTGTCGCCGTTGAACTCGTCCACCGCCTGGCCAAGCGAGCCCGCGCCCATGAACGGATTCAGGATCTCGTCCGTGAACACGTCCACCGAGGACGTGATCTGGTAGGCATAGTTGCGCCCGACGACGCCCTCGCCGGTCTTGGGGTCGTACGGCTTGCCGATCCCGGAGAGCAGCAGCAGGTGCGGGTTATGGGTGGCGAAGGCGCACAGGATGACCAGCTCGGCGGGCTGCTCGAACTCCTGGCCCTGCGCGTCGATGTAGGTCACGCCGGTGGCGTGCTTGCGCGAGCCGTCGAGGTCGACGCGCGTGACGTTGCAGTACGGGCGGAACTCGAAATTCTGCTTCCGGAAAAGGACCGGGAAAATGGTCGACTGCGGGCTCGACTTGGAATAGTTGCCGCAGCCAAACCATTCGCAGTAGCCGCAAAACGTGCACTGGCCCATCTGCACGCCGTAGATGTTCTTGTACGGCGCGGAGGTGTTCGCCGCCGGGCACGGGAAGGGCTTGAGGCCTACCTCCTTCGCCGCCTTGTCGAAAAGCACCGTGGCGTAGCTTCGCTTCAGCGGCGGCAGCGGATATTCGCGCCGGCGCGCACCCTCGAAGGGATTGCCGCCCTCGACGATCTTGCCGTCGAGGTTGCCCGCCTTTCCGGAGATGCCGCACAGATACTCGAACTTGTCGAAGTAAGGCTCCAGCTCCTGGTACGTGACCGGCCAGTCCTGGATCGTCATGTCCCGCGGAATGAACTTGGCGCCGTAGCGCTCGAGCGTATGGCTGCGGATCCTGAAGTCGTCCGGCAGAAAACGCCACGTCTGCCCGTTCCAGTGCACGCCGGCCCCGCCCGCGCCCACCGCCGGGCGGAACGAGCCGATGTGGCGCATCGGCAGCGCCGTCTCCTGCAGCGAGTTGCGGAAGGTCAGCGTCTCGCGCTCCGGCTCCTCGACCAGGTCGTCGCGGATCGCGTAGCGGTATTCATCCTGGATATGGTCCACCGCGAAGTCCGGCACCGTGTCGCGGTACGCGCCGCGCTCGAGCGCGAGCACCTGCATGCCGGCTTCGGTGAGCTCCTGCGCGAGGATCGCGGCGGTCCAGCCGAAGCCTACGAGCACGACGTCCTTTTTCGGCAGGCGCGTCGCCATCAGACGATCCTGCGCGCGGGGTCGCGGCCGAGGATCCCCACCGGCGGCTGCGTATAGCGCTTGCCGTACTGGTCGATTTCGGCAACGTAGTTGTAGCGCGGCCCCGGGAAGCCGATCAGCTTCCACCCGGCGAAGCCGCGATTGCCCCCGTACATCGGGTCGGCGAAGAACCCCTGGCGCGTGTTTTCCCAAAGCATGTCGAAGAACTGCTTGGCCTTCACGCGTTCGAGCTTGACGTCGTCGCTTTCCAGGCCCTTCAGCACCTTGCCCTGGGCAGCGCCGTCGAGCTCGGCGAAGGGCTTGCCCAGGTTCTTCCTGCAGTAGGCGTCGATGTCGGCGATCGCGGCGCGGTAGAGCTCCGCCGGCGTGAGCTTCAGCTGGTAGCCCTGCTGCTCGGTACCTTTCTGCCACGGCCCCTGCATGTACCAGGTCTCCGCCCGCCCGTAGGGCCCGGCGAGCTGCCGGTCGATGAAGAACGTCACCCCGGCCTCCTTTGCGCCCGGGCCGAGCTCGTCGGCGGGAATCAGCCGCGACACGGCGGCGTCCATGAACCGGGTCTCGTCGCCGGAGAAATAGCCGTGCGTCGCGGGCGTCGCGGGATTGTTGGCGAAGCGCACCGGCAGCGCCACGGCCGCCGGCGCAAGCGTGGCGGCCTTCAGGAAAGCGCGCCGCTCGGACTTGAAGGGCATGGGGCTACTTCCCGGCGGGCTTGGCGAGGTTGGCCTTGCTCAGGTCGCCGCAAGCCACGTACGTCTTGATGTCCTGCGCGCTCTTGTGCACGTTGAGCGCGAGGTTCTTTTCGAAGAGCAGGTTCGGATCCACCGCGATCGTCGTGGTCGACTTCCCGTTGACGACGTTCTGCAGGCCGTACTTGGGGTTCGGATCGAGGTTGGCGCAGCCGCCCGCATGGAGATGCGCCGGCTGGGAAGCGCCCTTCGGCTCGCCTTTGAGCCGGATCTGGACCTTCGTCTTGTTCCCCTCGGCGGGCGTGAAGGTCGCGGTGCCGGTCTCCCCGGAGCCGTTCTGCGGCGCAATCTTGATCGTTGCCGGGATGCCGGAGGGCGACGGGGCGGTTACCGCGATCGCCGGCCCGGCACAGAAAAACAGCGCGACGGCCAATTGAGCTTTCATAGGACCTCCTGGCCGCTGCGCGCCGCAAGTTTCGCACCCGTCAGATATGTCGTATCGCGATCTAATCGGCGTGCGAGCGAATTTTGCAGGCGGAGCCGCTCGACTCCATGCCCCGCGCCACGCTGAGCGACAGCGAATACCGCCAGCTCGCCGATTTCCGGCACCGGCTGCGCCGGTACTTGCACTTCAGCGAGGCCGCGGCGGGCAAGGCCGGGCTGACCGCCCAGCAGTACCACGCCCTCCTCGCGCTTCGCGCCCAGCGCCCTGAGGAGGCCACGGTCGGCTATGTGGGGCGCTCCCTGATCATCCGCCAGAACAGCGCCGCCGAGCTCGTCGACCGGCTGGTGCGGCAGAAGCTGGTGCGGCGGCGCGAGTCGGCAGCCGACCGCCGGCGCCTCGAGCTGACCGTGACCGCCCGGGGCACGCGCATCCTCGATCGCCTCGCGCGCATCCATCGGGAAGAGCTGCGGCGCCTGGCGAGCGATAGAGCCGTCATCCCATTTCTGCACGAATTACAAGGCATGGCAGTTCTTTCAGCGCTTCCGCATGCAGGTCTTCAGCCCGCCCGCCGTCCTCGCGCTTAAGCTCGGCTTAATCGCGGCCGTCTGCGCGCTCGCGCTCGGAGCGGTCACGCTGTACAAGTTCCTGCCCGCGCCCGGCGGCGAGCGCTCGCCGGTGCAGCCGATTCCTTTCAGCCACCGCCACCACGTCGGCGACGACGGCATCGACTGCCGCTATTGCCACTGGTCGGTGGAGAAATCTTCCTTCGCCGGCATTCCCTCCACGCAAGTGTGCATGAGCTGCCATTCGCAGCTCTTCACCGATGCGCCGGTCCTCGCCCCGCTGCGCGAGAGCGCACGCACCGGCCGGCCGCTGCGCTGGGCGCGCGTGCACACGCTCCCGGATTTCGTCTTCTTCGACCACAGCATCCACGTCGCCAAAGGCGTCAGCTGCGTCGAGTGCCACGGCCGGGTCGACACGATGCCGCAGGTGCGGCGCGTGGCATCGCTCGAGATGCAGTGGTGCCTCGGCTGCCACCGCGATCCCGCGCCGCACCTCAGGCCGCCGGCGCAGGTTTTCGACCTGGCCGCGCCCTATCCCGGCGCGCAGATGCAGAAAGCACTGATGAAGGAGCTGCACATCGCCGATGTGCGCAGGCTCACGGACTGCTCCACGTGCCATCGCTGACCCGCCGCGATTTCCTGAAGCTCTCCGCAGCGTCCGCCGCCCTTGCCGCTGCGGGCTGCAGCGCGCCGCGCGAGCCGATCGTGCCCTACGCGGCGCAGCCGGAGGCGACGCTGCCCGGCGTGCCGCGCTTCTACGCGAGCGCGGCGAGCTTCGTCGGCGCCGCCGAGGGCGTGCTGATCGAGTCGAACACCGGGCGGCCGACGAAGGTGGAAGGCAACCTCGCCCATCCCGGGAGCCTCGGCGCCACGAGCGTGCACGGCCAGGCGAGCGTGCTCGAGCTCTGGGATCCCGAGCGATCGCAGGCGCCGCGGCGCCGGCGGCTGCCCGCCGCGCGGGACAGCTTCGAGCGCGAGCTGAACGACGCGCTTGCCCGCGCCGAAGCGCGGCACGGGGCCGGCGTGCGCATCCTCGCCCCCACCGTGTGCTCCCCGGCGCTGCAATCCCAGATGGCCGGACTGGCCTCGCGCCTGCCGGAAGCGCGCGTGCACCGCTGGGACCCGCTGAACCGAGACCACGCGCACGAAGGCGCACGGCTCGCTTTCGGGCGGCAGCTGGAGCCGGTCTACCGCCTGGAGGAATCGCGGGCGCTCCTCAGCCTCGATTGCCGCTTCATGGAGGACGAGCCCGGGCGGCTGAGCTACATCCGGCAGTTTGCCGGCGCGCGCACGCCGAAACGCGAGACGATGAACCGCCTCTACGTCCTCGAGAGCGCGCCTTCGCTCGGCGGCGCCATGGCGGACCACCGCTACGCGATGCCGGTGGCGGCGATCGAGCGCTGGCTGCTGAAGCTCGCCGCCGATCCGTCGCAGGACCGCGTCATGCGCGCGATCTGGGACGATCTGCGGAAGAACCAGGGGCTCGTGCTCGCCGGCGAGTCTCTCGCGCCCTGGGCGCACGCGCTCGTGCACAAGCTCAACCGGGCGCTCGACGCACCCGTATCGCTCGTCGAGCCTATCGATCCGCGCCCGGAGACGCATGCACGCTCCATCGCCGAGCTCGCGCGCGCCATGCACGCCGGCGAGGTCGAGCTGCTCCTCATCCTCGAGGGCAACCCGGCCTACGATGTTCCCGCCGGGCTCGGCTTCGCGCAAGCGCTCGCCCGGGTACCGCTCTCCGTCCACCTTTCGCTCTACGAGGACGAGACTTCGGCGCTTTGCACCTGGCACCTCCCGGCCACCCACTACCTGGAGCACTGGAGCGATGCGCGCGCCTTCGAAGGCACGGCGGCCATCGTGCAGCCGCTCATCGCCCCGCTCTACGGCGGTATCTCGCCGCACGAGCTGCTTTCCCTGCTGCTGCGCCGCCCGCAGCGCGGCTACGACGTCGTGCGGGCGCACTGGAGAGGCATCGACTGGGAAGGCGCTTTGCGCGCGGGCGTGGTGGCAGATACGGCTTTTCGCGCGGAACGCCCGGCGCTGCGCGACTTCGACTTGCCGCAGGCCGCCGACGCGCCGGCGTGGAGCGTGCGCTTCGTCGCCGACCAGAGCGTGCTTGCGGGCCGCTTCTCGAACAATGCCTGGCTGCAGGAGCTGCCGCGCTCCGATTCCAAGATCACCTGGGACAACGCCGCGCTCGTTTCTTCGGATTCCGCGCGCGAGCTCGGCGTGCAGACCGGCGACATGCTCGAGCTCGCAACGCAAGCGGGCGCGGTGAGCGCTCCAGCGTATGTGATTCCCGGGCATGCAGACAGGACGGTCGTCCTCGCTCTGGGCTATGGCCGCACGCGCGCCGGGTCGGTCGGCAACCGGGTCGGAGTCGATGCCGGGCGCCTGCGCGGCAGCGGCGCCTTGTGGACGGCGCCGCTCGCAGGCGTGCGCAAAACTGCAGGCCGGCATGAATTCGCAACCACGCAGGACCACGCGCGCATGGAGGGCCGCGACCACGCGAAGCACATCGCGCTGGCGGATCTCGTGGGAAAAGCCCGAGCCTTTGCCGACGAGACGCCCGAGCACTCGCTCTATCCCGCCTGGCCCTACGACAGCTACCGCTGGGCAATGAGCGTCAGCCTGAATACCTGCGTCGGCTGCAATGCCTGCACGATCGCCTGCCAGGCCGAGAACAACATCCCGACCGTGGGCAAGGAGGAAGTCGCCCGCGGCCGCGAGATGCACTGGATCCGTGTGGACCGGTATTTCGAGGCCGGCCGCGCGCTCTTCATGCCGGTGCCGTGCATGCATTGCGAGAACGCGCCCTGCGAGTACGTCTGCCCGGTCGGCGCGCCGGTGCACGACAGCGAGGGCCTCAATCTGCAGGTCTACAACCGCTGCGTCGGCACGCGCTTCTGCTCGCAGAACTGCCCGTACAAGGTGCGCCGCTTCAATTTCCTCGAGTACTCGAGGAGCGAGGAGCCGCTGAAGGCGCAGAAGAACCCGGAAGTCACCGTGCGCATGCGCGGCGTCATGGAGAAATGCACCTACTGCGTGCAGCGCATCACCCGCGCGCGCATCGAGGCCGACAGGGAGAACCGCCGCATCCGCGACGGCGAAGTGGTGACCGCCTGCCAGGCCGCCTGCCCCGCCGGCGCGATCGTCTTCGGCGACCTGTCCGACGGGAACAGCCGCGTCAGCGAGGCGAAGCGCTCGCCGCTGCGCTACGAGCTGCTCGCGGAGCTCAACACGCGGCCGCGCACGAGCTACGAGGGCCGCGTCCTCAACCCCAACCCGGAGCTCGCATGAGCGACGTCGCCGCGCCGCTGCGCCGATGGTCGTATGCCAGCGTCGGCGACAAGATCGCGGACATCGTCCTGACGCGGCCGGCGCGCTGGCCCTGGCTCGCCGGGTTCGCGGCGAGCTTCGCCGGCACGCTCGCCCTCTTCGGCGCGATCGCCTGGCTCTTCATCAAGGGGGTGGGCATCTTCGGCATCAACATCCCGGTCGCCTGGGGCTTCGCCATCGCGAACTTCGTCTGGTGGATCGGCATCGGCCATGCCGGGACGTTCATCTCCGCGATCCTGCTGCTGCTGCGCCAGAAGTGGCGCACCTCCATCAACCGCTTCGCCGAGGCGATGACGCTCTTCGCGGCGGGCATCGCCGGCCTCTTCCCGATCCTGCACCTCGGCCGGCCCTGGTTCTTCTACTGGCTCGCTCCCTACCCGAACGTGATGGAGCTCTGGCCGCAATGGCGCAGCGCGCTCGTCTGGGACATCTTCGCGATCAGCACCTACCTCATCGTGTCGCTGCTCTTCTGGTATGCCGGGCTCATCCCCGACCTCGCCACGCTGCGCGACCGGGCGACGAGCCGGGTGAAGCAGCTGCTCTACGGCCTGTTCGCGCTCGGCTGGCGCGGCGAGGCGCGCCACTGGGCGCGCCACGAATCCGCCTATCTCCTGCTCGCCGGCCTCGCCACGCCGCTCGTGGTCTCCGTGCACAGCGTCGTGTCGCTCGATTTCGCGATCTGCATCGTGCCCGGCTACCACTCCACCATCTTTCCGCCGTACTTCGTCGCCGGGGCGCTGTTCTCCGGCTTCGCGATGGTCCTGACGCTTGCGATCCCGATGCGCCACTTCTTCGGCCTCGAGGACTTCATCACGCTGCGTCACCTCGAGAATTCGGCGAAGGTGCTGCTCGCGTGCGGCTGGGTCGTCGCCTACGGCTACTTCATCGAGACCTTCACCGCCTGGTACAGCGGCGACCCGTACGAGATCGCCATGGCGCAGGATCGCCTCACCGGCTTTTATGCGCCGGCCTACTGGTTCCTGCTCGCCTGCAACGTGCTCGTGCCCCAGCTCTTCTGGTGGCGCCGGGCGCGGCGCTCGGTCTGGCTGCTCTTCGCGATCAGCATCGTGGTCAACCTCGGCATGTGGACCGAGCGCGCGGTGATCGTGATCCAGAGCATGCACCGCGACTTCATGCCCTCCTCCTGGGGCCTCTTCATCCCCACGGTCTGGGACTGGACGATCCTGCTCGGCTCGATCGCCTTCTTCGCGTTCCTGTTCCTGCTTTTCCTGCGCTTCCTGCCCGCGATCTCCATTTCCGAGATGCGCGAGCTGGTCCACGAGGAGAAGGCGCAATGAGCTCCTACGGCGTGCTGGCTGAGTTCAGGGACGCCGAAGGACTGCTCGCGGCGGCGCGGCGCGCGCGCGCCGCCGGGCACCGGCGGGTCGAGGCGTACTCGCCCTACCCGGTCGAGGGCCTCGCCGAAGCGGTCGGATTCCGGCGCAACTGGGTGCCGGCCATCGTCTTCGTGGCCGGGCTGCTCGGCGGCCTCGGCGGCTACTTCATGCAGTGGTACTCGGCGGTGCTCTCCTACCCCATCAATTCCGGAGGCAAGCCGCTGCACAGCTGGCCGGAGTTCATCCCGGTCACCTTCGAGATGACGATCCTCGCCGGCGCCGTCGTCGGCTTCCTCGGCATGCTGCTCCTCAACGGCCTGCCCAGGCTCTACCACCCGGTGTTCAACGTGCCCGAGTTCGACCTCGCGTCGCGCAACCGGTTTTTCCTCTGTCTCCGGGATGTCGCGCCGGAGGACGCGAGAAGGTTCCTCGGCACGCTCGGGCCTCTCGCGATCTGGGAGGTGCCGCGGTGAGGCTCCTTGCGCTCCTCGTCGCCGCCGCCTGCCTCGCCGGATGCGAGCGCATCGCCCGCAACATGTACGAGCAGCCGCGCTACAACCCCATGCGCGAGAGCCGGCTGTTCGCCGACGGAAGCTCGGCGCGCGCGCCGCTCCCGGGCACCGTGCCGGCCTCCGAAGGCGTGATCGCCGGGACCTCGAGCGGCCGCTCCGGAGCCGATGAAGCTCTCAAGGCACGGAAGCTCGAAGGCGCGCAGGCCAATCCTCTGCCCGTGACGCTCGCCTTGATGCAGCGTGGACGCGAGCGCTTCGAGATCTACTGCGCGCCCTGCCACAGCCCGCTCGGCGACGGCGACGGGCGCGTGGCGCGACGGGGCTTTCCGCATCCGCCCACGTATCACCAGCCGCGCCTGCGCGAAGCGCCCGACCGGCACTTCTACGACGTGATCACGAACGGCTACGGCGTCATGCGGCCCTATGCCGACCGCATCGCACCCGAGGAGCGCTGGGCGATCGTGGCCTATATCCGCGCGCTGCAGCTCAGCCAGCACCCGGTGGCCGCGCGATGACCTCGTATCTCTTCGCCTGGCTTCTTTTCCTCGGGCTCTCGCTCGGCGCAATGGCGAACCTGATGCTTCACAACGTGACGGGCGGGCCGTGGTTTGCCGCGGTGCGCGCGCCGTTTCTCGCCGCGACGCGCCTCGTGCCGCTCGCGGCGCTGCTCGGCCTCCCGATTCTCTTCGCCGTGCGCGCCATCTACCCATGGGCGCAGGGCGGCGGGGCGGCGTGGCTGTCGCCCGCATTCTTCGTCGCGCGCTCCATCGTCTATCTGGCGGTGTGGACTGCGCTTGCGCTCCTGCTGCGCGCGAACGGCGGCAAAGGGCTGAGCGCCGTCGGCCTCATCGTCCACACGTTCACCGTCTCGCTTGCGGCGGTGGACTGGATCGGCTCTCTGGTGCCGCAGTGGTACTCCACCGCCTTCGGCCTCATCGTGGGCACCGGCCAGATGCTGGGCGCCATGGCGCTCGCAGTGGCGTTCGCGGGATTGCGCGGGCCCTTGCGCCGCGGGCCCGAGGCGCACGGCACGTTCATCGATCTGGGCAACCTGCTCCTCATGTATGTGCTGCTGTGGGCCTATCTCGCCTACAGCGAGTTCCTCATCATCTGGGTCGGCAACCTGCCGCGCGAGATCGCGTGGTACGTGCCGCGCCTGCAGACCGGCTGGTTCGGCCTCGGCGTCTTCCTCGTGGTGGTGCATTTCTTCGCGCCGCTCGTGATCCTGCTCTTCCGCGCAGTGAAGCGCGCCCCCGCGCTGCTCGGGAGCGTGGCCGCCCTCCTGCTTGCCGCCCATGTCGCCGACGTGTACTGGCTCATCGCGCCGTCCGTGCGGCCCCAGGCCTTCAGCATCGCGTGGGGCGACGTGGCGGCGCTCGCGGTCGCGGCCGCGCTGTGGTTCCTGCTCTGGAGGCCGCGCCATGCATGACCTCAGCTTGCGCGGCATCCTGGCCGGCGCGCTCGTCGTCGCGGCCGGCATCGCGGCGAGCCTGCTGCTCGCCTGGCTGGTTCTCGCTTCCGCAAGCGCGCCCGCCGCAGGCCCGAACGGCGCGGCGCCGCCGCACATCTCCGGCGCCGTGCTGCAGACCGCGCCGCACGAGACGCTGGAAGCGTTCCTGCGCGAGAAGCGCGCGCGCCTCGAGAGCGCCGGACCGGACCACATCCCGATCGAGGAGGCGATGCGCCGGCTCGCGGCAAGTAAGGCCAGATGAAGCTCGCCCTTTTCCTGCTCCTCTTCTCGGGAATAGCGGGCGCTTCGGAGATCCGCTTCGATCCGCGCATTGGCGCGGAGGTGCCGCTCGACCTCGCGTTCCGGGAATCCGGTGCGGACACGCGCCTCGACAGCTTTTTCGGTCGCACGCCCGTGGTGCTCGAGCTCGGCTACCTCGCCTGCATCAACCTGTGCTCGACCACCCGCCAGGGCGCAATGGAGGCCCTGGCGGGCATCGGGCTCGCCGCCGGCCGCGACTACACCGCGCTTTTCGTGAGCGTCGACCCAAAGGACGAAGCCGCACCGGAGCAGCGCCGCGACGGGTGGCACGTCCTCACCGGAGCGCGCTCCGCCGCGCGCCTCGCCGCCGCGGTGGGCTTCCGCTATGCCTACGAGGAAGCGAGCGGCGAGTATGCGCATCCCGCCGGCTTCCTCCTCCTGTCGCCCGAAGGCAGGGTCGTCCAGTACTTCGGCGGCGTGCGCTTCGATGCTCGCGAGCTGAGGAGGGCCCTGCTCGACGCGCAGGCAGGCCGCTCGCCCGGTCTGATCGAGCAGGTCCTGCTCGTGTGCTTCCACGACCCGGTGAGCGGCCGCTACAGCGGCGCGATCCTCGACGCGCTGCGCGTCGGCGCGGCGCTGCTGCTCGCGGCGCTTGCCTTCCTCGCCTGGCGGCGCCGATGAGCTTCTGGACATTGCCTGCCGCCTCGGACACGGCGCAGCGCGTCGACCGACTCTTCTTCGCGCTCCTCGGCGTCACGGGAACGGTGACGCTCGCTATTTTCGTCCTGATGATTTTCTTCTCGATCCGCTACCGGCGCGGCTCGCGCGCCGCGCGCGAGCGGCCGCCGACGAGCAATCGCGCTCTCGAGCTCGGCTGGACCCTCACGCCGCTCGCCCTCTTCGTGGGCATCTTCGTCTGGGCGGCGGGCGTCTACGGCAGCTTCTACAAGCGCGACCCGGCCGCCGCGACGGTCTACGTCGTCGGCAAGCAGTGGATGTGGAAGGTCGAGCACGCGAACGGGCGGCGCGAGATCGACGAGCTGCACCTGCCCGTCGGCCAGCCAGTGCGCCTGGTGCTCGCCACCGAGGACGTGATCCACAGCTTCTATGTGCCCGCGTTTCGCATCAAGCAGGATGCGGTTCCCGGCCGCTACACGGCGATTTCGTTCACGCCCACCACGGTCGGCGAATACCGCCTGCACTGCGCCGAATATTGCGGCACCGACCACGCCCATATGGGCGGCCGGGTCTTCGTCCTGCCGGCGCCCGCCTTCGCGCGCTGGCTGGAGGAAGGCAATCCCGCGCCGAGCCTCGCGGCGCAGGGATTCGATCTTTTCCGGCGCAAGGGTTGCAGCGGCTGCCATGAACCGGGATCGAGCGTTCATGCACCCGACCTGAAAAACATTGCGGGAAGAATCGTCCACCTGGCGGACGGACGCGCCGTGCTCGCCGACGAGGCCTACCTGCGCGACTCGATGCTGGTGCCGAAGCGCGACGTGGTGGCGGGCTACGAGCCCATCATGCCGAGCTTCCAGGGCCAGCTGGACGAGGGCGAGATCGCGGCGCTCATCGCCTACCTGAAGGAAAGGCGATGAGCTACCTCGCCGAAGGCTTCTCGCTGCGCTCCTGGCTCACCACGAACGACCACAAGCGCATCGCGGTGCTCTACATGGTCGCGATCACCGCCTTCTTCTTCGTCGGCGGCGCGGCCGCGACGCTGATCCGCCTCGAGCTCGCGACGCCGGCCGGCGACCTGGTGCAACCCGAGACCTACAACAAGCTCTTCACCATCCACGGCGTCGTGATGGTGTGGTTCTTCCTCATCCCGTCCATCCCCTCGGTGCTCGGCAACTTCCTCGTGCCGCTCATGGTGGGCGCGCGCGACATGGCGTTCCCGCGCCTGAACCTCGCCTCCTGGTACATCTACGTGCTGGGCGGGCTCTTCACCGTCGCCACGCTGATCGCGGGTGGCGTCGACACCGGCTGGACCTTCTACACGCCCTACTCGACGATGTTCTCGAACGGCAACGTGCTCCTCGCGGTCGCCGGCGTCTTCATCGTCGGCTTCTCCTCCATCCTGACGGGCCTCAACATCATCGTCACGGTGCACCGGCTGCGCGCGCCGGGGCTCACCTGGTTCCGGCTGCCGCTCTTCGTCTGGGCGAACTACGCGACGAGCCTGATCCTGATCCTCGCCACGCCGGTGCTCGCCATGACGCTGTGCCTCGTTGCGCTCGAGCGCGTGTTCCACGTCGGCATCTTCGATCCGGCGCTCGGCGGCGACCCGCTTCTCTTCCAGCACCTCTTCTGGTTCTACTCGCACCCCGCGGTGTACATCATGGTGCTGCCGGCCATGGGCGTGGCGAGCGAGATCATTCCCTGCTTCGCGCGCCGCCCGGTGTTCGGCTACCGCTTCATGGCGTACGCGATCCTCGCCATCGCGAGCATCGGCTTCCTCGTCTGGGGCCACCACATGTTCGTCTCCGGGCAGTCGCTCTACGCCGGGCTGGTGTTCTCGATGCTCTCGTTCCTCGTCGCCATCCCGTCGGCGATCAAGGTCTTCAACTGGACCGCGACGCTCTACAAGGGCTCGATCACTTTCGCCGCGCCGATGCTCTATGCGCTTGGTTTCGTCGGGCTCTTCACGATCGGCGGCATGACCGGGCTCTTCCTCGCCGCGACTGCCGTGGACGTGCACCTCACCGACACCTACTTCGTCATCGCGCACTTCCACTACATCATGGTCGGCGGCTCGGTGATGTGCTACCTGGGGGGCATCCACTTCTGGTGGCCGAAGATCTCGGGACGGATGTACCCGGAAATGTGGGGCCGAGCCGCCGCGCTTCTCATCTTCTTCGGCTTCAACCTGACCTTCTTCCCGCAATACCTGCTCGGCTGGCTCGGCATGCCGCGGCGCTACCACGCCTACCCGCCGGAGCTGCAGCTCCTGAACGTCTTCTCTTCCGCCGGCGCCGTGGTGCTCGCGCTCGGCTACCTGCTGCCCCTCGGCTATCTTGGCTGGTCCCTGCTCTACGGAAAGAAGGCGCCGCCCAACCCCTGGCAGGCGACCGGGCTCGAGTGGCAGACCGCCTCGCCGCCGCCCAAGCACAACTTCGAGCACGAGCCCGTGGTCCACCAAGGCCCCTATGCCTACGACCCAGTTCGATAGCATCCTCGAGCGGCGCGAGGCCGCGATGCTCGGCATGTGGCTGTTCCTCGCGACCGAGGTGCTGTTCTTCGGGCCGCTCTTCTTCGGCTACTTCCACAGCCGCCTGGCGAGCCACGATGCCTTCGTCGCGGGCAGCCACCACATGCACTTCTGGCTGGGGACGATCAACACAGCCGTTCTCCTCACCAGCAGCTTCACCATGGCGCTCGCCGTGCAGGTTGCGCAGGACCGGGGACGGTTCCTGCGGCTTCTGCTGCTGGCGAGCGCAGCCCTCGGCATTGCGTTCCTCTGCATCAAGGGCTACGAATATGCGAGCGAGATTCCCGAGGTCGCGCGCGCCGAGGGACCGGAGCAGGTCTTCTACCTGCTCTATTTCGCGATGACCGGCCTGCACGCGATCCACCTCACGATCGGCGCGGTCCTCGTGATCTGGACGGCCTTCATTTCCGCACGGCGCGCCATCCGGGTCGAAGTGCTCGGCCTCTACTGGCACTTCGTCGATGCGGTGTGGCTCTTCCTCTATCCGATGTTCTACCTGCTGGAGCGCTACAGCGCATGATGCGCCTCGCCCTCGTCTGGCTTGCCCTGCTCGCGCTGCTGGCGGCGACGGCGGCGAGCTCGTTCGTGCCGCTCGGCGGCTGGAACAGCGCGCTCAACCTCGCCATCGCGGCCGTGAAGGCGCTCCTCGTCGCGCTCTTTTTCATGCATCTCAGCAGCGCGGGCGCGCTCCTGCGCCTGGCGGCGGTCGCCGCGCTGCTCTGGCTCGCGCTGCTCTTCGGGCTTTCGTGGACCGACTATGGAACGCGCGGTACGAGCCCGGCGCCCTGGGCGCTGCGCCGCTAGCCTTTCTTCACGTAGGCAATGCACCAGCCCTTCGGGCTGATCGGGCCTTCGACGACCTTGCACGTGCCGCTCGCATCGGGCTTCGCCCCCGGTACGAACTGCATGCAGGTGGCGCATTGCTGCCCGTTATTCGGCTGCTCCTGATACTTCATGGCCTGCTTGCTCGCCTTCGCTTGCGCGGCGGCGCGGCCGGTGAGAGCTGCTCCCAGTGCAATGAAACTCAAGGTCCTTAGCGCGGTGCGGCGGGTAGTCTTCATTCCAAGGCTCCTACAAGAGAGGACTGCGCGTTGCGGATTTGCGCGCGCGTCATGCGCAGGTGGATGCAGCGCTCGGCCCAATCGATGCCCTCCACGGCCGCCGTGTCCACCAGCCACGACTTGCCGGGCAGCCAGCCTGCCGTCACCACGAGCGCCTTGACCGCCCAGCGCTCCGAATCGAGCACGAGGTCCGTCACATGGCCGAAGCCGCCGTCCTTCGCATGCACGTTGTAGCCGATGACGATGCTCGAGGCCCGCAGATGCGGGTTGCTGGACGCCCGCACGCCCCAGGTGAGGAACGTCTCGTCGCCGTAGTAGGCGACACGCCCGACGTCGAACTGGTAGGACACCGGCGGATCGCTCTCGATCCCGGGACAATGCTCGATCTCGTCCCGGCGCAGGGTGAAAGCCAGGCGCCGCCCGGCGGCTGGCGGCGCGACCGCGCGCGACGGCACGAGGTGCTCCTTCTCCGGAATCCGCCGGTCGTCGCGCACCACCATGTAGCGCACGCTCCAGCTCGCGTCGTCGAAATAGACGTCGTCGATGCGTCCGGCGTCGCCGTCCATCGCCCGCACCCGCTCGCCCTGCAGTCTCCTAGCGCTGAGAAGCATCGCTTTGCAGCCGCTGCGGCTTCTTCTTCAGGCAGGACTGTTTGTCCTTGCCCTTCATGCGCTCGCACACCGAGCGCTGCTCGGCCTGCCTCGTGCCGGGTGTCGCGTCCACGAGCGAGCCGCTCTGGCTGCCGAGCGGGCCATAGCGGGCGCTGCCATCGTTTTGCCCCGCCACGGCACCCGGCGCGGCGAGGGCGACTACGAAGAGAAGAAGAATCTTCAAGAACCCTCCTATGCGCGCACCTTCGCCCACATCTGCTTCGCCGAGGCCTTCACCACCTCGATCGCGTCGGGATCGCCCTTGATGAGCGCTTCGAGGTACGCCTTCGCCTGCTTCACGGTGATGTGCGGCGGCAGCGGCGGCACGTTCGGATCGGTCACCATCTCGAGAACCGTCGGCCGGTCGCCGGCGAGCGCCGCATCCCAGGCGGCGCCGACCTCGTCCGCCTTGTCGACGCGGATGCCGTTCAGGCCGAGCATCGCGGCGTAGCGCGCGTAGGGAAAGTCGGGCACGTCCTGCGACCCGGCGAATTTCGGATCTCCTTCCATCGCGCGCTGCTCCCAGGTCACCTGGTTCAGGTCGCCGTTGTTCAGCACCATGAAGACCAGCGTCGGGTTGGACCAGCGCCGCCAGTACTTCGCCGCGGTGACGAGGCCGTTGATGCCGTTCATCTGCATCGCGCCGTCGCCCACCATCGCGATGACCGGGCGCTCGGGATGCACGAACTTGGCCGCGATGGCGTACGGCACGCCGGGCCCCATCGTGGCGAGGCCGCCCGAGAGCGAGGCCATCATGCCGCGCCGGATCTTCAGGTCGCGCGCATACCAGTTCGCCGCCGAGCCGGAGTCGCAGGTCAGGATCGCGCCCTCGGGCAGGCGGCTGGAGAGCTCCCAGAACACGCGCTGCGGGTTGATGGGGTGCGCCTCCGCCATGGCGCGCCCCTCGAGGACGCGCCACCATTGCGCGACATTCTTTTCTATGGCCTGCCGCCAGTCGCGCTTCTCCTTTCTTTTCAGCAGAGGAATGAGCGCCCGCAGCGTTTCCCTCGAATCGCCGACCAGGTTGAGCTCCATCGGGTAGCGCAGGCTGAGCATCCGGCCGTCGATGTCGATCTGCACGCCGCGCGCCTGTCCTTCGGCCGGCAGGAACTCCGAGTACGGGAAGGCGGACCCCACCATGAGGAAGGTGTCGCAGTGGGTCATCATCTCCCAGCTCGGCTCGGTGCCGAGCAGGCCGATCGAGCCGGTGACGAACGGCAGGTCGTCCGGGACCGCCGCCTTGCCGAGCAGCGCCTTGGCGATGCCCGCGCCCAGGAGCTCCGCAACGTCGATCAGCTCATCCGTGGCATGCAGAGCGCCCGCGCCGGCGAGGATCGCGACGCGCTCCCCACGATTGAGGATCTCGGCCGCGGCATGCAGCTCGCTCTCGTGCGGCACGGCGCTGTGGCCGGAACGGCCGATGCCGCTGTGCACCGTGCCGTGCTCGCGCGGCGGCGTCTCGACCGCCTTCATCTCCTGCACGTCGTTCGGGAAAATGATGCACGTCACCGTGCGGTGCTCGATCGCGATGCGCACTGCGCGGTCCACCAGGTGCCGGACTTGCGCGGGGGTGACCGCCATGTGGACGTACTCGTTGGCGACGTCCTTGAAGAGCGAGATCAGATCGACTTCCTGCTGGTAGTCGCCGCCGAGTCCGGCGCGCTTCTGCTGTCCGACGATCGCGACCACCGGCTGGTGGTCCATCTTCGCGTCGTAGAGGCCGTTCAGCAGGTGGATCGCGCCCGGCCCTGAGGTCGCCAGGCACACGCCCACTTCCCCGGAGAACTTCGCATGCGCGCTCGCCATGAAGGCGGCCAGCTCCTCGTGCCGCGCCTGGATGAACTCCACCTCCTTCGTGCGGCCGAACGCGCCCATGATCCCGTTGATCCCGTCCCCGGGATACCCGTACACGCGCTTCACGCCCCATTGCGAGAGCCGCTTCAGAAGAAAGTCGCCGACCGTCTCTGCCATCGATTCCTCCAGTTGAATAAAAGCGCCGCGCCTGCGAGCAGGGCGAGGGAAAGGAGCGCCGGGTGCCGGGTCGCGGCCACTTCCCAGCTCGTGGAATGCGCCTGCGCGTCGAACCGGCCGTGGGCGCCCGGGTCCGCGGGCACCGGCTGCTCGAGGTTGTCGTGCCGTCCGGGCGGCAGCGGCTCGTCCGTGAACTGGCCGTGCCATGCCTTCGTCGCGAGCATGCGGTCCAGAAAACCCGGCACGAGCCTGGTTCCCACGACCGCTTGGACCGCCGGCCATCCGACACGCACTTCGCGCCTGCGCCGTCGCGCGGCCCATACGATTGCGCGCGCCGCCACTTCCGGCTGGAAGACCTTGCCGACCGGGCGCAGCCGCCGGCCGAGCGTCGTGCGCGCCCAGTCGAATTGCGGCGTGTTGAACGCCGAGAGGATCATGAACGTAACGTGCACGCGGCTGCGCGCGTGAATCAGCTCGGAGCGGACCGAGTCGGTAAAGCCGCGCAGCGCACTCTTGGCGCCACAGTACGCGGATTGAAGCGGGATCGAGCGGTACGCCAGCGCGGAGCCGACCTGCACGATGCTGCCCCGGTTGACGGGGATCATGTGGCGCAATGCCGCCCGCGTCCCCCACACCGCGCCGAGGTAAGTCACCTCCGTCACGCGGCGAAACTCTGCGGCGCTCATGTCGGTAAACGGGGCAAACTCCGTGACCATCGCGTTGTTCACCCAGACGTCGATGCCGCCCCACGCGTCCACGACGCGCTGCGCGGCGGCGTCGAGCTGGGCCGCGTCGGCGACGTCGCAGACAATGGGCAGCGGCGTGCCGCCGCGAGACGCCACCTCGCGCGATGCACCGGCGAGGCCCGCCTCGCCCCTGGCAAGAAGCGCGACCCGGGCCCCGCGACGCGCGAACTCGGCGGCAGTGGCGCGGCCGATGCCCGCGGACGCTCCGGTAACGACGACCCTCATGCCGGAAATGCGGCAAGAAAAGGGCCCGCCGCCTTAAAGGCGGCTCATCTCGCGGGGCTGGCTAGGCCGCGGGCAGGAACAGGGTGAAGGTGCTGCCCTTGCCCGGCTCGCTTTGCAGGCGGATCTCGCCGCCGAGCAGACGGGTGAGCTCGCGGCTGATCGAGAGCCCGAGGCCGGTGCCGCCGTACTGGCGGCTGGTGGTGCCGTCGGCCTGCTGGAAGGCCTCGAAGATGAGCTGCTGCTTGTCCGGGGCGATGCCGATGCCGGTGTCCTGCACCGAGAAGGCGATCACAGCGGCTGCCGCGTCGAGCGTGCGGTGCCCCGCGCTCCATCCGGAGGACGCCGGCGCCACGTTCACCTCGACGCCGCCTTCCTTGGTGAACTTGAGCGCGTTCGCGACCAGGTTCTTCAGGACCTGGCTGAGGCGCGCGGCGTCGGTGCGCAGGGTCTGCGGCAGCCCCGGGTCGAGCCGGATCTCGAGGCGCAGGCCCCGCTCCTGCGCGAGCTGCCGGAACGTGCGCTCGAGCTCGGCGCGCACCTCGTCCAGGCGCACCGGAGCGAGCTCGAGGCTCGTCACCGCGCCCGACTCGATCTTCGCGAGATCGAGAAGATCGTTGATGAGCGAAAGCAGGTCGCTCCCCGACGCGTAGATCGTGCGGGCGAACTGCACCTGCTTCGCCGTGAGGTTGCCGCCGGGGTTGTCGGCCAGCAGCCGCGCGAGGATGAGCAGGCTGTTGAGCGGCGTGCGCAGCTCGTGCGACATGTTGGCGAGGAACTGCGACTTCGCCTCGTTCGCCTTCTCCGCGGCGACCTTGGCGCGCACGAGCTCGGCCTCGACGCGGTTGCGCTCCGTGAGGTCGCGCATCACCTTCGCGTAGCCGAGGAGCTCGCCGGCGTCGTCGCGCACCGGCGTGACGACGACGTTCGCCCAGAACGCCGAGCCGTCGCGCCGCACGCGCCATTCCTCCTCCTCGAAGCGGCCTTCCTTCGCCGCGACCTCCAGCTCGCGCGCCGGCTTGCCGCTGTCGCGCTCGCGCGGCGGGTAGAACTGCGAGAAATGCCGCCCGGTGATCTCGTCGGCGGCGTAGCCGAGCAGGCGCTGCGCGCCCGCATTCCAGCTCGCCACGCCTCCCTGCGGGTCGAGCATCACGATCGCGTAGTCCACGACGCTCTCCACCATCAGGCGGAAGCGCCGCTCGATCTCGTGCAGGCCGCGCGACGGGTCGCTCACGCGGCGGCTAGGACAGTCCGCGCTCCAGGTCGGCGCGCAAGTCGGCCACCGACTCCAGCCCGACCGCGACGCGCACCAGGCCGTCGGTGATGCCGGCGGCGGCGCGCGCCTCCGGCGACAGCCGCCCGTGCGTGGTCGTGCCCGGATGCGTGATGGTGGACTTCACGTCGCCGAGGTTCGCCGTGATGGAGATGAGGCGCGTCGCGTCGATGACGCGCCACGCCGCCGCCTTGCCGCCTTTCACCTCGAAGGAGAGCACGGCGCCGCCCGCCTTCTGCTGCGCCGCGGCCAGCGCGTGCTGCGGGTGGGATTCGAGCCCGGGATAGTGCACCCGGGCCACCGCCGGATGCTTCTCCAGCCAGCGTGCGAGCTCGAGCGCGGCCGCGGACTGGGCATTCATGCGCAGCGCGAGCGTCTCGAGGCCCTTCAGGATCACCCAGGCGTTGAACGGCGAGAGCGAGGGCCCGGCGGTGCGCAGGAACGGTACCAGCTGCTCGTTCACCAGCTTCGCCGGACCCAGCACCGCGCCGCCCAGCACCCGCCCCTGGCCGTCCAGGTGCTTGGTAGCGGAATGCACCACGAGGTCGGCGCCGAGCTCGAGCGGCTTCTGCAGCGCGGGGGTGCAGAACACGTTGTCCACGGCGAGGAGCGCGCCCGCCTTCTTCGCGACGCGCGCGAGCGCGCGGATGTCGCAGACCTCCGTCAGCGGATTGGAGGGCGTCTCGAGGAAGAAGAGCTTCGTGTCCGCCGTGCACGCGCGCTCCCAGGCCTCGGCGCGCGTCGGCGGCACGAAGGTGGTCCTGACGCCGAAGCGGCCCAGCACGCCCGAGAAGAGCTGGACCGTCGCGCCGAACACCGCGCTCGAGCACACGATGTGGTCGCCCGCCTTGAGGAGCGCCATCGCGAGCGCGAGGATCGCCGACATCCCGGAGGCGGTGGCAACGCAGGCTTCCGCGCCCTCGAGCGCCGCCAGGCGGTCCTGCAGCATGGCGACCGTCGGGTTGGTGTAGCGCGAGTACACATGCCCCGCCTCGTCCCCGGCGAAGCGCGCCTGCGCCTGGGCGGCGCTCTCGAAGACGAAGCTCGAGGTGAGGAACAGCGCCTCGCTGTGCTCCTGGAACTCGGTGCGCTTCTGTCCGGCCCGCACGCCGAGGGTGGCAACGTCGAATTTCCCGGTCATAACAAAACCCGATCCTTTCCTGACCAAGCGGACCGGGTTCTCACGGAGAGCTGCGGGAGAACTGCTCGGCACGCTTTAGCGGCATTTGTAGCGCGCCCGCAAGCTGTGGCTCAAATCGGCGCGAACCTTGGCTGAACCGGGCGGAGTATATCAACTCTGGTCGACGGCGGCGAGGTTCAGGTCGAGCTGCGCGCTGTCGACGTCGTCGCCCGAGTCCCGCGCCGCGTCGCGCCGCACCTCGATGCTGTTCAGGTACTCGCTCGTGATGTCGCCGGTGATGTAGTGGCCGTCGAAGCACGAGGTCTCGAAGCTCGTCAGGCGGGGATTCGCCCGGCGCACCGCGTCCTTCAGCGCCTCGAGCTCCTGGTAGATGAGGGCGTCGGCGCCGATCTCGCGCGCCACCTCCTCCTCGGTGCGATGCGCCGCGATCAGCTCCGCCCGCGTCGGCATGTCGATGCCGTACACGTTCGGAAAGCGCACCGGCGGCGCCGCCGAGGCGAAGAACACCTTGCGCGCGCCCGCTTCCCGCGCCATCGACACGATCTCGCTGCTCGTCGTGCCGCGCACGATCGAGTCGTCGACCAGCAGCACGTTCTTGCCCTTGAATTCCAGCCCCATCGGGTTCAGCTTCTGGCGCACGGAGCGCCGGCGCACCGCCTGGCCCGGCATGATGAAGGTGCGGCCGATGTAGCGGTTCTTCACGAAGCCCTCGCGGTAGGGCACGTTCAGGCCGTGCGCGAGCTGCAGCGCCGAGGCGCGGCTCGAGTCCGGGATCGGGATGACGACGTCGATCTCGAGGTGGCGGAAGTGCTGGCGGATCTTCTGCGCCAGCTTCTCGCCCATGTTGAGGCGCGCCTCGTACACCGAGGCGCCGTCGATGATCGAGTCCGGCCGCGCGAGATAGACGTACTCGAAGATGCACGGGTTGAGGCTCGAGTTCGCCGCGCATTGCTGGCTGTGGAACGTGCCGCTCTCGTCGATGAAGACCGCCTCGCCGGGCGCGACGTCGCGCAGCAGCCGGAAGCCGAGCGCGTCCACCGCCACGGACTCGGAGGCGACCATGTATTCGGTGCCGGTCTCGGTCTCGTTGAAGCCGATCACCAGCGGCCGGATGCCGAAGGGATCGCGGAAGGCGAGCACGCCGGCGCCGGCGATCATCGCCACGACCGCGTACGCGCCCTTCAGCCGCCGGTGCACGTTGGTCACCGCGGCGAAGATCGCCTTCGGATCGAGGCGCAGCCGGACCGCCGACTGCTCGAGCTCGTGGGCGAGCACGTTGACCAGCACCTCGGAGTCCGAGCCGGTATTGATGTGGCGCAGGTCGGTGCGGAACATCTCCTCCTTCAGCTGGTCGGCATTGGTCAGGTTGCCGTTGTGGCCGAGCACGATGCCGAAGGGGGAGTTGACGTAGAAGGGCTGCGCCTCGGCCACCTTGAAGGCGGAACCGGCGGTCGGGTAGCGGCAATGCGCGATGCCGATGTTGCCGCTGAGCGAGCGCATGTTGCGCGTGCGGAACACGTCGCGCACCTGGCCGCTGCCCTTGTGCATGTGGAACGAGTTGTGCTCGCTCGTGACGATGCCGGCGGCATCCTGGCCACGGTGCTGCAGGAGGAGCAGCCCGTCGTAGAGCAACTGGTTGACCTGAGAACGGGCGACGATGCCGAGGATCCCGCACATGGCAGTAGGGAAAAGGTCTTCCCGGGGTCGTTAACGGCTAATCATAGCGCAAGCGCTCCGCGAACGCCGGGGGGAGCGCCTGCTTGAGCGCCGCAGCCGTCCTGGCGAGCAGCGCACCGCTGGCCGAGTCCTTCCACAGCGGCTTTTTCGGCAGCGAGGTGAGCCCAGCGACGAGCGCGAACGCGACGACGATGAGGGCGCCTCGCGCGAGCCCGAAGAGCGCGCCGAGCGCGCGGTCGAGGCCGCCCAGCCCAGCCGCCTTCGCGAGCTTCGAGAGCAGGAGCCCGAGCAGCGTCGTGACTACAAGGCTGGCGATGAAAATCGCGACGTACGCCGCGAGAAGGCGCAGCTCCGGGGTGCGCAGCGCGCCGGGAAGCCGCTCCGCGAGCGGCCCGGCGAAAAGGTTGGCGGCGAGAAAGGCGATCACCCAGCCGGCAAGCGAGATCAGCTCGCGCACCAGCCCGCGCCAGGCGCCCCATAAGACCGACACCGCCACCACGCCGAGCACGGCGTAGTCGAGGGCGGTCATCTCTTCCGCGCGGGTGGGGTCATCCCTGCCGGGTCGCCACGTTGCCCGGCTTGAGCCCGAGGCCTTTCAGCTTTTCGAGCGCCTCATCTGCCGCCGCCCGGGTCGCGAACGGTCCGGCACGCACCCGTGTCACCTTTCCCTTCGCGGTGGCCACCGCCTCGGTGTAGTACGGGATCTTCGCCTGCGCGAGGCGCGCCGTGACCGGACTCGCGTTGGCGAAGGCGCCCACCGGGATGATGAAATCGGCGCCGGCGAGCGCCGCTTCCGCTCTTGCCTTTTCCTGGCTCTTGTCCGGCTCGGCCTTTTTCTCGGCCTGCGCAGGCGCCTCGGCCTTCTTCTCTGCGGGCGCGGGCGCCTCGGCTTTCTTCTCTGCGGGCGCGGGCGCTTCGGCTTTCTTTTCCGGCGCCGGCTTCGGCGGCTGCGCGAGCTTCGGCGCGAAGGCGCTGTCGTCCTCCCCGGGAATGCGCACGCTCACCGGCGGCGCCGGGCGGCGCGGCTCGGGGTCGAAGACCATGGGAAGCACGATGACCGCGAGCAGCACCAGCGCCACCGCGCCGACGAGCCGCCTGCGCCCGCGGCGCTTGAGCGTGTTTACGTCCTGCGCTGCTTCAGCCATGCCATCACGTCGCTCACGGTTAGGAAAGAGCCGAACACGACGATCTTATCATTCTGTGCTGCGGCGGCCGCCGCCGCCTCGAACGCGCGCCCGGGCGTCTCGTGCGTCGCGCAGGCCGCGCGCGGAGCGACCGATGCGAGATGCTCGGCGAGCTCCGCCGCGAGCGCGCCGCGCGGGCTCGCGAGCGTCGCGAAATGCCACCGGGTGATGCGCGGCGCGAGCTCGCGCAGCACGCCCGGAATGTCCTTGTCGCGCAGCATGCCGCAGACCGCGAAGGTCTCCGGCGCGAATCCGGAGTCGGCGAGGTTCGATGCGAGCGTCTTCGCCGCCTGCGGGTTGTGCGCGACGTCGAGGATCACCTGCGGCCTTCCCGGCAGCACCTGGAAGCGACCGCCGAGGCTCGCCTCGGCGAGACCGCGGCGCACGTCCTGCATCGCGAGCGCCAGCCTGCCGTGCAGCGTCTCCAGCGCGCAGATCGCCGCCGCGGCATTGCGCAGCTGGATCGCGCCGCGCAGGACCGGCCATGCGAGGCCGCCGCGCTTGCCGCCGGGACCCCAATAGCTCCATTGCGCGCCTTCGGCCGCGTAGCCGAAGTCCCTGCCGAGGAGCAGCTTCTCGCCCGGCGCCTCGAGCACCGTGCGCGGCACGTCGGGCTCCGCGATCACTGCCGGCCGGCCGGCGCGGAAGATGCCCGCCTTCTCCGCGCCGATGCTCTCGCGCGAGCCGCCGAGGTACTCGATGTGGTCGATGCCGACGCTCGTCAGCACGGCGCAATCGGGGTCGACGGCGTTGACCGCGTCGAGCCGTCCGCCGAGCCCGACCTCCAGCACGGCCGCCTCGACCTTTTCCTGCGCGAAAAGCCAGAGCGCGGCGAGCGTGCCGTACTCGAAATAGGTGAGCGGCGTATCGCCGCGCGCCGCCTCGACAGCCTCGAACGACTCGCACAGCGCGGCGTCGCTCGCCTCGGCGCCGGCGATGCGCACGCGCTCGTTGTAGCGCTCGAGGTGGGGAGAGGTGTAGAGCGCGGTCTTCTGCCCCGCCGCACGCAGCATCGCCTCGAGGAACGCGCAGGTCGAGCCCTTGCCGTTCGTCCCGGCCACCGTGACGACCGGGCACTGCAGCGTCGTTCCCATCCGCGAAAGCACGGCGCGCACGCGGTCCAGCCCCATCGCGATCGCACTCGGGTGCTGGCGCTCGATGTGCTCGAGCCAGTTCGCGAGCGTCCTCATCGCTGGTGCTCGAACAGCAGGCGCACGGTATCGAGGGTATCGGCCTCCTCGGGACGCTTGTCGGGGCGATAGCGCTTGACGCGCGCGAAGCGCAGCGCCATGCCGCCCGGATACTGCGGGCTCGCCTGGATGTTGTTGAAGCTCACTTCGAGCACGAGCTCCGGCCTCACGTGGACGGTCCATTCGTCGCGTCGCGTCTCGCGCGCGAGAAGCTCGGCGGTCTGCCATTGGAGCAGCCGGTCGGTCAGCCCCTTGAAGGTCTTGCCGAGCATCACGTAGCGGCCGCTTACGGGGTCGCGCGCGCCGAGGTGCAGGTTGGAGAGCCAGCCCTTGCGCCTGCCGTGGCCCCATTCCGCGGCGAGGACGACGAGGTCGAGCGTATGCGCCTGCTTCACCTTCAGCCAGCTGCCGCCGCGCCGCCCCGCCTCGTAGGCCGAGTCCACCGCCTTCGCCATGATGCCCTCATGTCCGTGGCGCAGCGCATCGGCGTAGAAGGCCGCGGCGGCAGCGGGGTCTGCGGTCACGAGGCACGGCGCCACGTTCTCCTTCTTCATGCACGTCTCCAGCGCGCCACGGCGGGCTCGCCACGGCGAGTCGACGAGGACGGCGTCGTCCTTGTAGAGGCAATCGAAGAAGAACACGGACAGCGGAAACTCGCGCCGCAGCGCCGCGTCCTCCGCCTTGCGGCCGAAGCGGCGCATCGTGAGCTGGAAGGCGTGCGGCGAGCCGTCCGGGCGCAGGGCGATTGCCTCGCCATCGAGGATGAGCGCGCGCGCCGGGCTGCGGCGCACCGCCTCCGCGACCTCGGGGACCGAGCCGGTCACTTCGTTCAGGCTGCGCGTGAAGACGCGCACCTCTTCGCCCGCCTTGTGCACCTGCACCCGGGCGCCGTCGACTTTCCAGTCGAGCCCCGCGGTGCCGAGCGCGGCAATCGCGCTTTCCGCATCCTCGGCCGGCTGCGCGAGCATCGGAAGCACGGGCTGCATGAGCTTCACGTTGTAGCCCGCGAGCCCGGCCTCGCCCTCTGCGAGCGCCGTGCGCGCCACCTGCCGCACGCCTCCTGCAAAGGTGGCCGCGCGGCGCAGGGCCGCCACAGGCACGTTTGCCGCCGAGGCGAGCGCATCGAGCATCAGCCCTTCGAGCGCGCCCTGGCGCAGCTCTCCGACGATCAGCCGCACGAGGAAATCCTGCTCTTCCGCCGTTGCCTTGTGGAGCAGCGACGAAAGGATGGCCTGTTTCCTCGCGGACGATCCGCCGCCCTTCGCGGCCTTGAGCTGTTCAAAGGAAACATCGACATCCAGAAGCGAGAGGGCGGGCGCCGTAGCCGGGGTGGCGCGGGCGTCCTGGAGGGCGGCAAAGCCGACCGCCACTTTCCCCTGCCGGAGCTCGCCGCTGAGAAAGGCGATGGCGATCTCCACTTCGTCGGGCGCGACGCGCCGCAGGCAGGCGGCGATCTCCGAGATTTTCGCGAGCCGGCTCGCGGTCGCCGCGACCCGGGCCGAAGCGCGCACCACGTCGGCGAGCTGCGTCACGCGCTCGCTTCGGCCGGCATCCCCTGAAGGAGCGAAAGCACCGCGTGCAGCTTGTCGCGCAGCTGGCGGCGGTCGACGATCATGTCGATCGCGCCCTTCTCGAGCAGGAACTCGGCGCGCTGGAAGCCCTCGGGGAGGGTCTGGCGCACGGTCTGCTCGATGACCCGCGGCCCGGCGAAGCCGATGAGCGCCTTCGGCTCGGCGATCACGACGTCGCCGATCATCGCGAAGCTCGCCGAGACGCCGCCCATGGTCGGGTCGGTGAGCACCGAGATGAAGGGCAGCCCGCGCTCGGCGAGGTCGGTGAGCGCGGCCGTGGTCTTCGCCATCTGCACGAGCGACAGCGCGCCTTCCTGCATGCGCGCGCCGCCCGATGCGGCGACACAGATGAAGGGCAGCTTCTGCTCGATCGCGACCAGCACCCCGCGCACGAATCGCTCGCCGACCACCGAGCCCATCGAGCCGCCCATGAAGTCGAACTCGAACGCCGCGCACACCACGCCGAGCGCCTTGATGGACCCCTGCATGACGAGCAGCGCGTCGGTCTCGGCGGTCTGCTCCTGCGCCTCCGCCAGTCGCTCGGGGTAGCGCTTGGAGTCGCGGAACTTGAGCGAGTCGACCGGCAGCACTTCCGAGCCGATCTCGAAGCGGCCGTCCGGGTCGAGCAGCGCGTCCAGGCGCGGGCGCGCGCCGAGGCGCTCGTGGTGGCCGCACTTGGGGCAAACGTTCAGGTTCTTTTCCAGGTCGGTGCTGTAGAGCACCGCGTCGCAGGCCTTGCACTTGGTCCACAGGCCCTCGGGCACGGTCTTGCGCTGCGCGCCGGCGGTGCGCTGGATCTTGGGCGGCAGCAGCTTTTGCAGCCAGCTCATGCGTCGAGCGCCTTTCTGATGGGAGCAAGAAAATTCTTCACGCGCGCCACGGCTTGCGCCGGCTCTCCAGCCTCGATCTCCTGGATGATGCGGCTGCCGATCACCACCGCGTCCGCCGTCTGGGCGATGCGCTTGGCGGACTCGGCGTCCCGGATGCCGAAGCCGACGCCGATCGGCAGCTTGGTCGCGGCACGGATCTTCGGGATGCGGGTGCCGATCTCGCCCAGGTCGAGGTGCGCGGCGCCGGTCACGCCCCGCAGGGACACGTAATACAGGTAGCCGCTGCCTACGCGCCCCACGTCCTGGATGCGCTTGTCGGTCGACGTCGGTGCGAGCAGGAAGATCGGGTCGATGCCGTTGTCCTTCGCGAGCGAGGCGAACTCGACGCACTCCTCGGGCGGGTAGTCCACCACGATGAGCCCGTCAACCTGCGCCTCCTTCGCCGCACGCATGAAGTTCTCGATGCCCATCGCTTCGATCGGATTCGCATAGCCCATGAGGACGAGCGGGGTTTGCGAATCCTTGACCCTGAAATCGCGGACCAGCTGGAGGACGTGTTTCAAGCCTACGCCCTGCTTGAGCGCGCGCTCGCCGGAGCGCTGGATGACCGGGCCGTCGGCCATCGGATCTGAGAAAGGCACGCCGAGCTCGAGGATGTCCGCGCCGGCCTCGACCAGGCCCTGCATCAGCGGCACGGTGAGCGCCGGCGACGGATCGCCGGCGGTGATGTAGGGGATGAGCGCCTTGCGGCCGGCTTTCTTCAGCGCCTCGAAGCGGGCCGCGATGCGCGACATCAGATCTCGATGCCCGCGCGGCTCGCGACCGTGTGCATGTCCTTGTCGCCGCGGCCGGAGAGGTTGACGAGCAGGATCGCGCTCTTCGGCAGCCCCGGCGCGATCTTCATCGCGTGCGCCACCGCGTGCGCCGACTCGAGCGCCGGGATGATCCCTTCCAGCCGGCACATCTCATGGAACGCGGCGAGCGCCTCGGCGTCGGTCACCGCCACGTACTCGGCGCGCTCGCTGTCCTTCAGCCAGGCGTGCTCCGGGCCCACGCCGGGGTAGTCGAGGCCGGCGGAGACCGAGTGCGTCTCCATGATCTGCCCGTTCTCGTCCTGCAGCAGGTAAGTGCGGTTGCCGTGCAGCACGCCGGGCTTGCCGGCCACGAGCGACGCCGCATGCCGGCCCGTCGCGATGCCCTCGCCCGCGGCCTCGACACCGATCAGGCGCACCTCTTCGTACGCGATGTATGGATAGAAAAGCCCCATCGCATTGGAGCCGCCGCCCACGCAGGCGATCACGGCGTCGGGCTGGCGCCCGGCCATATCCTGCATCTGCACGATGCACTCGTCGCCGATGACGCGCTGGAAGTCGCGCACCATCATCGGATACGGATGCGGGCCGGCGACCGTGCCGATGATGTAGAAGGTGCTCTCGACGTTCGTCACCCAGTCGCGCATCGCCTCGTTCAGGGCGTCCTTCAGCGTGCGCGACCCGGACTCGACCGGCACCACCTTGGCGCCGAGCAGCTTCATGCGGTAGACGTTCTGCACCTGGCGCTTCACGTCCTCCGAGCCCATGTAGACCACGCACTCCATGCCGTAGCGGGCCGCGACGGTGGCGCTCGCCACGCCGTGCATGCCCGCGCCGGTCTCGGCGATGACCCGCCGCTTGCCCATGCGCCGCGCGAGCAGCGCCTGGCCGATGGTGTTGTTCACCTTGTGCGCGCCGGTGTGGTTCAGGTCCTCGCGCTTGATGTAGATCTGCGCGCCGCCGCACTTTTCCGTCAGCCTTTTCGCGAGATAAACCGGGCTTGGACGGCCGACGTAGTGCTTGAGCTCGTAGCGGTACTCGGCGTCGAACTCGGGATCCTTGCGCGCGCGCTCGTACGCGGCAAGCAGCTCCTCGAGCGCCTGGGTCAGCGTCTCCGCGACGAAGATGCCGCCGTAGGGCCCGAAGTGGCCGCGCGCGTCCGGCAGGTCATACATCCGCATTGCGGACCTCTGCGATGAAAGCCGCCATTTTAGCGGCGTCCTTGACGCCCTTCGCCGTTTCGACGCCGCTCGATACGTCGACGCCCCAGGGGCGCACGCGGCGAATGGCCTGCGCGACGTTGTCGCGCGACAGCCCGCCCGAAAGGATGACCGGCTTGTCCCGCTTCGCCGGAACGAGCGCCCAGTCGAAACTCTCTCCGACGCCGCCGTATTCCGGCACGAAGCTGTCCAGCAGCCACGCCGCCGCGCCGGCAAAGGGCTGCAGGTAGGCGAGCGGATCGGCGCCCGGCCGGATGCGGCAGGCCTTGATGTAGGGCAAGCCGAACTGGGCGCAGAAGCCGGGCGTTTCCTCGCCGTGGAATTGCAGCATCGCGGGATGCACGCGGCCGATGACCTGCGCGATCTGCGCGGCGTCCGCGTTGACGAAGAGCGCGACGCTCTGCACGAACGGCGGCAGCGCGTCGCGGATCTCGACCGCGCGCTCGACCGAAAGGAAGCGCGGGCTCGGCGGGTAGAAGACGAGCCCGATCGCGTCGGCGCCCGCCTCGGCCGCCGCGCGCGCGTCAGCCGAGCGCGTAATCCCGCAGATCTTGATTCGCGTTCTCACTCAACCCCCAGCGCGCCTCGTAGGCCACGCTCTCCAGGTAAAGGCCTTCCGCGGCGAACGTCGGCGCGCCGCGCGCCCGGTCGCGCGACTCGAGCACCTCGCCCACCCAGGCGGGCGCCTGCTTGCCCTTGCCCACGTAGACGAGCGCGCCGACGATGTTGCGCACCATGTGGTGCAGGAAGGCGTTCGCGCGCAGCACGAAGTCGACGCGCTCGCCGTGCCTCTCGATCCTCAATTCGTGCAGCGTCCTCACGGGCGACTTCGCCTGGCACTCCGCGGAGCGGAAGGCGCTGAAATCATGCTCGCCGAGGAGCGCCGCCGCGGCCGCCTGCATGCGGCCCACGTCGAGCGGCGCATGGAACCACCCGGCGTGGCGCGCTGCGAGCGCCGGGCGCACCGCGCGGTTGAGCAGCAAGTAGCGATAGGTGCGTCCCGAAGCGCTGTAGCGCGCATGGAACTCCGCCCCGACCGGCCGTGCCCAGAGCACGGCGACCGAATCGGGGAGCAGCGCGTTCACGCCGCGCACCCAGGCCGTCAACGGCCGCTCCGCCCGGGTATCGAAGTGCACCACCTGGCCGCGCGCATGCACTCCGCGGTCGGTGCGTCCGGCGCAGGTGGTGCCGATCGCCTCGCCGGCAATGCCCGAGAGCGCCGCCTCGAGCGCGTCCTGCACGGTGCCGCCGCCCGGCTGCGTCTGCCAGCCGAGGAAGCGGCTGCCGTCGTACTCGATTCCCAGCGCGATTCTCATAAAGAAAAAGCCGCGGTCGCTTTCGCGCCGCGGCCTCCTAGTATGCCTGCCCTGCTACGCCAGTTTCGCGAGCAGTTGTTCGGCTTGTCCCTTCTGTGCCGCGTCGCCGTCCTTCATGACCTCGTTCAGGAGCTCGCGGGCGCCGTCCTTGTCGCCCATCTCCTCGTATGCCTTCGCGAGGTCGAGCTTGGTCGCGACTTCCTGCCACTTCGGGTCGCCGCTTCCCGCGGCCGGCGCGGCGGCCGGCTCGCCGAGGTCGAGGCTGATGGACGAGAGATCGAGCGCTGCAGCGGACGGCTCGGCAGGCGCTGCCGCAGCCGGCTTCTCGCCGCCGCCGCCGATATCCAGGTTCAGGTCGAAGTCCAGGCCGCCCGACTCGGCCGGCGGCGCCGCGGGGGCTGCCGGCGCAGCGGGCGCGGGAGCCGGCGCTGCGGCCTTCGTGTCGCCAAGGCCGAGGTCGAAGTCGAGACCGCCGCCCGCACCCCCGGCCGTCTGGTCCGCGGGCTGGGCGCTCATGATCACGGTGCCGTCCGGAGTGAAGTCCTTCTCCGGCGCTGGCGCAGGAGCCGCGGGCGACGGCGCGGGCGGCGTGGTTCCGCCGCCGAGATCGAAGTCGAGCGCCGCCGAAGCGCCTTCCTTGGCGCCGCCGTCGAGCGTAATGTCGGGCGACGCCGCCTGGCTGCTGGCACCGCCGAGGTCGAAATCGAGCGTCGGGGCCGCGGCCGGTGCAGCCGGCGCCGCGGCAACAGGCGCCGCCGGGGCGGCGCCGGCGGTCCCCGCATAGATGCCGTTCTGCGGATCGATCGAGCGGCCGAGCGCGGCGGCCTTCTCCCACTCCGGACCGGCGCCGTTGGTCAGTCCCTTCAGCTTGAGCGCGGTCTGCTCGAAGCTCTTCGCATCCTTGCGATTGGCGTAGATCTCGAGAAGCTTCGCGTGCACCGCGACGCGGCTGCCGTCCTTCTGCAGCGCTTCCTTCAGGATCTCCTCGGCCTGCGCATCGCGGCCGTACGCCATGTAGACGTCCGCCTCGGCAATCGGATCGACTTCCTCCGGCTCGGCGATTGCGGGGGGCTGGCTCGGCTGCGAGGCGCTGGCGGGGGCGGCGCCCGTCGTCGCAGCTGCCGCGGGCGCCCCGAGCACCGAGGGCGTGCCTGGACCGGCTGCGCTGCTCGCGCCGAGGACGCTGGATTGGAAGCGGCTCTGCGCCGCCTTCTTGCGCCGCCAGGTCCACCAGCCGTAGCCGGCGAGAAGCACGATGACGCCGCCGAGCAGGCCGAGATAGAGCGGGTTGTCGAGGAACTCGTCGATGATGCTCGGCTCGGGCGGCGGCGGGCCTTTTTTCGCCGGCGCCTTCGCTGCCGGCTTCGTCGCCGGCTTGGGCGCCTCGCCCTTCGC
>DASRFM010000101.1:0-45500 GCA_035651575.1 Burkholderiales bacterium | reverse complement strand
GATCTTGTACTGGGAATACGGCCCGTTGCCCGTACTTCCGGACTCAGGAAGCGAGACGCCCAAGGCGGCGGTGGTCGTGGCGTTGTCCTGAGCGATCTGCATGGTGCCGCCTCCCGTGTTTCGCCGGGGCGGCCCGGCCCCGGCTGATACCCAATATTTAGTGCTTCACTGCTTCTGCGTTACTAGGTGTTGCGGCCCAATGTACACACGGAAATTTTTTTTTGCAAGCGCACGCGCACTAGATACCGTGTTTTTTGCACGGCCGCGCCTACATATAGTAGGGCGCCGCCACGGCATGACGCACCGCAACACTATATGTAGCGATACCGCGGAGGGGATCGACTAGATCTGGGCCGCAGGCCCGGCCAGGGCGCGCAGCGCGCGCGCCCAGTCGAACCCCGCGCCCGGGTCGGTCTTGCGCCCGGGGGCGATGTCGCTGTGCGCGGCGACGTGGCGAAGCGGCAGCGCGGCGCGCAGCGCCGGCGCGAGGCGCGCGAGGGCCGCGTACTGCGCGGGCTCGAACGGCGCATCGTCCGCGCCTTCGAGCTCGATTCCGACGGAGTAGTCGTTGCAGCGCCTGCGCCCGCGCCACGCGGATTCCCCCGCGTGCCAGGCGCGGCGCTGCACCGGGACGAACTGCACCAGCTCGCCGTCGCGCCGCACCAGGAAGTGCGACGAGACCCGCAGCGCGGCGACGCCGGCGAAATAGGGATGCGCCGCCGGGTCCAGGCGGTTGGTGAAGAGGCGCTCGATCGCATCGCCGCCGTATTCGCCCGGCGGCAGGCTGATGCAGTGGAGCACGAGGAGCGACACGCGCGCGCCGGCCGGCCGGTCGTCGCAATTGGGCGAGGCGACCTGGCGCGCCCCGGCGGCGAGGCCGTCCGGGCCGATGCTCATCCGGAGGGCTTCTCTTCCTTGATGCCGAGGCGCTGCATCCGGTAGCGCAGCTGGCGGAACGTGATGCCGAGCGCGCGCGCCGCGGCGGTCCGGTTGAACCCGGTGCTGGCGAGCGCGCCCAGGATCGCCTCGCGCTCGAGCCGGTCCAGGTATTCGGGAAGCGGCGCATCGGCCGCGCCGCCGCCCCGCGCGGGTGCGGCCGCGTCGGCAGCCTCCTCCGGCGCGATGCGGTGCAGCGCGAGGTCCGCGGCGGAGAGCTCCGGCGAGCCCGACAGGGCGAGCGCGCGCTCGAGGATGTTCTCGAGCTCGCGCACGTTGCCGGGGAAGTCGTAGCGCATGAGCTCCTGCAGCGCCTCGGGCGCAAGCCGCGGCTCGGGCACCCCGTTCTGCGCTGCCAGGCGGCGCAGGATGTTCGCCGCGAGGAGCGGGATGTCGTCGCGGCATTCGCGCAGCGGCGGCATGGTGAGCTCGACGACGTTCAGCCGGTAGTAGAGGTCGCGCCGGAAGCGGCCCGCCTCGACGAGCGCGGCGAGGTCCTGGTGCGTGGCGCAGATGAGGCGCGCGTCCACCGGCTCCTCCTGCGTGGCGCCGACCTTGCGCACGCGCTTCTCCTGGATGGCCCGCAGCAGCAGCACCTGGGTGTGCAGCGGCAGCTCCGCGATCTCGTCGAGGAAGAGCGTGCCGCCGTGCGCCGCCTGGAAGAAGCCGGCGCGGTCCTCGTTCGCGCCGGTGAACGCGCCCTTGCGGTAGCCGAAGAGCTCGCTCTCGACCAGCGTGTCGGGAATGGCGCCGCAGTTCACCGGAACGAACGGCTTGTCGCGCCGCGCGCCGTTGTCGTGGATGAAGCGCGCAGCGAGCTCCTTGCCGCTGCCGGACTCGCCGCGGATGTACACCGGCGCCTGCGTGCGCGCGAGCTTCGCGATCAGCGCGCGCACGTTCTGCAGCGGGGCGCTGTCGCCGAGGAGCTGCTGTCCCTTTGCCGGCGCCTGCGCCCGGTCGGGAAGCGACAGCGCCGACTTGACGAGCGCGCGCAGCTGCTCGAGGCCGATCGGCTTGGACACGTAGTCGAAGGCGCCGGCCTTCAGCGCCGCGACCGCGTTCTCCGCGCTGCCATAGGCGGTGATGACGGCCACGGGCACGTCGGCGCCCAGCGCGCCGATGTGGCGCACGAGCTCGAGGCCCTCGCCGTCGGGCAGGCGCATGTCGGTGAGGCAGAGGTCGAAGCGCTCGCCCTTCAGCCGCTCCCTCGCCTCCGACACCGTGCCGACGCTCGCCACGCCGAGGCCCATCTTGAGGAGCGTGCGCTCGAGCAGCTCGCGGATATCGGGCTCGTCGTCCACCACCAGCACCCGGGCGGAAGCCGCGCCGCTGCGCCGATCCGAGCGCTTCATGCGCCGGCCGCCTCGCGGCAGACCACCCTGAAATGCGCGCCCGGGGTGTCGTCCACGTATTCGAGCGTCGCCCGGTTCGCCTCGCACAGCTCGCGCGCGAGATACAGGCCGAGCCCGGTGCCCTGCGCCTCGGTGGTGAAGAACGGCTCGAAGAGCTGGCCCTGGCTCGCCTGCGGCACGCCGGGGCCGTTGTCGATGACGCTCAGCTCGATGCGATCGCCGAAGCGCGCCACGCGGATGCGCACCGCGCCGGGCTCGGCGCGCGCGTAGCGCACCGCGTTGCGCAGCAGGTTCCACATCACCTGGTGCAGGTGCTCGCGGTCGAACTCGACCGCCGGCTCGGCCGGCGCCTCGAGCGCGAAGCGCTCGGCCGGGACGCGCTCGTTGGCGACGAACTCGGCGACGAAGCCCTGCAGCCACCCCGGCATGCGCAGCGCAGCGCGCGCCGCGCGGTCGCGGCGGTTGAGCTGCAGCACGTCCGAGACCAGGCGCTCCAGGCGCAGCGTGTTGTCCCGGATGATGCGCGTCAGGCGCTCGCGGTCCTCGCGGCGCTTCTCCTCGTCGAGGAGCTCGGTGGCATGGCTGATGGCGGCGAGCGGATTGCGGATCTCGTGCGCGATGTTCGCCGTGAGGCGCCCGAGCGCGGCGAGCTTGAGCTGCTGCGCCTGCTCGCGCGCGCGCGTCGTGTCCTCGACGAAGAGCACCGAGAACTCCTCTTCGGTGCCCGGGTCGAGCAGGCGCAGGCCGACGTCGCGGCCGCGCACGTGCAGGTCCGTCGCTTCGCCGGCGGAGCGCTCGCCGGCGCGCCACGCGTGCCAGCGCGGCGCGAAGGCCGGCAGGAGATCGGCGATATGCGCCCCGAGCAGGCCGTCGGCGCCGAGCAGGCGCCGGGCCTGCGGGTTGTGCTGCACCACCCGGCCCTCGCTGTCGAGCACGGCGACGCCGTCGTGCATGTCCGCGATGACGAGCTGGCTCACCCGCATCTGGGTGGCGAGCTCGCGGCCGCGCTGGCGCGCGAGGCTCTCGTTCGCCGCAACGCGCTGCGCGAGCCAGCCCGTCATCCCGGCCATGGCGAAGCAGCCGATGGCGAGCAGCCCGGTCTGCAGGAAGTTCGCGACCGGGACGTCGTGGCCCAGGACCCAGTAGCCCTGCTCGAGCAGCAGCGCGATCGCGGCGAGCGCGGCGTAGAGGTAGGTGAGGCGGCGCGGCGCGACGATCGCCGCGCCGGTGAGCGAGATGAGCAGCATCACGCCGATGCCGCTGCGGATGCCGCCGCTCGCGTACATGAGCAGCGTGATGGCGAGGATGTCGACGAAGGCGTGGACGGTGAGCTGCTCGTTGAAGAAGTCCCGCAGGTTGCGCAGCGCGACGTGGAAGAACACGCCGGCGACCAGGTACAACCCGGCCACGGCGCGGAACAGCGACAGGCTGTGCGAGCCGAGATTGAGCGCATCGCCGTAGACGAGCGTCGTGATGAGGAAGAGCGCGGCCACCGCGATGCGGTACAGGTTGAAGTAGCGCAGCGACGTCCAGAAGGAGGCCGGCGTGGGCGCCGCGCCGCGGAACACCGGCGCATAGCCCCGCGCGGCAGGCATCGCGGCGCTCAAGGCCGGGCCGGCCCCAGGCGGGCGTGCTCTTCGCTGCAATAGAGCCGGCCCTCGGCGGCGCGCGCTTCGGGGCGCGGCAGGTGCAGGCCGCAGCGCGCGCAGCTCACGAGCTCGGCGCCCGCGCGCTCCGCGGGCGCGGAGTCGCCTTCGGCGCGCGCGAGCGCCCGGCGCAGCAGCCAGATCGCGGCGAGGACGATGCCGAGGAGCACGATGAAGCGGCCCATCGCGCGATTATCCAACGGTTGGCGGAAGTGGTCGGGGCGACTGGATTTGAACCAGCGACACCTGCGTCCCGAACGCAGTACTCTACCAGGCTGAGCTACGCCCCGACTCGAGGGAAGGCTAACTCTTCCGCGTCACGGAAAAGGACGCCAATTCTAGCAAAGAACGCTTGAAATCCGAGTCGGGGAGCGGCCCGAGCGCGGCCCGCGCGGCCTCGGCCTCGCGCCGCGCGCAGGCGCTTGCGTAGTCGAGCGCGCCGCAGTCGCGGATCGCGGCGAGCACGCCGGCGAAGTCCTCGCGCCCCCCCTCGACGATCGCGCCGCGCACGAGCGCCGCCTGCGCCGGGCTGCCGGCGCGCATGGCATGGATGAGCGGCAGCGTCGGCTTGCCCTCGGCCAGGTCGTCGCCGAGGCTCTTGCCGATGGTCTGCGCGTCGCCGGAGTAGTCGAGCACGTCGTCGATCAGTTGGAACGCCGTGCCGACCCGCGTGCCGTACTGCGCGAGCCCCTGCTCCACCGCGTCCGGGGCGAGCGCGAGCACCCCGCCCAGGCGCGCCGCCGCCTCGAAGAGCTTCGCCGTCTTGCGCCGGATGACCTCGAGGTAGCGCGCCTCGTCGACATCCGGATCGTGGCTCCCCATGAGCTGCAGCACCTCGCCGCCGGCGATGGTGTTGGTCGCCTCGGCGAGGACCTGCATCACGCGCATGTTGTCGGCCTCGACCATCATCTGGAAGGCGCGCGAATAGAGGAAGTCGCCCACCAGGACGGCGGCGGCGTTGCCGAAGGCGGTGTTCGCGGTCCGCCGCCCGCGCCGCATCGGCGACTCGTCGACGACGTCGTCGTGCAGCAGGGTCGCGGTATGGATGAACTCCACGACGGCGGCGAGCTGCAGCCGGACCTCGCCCCCGGGCTTTTCCCTGAATCCCGCCGCGCCGCAGGCGAGGAGCAGCAGCGCCGGGCGCAGCCGCTTGCCGCCGCCGGCGACGATGTACTCGGCGATCTGGCGCACCAGCAGCACGTCGGAGTCGAGGCGCCTGCGGATGAGCGCGTCGACCGCCTCCAGGTCGGCGGCCACCGGGTCCAGCATGGACAGGAAGCTCATGATTCGCTTATAATTCCAAGTCTTTGCCAGCGCAAGAAAGATTCGACCCATGTACGCAGTGATCAAGTCCGGCGGCAAGCAATATCGCGTGGCGAGCGGAGAGCAGATCCGGCTCGAGTCCATTGCCGCCGAGGTGGGCGCCGACGTCGCCTTCGAGGAGGTGCTCCTCGTCGGCCAGGGCGACCAGGTGAAGGTGGGCGCACCGCTCGTCTCGGGCGCCAAGGTCACGGCCACGGTGGTGAGCCACGGCCGCGGCGACAAGGTGCGCATCTTCAAGCTGCGCCGGCGCAAGCACTTCCAGAAGACGCAGGGCCATCGGCAGGACTACACCGAGGTCCGCATCAAGGACATCCAGGGTTAGGCTCGAACGGGATTCGCACGGGGTAAGCAATGGCACACAAGAAGGCAGGCGGCAGTTCCAGGAACGGGCGCGACTCGCAGGCGAAGCGCCTCGGCGTGAAGGTGTACGGCGGCGAGCAGGTGAACGCCGGCCAGATCCTCGTGCGCCAGCGCGGCACTCGCGTGCACCCGGGCGCCAACGTCGGCATGGGCCGCGACCACACGCTCTATGCGTACGTCGCGGGCAAGGTGGAATACGCGGTGAAGGGAGAAAAGTCGCGCAACACCGTGAGCGTGATTCCGGCGTAAGCCGTCCCCTTCCTACAACCAAAGCCCTATCGAGTCCGGTAGGGCTTTTTTGTTTGTGCCTATGAAGTTCATCGACGAAGCGAAGATCGAGGTGCACGCCGGCAAGGGCGGAGACGGCGCGGCGACCTTTCGCCGCGAGAAATACATCCGCTACGGCGGGCCGAACGGGGGCGACGGCGGGCGCGGCGGCAGCGTCTGGGCACGCGCCGACCGCAACATCAACACGCTCATCGATTACCGCTTCGACCGCATCCACCGCGCGCCGAACGGCGGGCGCGGCATGGGCTCCGACTGCAACGGACGCGCGGGCGAGGACGTGGAGCTGCGCGTGCCGGTGGGCACGCTGGTCCGCGACGCGGAAACCGCCGACCTGGTCGCCGACCTGGCGAAGGACGGCGCCCGCGCGCTGCTCGCGCGCGGCGGCAAGGGCGGCCTCGGCAACGTGCATTTCAAGTCGAGCGTCAACCGCGCGCCGCGCCAGTTCACGCGCGGCGAGCCGGGCGAGTCGCGCGCGCTCGCGCTCGAGCTGCGCGTGCTCGCCGACGTCGGGCTCCTCGGACTGCCGAATGCCGGCAAGTCGAGCCTGGTGCGCGCGGTCTCCAGCGCGCGGCCCAAGGTCGCGGACTATCCCTTCACCACGCTCAACCCGTCGCTCGGCGTCGTGCGCGAGGGCGACGCGAGCTTCGTCGTCGCCGACATCCCCGGGCTCATCGAGGGCGCGGCCGAAGGCGCGGGCCTCGGCCACCAGTTCCTGCGCCACCTCGGGCGCACGCGGCTCCTCCTGCAGCTCGTGGACCTGAGCGACGAGGCGCCGGCGAAGGACGCGCGCACCGTGGCCGCGGAGCTCAAGAAGTACGACGACGCACTTTTCCGCAAGCCGCGCTGGCTCGTGTTCAACAAGGCCGACCTGGTGCCCGACGCCGACGCGCGCATCCGCAAGGCGCTCGGCGCGCTGCGCTGGAAGCGGCCGTGGTTCCGCATCTCGGCGCTTACGGGCGAGGGCTGCAGGCAGCTCTGCCGCGCCATCGCCAAGGAGCTCGCGCAGTGAGCCTCGCCAGCGCCAGGACGCTCGTCGTCAAGGTCGGCTCCTCGCTCGTCACCAACGCCGGCCGCGGGCTGGACGGCGAGGCGATCGCGCGCTGGGCGGCTCAGGTCGCGGAGCTCGCCAAGCTCGGCCGCGCCGTCATCCTCGTCTCGAGCGGCGCCATCGCCGAGGGCATGCAGCGGCTCGGCTGGCGCCGGCGCCCGCACGCCATGCACGAGCTGCAGGCGGCCGCGGCGGTCGGGCAGATGGGCCTCGTGCAGGGCTACGAAAGCCGCTTCCGGGAGCATGGCCTGCATACGGCGCAGGTCCTCCTGACGCACGCCGACATGGCCGACCGGCAGCGCTACCTCAACGCGCGCTCCACGCTGCGCGCCCTGCTCGCGCTGCGCGTCATCCCGGTCATCAACGAGAACGACACCGTCGTGACCGATGAGATCAAGCTCGGCGACAACGACACCCTCGGCGCGCTGGTCACCAACCTCGTCGAGGCCGACGCGCTCGTCATCCTCACCGACCAGCCCGGCCTCTTCGACGCCGACCCGCGCACGCATCCCGGCGCGAAGCTCGTGCGCGAGGCGCGCGCCGGCGATCCGGCGCTCGAGTCCATGGCGGGCGGCGCCGGCAGCGCGCTCGGCAAAGGCGGCATGCTGACGAAGGTGCTCGCGGCGAAGCGCGCCGCGCGCAGCGGCGCCCACACCGTCATCGCGTCGGGGCGCGAGCCCGACGTGCTGCTGCGGCTCGCGCGCGGCGAGGCGATCGGCACGCTGCTCAGCGCCGCCACCGTGCCGCTCGCGGCGCGCAAGCAGTGGCTCGCCGACCACCTCTCCGTGCGCGGCCGCCTGCGCCTCGACGCCGGCGCGGTGAAGGCGCTCGCGAAGGACGGCAAGAGCCTGCTGCCGATCGGCGTCGTGGAGGCCGAGGGCGACTTCCAGCGCGGCGAGGTGGTGGCCTGCCTCGATGCGGACGGGCGCGAGCTCGCGCGCGGCCTCGCCAACTATTCGGCCGAGGAGACGCGCCGGATCCTCGGTCGCCCCTCGGGCGAGATCGAGACGGTTCTCGGCTACGTGGGCGAGCCGGAGCTCATCCACCGCGACAACCTCGTGCTCCTCTAGTCGCCGCCGCCGCGGTTGTTCTGCTCGACGTACACCGCCGGGTGGCTTCCCCGCCGCAGGGCGTCCTGTCCCTCGGCCACCGTGAGGATCGGGTCGCGGTGCGGGCAGAAGAAATTGCGCGACAGCACATAGGGCCAGCTCAGGGCCGCGCCCTTGACGATCGGACGCCAGGGGCTCGGCCGGCTCGCCCATTTGCCGGGGCCCTCACCCACCGCGAGCACCCGGTATTCCTCAGGGCAGCGGATCGCCTCGTAGGAGACGTTGTCGACGCCGCTCGGGCTGCGCGCGACGAGCACGTAGCGGATCACCCGTTCCCTCGGCGACACGCTGAGCGTGCTTGCATCGACGAAGAACTTGAAGTTGCTCGTCGCGCTCACGTAGACCGGCACCAGGTTCCCGCTCTTCGGGTACGGCGGCAGGGCGACCTGCTCCTCGCCCGCAAGCTGCATCGCGTGCTCGCGCTCCCAGTCCGATTCGATCGGCGGCGTGCCCGAGCAGGCGCACAGAAAGAGCAGCAGCCAGGCGCGCTTCATTTCAGGTCTCCCGCCAGCGCGGCGCGCACGTCCGGCGCGACCTGCAGGCTCGCGCTGTAGCGCGGATGCTCGACGCCGACCGCGAGGGCCGCCCCGGCGCGCAGGGCGTCGCGCATGGCGCGCGGCAGCTCGAAGCGCAGGAAGTGCACCGAGGACGTCTTCTCGTCGTTCTCGCGCTCGAGATCCTCGTCGGCGACGGCGTACACGCGCTCGCCGCCGGCAGCCTGGACCCAGACGCCGCGCTCGATGCCCTTCAGCTGCGCCAGCATGGCGCGCCGCTCCGCCTCGTCGGGATACTCGATCAGCATGGTCGCCTTCCAGTTGCCGCCGTCGGGGACGAGCGGGTTGTAGGCCTCCAGCTCGCCGCGGATGCCCTCCTCCTCGAAGATGCGCTCGATGCGCAGCATCTCCTGCACCTGGTAGCGGATGGTGAGCTCGTCCTCGAACTGCAGCGTCACGTGCTCGCCGAGGTGCACCGTGCGGCGCTTCTTGTGCGCCATGACCTTCTCGCGGAACTGCGGGCGCTGGCGCGCGTACTCCTCGAGGCTCAGCAGGTTTTCGCGTTTGATCATGCAGCGCGCCGCCGCTACGCCAGCTTGGCGGTCTCCAGGGCGCGCGGGCGCCGGTCGCCCTGCAGGAAGCGGTGCAGCTCGAGCAGCGCCTGCCGGTACACCTCGCGCTTGAAGTCGATGACGTGCTCGAGCGGCACCCAGTACTCGTTCCAGCGCCAGGCGTCGAACTCGGGATGGCCGCTCGCGCGCAGCTTCACGTCGCAGTCGCGCCCGGTCAGGCGCAGCAGGAACCAGATCTGCTTCTGGCCGCGGTAGCCGCCGCGGCTCAGCGAGGACGGGGCGCGCCGCAGCCACTTCTCGGGCACGTCGTAGCGCATCCACTCGCGCGTGCGCCCGAGCACGCGCACATGCTCGGGCTGCAGGCCGATCTCCTCCTCGAGCTCGCGGTACATCGCCTGCAGCGGCGTCTCGCCGTGCTTGATGCCGCCCTGGGGGAACTGCCATGCGTGCTGGTGGACCCGCTTGCCCCAGAAGACGTCGTTCCTCTGGTTGGCGAGGATGATGCCGACGTTCGGACGGTAGCCATCGCGATCCAGCATACCCACGTCTCCGAGAGCCTAAGGCCCGCCTCACTAAGCTAGAATCGGTTCCGATTTTTCCACAGGCCGGAGCCAAACTCAATGCGCCGAAGCGCGCCGGCCCCACTTGGATGCGCGCCTCCCGCTTTTTCATCGCGACGCTGAAGGAAGTCCCCGCCGAGGCGGAGATCGTGAGCCACCGCCTCATGCTGCGCGCGAGCCTGATCCGCCGGCTTTCGGCGGGCATCTATACCTGGCTGCCGCTCGGCGTGCGCGTGCTGCGCAAGGTCGAGGCCGTGATCCGCGCCGAGATGGAGCGCGCCGGCGCCGTGGAAATCTCGATGCCGGTGGTGCAGCCCGCCGAGCTCTGGCAGGAATCGGGCCGCTGGCAGGCGTACGGGCCCGAGCTGCTGCGCTTCAAGGACCGCCACGAGCGCGATTTCGTCATCCAGCCGACCTCCGAGGAGGTTGTCACCGACCTTGCACGCAGCGAGCTGAAGACCTATCGCCGGCTGCCGGTGCACTTCTACCAGGTGCAGACCAAGTTCCGCGACGAGCGCCGGCCGCGCTTCGGCATCATGCGCGGGCGCGAGTTCGTGATGAAGGACGGCTACTCCTTCCACGCCGATCTCGCCGACCTCGAGCGCGAGTACCGCAACATGCACGACACCTACACGCGCATCTTCACCCGCCTCGGCCTGCGGTTTCGCGCCGTCGCCGCCGACACCGGCGCGATCGGCGGCACCGGGTCGCACGAGTTCCACGTGCTCGCCGAATCGGGCGAGGACGCGATCGCGTTCTGCCCGCAATCGGACTACGCGGCGAACGTCGAGCTCGCCGAGGCGGTTTACCCGAACGACAAGAGAAAAGCGCCTGCCGAGGAGATGCGCAAGGTCGCCACTCCCGGGAAGAAGACCTGCGAGGATGTCGCGGGGCTGCTGAAGATCGATCTCACGCGCACGGTGAAGGCGGTCGCGGTGGTGCACGACGAGCACTTCAGCCTGCTCCTCGTGCGCGGCGACCACACGTTGAACGAAGTGAAGGCCTCGAAGGTCGAAGGGCTCAATCCGTTCCGCTTTGCTTCCGAGGCCGAGATCAGGAGAAACCTCCATTGCGAGGCGGGCTACATAGGCCCTGTGGGGGCCAAGGGCGTGCGCGTGATCGCCGACCGCACCGTCGCCGCGATGAGCGATTTCGTCTGCGGCGCGAACGAGGCGGGCTTTCACCTCGCCGGCGTCAACTGGGGGCGCGACCTCGCCGAGCCGGAGGTGGCCGACCTGAGGAACGTGCTCGCCGGGGACCCGAGCCCCGACGGCCGCGGCCGGCTGGAGATCGTGCGCGGCATCGAGGTGGGACACATCTTCCAGCTGCGCACCAAGTACTCCGAGGCGATGAAGGCGGTGTTCCTCGACGAGAAGGGGGCGGCGCGGCCGATGGAGATGGGCTGCTACGGCATCGGCGTGACGCGGATCGTCGCCGCGGCGATCGAGCAGAACCACGACGCGCGCGGCATCGTGTTCCCGGCGCAGATCGCGCCGTTCGCCGCCTGCCTGGTGCCGATCGGCTATCACAAGAGCGCCCCGGTGCGCGAGGCGGCGGAGCGCCTGTACGGCGAGCTGCGGCAGGCCGGCGTCGACGTCCTGCTGGAGGACCGGGACGAGCGCCCCGGCGTGCTGTTCGCCGACATGGACCTGATCGGCGTGCCGCACCGCGTGGTGCTCTCCGAGCGCGGGCTCGCGGCCGGAACCGCCGAGTACAAGGGACGACGCGACGAGGCGCCGCGCGACCTGCCGCTCGCGAACGTCGCCGCCTTCCTCGCGGAGCGGCTCGCGGCGGGATGAAGCGCCTGCTCGCCGGCTGGCTGCTGCTCTGGCCCATCCTCGCGCTGGCCGGCGCGCAGCAGTACGAGAAGCTCACCGAGCAGATGCGGCTGCAGCTCGCCCACTGGGCCGGAGACCGCCCGGTGCCGCGGCTCGTCTTCAGGAATTCGCTCGACGGCCAGCGCTGGATCAGCGCCATGTCGGACCGGCTCGAGAAGCGCATCCCCGACCGCAAGCAGCGCCTGGAGCTGCTGCGCACGATCCACTACGAAGCGGTGCGCGCCGCGCTCGACCCCCAGCTCGTCCTCGGCATCATCGAGATCGAGAGCGGGTTCCGGAAGTACGCGGTCTCCCGCGCGGGCGCACGCGGCTTCATGCAGGTGATGCCGTTCTGGACCACGGAAGCCGGCCGCCGGCGCGACAACCTGTTCAACCTGCGGACCAACCTGATCTACGGCTGCTGGATCCTGCGCCACTACCTCGACCAGGAGAAGGGCGACTATTTCCGCGCCCTCGGGCGCTACAACGGCAGCCTCGGCAAGCCCGACTATCCGAACCTCGTGCTCTCGGCGTGGAAGGGCCGCTGGAAGTACGACGGGCCGAACGCATGATCGGCGCCTTCCTCGACCGGCATCCGCGCCTCGCGAACCGCCTCTACGGCTTCACGCCGCCCGAGCGCGGCACGGTGGTGCTCGTGCACCGGCGCGTCTACATCGTGCCGACGCGGCTCGGCTGGCTCTTCGGCGCGACGCTGCTCGTTCTGCTCGTCGGCTCGATCAACTATGCGCTCTCGCTCGGCTTCGCCCTCACGTTCATGCTGGGCGGCATGGCGCTCGCCGGCATGGTGCATACCGCGCGCAACCTGGCGCGCATCGCGGTGAGCGCCGGGCGCTGCGAGCCGGTGTTCGTCGGCGATCCGGCGCAGTTCCGGCTGCACCTGCAGGGACGCTCGGCGTTCGACCGCCCCTCGCTCCTCGTGCGCCACGTCGGCTCGGGCTCGCAGCTCGTCGTCGACATCGGCCCGGCCGCCGAAACCCAAGTCGTGCTTGCGGCGCCCGCAACGCGGCGCGGCTGGATGCCGATCGGGCGCGTGATGCTGGAGACGCGCTTCCCGCTCGGCATCTTCCGCGCCTGGAGCTACGTCGAGCCGGAGCTCTCCTGCCTCGTGTACCCGCGGCCGGAGCGCTCGCCGCTGCCGCCGCCGAGCGCCGAGGCCGCGAACGGCGCGCTCGCGCTGCAGACGCCGGGGAACGAGGACTTCTCGGGGCTGCGCGGCTACCAGCTCTCCGACTCGCCGCGCCACGTCGCCTGGAAGGCGGTGGCGCGCTCCGACAAGATGCTTACGAAGCAGTTCACGGGCGAGGCCTCCGCGGAGCTCTGGCTCGACTGGCAGCTGCTGCCCGGCGCCCTCGGCGTCGAGCAGCGCCTGTCGCGGCTCGCGGGCTGGGTGCTCGCCGCCGAGCGCGCCGGCGCGCACTACGGCCTGCGCCTGCCCGGGCTCGAGCTGCCGCCGGCGCGCGGCCCCGCGCACCGCGCCGCCTGCCTGAAGGCGCTTGCCCTGCACGGCGCGGAAGGCGGCGCGCCGTGAAGGCGCTGCCGCACCCGCTCGCGCCCGAGGCGCGCGTCGTCGGCCCGCGCGAGCTCGCCTGGCTGATGGGCTCGCTGCTTCTCGTCGTCGCCCCGCACATGATGCGCGCGCCCTGGTGGCTCACGCTGCTTGCGCTCTGCCTCTTCGCGTGGCGCGCATGGTTCGTCGCGACCGGGGCGCCGCTGCCCTCGCGCTGGCTGCTGCTGCTCGTCGCGCTCGTCTCGATGCTCGGGCTGTGGATCGAGTACCGCACGCTCTTCGGCCGCACCTCGGGGGTGATGCTGCTCGTGCTCTTTTCGGGACTGAAGCTGCTCGAGACGCGCACGCAGCGCGATGCCGCGCTGGCGTCGTTCCTCGGCTACTTCCTCATCATCACCAACCTGCTCTACACCCAGTCCATCCCGACCGCGCTCCTCATGGCGTTCACGCTGTTCGTCCTGACGACGACCCTGATCGGTTTCGCCGCGCCGCAGCGCCCGGTGCGCGCCAACGCCCGCACCTCGGCGCTCCTGCTCGCGCACGCGGCGCCGCTCGCGCTCGTCCTTTTCCTGCTTTTTCCGCGCGTGCAGGGGCCGCTCTGGGGCCTGCCGCAGGACGCTTACGCCGGCATGAGCGGGCTCTCGGACTCGATGTCGCCCGGCAACCTGTCGCGGCTCGCGCTCTCGGACGCGACCGCATTCCGCGCCGAGTTCGTGGGCGAGCATCCGCCGCACCGCCTGCTCTACTGGCGCGGGCCGGTGCTCTGGGACTTCGACGGCCGCAGCTGGCGGGCCGGGCCGAGCGTGCTCGCGCGCTTCACGCCGCCGCAGGGCGGCACCGAGCGCTTCAAGTACTCGGTGGTGCTCGAGCCGCACAACCAGACCTGGCTCTTCGCGCTCGAGTCGGCCGCCACGGTGCCGAACGAAGGGCGCTTCAGCATCGACGGCCAGGTGGTGACGCTCGTCCCGGTGAGGGCGCGCATGCGCTACGAGCTCGAGTCGATCGCCGACCCCGAGCCGCGGCCCGAGGAGCACGCCTCGCTGCTGCGGCGCGCGCTGCGCCTGCCGCAGGGATACAACCCGCAGGCGCGCGCGCTCGCCACGCAGTGGCGCGACGCCGCGGCGAGCGATGCGGAGATCGTGAACCGCGCGGTCGCGTTCCTGCGCGCCGGCCGCTACCAGTACACGCTGGAGCCGCCGCTCCTCGGCGAGAACTCGGTGGACGATTTCCTGTTCCGCACCAAGGAAGGCTTCTGCGAGCACTTCGCCTCGGCCTTCGCCTTCCTCATGCGGGCCGCCGGGGTGCCGGCGCGCGTCGTGCTCGGCTACCAGGGCGGCGACTTCAACCCGGTGGACGGCATCCTGACGGTGCGCCAGGCCGATGCCCACGCCTGGACGGAGGTGTTCCTGAACGGCCGCGGCTGGGTGCGCGTGGATCCGACGGTCGTCGCGGCGCCGGTGCGCCTGGAGTCCGGGCTCGCGCGCTCGGTGCCCGATGCGAACGCGCTGCCCTTCCTCTCGCGCACCGAGTTCCCGCTGCTGCTCGGCATGCGCTACCGGTGGGACGCCCTCGCGCACGCCTGGAACATCTGGGTTCTCGGCTACAACCCGGCGCGCCAGCGCGAGCTGCTGAGCTTCGTCGGCATGCCCGACGCCGACTGGCGCATGCTGACGGCGACGCTCTTCACCATCCTCGGGGTCATGACCGCGCTCCTGCTCGCCTGGTCGTTCCGCCGCTTCGTCCGCGCGGACCCGGTGCAGCTCGCCTGGCGCGCGTTCTGCCGCAAGCTCGCCTCGCGCGGCCTCGAGCGCGCGCCGCACGAGGGGCCGCGCGACTATTCCGAGCGCGCCGCGCGGGCGCTGCCGGCGGCCCGGCGCGCCATCCTGCGGATCGGCGCGCTCTACATCCGGCTGCGCTACGGCGCCGACGCCAGCGCAGCGCGCGTCGCCGAGCTGCGCCGGCTGGTGCGCGAGCTGCGCCTGACGTGAAGCGCTTCGCGCTCGCCGCGGCGTTCGCTGCGGCGCTCGCCGCTCCGGCGGCCGGCGCGCGCGAGAGCTACGCCGAGCGTCCCGACGTGCAGGCGTTCATCGGCGACATGGTCGAGCGCCACGGCTTCGTGCCCTCCGAGCTGCGCTGGCTCTTCTCCCGCGTGCGCCGCGTCGAGCCGGCGCTGCAGGCCATCGAGCCGCCGAGCGCCGAGCGGCCGCGCTCCTGGCAGGACTATCGCGCCATGTTCGTGAACGAGCGCCGCGTGGCCGCCGGCCTGCGCTTCTGGAGCGCGCACCGCAGGACGCTCGAGCGCGCGCAGGCGCAATACGGCGTGCCGGCGAGCGTCGTTCTCGGCATCCTCGGCGTGGAGACGTTCTACGGCCGCAACACCGGGCGCTTCCGGGTGGTCGACGCGCTCACGACGCTCGCGTTCGACTACCCGCCGCGCGCCGAATTCTTCCGCTCCGAGCTCGCGAACTACCTGCTCTTCGCGCGCGACACCGGCGCCGACGTGTTCGCCGCGCGCGGCTCGTACGCGGGCGCGATCGGCATTCCGCAGTTCATGCCGGGCAGCATCCTGCGCTACGGCGTGGACTTCGACCGCAACGGCGCGATCGACCTGCAGGGCAGCGCCGCGGACGCCATCGGCAGCGTGGCGAACTTCCTCAAGGAGCACGGCTGGCAGCGCGGCGGCGAGATCTCGCGCCCGGCCACGCTGAGCGGCGACGCCTGGCGTCCCTATCTTGCCGCGATCGAGCCGAGCGTGCCGCTCGCCGAGCTGATGCGCGCCGGCGTGCAGCCGCAGCCGCCGCTCGACCCGCAGCTGCGCGCGGCCCTCGTCGAGCTCGAGACGCCCGGCGGGCCGAGCGAGTACCGCATCGGGTTGCAGAATTTTTACGTGCTCACGCGCTACAACCGCAGCACGTTCTACGCCGCCGCCGTGAGCGACCTGGCGGCGGCCCTGGAGAGGGGCCGGAAGTCCGCGGCTCAGGAGCCCGGCAGGTAGCGCAGCGGATCCACGGGCGAGGCGCCCTTGCGGATCTGGAAGTGCAGCTTGGGACGGTCCGAATCGGTCGAGCCGAGCTCGGCGATGCGCTGGCCGCGCGCCACGGTCTGCTGCTCCTTCACCAGGATCTCGCGGTTGTGGGCATAGACCGTGATGAAGCCGTTGTCGTGCTTGATGACGACCAGCTTGCCGAGCCCCGGGATGCCGCTGCCGATGTAGGTGACGCGCCCGGCCGCGGCCGCGACGACCGGCTCGCCGAGCTTGCCGTCGATGTCGATGCCCTTGCTGCGCGGCTCGGAGAACCCGGCGATGACCTTGCCCTTGACCGGCCAGATGAACTCCGCCGCGGCTTCGGGCGGCTGCTTGGAGGGCTCGGCAGCCTGCTTCGGCGCATCGGGCTTCGCGAGCTTGGCCGGCTCGGCCGGCGCCGAGGCAGCCTGCTGCGGCGATTCGAGGGGCTTCGACTCGACGCGGCCGGAGCCGCGCGCCGGCGCCACCTGCACCGCGGGCCGGTCGTTCGGCGCCGTCACGCGCAGCAGCTGCCCGACGCGGATCTTGGTCGGGTCCTCGAGGAAGTTCCACTGCGCGAGCTCGCGGTAGTCCGCGCCGTGCTCGAGGGCGATGGAGTAGAGGGTGTCGCCGCGCTTCACCTGGTAGAAGCCCTGGGGCACCGCGCCGGGCACCGGCGCCGCCTGGGCCTCCGGGGCGCGACCCGGCGCGCCGCGGGTCGGCGTGCGCTCGGAGACCGGAGCGCCGGCCTGCCGGCTGGCGCAAGCGGCAAGCACGGCGGCGAGGACCGCTGCGGCGAGCACCACGACAGCGAGCTTCTTCATTCTTTCAGGCCTTCCCCGCCTGCATCGGCACGAAGCGCACCGGGTCGAGCTCGGACTCGATGAAGCCGCGCCCGCTGCGCTCGATCAGCACCAGCCGCTGCTCGTGGCCGTTGTTCGCATGCAGCGGCAGCGCCATTCTGCCACCGGGCGCGAGCTGGCGTAAAAGCGCCTCCGGCACGGCGCGCGCCGCGGCGGCGACGATGATCGCCTGGAAAGGCGCCGCTTTCTCCAGCCCGGCATAGCCGTCGCCGTGCGCGAGGCGCAGGTTCGCGAGCTTCAGGCCGAGGAGGTTGCGCCGGGCGCGCTCGTGCAGGCCCTTGATGCGCTCGATGGAGTACACCTCGCGGAACACACCGGCGAGCACCGCCGCCTGGTAGCCGCAGCCGGTGCCCACTTCGAGCACGTTCGCAGGCTGGCGCTCCTGCACCAGCATCTCGATCATGCGGGCGACGACATAGGGGCGCGAGATGGTCTGGCCGAAGCCGATCGGCAGCGCGGTGTCCTCGTAGGCGCGGCTCGCGAGCGCTTCCTCGACGAAGAGGTGGCGCGGCACGCTCGCCATGGCCTGCAGCACGCGCTCGTCGCGAATGCCGCTGTCGCGCAGGCGCTGCACCATGCGCGCGCGCGTGCGCTGCGAGGTCATGCCGATGCCGGCCGTGTCCTTCACCGGCCGAGCCATTCGCGCGCCACGGGGATCTGCGCGCCGTGCGTCAGGTCCATGCGCAGCGGCGTCACGGAGACGCGCCGGTTCTCCACCGCGCAGAAGTCCGTTCCCGGGCCGGCATCGGCGGCGCCGCCCGCCGGCCCGATCCAGTAGGCCGTATCGCCGCGCGGCGTCTGCATCTTCACGACCGGCTCGGCCTTGTGGCGCCTTCCGAGGCGCGTCACCTCGATGCCGGCGAGCGCGCCGGGCTCGACGTCCGGCACGTTGACGTTGAGCAGCACCGGCTCGCCGATCGGCGCCCGCCGCAGCCGCTCGACGAGCTGCAGCGCGATGCCGATGGCGCTGTCGAAGTGGCGGCCCTCCTTGCTCGTGAGCGAGACGGCGAGGGAAGGAATGCCGAGCAGGTAGCCTTCGGTCGCCGCCGCCACGGTACCGGAGTAGATCGTGTCGTCGCCCATGTTGGCGCCGAGGTTCACGCCCGAGACCACGACGTCCGGGGTGAAGTCGAGCAGCCCCGTCACCGCGATGTGCACGCAGTCGGTCGGCGTGCCGTTCACGAAGAAGAAGCCGTTCGCCGCCCGGCGCACCGAGAGCGGCCGGTCGAGGGTGAGCGAGTTCGAGGCGCCGGAGCGGTCGCGCTCCGGGGCGACGACGGTGACTTCTGCGATCTGCTTCAGCGCTTCGGCGAGGAGCGTGATGCCGGGCGCGAAGTAGCCGTCGTCGTTCGAAACCAGGATGCGCACCGCCCGGATTGTACGGGTCCGGGCCTTTTTGCAGGTCCAGGCCTTTCTGGCACGGGCCTAGGGCTTCGGCGGCGCGGTGAAGTAGAGGCCCCGCCCGCTGGCCACGAGCGCGTCGTCCTTGTCGAACACCTCGGCCTGCGCGACCGAGAACTGGTTGCCCCATTTCACGACCCGGCCGCGCGCGAGCAGGTCGCCCGGCATCGCCGCGCGATGGTAGTCGACGCGCATGTCGAGCGTCGGCACGCCGCGGCCGGTGCGCGCGCAGAGCGCCCAGTCCGCCGCCAGGTCGACGAGCGCGGCGAGGATCCCGCCGTGCGTGTAGCGCTTGTCCGGGTTGACGACCCAGTCCTCGCGCCAGGTGGCCTTGAGCTCGATCAGGCCGTCCTCGACTTTCAGGACGCGCAGCCCCAGCCATTGGTGGAACGGCGCGCGGGTGATCATCTGCTGGACCCCTTCGAGGGTCGGCACGGAAGCCGTCATGGCGTCACCACCACCTTTCCGATCACTTCGCGATCCTGGATGAGGCGCAGCCCCTCGGCCGCCTGCTCGAGCGGGACCACGCGGTCGACGACGGGCTTGACGCGTCCCGCGGCGACGAGCTCGAGCAGCGCCTTGAGGTCCTCGTCGTAGAAGCTGTTCGAGCCGAGGATCTTCAGCTCGAAGCTCCAGACGTAGCGCAGGTCCTCCTTCGGGTCGTAGCCCGCGGTCGCGCCGCAGACGAGCAGCTTGCCGCCGCGCTTGAGGCAGCGCAGGGAGGGCACCCAGGTGTCGCCGCCGGTGAAGTTGACCACCGCGTCGACACCGCCCTCGTGGCTGCGCCGCTGCGGCTTGCCGTATTTCTCGACCACCCACTTCGACCAGTCGGTCTTGGCGTAGTTGACGACGTGGTCGGCGCCGATCGCGCTCAGGCGCGCGAGCTTCTCCTCGCTGCTCGCGCAGGCGATCACTTCGGCGCCGAGCATCTTGGCGAGGATGACGCAGGCGGTGCCGACGCCGCCGCTCGCCCCGAGCACAACCACGCGCTCGCCGGCCGCCAGCGTGCGGTGCGTGACGAACATGCGGTGCGCGGTGCCGTAGGCGACCGGCAGCGCGGCCGCATCGGAAAAGCTCACGCCCCCGGGCATGCGCAGCAGCTGGTCGGCCGCGACGAGGCAGTATTCCGCCATCCCGCCGTCGAGCATCTCGCCCATCAGGCCCTTCTTCCTGTTGAGCGGGTTCACGAGCACCCGGTCGCCGGCCTTCCAGCCGGCGACGCCGGGACCGACCTCGTCGATCTCGCCCGCCATGTCGAGCCCGATCACCACCGGCAACGGCACCTTGATGCCCGGCATGCCGCGCACGGTGAAGACGTCGTGGTAGTTGAAGGACGAGGCACGCACGCGGATGACGACGTGCCCCTCGATGGACCTGGGCCGCGGATGGTCGGACACGACCTCGAGGTCCTGCAGGCCGCCGTGGCGCCGGAGGAGGAGCGCTTTCATAGATGCGCCATCCCGGCGAGCGCCTTGCGATCCACCTTGTTCGTGCCGGCGAGCGGCAGCTCGGGCAGGAACCACACGCGCCGGGGATGCTGGTAGGCCGGCGCATTGGCGAGCGAGTATTGCTTCAGCTCGTCCTCGGTCGCGTTGCGGCCGCTTTTCAGCACCACGAAGGCGACCGGCTTGGTGCCCTTGATCTCGTCGGGCACGGCAATCACGGCGGCCTGCTCGACCGCGGGATGACGCTCCAGCATTTTCTCCACCTCGCTCGGATAGATGTTCTCGCCGCCGGAGACGAACATGTCGTCCACCCGGCCGACGAAGGTATGGAAGCCGTTCTCGTCGGCGCGGAACACGTCCCCGGTGATGTAGTACCCCTCGGGCGTGAGCGCCGCGCGCGTCGCCTCGGGCAGCTTGTGATAGCCGGTCATGACGGCGGGCGATTTCATGTGCAGCACACCGTCCACCAGCCTCACCTGCACCGCCGGGTGCGGGTAGCCCACCGAGAGCTCCGGCTGCGGCAGCCCCTTGGGATGCGGCCCGAATACCACCGGCCCCGCTTCCGTCGTGCCGTACGCATTCACGATGGATGCCTTCGGAAACACCGCGCGCAGGCGCTGCATGAGCCCGGGGCTTACCGGCGCGGAGCCCATGCGCACGAGCTCGACCGAGGAGAGATCGGTGCGCTCGAGGAGCTCGCTCTCGCGCAGCATCATCGCCATCATGGGCGGCACCGCGGTGAGCCAGGTGCAGCGGTACTTCTCGATCGCCGCGATGTACTCGCGCGCCGAGAATTGGGGCATCAGGACGATGGTCGCGTGCGCCGCCGCGGCAAGCTTCGCGAGGGCGAGCGCGTTCATGTGGTAGAGCGGCGCGGCGATCAGCAGCCGGTGCTGCGACCAGTCCTTGCCGGCGAGCCTCGTGCGCACGACCCACAAGTGGCTCTGGTGCGAAAGCACCACGCCCTTCGGGCGACCGGTCGAGCCCGAGGTGTAGAGGAACATCGCGGCCTCGCCCGCCGCGGGCCGCACCGCGTCGAGCGGCGCCCCCGGCTCGAGCCCGGCGAGCTCGAGCGCCGGCAGCTCGCCCGGCACGTCCTTGCGGCGCGGCGCGTCGCAGAGCACGAGGCGCGCATCGCTGTCGCGCAGCACGTAGTGGATCTGCGCCTGCGGCAGCTTGAAGTTGACCGGCACCGCGACCAGCCCCGCCCGCAGGATGCCGAAATAGGCGGCGATAAACTCGGCGCGGTTCGCCGAGAGGATGGCGACGCGCTCGCCGCGCCGCAGTCCCCTCGCGGCGAGCAGGCGCGCCGCGCCGTCGGCGAGCGCGTCGAGCTCGGCGTAGGCGATCTCGCGCGGCGGCCGCTCGGCGCCGAGGTCGATCACGGCAGGCTTTCGCAGGTCGCGCGAGCGGTCGACGAGATCGCCGAGATTGAATGCGTCCTTCAAGGTTTTATTGTACAAATAGGAGATGAAGCGGGACGACGCGCCGAGGGCTTTCACGGAGAGCTTCCGCGGCTTTCTCGAGCGGCTGCGCGCCGCGGGCGAGCTCGCCGACCTGCGCCAGCCGGTGGACCTGCGCCACGTCGCGACCCTCGTCGACCAGGCGGACAAGGCGCTCCTCTTCCACAACGTGGTCGGCTACGACATGCCGGTCGTCTCCGGCATCATCCGCTCGCGCGAGCGGGCGATCCTCTCGATGGGCTGCCAGAGCTACGGCGAGATCGAGGCGAAGCTGCAGCACGGCATCGACCATCCGCTCCCGCCGCGCCGCGTGGCGAGCTCGCCGACGAAGGAAGTCGTGCACAAGGGCGACGCCGTGGACCTCTTCCGCCTGCCGGTGCCGATGTCCTCCATCTACGACGGCGGGCCGATGATCACCGCGGGGGTGGTCATCGCCCGCGACGCCGAATACGGCATGAACTGCGGCTGCTACCGCTTCATGGTGAAGGAGAAGAACCTCGTCGGCATCGACATCGTGACGCCGAACAACATGCGGCTCTTCGCGCAGCGCGCCTACGAGGCGGGCAAGCCCTGCCCGATCACCATCTCGATCGGCACGCACCCGATGGAGATCATGGGCGCGGGCTACCGCGCGCCGATCGGCATGGACGAGATGGCGATCACCGGCGGCATCCGCGGCGCCCCGGTCGAGCTCGCGCCCTGCGAGACGAGCGACCTGCCCTACGTCGCCGATGCCGAGATCGTGCTCGAGGCGGAGATCCTGCCCACCGGATGGACCCAGCCCGAAGGGCGCTTCGGCGAGTTCACCGGCCTGATGGGCGGGCTGCACTGGAACCCGAACGTGCGCGTGAACGCGATCCTCATGCGGAAGGACGCGCTCTACTACGCGCTGCACATGCCCTGGGAAAACACCTGGCTCGCCGCGCCGACGCGCTACCAGGCGATCCGGCGCGCGCTGAAGACCGCCGGGGTGCAGGTGAAGGACATCAACGTCACGCTCGGCGGGCGCGCCTTCTGGCACGCGATCATCTCCATCCGCAAGCAGCCGGGCGAAGGCAAGAACGCGCTGCTCGCGGCGCTTTCCGTCATGGACCTGAAGCATGTGGTCGTCGTGGACGATGACATCGATGTCTTCAACCCGGTGGAAGTGGAATGGGCGATCGCGACGCGCGTGCAGGGCGACCGCGACGTCATGATCGTGACGCATGCGCGCGGCAAGCCGCTCGACCCGAGCCTGCCGCCCACGCCCCCCGGCGTCGTGCCGACGACCGCGAAGGTCGGCATCGACGCCACGATCTCCGAGGGCATCCCGCGCGAGCGCTACGAGCGCATCTCGTACGCGTATGCCGACCGGGCGAAGATCGCCGACTACCTCGGCGGCAAGGCCGATGCGGCGCATGGCACGCCGCAGGGCAGCGTCGAGGAGCTGGCGCGCAGGATCTACGAGACCATCGAGCGCACGCCCGCCTACTACACCGAGCTCGCGGAGAAGTTCTCCGCCTACGACTTCCAGACCGTGGCGCGCGCCATGGGGAAGCTCCACGCCGAGCAGAAGCTCTGGCAGGATGCGCGCGGGCGGCTTTGCGTGCGCGGCTCCGCGTTCGCGGCGCGGCCCGGCGGCACAGCCCAGTCCTAGGGATGCAGCGGGGCCGCGGACGCCGGCTTGCCCGGCGGCAGCGGCGCGCGCTCGCCGCCGCTGCGCTGCGCCTCGAGGTGCAACCGCATCTGCTTGGCGATGCCGAGGATGAGCCGCACGCGCGACGGGACCTGCCCGCGCGGCTGCTCGGCCAGCGCGAGCGAGGCATGCTCTTCGATCTGGGTGAGCTTCGTGATCAGTTCTTCGAGGCTGATCCGGCGCAGCGCGCCGGTCGGGGGGGACGTGTACATGGGTGATTTCTCGGCGATGTGCTCACCGAAGAGCAAACGACGGACCGTTGTAGGCGCTTTTGCTACATCGAATCGGGGAGCGGGGCGCGGTAGCGCCGTGGCTACGACGCGGCGTATATCTCCCACACCACGAAAGAGCGGGCAATTGCATGAAGGTTTCGGACAAAGCGAAGGCGCACAGGCGCCTGAGGGTGCTGGTCGTGGACGACAACATCGACCAGGTCCACACCATGGCCTACATGCTGAAGGATCTCGGCCACCACGTCGATTTCGCGATCAACGGCATCGTCGCGCTCGACCTCGCCCAGCGCACCCGGCCCGAGGTGGTCATCCTCGACGTCAGGCTGCCCGACGCCTCGGGCCTCGAGCTCGCGCGGCAGCTGCGGCGCAATCCGGAGCTGCGCGCCGCCCGCATCATCGGCATCACCGGCACGCCCGTGAAGCGCGAGGAGGCCCTCGCCGCCGGCTTCGACGAGCTGCTGCAGAAGCCGCTCGACCCGCGCCGCCTCGACGAGTTGCTCTGCTAGCGCTCCAATCATCCGTTTGACCTAAAGTCAAATACGCGGCCCTCATCTGCAGGTCGCGCACATGTTCTTCGGATATCTCGAACGGCTCGCGCTCACGACCGCACGCGTTCAGCTGTTGGAGGAGGCATTGTCTAAACGCCTTCGTGACGTTCTCTATCGCAACTAGGTCTCAGATTGCTTACAGCAGACTCGACATATGCAGTCGATATCGATCCTGGCATTCAGGATTTGGCGAGCCTCTATTGGTTAGAGCTTAACCAGACGGCGCTGCTCCCCGCGTTCGTCTGGCTCCGCCTCTAGCTCGCTGAATAGCTTTGCCGGCCCCTGACAAGGGGCGGTGAGCCTTTGCGAACGGGGGTTAGATTTGGCTAGGGTTAGCCCATACAAGTCAGCGGACAACTGAAGGGTATGTCCAGCAGCACGAGGTCCCGGTTAGCGAGGTAGCGCTAGAGCTTCCGGATCGTGCTTGTGAATTACGGATTCTGCGCCCGCGGCGGTCGTCCGTTTATTGCATGGAATTGGGCCAAGACTTCCTTTAGGCGCTTCTCCGGTTCTCGGCTTAACTCCCAGGAAAAGTGGTCGGCATTTTTGGTAATGGGGCTAACGTCGCCGCGGAAGTGCCGCAGCAATTCGCCACGTATTCCGGAGGCCGCTATGCCGGCAAATAGAAGCTCCTCACCAGACCACAAGGCGAACAGGCCGGCGTCCGTCGGCGCCGAGCGTACGACGTAATCGAGGTACGGCCACTTTCGGGAAAGCAGCGGCACGGGCGCGGATTGTAATTGGATTACCATTAAATGGTAATCTCGACTTAGCGTAGTGATTTCCGCTACTGCGGATGCCGGTGCTGCTTCAAGTCTTCTTCAATCAGTATGTCGGTGAGCTGGGAAAAGACGCTATGCGGGATGTCCGCTTTCCCGAGCAGCCAAAGGTCTAGTGTGTGCGCCTGGACGCCCAAGCGTTGCTGAATGCCGCCCTTCGAACCCGCTAGTTCGATGGCCCTTTTAAGCGCCTGCTGCGCGACACCTTGCATCCCCTTCTCCCGAGGGCACAACTTTGATGCACATCAATTGTGCACCGAATTTCAGTGGCTCGGTAGGGTGGCCCCCCTTCTCGGGATACGTGAGAATCTAGCGGCCCGGCAAGGTCTGATGGACAAAAAAGCCAACAAAGCGGTGAGAGAACAGGTTGCGTCCGTGATGCGGCGAGCCGCCGTCATCCTCGGATCGGATAAGGCTCTCGAAAAGCGCCTGCAGGTTTCCGAGGCGCACATCAGCACATGGATGCACCAACAAGCCGATTGTCCAACCGTGCATCTGCAAGGGGCCGTGTACGTGATTCTTGAGCAGAGGGCAGGCCAAAGCAGGCGCAATCGCGCGGAGTTTTGGCGGCCGCTACGGGATTTTGGCGGCGCCTTCGATTGGTGCGCCGCTAAGCACTTGAAATTTGGTCGGGGCGGCGAGATTTGAACTCGCGACCACCTGCACCCCATGCAGGTACGCTACCAGGCTGCGCTACGCCCCGAAGCGGCGTATTTTACTCCGGAACACCCCTTAGCCGGCGGTTCCCGGCACGTCATAGCTCTTCATGAAGTCGTCCACGCGGCCGTGGAAGCTCGTCCACGGCGCCTCGCGGAAGTTGTGCGCCCGCACGGTGAAGGCGGCCCCGAGGTAGAACTTTTCGTAGGTCTGGTGGCGGCCGGCGAACTCGCTGCCGATGAACTCCCAGGCGAGCTTGAAGAGCTTCATGCGCTCGAGCGGGCTGTACTGCGGCGTGTGCCAGTAGGTCTCGAATTCCTGCTTCAGCTCGCGATCCTCGATCACCGAGGCGTCCGCGGGCATCTGGAAAACGCCGCCGCCGCAGAGCTCGCGCAGGTAGTCCACGATCGGCGAGTAGCTCTCGATGCACCAGTTGAGCGCGGCGTAGAGGTTGCGGCGGTTGTAGCCGACGAAGCCGCCCGGCCAGGGCTCGCAATTCTGGATCTGCGCCATGACCAGGCCGCCGATGAGCGCCTCCTGGGCAGCGAGCCGCCCGAGCTGCTCCTGCACCGCCGGTATCTTCTCGGCGCCGGTCGCCTTGGCGACGCGGCTCGCCAGGCCGACGATGAAGCCGAGCTTCGACCAGAAGCGCACGGTCGATTGATGGTTGCTGTAGGAATGCGCGGGCGTGGTGATGTAGATGTTGCGCGAGATCTCGGGCGCGTTGTGCACGAAGACGCGCTCCCAAGGCACCTTGACCTCCTTGCAGAGGACCATGCTGTCGGTCTCGTCGAACGACCACGCGAGCGGCGACTCGAATTGCGAGGCGGCCCCGCGCTCGAAGGGCTTGCGCGACCAGAGCGAAAGGCCGGGCGCGTTGATCGGCACCGCGCAGGTGATCGACTCGGCCTTCTGGTCCGGGGCGAGCGGATGGATATTGCCGAACCAGATCTCGTTGGCGAACACCGCTCCCGTCGCAAGCATCTTCATGCCGCTGATGACCAGGCCGCCGTCGTCCTCGCGCACCACGCGCAGCGTCGGCGCGTGGAGCTTGCGCTCGGCGTAGTACTCGGGGTTCCTCACCGACTGCGGCGGCAGGACGGCATAGCAGCAGTAGAGGTCGTTCTTCCTCAGGTACTGGTAGTAGTCGACCACGTTCTGCCCGAAGCCCTTTTGAACCGCGTCGAAGACCTCCGGCATGTAGCTGAAGGCGGTGACGAAGCTCGCCACGTGGTCGGGCGAGCGGCCGAAGAGCCCGAGCGTCATGTCGGCGATGCGCCGGTGCGCCATCGTGCGCTTCAAGAGCGCCTCGCGGGTGCGCGCCTGGAGGAAATGCGTGCTGAAGCGCTCGCCGCCCTCCTCATACCAGAGCTCGGTATTGGCGGGGGCGGCCTTCGCGTCGTAGATCGCCGCCATGGTGCGCGCGCCGTTGCGGAACGCCGGATGCGTCGTGACGTCGGCGACGCGCTCCTTGCCGATATAAACGGCACGGCCGTCGCGAATGGAATCGAGATGATCCTTGCCCGAGCGCAGCATGGCTTGCGTTACGTGGAACCTGGAAAGATCAGGCTTGCAGCTGGTCGAGCACCGCGCGCAGCTCGCGCTTGATCGCGGCCAGATCGGCGCCTGCGCCGGGCGCGGGCGCGGGGCGCGCTGCGCGCGGCGCGGCGTCGTTCTTTTCCTCGTGCGTGAGAGAGCTGTCGAGGCGGTTGCGCGCGCCGCTGATGGTGAAGCCTTCCTCGTAGAGGAGCTCGCGGATGCGGCGGATGAGGAGCACCTCGTGGTGCTGGTAATAGCGGCGATTGCCGCGCCGCTTCACCGGCTTGAGCTGCGTGAATTCCTGCTCCCAGTAGCGCAGCACGTGCGGCTTCACCCCGCACAGGTCGCTCACCTCACCAATGGTGAAGTAGCGCTTGGCGGGGATCGGCGGGAGCTCAGCTTTCCTGCGGCTTGGCTCCATGGCGCGCCTTCTCGACCATCGCCTTCAGCTTCTGGCTGGCGTGAAACGTGACGACGCGGCGGGCGCTGATCGGGATCTCCTCGCCGGTTTTCGGATTGCGCCCCGGGCGCTGCGGCTTGTCGCGCAGCTGGAAGTTGCCGAAGCCGGAAAGCTTCACGCTCTCGCCGCGCTCGAGGGCGCCGCGGATCTCTTCGAAGAAGGCTTCCACCATGTCCTTGGCTTCCCGCTTGTTCAGGCCCACTTTCTCGAACAGCAGGTCGGCCAGCTCGGCCTTGGTCAAAGTCATTGCAACTCCCTTTTCCCCTTGATTATCAAGCCCTCCGCGGCTCCTCATCCACGGAGGCTGGCGGAGAACTTGCGTCCCAGCAACGCCACCAGCGCGTCGCGGGCCGCATCGGCCTCCGCATCGGTGAGGGTACGTTCAGTATGTTGCATAACTACCCGAAACGCAAGGCTTTTTCTCCCTGCATGGCCCTCTTTTTGCAGGCTCTGGCCCTGATAGAGGTCGAAAAGCCGGACCTGGAGCACGATCGGCGGCTTCTCGGCCGCCATGGCGTCCAGCAGCGCCTGGACCGGGACGGCAGCATCCACCAGCACGGCGATGTCGCGGATCACCGGCGGGTACTTGGAGGGCACTTCGGGATGCGGCAGCCCCGGCTGCTGCAGGGCCTCGGCGTCGAGCTCGAAGAGCACCGCCGCGACCGGCAGCTCGTACTTGCGCTGCCACTTCGGATGCAGCTCGCCGAGCCAGCCGGCGGCGCGGCCGCCGGCGAGCACGCGCGCCGAGCGCCCGGGATGGAACGCGGGATGCGGCGCCGCCTCGAAGCGCAGCGCGAGCGGCGCCGCCAGCGCCTCGAGGTCCGCCTTGACGTCGAAGAAGTCGGCGTTGCGATCGTCCGCGCCCCACTGCTCCTCGAGCGCCGGCCCCATCGCGGCGGCGCCGATGCGCATCGGCTGGCGGATTCCCTTGACCGCGAGCGCGCCTTCGCGCGCCGCGTCGTCGCGCAGGTAGACGCGCCCGAGCTCGAAAACGCGGATGCGCGGCAGCTTGCGCGCGTGGTTGTAGCGCAGCACCGAGACGAGCGACCCGATGAGCGTGGTGCGCATGACGGACGCCTGGCTCGCGATGGGATTGAGGAGCCGGATCGGCCCGGCAGCGGCGGCGAAATCCGCCTCCCAGGCGGGCTCGACGAAGCTGAAGTTGATCACCTCGCGATAGTCGGCCGCGGCGAGGCGCTCGCGCAGCGCGTGCAGCGCGCGCCCGGCCTCCGGGGCGCCCAGCAGCGCCGCCGGGACGCGCGGCGGATGCGCCGCGATGCGCTCGAAGCCGTACACCCGCGCCACCTCCTCGATCAGGTCCTCCTCGATCTGCACATCGAAGCGATAGCTCGGCGGCGTGACGACGAAGGCTTCGCCCTTCTCTTGCGGCTTGAAGTTCAGCCGCGAAAAGACATCGGCCATCTCGCCTGCGGGGACCGGGATGCCGATGATCTTCTGCGCCCGCGCGATGCGCATTTCGACGGGCTTGCGCTCGGGCAGGCGCGCGACGAGGTCGGCGGTGGGTCCGGGCTCGCCGCCGCAGAGCTCGAGCACGAGCCGCGTCGCGCGCTCGATGCCGTCGACGTTGTTGGCGAAGTCCACGCCGCGCTCGAAGCGGTGCGAGGCGTCGCTCGCGAAGTTGTAGCGGCGGGCGCGCCCCTGGACCGCTTCCGGGAAGAAGAACGCCGACTCGAGGAAGATGTTCTTCGTGCCCTCGTCCGCCTTGGTGCTTTCGCCGCCCATGATGCCGCCGAGCCCGATCGCGCCCGAGTCGTCGGCGATGCAGAGCACCGCCGCATCCACCTCGACCTCCTGGCCGTTCAGGAGCAGCAGCTTCTCGCCCTTGCGCCCCCAGCGCACCTCGATCGCCCCCTTCAGCTTGTCCAGGTCGTAGACATGGAGCGGGCGGCCGAGCTCGAGCATCACGTAGTTGGTCACGTCGACGAGCGCGGAGATGCTGCGCTGCCCGGCGGCTTCCAGGCGCTGCTTCATCCAGGCGGGCGTCGGCGCCGCGGCGTTCACGCCCCGGATCACGCGGCCGGCGAAGCGGCCGCAGCCCTCCGGCGCGGAGATCTTCACGGCGTGCCTGGCGCTGCTCTTCGCCGGGATCGCTTCGATGGCCGGGACGGTGAGCTTGGCGCGCGCGAGAGCGGACAGTTCACGCGCGACGCCGAGGATCGAGAGGCAGTCCCCGCGATTCGGCGTGAGCTTGAGCGTGAAGATCTCTTCGTCGAGGCCGAGCAGCGCGCGCACGTCGGCGCCCGGCCTGGACTCCGGAGCGAGAACGAGCAGGCCGGAATGGTCGTCGGACAGGCCGAGCTCGCGTGCCGAGCACAGCATCCCGTCGCTCTCGACGCCGCGCAGCGCGGATTTTCCGATTTCCATTGCGGGAAGCTTCGCGCCGACCCGCGCCACCGGCGCCTTCATCTTCGGGCGCACGTTCGGCGCCCCGCAGACGATTTGCAGGGTCTCGTTGCCGGTGAAGACCTTGCACACCGTCAGCTTGTCGGCGTTCGGATGCTTCTCGACCGAAACCACCTCGCCGACCACCACGCCCGAGAAGGCCGCCGCGGGCTCGCGCGACTCGACCTCGAGCCCCGACATGGTGAGGAGCTCCGCGAGGCGCGCGCTGTCGAGCTGCGGGTCGCAGAAGCTGCGCAGCCAGCGCTCCGGGACCCTCATGCGAACTGGCCGAGAAAGCGCAGGTCGCCGTCGAAGAACAGGCGCAGGTCTTCGATCCCGTAGCGCAGCATCGTCAGCCGCTCGAGGCCTGAGCCGAACGCGAAGCCGATGTGGCGCTCCGGATCGAGGCCGAAGTTCCTGATCACGCCGGGATGCACCTGGCCCGCGCCGGAGAGCTCGAGCCAGCGGCCCTTGAATTTCATGTCGATCTCGGCCGAGGGCTCGGTGAACGGGAAGAAGGACGGCCGGAAGCGCACCTCGAGGTCGTCGATCTCGAAGAAGCGCCGCAGGAATTCGGTATAGACGCCCTTCAGGTCGGCGAAGCTGATGTCCTCGTCGATCCACAGCCCTTCCACCTGGTGGAACATCGGCGAGTGCGTCGCATCGGAATCCACGCGGTAGCAGCGCCCGGGCGCGATCACCTTGATGGCGGCCCATTCCGCCTTCTGGCGGAATCTCTCCGCATGCATGCGCGCGTAGCGCACCTGCATCGGGCTCGTATGGGTGCGCAGCACCAGGGGCAGGCCGTTCTCGTCCTTCAGGTCGACGTAGAACGTGTCCTGCATGGAGCGCGCTGGATGGTTCTCCGGGTTGTTGAGCGCGGTGAAGTTGTACCAGTCGGTCTCGATCTCCGGGCCGTCGGCGACCTCGAAGCCGATCGAGCGGAAGATCTCCTCGATCCTGCGCCAGGTGCGGATCACCGGGTGGATGCCGCCGCGGCCGCGGCCGCGCCCGGGGAGCGTGACGTCGAGCGCCTCGCCGGCGAGCTGCGCGGAGAGCCTGGCGTCCGCGAGCTGCGCGCGGCGCGCCTCGAGCGCCTGCTCGATTCTCTGCTTGGCGGCGTTGAACGCCGCGCCGGCGCTCTTGCGCTCCTCCGCGGAGAGGGAGGACAGGGTCTTCTGAAACGCAAAGAGATCCCCGCCCTTGCCGAGGAACTTCGCCTTCGCGTTCTCGAGGGACGCGGCATCGCCCGCCGCGCTGAATGCGGCGAGCGCGCGCTCGACGATGCTCGCGAGCGCGCTAATGGCTCAAGCTGGCCTTGACCTGGCTCGCGATCTTCGCGAAGGCGGGCTTGTCCTGCACCGCCAGATCCGCGAGCACCTTGCGATCGATGTCGATCTGGGCGCGCTTGAGGCCCGACATGAAGGCGCTGTAGGTCAGGCCGAGCTCGCGCACCGCGGCGTTGATCCGCGCGATCCACAGGGCGCGGAACTGGCGCTTCTTCTGGCGGCGGTCGCGGTAGGCGTACTGCCCCGCCTTCATCACCGCCTCCTTGGCTACGCGGTAGACGTTGCCCCGGCGGCCGCGGAACCCCTTCGCCTGCTTGAGGACCTTCTTGTGGCGCGCGCGCGCCGTGACTCCACGCTTGACTCTCGGCATGGCGCGCTCCTCAGGACGAGTACGGCAGCATGGAACGGATCGCCGCCGTGTTGGTCGCGTCCACCCGGCTGGTGCGGCGCAGGTGGCGCTTCGTCTTGGTGGTCTTCTTCGTCAGGATGTGGCGCCGATAGGCGGCGCCGCGCTTGATGCTGCCGCTGCCGCGCACCCTGAAGCGCTTGGCGGCTCCCTTCTTCGTCTTCATCTTCGGCATTGCAACTGCTCCTTTATGTCATGACGCCGGGCGGCCCGGCTTTCGGGCGCTTGATGCCGCGGCGATCACTTGTGGCCAGCTACGCTGCCGCTGGCTTTGCTGAAACCTTCTTCACTTCCGGCTTGGGCTTCGCCGCGGCCGCCTTCGCCTTGGGCGCCGGCACCGCCTTCTTCTTCGGCGCGATCACCATCACCATCTGCCGGCCCTCGAGCTTGGGGAACTGCTCGACCGCCCCGACCTCGTCGAGATCCTTCCGCACGCGCTCGAGCAGGCGCTCGCCGAACTCCTTGTGCGCCATCTCGCGCCCCCTGAACCGCAACGTCACCTTGGCCTTGTCGCCCTCCTCGAGGAACTGGATCAGCTTGGCGAGCTTGATCTTGTAGTCGCCCTCGTCGGTGCCAGGCCGGAACTTGATTTCCTTGACCTGGATCTGCTTCTGCTTGAGCTTGGCCTCGTGCGCCTTCTTCTGCTCGCGGTAGCGGAACTTGCCGTAGTCCATCAGCTTGCAGACCGGAGGGTTCGCGAGCGGCGCGATCTCCACCAGGTCCACGTTCTGCTCTTCCGCCAGCCGCAGGGCCTCGGTCACCTTCTGGATGCCGAGCTGGTCCCCGTTCTCCGCCACCAGGCGCACCTCCGGGGCCGTGATCTCCCGGTTGATGCGTTGCGATCTCTCGAGTGCGATGAGTGAAAGCTCCTCTGACCGTTGAAAAAATTAGCCGTGCTTCTGCGCGCCCGCCTCGGTCCCGAGTTCGGAACCCAGGCGCCCGACGAAGGCCTCCAGGCTCATTGTCCCGAGATCTTCGCCGCTGCGCATGCGCACGGCCACCGTGTTCGCCTGCAGCTCTTTGTCGCCGACCACCACCTGGTACGGCAACTTTTGCAAGCTATGTTCGCGAATTTTATAAGAAATCTTCTCGTTTCGCAAATCCGCGGAAGCGCGGAAACCGTGCTTTTTCAACGCCTCGGCGACCTGCGCCGCATAGGCGGACTGCTTGTCGGTGATGCTCAGCACCACGACCTGCAGCGGCGCGAGCCAGAGCGGGAACGCGCCGGCGTAGTGCTCGATGAGAATGCCGATGAAGCGCTCCATCGAGCCGACGATCGCGCGATGCAGCATGACCGGCGTATGGCGCGCGTTGTCCTCGCCCACGTACTCGGCGCCGAGCCGGCCCGGCATGCTGAAGTCGACCTGCATCGTGCCGCATTGCCAGACGCGGCCGATGCCGTCCTTCAGCGAGTACTCGATCTTCGGCCCGTAGAACGCGCCCTCGCCGGGCGAGAGCGAATAGGAGACGCCGCTCTTCTCCAGGGACGTCTTCAGGGATGCTTCGGCCTTGTCCCAGAGCTCGTCCGCGCCGATGCGCGCCTTGGGGCGCGTCGCGATCTTGTAGATCACCTCGGTGAAGCCGAAGTCCCGGTACACGTTCTGCAGGAGCGCGGTGAAGGCGAGGCATTCGGAGAGGATCTGGTCTTCGGTGCAGAAGATGTGCCCGTCGTCCTGCACGAACCCCCGCACCCGCATCAAGCCGTGCAGCGCGCCGGAGGGCTCGTTCCTGTGGCAGGAGCCGAACTCGCCGTAGCGCAGCGGCAGGTCGCGGTAGCTCCGCACGCCCTTGTTGTAGATGAGGATGTGCCCGGGGCAGTTCATCGGCTTGATCGCGTAGTCGCGGTTCTCCGATGAAGTGGTGAACATGTTGTCCTTGAAGTTCTCCCAGTGCCCGGTCTTCTCCCACAGGCTGCGGTCGAGGATCTGCGGCCCGCGCACCTCCTGGTAGCCGTTGTCGCGGTAAACGCGGCGCATGTACTGCTCGACCTGCTGCCAGATCACCCAGCCTTTCGGGTGCCAGAAGACGAGCCCCGGCGCCTCCTGCTGCATGTGGAAGAGGTCGAGCTGCGTGCCGAGCGCGCGGTGGTCGCGATTCTCCGCCTCCTCGAGCATCTTGAGATAGGCGTCCTGCTCCTCCTTCGTCGCCCAGGCAGTCCCGTAGATGCGCTGGAGCATCTCGTTCTTCGAGTCCCCGCGCCAGTACGCGCCCGCGACGCGCATGAGCTTGAAGACCTTCAGCTTGCCGGTGGAGGGCACGTGCGGCCCGCGGCACAGGTCGATCCAGTTGCCCTGCCCATAGAGCGAGATCGGCTCGTTGGCGGGAATAGCGCCGATGATCTCCGCTTTGTATTTTTCCCCTATTCCGGAAAAATATTTGACGGCGTCGTCTCGCGACATTTCCTTCCGCACCACCGGCAGATCCTGCTTCGCGATCTCGGCCATCTTCTTCTCGATGGCCGCAAGGTCTTCCGGGGTGAAAGGCCGCTTGTACGCAAAATCGTAGTAGAAGCCGTTCTCGATCACCGGGCCGATCGTCACCTGCGCGCCGGGAAACAGCTCCTGCACCGCCTGCGCCATCAGATGCGAGGTGGAGTGGCGCAGGATGTCGAGCCCTTCGGGGCTCTTCGGCGTGACGATGGCGAGCTCGGCGTCGCCGTCGATGCGGGTCGAGAGGTCCACCAGCTTGCCGTTCACCTTCGCCGCGAGCGCCGCGCGCGCGAGGCCGGCGCCGATCGAGCTGGCGACCTCGGCGGCGGTTACGGGCCCGGGAAACGATTTCTGCGAGCCGTCGGGGAGACGGATGTTAGGCATCAGACACTAGAGGCTTCATACTATCACGATGAATCTGCCGCTCACTCTCGCGCTCGGCCGCTACGAGCACGTGCGCGGGCTCGAAGCGCAGGGCCTCGATCTCAACGTCCTCGAGATCCCCATCGAGGAGATGCATTTCCGCTTCACGCGCTTTCGCGAATGGGACGCCTCCGAGATGTCGTTCGGCAAGGTGGCCGCGCTCCTCGCGGGCGAGAACCCGGACATCGTCGCGCTGCCGGTCTTCACTTCGCGGGTGTTCCGGCATTCCGCGATCTATGTGCGGGAAGATTCCGCAATCCGCAGCGCGAAGGACCTCGAAGGGCGCAAGGTCGGCATCCCGGAATGGGCGCAGACCGCCGGGATCTACGTGCGCGGGATGCTGCAGCACGAATACGGCGTCGACCTCGCCGCGATCCACTGGCACCAGGCGGGCGTGCGCGAGCCCGGGCGCATCGAGAAGGTGGCGCTCAGCCTGCCCGGCAAGACGAAGATCGTCGCGGTTCCCGATCGCAGCCTCACCGAGATGCTCGCCGCCGGCGAGCTCGACGCCGCGATCTCCGCGCGTCCCGTGGGGCGGCATCGGCTGTTCCCGCAGACCGAGGAGCTCGAGCGGCGCTATTTCGAGAAGACGCGCATCTTTCCGATCATGCACCTCGTCGTGCTCAAGCGCGAGGTCTACGAGCGCGACCGCTGGATCGCGATGAACCTCTTCAAGGGCTTCGAGCAGGCAAAGCGGGCGAGCCTTGCGCGCCTCGCCGACATCACGTCCTCGCACGTCCCCGTGCCGTGGATGGCCGAGCACGCGCGCCGCTGGCAAGCGCTCGCCGGAGAGGATTACTGGCCCTACGGCGTCGAGCCGAACCGCCCGACGCTGGAAGCCTTCCTGCGGTACTGCTTCGAGCAGGGCGTCACGCGCCGGCATCTGCGTCCGGAGGAGCTCTTCGCGCCGGAAACGAGGGAAAGCTTCAAGATCTAGTCAGTCGATCTTGAGGCCGAGGTCCTTCACGACCTTGCCGTACTTGTCGTACTCGCGCTTGATGAGCGCGTCGAACTCCTCTGGCGTGGTGATGAAGGGCTCGAGGCCGCCGGCGCGCGCGAGGCGCTGCTTCGCCTCCGGAGATTCGAGCGCCTTGCGGATCTCTGCGCGCAGGCGCTCGAGCACCGGCTCGGGCAGCCCTGCAGGGCCGAACATGCCGAGCCAGATGCGATTGTCGTAGCCGGGATAGAACTCCGCGATTGCCGGCAGGTCGGGGTGCTCCGTCGAGCGCTTGGCGCTCGAGACCGCGATGGCGCGCAGCCGCCCCGACTTGATCTGCGCCGCGTTCGAGCTTCCCGCCCACATCGCCGCGGTCTCGCCCGACACGGTCGCCGCGGTCGCCGGCGAGCCGCCGCGGTAGGGCACGTGCACCATGTTGATGCCGGCGCGCTGCTTGAGCTCCTCCATCATGAGGTGATGCTGGCTGCCGTTGCCGCCCGAGGCGTAGTTGAGCGGCGGGTTCGCGTGCTTCGCATACTCGATGAATTCGGGAAACGTCTTCGGCGGCAGCGACGGGTTGATGGCCAGCACGAACTCGTGCTCGACGACGGTCGCGATCGGCAGCAGGTCCTTCAGCGGATCGAACGGCATGCTCTTGTAGAGGTGCGGATTGATCACCACCTGGCTGTCGGCGATCAGGCCGATGGTGTAGCCGTCGGGCGCCGAGCGCGCGATCGCCTCGCTCGCGATGTTGCCGTTCGAGCCGACCTTGTTCTCCACCACCACCGGCTGGCCCATCTGCTGCTGCAGCTTCTCGCCGATCACCCGGGCGGCGATGTCCGGGGCGCCGCCGGGCGGGATCGGGACGATGAGGTGGATCGGCCGCGAAGGATAGGCGGGCTGCGCGGCTGCGCGTTGCACCGGGGCGGCGGCCGCCCAGAAGAGGAACGGAACGAGGAGCGCGCGCAGTTTCATGCGCGCAAGTTTCCGGAACCGGCGCCGCGCCGTCAACGCCTGCCTGTGCTTACGCGAAGGCCATGCGGTGGCGCCGCCGCGCGAGCAGCGTGCCGACCAGGATGAGATTGACGGCGTTCGCGCCGATGCCGGCGGCGAAGGCCGGGGCGTAGTAGCCGAAATGGTCGTAGAGGGCGCCCGCGAGCCAGCCGCCCAGCGCCATGCCCGAGCCGCTGAAGAGCAGCAGCGTGGGAATGCGCCATGCGGCTTGCGACGCGGGGAAGAGCTGGCGCAGCGCCAGCACGTAGGCGGGGATGATGCCGGAGAAGCCCAGGCCGAAGGCGGCCGACACGGTGAACAGGCCGCGCTCGCTCTGCGTGAGCAGGAAGCCGCCCATCGCGCAAATCTGCCAGAGCGAGCCGATGAACACGGTCGGAAGCCCGCCGATGCGGTCGGAGATCGCGCCCCACGCCTGGCGGCTGAGGAACGCGGTGCCGAGCAGCACGGAGAGCATCAGCGCGCCGGTCGAGCGGCCCATCCCCAGGTCGCCGCAAAACGCGACGAGATGGCCCTGCGGCATCGCCATCGGCACACAGCAGAGCACCGCCGCGGCGCACAGCAGCGCGAACACGAGATTCGGCGGCCAGCCAAGAACGCGCTGCGGCTTTGCCGAGTCGCTTCGCGCGACCGTCGCATGGACCGCCTCGGGCGGATGCGTGAAGAACACGGCCGCGAGCGGCAGGACCACCGCCGCCTCGAGCAGGGCATACCACAGCATGGTCTCGCGCCATCCCACGCTCGCGATCGCGCGCTCGAACACCGGCGGCCAGAGCGCGCCGGCGAGGTACGAGCCGCTCGAGATGAGCGCGAGCGCCGAGCCGCGCCGGCGATCGAACCAGCGGCTGACGTAGACGTAGAGCGGCGCGTTGATGCCGCCGAGGCCGATCAGGCCGATGAACAGCCCGTGGCCGATCCACAGCGGCCAGGGCGCGCCGAACGTGGAAACCGCGAGGCCGACTGCGACCATCAGGGCGCCGAACATGACCGTCCAGCGCGTGCCGACGCGGTCGGCGATCTGGCCCATGATGATGCCGCCGGTGCCGCCGCCGAACCAGGCGAGCGCGCTGGCGAGCGCCGGGATCGAGCGCGCGCCGCCGACTTCCGCCGCGATGTCCTTCAGCGCGACCGCGGTGATCCACCCCGTGCCGTACGCCATGAGCATCGTCACCAGGGCGACGCCGGCGACGATCCATGAGGCTCGAGTCTCGATCGGCGGAGGATGTTGCAGTTTCTTGACTGCTCGAGAGAGTGGTAGGCGCGATTGGACTCGAACCAACGACCCCTACCATGTCAAGGTAGTGCTCTAACCAGCTGAGCTACGCGCCTGCCGTGGAACGAGGCAGCGATTTTATACTAGGCGGCTATGGACCTCATCCTGTGGCGGCACGCGGACGCGGAGGACGGCAAGCCCGATCTCGCGCGCGAGCTGACCGACAAGGGCCGCAAGCAGGCGGCGCGCGTGGCGAAGTGGCTCGCCGAGCGCCTGCCGAAGGACTATCGGCTGCTCTCGAGCCCGGCGGCGCGCGCGCTGCAGACCGCCAAGGCGCTCGGCGCGCCGCAGGTCGTCGAGGCGCTCGCGCCGGGAGCGACGTCCAAGGCGCTCCTCAAGGCGGCGCAGTGGCCGGACGACGGCACCGTGGTGCTCGTCGGCCACCAGCCGGATCTCGGCCGCGCCTGCGCCTATCTCGTCTCCGGCGCGAACATCGAGTGGAGCATCAAGAAAGGCGGCTTGTGGTGGATCGCCTCGCGCACGCGCGAAGAGGAGACGCAGGTCGTCGTGCGCGCGGTGGTGTCACCGGACTTGTTTTAGCACCGAGACTTTCTTCTCCGAGAGGCCGCTGACGGCGAGCTTCATGCCGACGGCCTTCCAATAGGCCGTTTCGGCGTCGAGCGCCGCCGCGGAGAGCGCGTTCTCGTCGAGCCAGCTCTGCGGCAGGTCGATGGCGAAGCCGCCGGCGTCTGCAGCAACGCGCAGGAAGGGAAGCCTCGCTTCCGTGCGGCTGCGCAGGATGAGCGACGCGGTGCGCAGGGCGAAGACGAGCTTCCAGTCGGTTCCCTCGAGGCCGGCGTCCTGCACCTTCGAGAGCTTGCCGCGGTGCGCGAGAACGATTCGAGCGAGGCGGGCTTGCTCCATCCTCGAGAAGCCGGGCATGTCGGCGCTCGACAGGATGTAGGCGGAGTGCTTGTGGTACTGCGCGTGCGCGATCGAGAGGCCGATCTCGGCAAGCCGCGCCGCCCAGTCGAGCATCGCCCGGTCGGCGTCCTCGTCGCGCTCGGCGCCGGGCGAGAGCGCGTCGTAGATCGTCATGGCGAGCGCGCGCACGCGCTCCGCCTGCGCCGCATCCACATGGTAGCGGCGCATGAACTGCGCGACCGTGACCTCGCGCATGTCGCGGTGCTCCACGCGCCCGAGCAGGTCGTAGAGCACGCCGTGGCGCAGCGCGCCCTCGGACACCTTCATCGCCTCGATGCCGAGCTCGTCCATGGCGGCGGAAAGGATGGCGACGCCGCCGGGCAGCACCGCCGCGCGGTTCGGCCGCAGCCCGGCGATCTCGTCGGGATCGGCCTTCTCGTTCTTGATCAGCAGGGATCTCAGCTTCTCCAGGCCGGCGCGCGTCAGCCCCTCCTCGGCAAAGCCGTTCTCGCGCAGGATGTTCTCGATCGAGCGCGCGGTGCCGGAGGAGGCGACCGCCTCGTCCCAGCCGGCCGCGCGGTACTGGTTCACCATGCCGGCGAGCTCCTGGCGCGCGGCAAGCTCCGCCGCCTTCATCGCGCCCTTGCCGATGTCGCCGCCCGGGAAGTACTTGAGGGTGTAGCTCACGCAGCCCATGTAGAGCGACTCGGTGAGCTGCGGCTCGAGCCCGACGCCGATGATCACCTCGGTCGAGCCGCCGCCGATGTCGACGACGAGCCGCCTTTGGGAGGACACCGGCAGCGCATGCGCGACGCCGATGTAGATGAGGCGCGCCTCCTCGCGGCCCGAGATCACCTCGATCGGGAAGCCGAGCACCGCGCGCGCCTCGCGCAGGAACGCCGAGGAATTCTTCGCCACGCGCAGCGCGTTCGTGCCGACCGCGCGCACCGCCTGGCGCGGGAAGCCGCGCAGGCGCTCGGCGAACTTGGCGAGCGCCTCGAGCGCCGCCGCCTGCGTGGCGCGATCGATGCGCTTCTCCGCGGTGAGCCCGGCGCCGAGGCGCACCACCTCGCGCACTGCATCGAGCGGATAGATCTGGGCGCCGACCACGCGGCCGATCTGCAGGTGGAAGCTGTTCGAGCCGAGGTCGACGGCGGCGAGCGTGTCGTGCCGGGCCATCGTCAGGCTACGGTAACACAGCGCCGCTATCCCAGCAGTTAGAATCGCCTCTCCCCGGCTGACCCGTGAACCGACGGATTCCAACGCCCACGCAGTTCCTGAACCGCGAGCTCGGCATCCTCGCGTTCAACCGGCGCGTGCTGGCGCAGGCCGCGGACGACAGCGTGCCGCTGCTCGAGCGGCTGCGCTTCATCACCATCGTGTCGTCCAACCTGGACGAGTTCTTCGAGATCCGCGTCGCCGGCCTGAAGGAGCAGATCAAGCTCGGCCTCCCCGAGCCCGGCCCGGACGGCCGAGGGCCGACCGACGTCTTCGAGGAAGTCGCGCGCGAGGCGCATGCGCTCGTCGCCGAGCAGTACCAGCTGCTCAACCAGACGGTGCTGCCGGCCCTCGCCGCGCAGGGCGTCGTGTTCCCGCGCCGCGAGGAATGGACGCCGGCGCAGCGCCAGTGGATCCGCGACTACTACTTCCGCGAGCTGCTCCCCGTCCTCACGCCGATCGGGCTCGATCCGGCGCACCCGTTTCCGCGGGTGCTGAACAAGAGCCTGAACTTCGCCATCGAGCTCGAGGGCCGCGACGCGTTCGGCCGGAGCTCGCGCGCCGCCATCGTGCAGGCGCCGCGCGCGCTGCCGCGCGTCATCCGCCTGCCGAAAGCCGTCGCCGCGCCGGAATACTCCTTCGTGTTCCTCTCCTCGATCCTGCACGCGCACGTCGGCGAACTCTTCGCCGGCATGAACGTCCTCGGCTGCTACCAGTTCCGCGTCACGCGCAACTCCGACCTCTTCGTCGACGAGGAGGAGATCAAGAACCTGCACACCGCGCTGCAGGGCGAGCTGCTGCACCGGCACTTCGGCGACGGCGTGCGCCTCGAAGTCGCCGACAACTGCTCGCAGCACATGGTGGAGTTCCTGCTGCAGCAGTTCGGCCTGCAGGAGGCGGACCTCTACCGCGTCGACGGGCCGGTCAATCTCTACCGCATGCGCGAGGTGCCCGACCAGGTGGACCGGCCGGCGCTCAAGTACCCGCCGTTCCAGCCCGGGCTGCCAAGCGCGCTCGAGAAGGAAGAGCTCTTCGACGCGCTCAAGAAGCACGACGTGCTCCTGCACCACCCGTTCCAGTCCTTCCTGCCGGTGATCGACTTCATCCGCACCTCAGCCGACGACCCGAACGTGATCGCGATCAAGCAGACCGTGTACCGCACCGGCACGGACTCCGAGCTGATGCAGATCCTGGTCGAGGCGGCGCGCAAGGGCAAGGAAGTGACGGTCGTGGTGGAGCTCATGGCGCGCTTCGACGAGGAGGCGAACCTCAACTGGGCGGCGAAGCTCGAGGAGGTCGGCGCGCACGTCGTCTACGGCGTGGTCGCGCACAAGACGCACGCGAAGATGGCGCTCATCGTGCGTCGCGAGGACAGCGAATCGGGCAAGGTGCTGCGCCGCTACGTGCACCTCGCGACCGGCAACTACCACCCGCGCACCGCGCGCCTGTACACCGACTTCGGCCTCATGACCGCGAACGAGGAGCTGTGCGCGGACGTGAACGAGGTGTTCAAGCAGCTCACCGGCCTGGGCCGCGCGGGCAAGATGAAGCACGTCTGGCAGTCGCCCTTCACGCTGCACAAGAGGATCGTCGCCGCCATCCGCAACGAGGCCAAGGAGGCCTCCGAGGGACGGCCGGCGCGCATCATCGCCAAGATGAACGCGCTCCTCGAGCCGCAGATCATCGAGGAGCTCTACGCGGCCTCCGCGGCCGGCGTGAAGATCGACCTCATCGTGCGCGGCGTGTGCGCGCTCAAGCCGGGGATCGACGAGCTCTCGACCAACATCCGGGTGCGCTCGATCGTCGGGCGCTTCCTCGAGCACTCGCGCATCTTCTACTTCCAGAACGCGGGCGCGGAGGACGTCTACCTCTCGAGCGCCGACTGGATGGACCGCAACTTCTTCCGCCGCATCGAGCTCTGCTTCCCGGTGCTCGACCCGGCGCTCAAGCGCCGGGTCATCCGCGAAGGCCTGCAGCCCTACCTCGACGACAACTGCCAGGCCTGGGAGATGCGCCCCGACGGCACCTACGAGCAGCAGAAGCCGCGCCGCGGCCGGCGCCGCTCCGCGCAGGAAGAGCTGCTCTTCACCCTCGCGACGCCGAGCTGAGCCGCGGGGCGAGAAGAAGCGCGAGCGGGCAGGTCAGCAGCGCCGCGGCCGCGGCGGCCGCGATTCCCCACTGGTAGCCGAAGAAGTCGCCGATCGCCCCGTACACGACCGGCGAGAGCGCGCCGGAGCCGATCGCGCCGGTATAGAAGACGGCGAACGCGCGCGCTACCTTTCCGGCCGGCACGAGCTCGGGCACGGTGCCGTAAAGGACCGACGACGTGCCGTTCAGCATCACGCCGAGAACCGGCAGGAGAATCAGCGTGGGCGAGAGCGGCAACAGGATCGCCGCGCCGATCGCCGCCGCGGTGCCGATCTCGGTGACGAGCACGGTCGCGAGGACACCGAGCCGCGCGCCGAGCCAGCCGCAGGTGAACTTGCCCGCGGCGCCGCCCAGGAACACGAGGGTGAGCGCGAAGCCGATCAGCGGCAGCTCCGCGCCTTTCGCCTTGAGGAGAAACGGCAGGAAGGTCAGGAATCCCATGCGCACGCCGCTGTCGAGCACGGCGATCGCCAGCAGCAGGCCGAAGCCGCCGCGATCGGCGCCTCGGCTCGCCTGAGCGGCCGGCTCCGCCGCGCGCACGACCGGCAGCAGCGCCCAGACGGCAGCGGCGGCGATCAGGCCCAATGCGGCCATGACCCACACCGAGGAGCGCCACGACAGGGTCGCAATCAGCAGTCCGAGCAGCGCCGGCAGCGCCGCCTTGCCGAGATCGCCGCTGAAGTTGTAGACGCCGAGCGGACCGCGCGCGTTCGTGCCGTAGGCGCGCGACACCGCCGCGGACGCCAGGGGATGCTGCGTCGCCGAACCGAGGCCGGAGAGCGCAAGCGCGGCGCACAGCCCGATCAGCCCGCCCGAGAAACCGGCGAGCGCGTACCCGAGGGCCGAAAGCACCGTGCCGGCAACGAGGACCGTCCGCCCGCCCAGGCGCTCCGCCAGCCAGCCCGCCGGCACCTGGAACGCGGCCATGGTGCCCGCGTAGACGCCACGCAAGGCGGCGAGCGCCGCATAGCCGAGCGCGAATTCCGCCTGCCAGACCGGCAGCAGCACGTAGATCATGTCCGTATAGCCATCGTGCAGCGCGTGCGCAAGCGCCGCGCCCTGCAGAGAGCGACGGGCAGAAGGCATGGGAACCCTAAGCGCGGGCGACGCGGATGACACCCTTGACCTCGCGGACGAGCGCGAAGGCGCGCTTGAGCTGCGCGACGTTGACGACCTCGAAGGTGAAGCGCATGAAGGCGAGGTCGTCCTTGTTCTGGGTGCGGGCGGCGGTGACGTTGATCTTCTCGCGCGTGAGCGCGTCGCCGATGTCGCGCAGCAGGCCGCGCCGGTCGGTGGCGGTGACGCTCATCTCGACGGCGTAGCGTCCCTCGCCTTTTCCCCACGCCGCGTCGATCAGGCGCTCGGGCTGCTTCTCGGCGAGGCGCTTGAGGGAAGCGCAGTCCTCGCGGTGCACCGAGACGCCCTTGCCGCGCGTGACGAAGCCCCGGATCGGATCCGGCGGCACCGGCTTGCAGCAGCGCGCAAGCTGCGTCATCAGCCGGTCCAAGCCGACGACGAGCACTCCGCCGGTGGCCGTGGATGCTTTTGCTTTCCTGGGCGATTCCTTGTTGGCCGGCAATGGCGCCTCGCCCTTGAGGCCCCGGACCGCCGTCTGCAGCTGGCGCAGGTTCACCTCGTCGCGCGCCACGGCGACGAAGAGCTCCTCCGGCTTGCCGAAGCCGAGCCGCGCGGCGAGCGAATCGAGGTTCGCAGGGGAAGCGCCGCTTTCCTTCCCGATCCGGCGCAGCTCCTTCTCCAGGACGGCGCGCCCCTCGGCCAGGATCGCGGCGTGCGCCTGCGCGTTGAACCACTGGCGGATCTTCTGCCGCGCGCGCGGCGTGCGGACGAAGCCGCGCTCGGCGTTCAGCCAGTCGCGCGACGGCCCGCCGCTCTTTGCAGCGATGATCTCGACCCGCTGGCCGCTCGCAAGCGGCGTGTCGAGCGGCACGAGGTGGCCGTCCACGCGCGCGCCGCGGCAGCGATGGCCGAGGTCGGTGTGCAGCGCATAGGCGAAGTCGACCGGCGTCGCGCCGGCCTGCAGGTCGAGCACCCTGCCCTGCGGCGTGAGGACGTAGACCGTGTCGTCGAGCTTCGCCTTGCGGGTATTCTGCTTCCAGTCCGTGACCTCGTCGCGCCAGGCGAGGAGCTCGCGCAGCCAGGCGATCTTCTGGTCGAAGCCTTTCGACGCCTTGACGTTCTCCTTGTACTGCCAGTGCGAGGCCACGCCGAACTCCGCCTGGCGATGCATCTCCTGGGTGCGGATCTGGACCTCGAGCGTCTTGCCCTCGGGGCCGATCACCGCCGTGTGCAGCGACTGGTAGAGGTTGCCCTTGGGCCGCGAGATGTAGTCGTCGAATTCCCTCGGGATCGGCTGCCAGAGGTTGTGCACCACGCCGAGCGCCGCATAGCAGTCCTTCACGTCGGGCACGATCACGCGCACTGCGCGCACGTCGTACACCCGGGAGAAGTCGAGGCCCTTGGTGCGCATCTTGTTCCAGATGGAATAGATGTGCTTCGGCCGGCCGGTGAGCTCGGCCTGCCTCACGCCCGCCGCGTCGAGCTCGCGCGAGAGCAGGGCGATCGCCGAGGCGATGTAGCGCTCGCGCTCCACGCGCCTCTCGTCGAGCATCCCGGCGATGCGCTTGTAGAGCTCGGGCTCGAGGTAGCGGAAGGACAGGTCCTCGAGCTCCCACTTGAGCTGCCAGACGCCGAGGCGGTTCGCGAGCGGCGCGTAGAGGTCGAGCGTCTCCCTCGCGTAGTCGCTCTTTTCCTTTTCGGCCTGCCTCGCCTTCGAGAACCAGCGCAGCGTCTGCGTGCGGCTGGCGAGCCGGATGAGGACGACGCGCACGTCCTCGACCATGCCGAGCACCATCTTGCGCAGCACCTCGCTCTGCTCGTGGGCGCTCGCGCGGGTGGCGATGCGCAGCTGGTAGAGGCGGTCCACCCCGCCGACGAGGCCGGCGATCTCCTCGCCGAACTCGCGCTCCAGGCGCTCCGCGTCCTTGAGGTAGCGCGGCGCCGCGAACAGGACGCCCGCGGCGCGGCCGGTGGCGTCGACGCCGATCGCCGCGAGGTTCGCCGCGAGGCCGAGCGCATGGCTCCAGGCCGGCTCGCCGGTCGAGAGCGTCTCGCCCGCGAAAAGCGGCTCGGCGAACTCGAGCGCCCGGGCGAGGAGCGCCCGCCCCGCGGCCGGCAGGCCGGCGGCCAGCGGCTCGAGCGCGCCGCTCGCGCTTTGCGGATGCAGTTGGACAACCGAGACCATCGCGCTATTTTACGTTCGGCATGGGATGGCTCCGCGCCTGGCGGCGACGCCGGGTCCTCGAGAAGCACAGCATCGACGACGCGCTCTGGCGCCGATCGGTTGGGCGGCTTTCGTTCATCCGTTCCCTGGAAGAAGCCCAGAGCGCCAGGCTGAAGCAGCTCGTGCTCGTCTTCCTCGCGGAGAAGGAGTTCAGCGCCGCCGCCGGCGCGGCGCTCACGGACGAGATGCGCCTCTCGATCGCCGCGCAGGCCTGCATGCCGATCCTCGAGCTCGGCATCGACTGGTACTCGGGATGGACCGGCATCGTCGTCTACCCGTACGACTTCCGCGTGCGGCGCACCGAGGTGGACGAGCACGGCGTGGTGCACGAGTGGGACGACGAGCTCGCCGGCGAAGCCATGCCGGGAGGCCCCGTGGTGCTGTCGTGGGATGCCGCCGCGCACGATCCCGCGATGAACGTGGTGCTCCACGAGTTCGCGCACAAGCTCGACATGCTGGACGGCGTCGTGGACGGCGTGCCGCCGCTCCACCGCGGCATGGATCCCGCCGCCTGGCGCGCCGCGTTCCAGGAGGCGTACGAAGGCTTCTGCGAAGCGGTGGACCGGGGGCGCGACACCTGGCTCGATCCCTACGCCGCGGAGCACGTCTCGGAGTTCTTCGCCGTGGTGAGCGAGGCGTTCTTCGAGGACCCGCGCGAGACGCGGCGCCGCTACCCGGACGTCTACGACCAGCTCAAG
>DASRFM010000100.1:0-5188 GCA_035651575.1 Burkholderiales bacterium | reverse complement strand
GCGAGATCACCGAGCGCGAGCGCCGCGCCAAGATCGCGGAAGAAGAGCGGCAGGCCCGGGCCCGGAGGGAAGCCGAGGAGCGCGCCGAGCGCGAGCGGCTCGAGCGTGAGCGCGCCGAGCAGCTTGCCCGCGAAGAAGCGGAACGCCAGCAGCGGGCTGCGGAGGAGGAACGGCTCGCCGCGGAGCGCCGTCGGCTGGAGGCCGAGGCGGCGCGCAAGGCGCAGGAAGAGCGCGAGCGTCTCGAGAAGGCAGCGCAGGAAGAGCGCGAGCGTCGGGAGAGGGCAGAGGCAGAAGCCCGTGCCCGCCAGCTCGCCGAGCAGCAAGCGCGTGAGGCAGCCGAACGTGAGTGTCGGCGTCTCGAGCAGGAACGGCTCGACGGCCGAGCTCTACTCGTGAACTTCGTCGACAACTACGGCAAGGTCGAAGAGAACAAGGTGATCGCCGGACAGATCACCACGTTCCTCAACAAGCCTCGCAAGGCAAAGCCGTGCCCGCCCGCCGTCGCCGTGCTCGGGAAGCTTACGAAAGAGTAGTCACCGAAAGCCCCCTGTCGCGGATTGACAATCCAAGGTCTGCAGACGCACGGACTGCGTGGCGTCAGACCGACGCCGGAAGGGCGCTAAATCGAGAATGTTGGCTCCCCGACCAGGGCTCGAACCTGGGACCTGCGGATTAACAGTCCGTCGCTCTACCAACTGAGCTATCGGGGATCCGGGAGAAGGGCGGCATTCTACCGAAAACCCCCCGCTCGCTGAAGCTCGCGACCCCCTTATCAGGGGGTCAAAGCACTTTCGCTATGGCTTGCGCGACGTAGTCGATGTTGCCGGAGTTGAGCGCGGCGACGCAGATGCGCCCGGTCTCGATGGCGTAGATCGAGTACTCCTTGCGAAGGCGCTGGACCTGCTCCTTGGTGAGGCCGGTGTAGGAGAAAAGACCGCGCTGGGCAGTGATGGAATTGAGGTCGACGGCCGGCGCGCGCTGCTTGATCCTGGCGACGAGCTCGCGCCGCATCTGCTTGATGCGCTCGCGCATCGCGCCCAGTTCCTGGTCCCACAGCGAGCGCAGCTCCGCTGAGGCGAGCACGCTGGTGGCGAGCTGGCTGCCGTGCGTCGGTGGGTTCGAGTAATTGGTGCGCACGATGCGTTTGAGCTGCGACAGCACGCGCGCTGCTTCTTCCGGGCTCGCGGTGACGAGGCTGAAGGCGCCGACGCGCTCGCCATAGAGCGAGAGCGACTTCGAGAACGACGTCGACAGGAACACCGGGCTCATCGCACCGCCGAAGAGCCGCGCGGCGAGCGCATCGGCGTCCAGTCCACCGCCGAACCCCTGGTAGGCGAGGTCGAGGAACGGAATCAGCCCGCGCTTCTGCACGATCGCCAGGATCTCGGACCAGTTATCCGGCGAAAGGTCAACGCCCGTCGGGTTATGGCAGCAGGCATGCAGCACGACGATCGCGCCCGCGGGCAGCTTGTCGAGCGCGTTGCGCATGCCCGGGAAATCGAGTCCCTTGGTGCGCGGGTCGTAGTAGGGGTAGCTGCGCACGGTGAAGCCCGCGGCTTCGAAGAGCTGGCGATGGTTTTCCCAGCTCGGGTCGCTGATCCAGACCTCCGAGCCGGGGGTGAGCTGCCGCAGGAAGTCGGCGCCGATCTTGAGTCCGCCCGTGCCGCCGATCGCCTGCACGGTGACGATGCGCTTCTCCGTGACGGCGGCGAACTCTTTGCCGAACACCAGTTCCTGCACCGCGCGGTCGTACGCGGCGAGGCCGTCGATCGGCAGGTAATTGCGCGGCGGCGCCGCCTTCAGGCGCTCGCTCTCCGCGCGTCGCACGCATTCGAGGAGCGGCACCTTGCCCGCGTCGTCGTAGTAGACGCCGACGCCGAGGTTCACCTTCTTCGGATTCGGGTCGGCGACGTACGCCTCGGTGATGCCGAGGATCGGGTCGCTCGGCGCCATCACGACCTGGGCGAGCAGCGAGGGCGAATGGGGTGCGTTCATGAATTAAAATGGGCGGTTTCGCGCTGCAACATTCTACCGTGGCGATCACCTTTCCAAATAGCCCTTTCCGGCTCGCCGAGCTCTACCAGCCCTCCGGCGACCAGCCCGAGGCACTCGCAAAGCTCGTCGAAGGCATCGAGGACGGCCTCGCGTTCCAGACGCTCCTCGGCGTCACCGGCTCGGGCAAGACCTACACCATGGCGAATGTCATCGCGCGGCTTGGGCGGCCGGCACTGGTGCTCGCGCCCAACAAGACACTGGCGGCGCAGCTTTATTCGGAGTTCCGCGAGTTCTTTCCGGAAAACGCGGTCGAGTACTTCGTCTCCTATTACGACTATTACCAGCCAGAGGCCTATGTCCCGGCCCGCGATCTCTATATAGAAAAGGACTCGTCGATCAACGACCACATCGAGCAGATGCGGCTTTCGGCAACGAAGTCGCTGCTCGAGCGGCGCGATGTGGTGATCGTCGGCACGGTGTCGTGCATCTACGGTATCGGCGATCCGTCCGAATACCACGGCATGATCCTGCACCTGCGCCACGGTGAGAAGCTCTCGCAGCGCGATGTGCTGGCGCGCCTGGTGGCGATGCAGTACACGCGCAGTGACCTCGATTTCCGGCGCGGCACATTCCGCGTGCGCGGCGACGTGGTCGATGTCTTTCCGGCCGAGCATGCCGAGCATGCGATCCGCATCTCGCTCTCGGAGGATGAAGTGGAAAAGCTGGAGGTATTCGATCCGCTGACCGGCCGCGTTTTGCACCCGATGGCGCGGTTCACCGTTTATCCATCCAGTCACTACGTCACGCCGCGCGACACGACGCTGCGCGCGATTGAAGCGATCAAGGGAGAGCTGCGCCAACGCATCCAGTTTTTCCAGGACGCCGGGCGCCTGGTCGAGGCGCAGCGCATCGAGCAGCGCACGCGGTTCGATCTCGAGATGCTCGCCGAGCTCGGCTTCTGCAAGGGCATCGAGAACTACTCGCGCCATCTCTCCGGCCGCCAGGCCGGCGAGCCGCCGCCGACGCTGATCGATTATTTGCCGCCCGATGCGCTGATGATCATCGACGAGAGCCACGTCACCATCCCGCAGCTCGGCGGCATGTATCGCGGCGACCGCTCGCGCAAGGAAAATCTGGTGGAGTACGGTTTCCGGCTGCCGTCGGCGCTCGACAATCGCCCGTTGCGCTTCGACGAGTTCGAGAAGGTCGTGCGCCAGACCATCTTTGTTTCCGCGACGCCCGCCGACTACGAGCGCGAGAAATCCGCCGATGCGATCGTCGAGCAGGTGGTGCGGCCGACCGGCCTCGTCGATCCGCAGGTGATCGTGCGGCCGGCATCGACGCAGGTCGACGATCTGCTGTCTGAAATAAGCGTGCGGGTGAAGAAGAACGAGCGGGTGCTGGTCACCACCCTCACCAAGCGCATGGCGGAAGAGCTGACCGATTACCTGGCGGAGCACGGCGTGAAGGTGCGCTACCTCCACTCCGAGGTGGAAACCGTGGAGCGCGTGGAGATCATTCGCGATCTGCGGCTCGGCGAGTTCGACGTGCTCGTCGGCATCAACCTGCTGCGCGAAGGACTGGATCTGCCGGAGGTGTCGCTGGTGGCGATCCTCGATGCGGACAAGGAAGGGTTTCTGCGCTCGGAGCGCTCGCTCATCCAGACGATCGGCCGCGCGGCGCGCCACATCAATGGCACGGCGATCCTGTACGCCGACCAGATGACCGACTCGATCAAGCGCGCGCTCGATGAGACCGACCGCCGGCGTAACAAGCAGATCGCGTACAACCAGGAGCACGGCATCACGCCGAAGGGCGTCATCAAGCGCATCAAGGATCTAATCGACGGCGTGTACGAGGCGGAAGATGCCGAGGCGGTACGCGCCGCCGCGGCGCAGGAGGCGCGCTACGAGGCGATGAGCGAGAAGCAGCTCGCGCGCGAGATCAAGGCGCTCGAGAAGAAAATGCTCGCTCACGCAAAGAACCTCGAGTTCGAGGAAGCGGCCAAGGCGCGCGACGAGCTCGCCGAGCTCAAGAAGCGCGTGTTCGGCGTGGAGCTGGCGTCGGAATAGTGCGGCTCGCGCTCGTCGCATTCCTGCTCGCTGCCGCGCACACTGCGGGCGCCGAGACCATCGTGGTCAGCGCGCTGCGCCACCCGGTCGATAAGTCCTACCGCAAGATGGTGCAGGGGATGGAGCTCTTCGCCGAGATGCATGCGCTCGCGCCGAACGCGCAGCTGCGCTACCGGGTCCTGCCGCGCCGCCGCGATACGGACACGCACGATGTGGCGCTGCAGGTAGTGGGCGACACGGTGAAGCAGCCGGTGATGCTGGCGGCGGACGGCACGTTCACGCTGGGCCGCGATGCCAAGGCGCTGGCCGAGGATGCCGTGGTGAGCGCGAACCGGCCAGCGGACAGCATGACCTGGCGCGCCGACATCCGCACGCCCGGTCTGCCCGCCAACACGCGGCGTCTGGGCGATCTGCGGCTCGAGTGCCGGGTCGGCATGCGCGCCGGGCTGGTGTCGCAGTATCCGGGGTTGCTCGATCTATTTTTCGGCGCGGTGCAAAGCCCGGCGAGCTATTGCAGCGAGCGCGAGGTGCGCTATCTCTTCTTCGCCGAGCAGCCGATCTTCGGTGTGACGCTGCATCACGGCGAGCGCCGGCAGCAAATGAGCGCCGCGCGCCTCTACGCTGCCGTGCTACGGGGCGAGACGCCGCAGGCGGAACGGCGTTATTGCGATTGCCAGGCGCTGCTCGATCGCGCGTACACGCTGCCACTGGGCGACGCGAGCTGGCCCGATGACACGCTGGTCGAGCCCGAGCCGATGGCGGCGAGCGCGCCGGAAGACGATCCGCTCGCCGGCTATACCAAGGACGAGGCGCGTGCTGCGCTTGGCGAGGCCGAGGTCGTGCGCTTCGACAGCGGCTACGAGGTTTGGGCTTACCACTGGTCGGGGAGCGAATTCATGGTGCTTTTCGCGCCCGACGGCCGCGCCGCGAAGAGCCGGCTCCATCTTTAGGCCGGTAGAAGCGCACCCCGGGCTTCAGCTGCTCGAGGACGGCGTAGCGCGTCTCTTTCATGCCGAGCGAGCGATAGACGCGCCGCGCGCGGGTGTTGTCGTGATCGACGTAGAGGCGAAAACCGACCACCGAGCGCCGGCGCGCCGCGAGGCGCTGAACATGGCGGTAAA
>DASRFM010000099.1:0-44088 GCA_035651575.1 Burkholderiales bacterium | reverse complement strand
GAGCGGGTGCCGGAGCTGAAGGAGATCGGCGCCGGCTTCCACTGCACGCCAAATGGCACGCGGGTGCTGTACGGCCTGGGCCTCAAGGACGCCGTGGATCGCGTGGCGGTGCGGCTCGAGAACCGCGATATCCGGCTCTGGAACACGGCGCGAATCTGGCCGCTCGCCGGGCATGGCGCGCAGTCCGAGGCGCGCTACGGCGCGCCCTATCTTCTCTTCCATCGCGGCGACCTGCATTCGATCCTGGTGGAGGCCGTGCGCCGCAGGCAGCCGGATGCTCTGCACGTCGACGCGCGATGCGTCGACTTCGCCGACGACGGCAACGGCATCACGCTGCATCTGGAGAATGGAGAGACGGCCCGCGGCGATGCGCTGATCGGTGCCGACGGCGTGCATTCGATGGTGCGCAAGAAGCTCTTCGGCCCGGACCACCCGCGCTTCACCGGCGAGATCGCCTGGCGCGGCCTCATTCCGATCGGCCGGCTGCCGGAGCGCATGCGCGGCCGCGTGACGTCGAACTGGATCGGACCCAGCGGCAGCGTGACGGTCTACCCGGTGCGCCGCGGCGAGCTCCTCAACTTCGTCGGCCTGGTGGAGCGCGACGACTGGCGCGTCGAATCCTGGATCGAGCAGGGCAGCGTCGGGGAGTGCGAGCGCGATTTCCGCGGCTGGCACGACGACATCCATCTCATGATCCGCAGCATCGAGACGCCCTTCAAATGGGCGCTCTTCCTGCGCGAGCCGCTCGAGCGCTGGTCGGTGGGCCGCGTCACGCTGCTCGGCGACGCCTGCCATCCAATGGTCCCCTACCTCGGGCAGGGCGCGAACATGGCCCTCGAGGACGCCTTCGTGCTTGCGCGCTGCCTCGCCGGCGGCCCGGACGTTCCGGGGGCGCTGGCGCGCTACGAGGCGGCGCGCCGCGGGCGCACGACCGAGATGGTGCTGCAATCCTCGCAGCAGTCCAAGAGGATCCACGATCCGATCCTCGCCGACCCGCAGGCGGCGGTGCGCTACATCGAGACCAATTGGGCGCCGGAGAAGGTGAAAGGCCGCTACGACTGGATCTTCGAGTACGACGCCGCTACGGCTCGAGTTTGATGCCCGCGAGCCTCGCGACGCGCGCCCAGGTCTCGGTGCGCTGCTGGACGAAGCTGCGCAGGTCCTCGGGAGTGCCGAGGGGCAGGGCGACGCCCTGAGCCTCAAGGCGATTGCGGATGTCTCCCTCCGAGAAGATGCGGTTCGCCTCCCGGTTGATGAACTCGACGACCGGCGCTGGCGTGCCGGCGGGAGCGTAGAGCGCAAACCACGCGCCGCCCTCCATGCCGGGGACGCCCGCCTCGCCGAGCGTCGGCACGTCCGGAAGCACCGCCACCCGCTGCTTCGTCGCAACGCCGAGCGCGCGAACCTTGCCGCCGCGGATGTTGGCAAGCGCGAGCGGCACGACGTCGAAGAGCATGTCCACCTGACCGCCAAGCAGATCCTGGATCGCGGGCCCGGCGCCCTTGTAGGGGACGTGCAGGATGTCGACGCCGGCGGCCTGCTTGAACTGCTCGCCGGTGATGTGCCCGGAGCTGCCGACGCCCTGCGAGGCGTAGGTCAGCTTGCCGGGCTTCGATTTCGCGAGCTCGATCAGCTCGCGCACCGAATTCGCGGGCACCGACGGATTGACGACGAGGATGTTCGGCACCGTCGCCATGAGGATGATCGGCTGGAAATCGCGGTTGACGTCGAACGGCAGCTTCGCGCCGAGCGCCGGCAGCACCGAGAACACCCCGGTGAAGCCGACGAAGAGGGTATAGCCGTCGGGCGGCGACTTCATGACGTACTCGGCGCCGATCACGCCGCCCGCGCCGAGCTTCTGCTCCACGATCCACGGCTGGCCGGTCTTCTCCTGCATCTTGGCGGCGAGCGTGCGCGGCAGCAGGTCGGTGAGGCCGCCGGCCGCGGACGCGATGATGTGCACGGTTTTCGTGGGGTAGTCCTGCGCGGCCGCCGGGAAGGAAAGCGCGAGGGCTAACAAGAAGGAAGCGAGCTTCATGCAGTGCCCTTGAGGAAAGCGCGTACTTCGCGATTGAATCGCTCGGTGTGCTCGTACATCGGCTTGTGCCCGCATTTCTCGAAGGTCACGAGGCGCGCGCGCGGCATGCGCTTCACGCCTTCCACTGCGCTGGCATAGACGGCGCCGGGATCCTCGCGTCCCCAGGCGACGAGCGTGTCGACGTCGAGCTTCTCCAGGCGATCGAGCACGCGGTACGGGCGGCAGGCCTCGATGTCGAGCAGCCCGTCGACGCCCTGTTCCCACGCCTTGCGCATCCAGGGCTGCGCGTACGCCGTGGCCATGACGTGCACCATCTCCTCCGGGATCGACTTCGGATCGTAGACCTGCTTGGCGACGCTCGCGCGCACCGCGTCGATCGTCGGGCCGTCCATCAGCGGGCCGAAGTTCTTTTTCACGTTGGAGAGGGTCGCGACAAGCGCTTCGTCTCGGTTGAAGACACTGCCGCTTCCCTGAAGCACGAGCTTGTCCACACGCTTTGGCAGGTCGAAGTAGAGCAGCGCCGCGATCAGGCCGCCGTAGGACGTGCCCATGGGGCAGAACCGGTCGAAGCCGAGCTGGTCCGCGAGCTTTTTCAGGTGCGCCACCGCGTGCGGCTGCGGCGGCTTGCCGCCCGTGTCCACCGGGTCGGTGAAGCCGGAGCTGATCATGTCCGGCGCCACGACGTAGAACTCATCCGACCATGGATCGATGTTCCGCATCCAGACGTCGGCGGTGCCGCCGTAGCCGTGCAGGAGCAGCAGCGGATACGCGCCGGGCTTGCCGCCCATCAGGCAACGCGTGCGAACGCCTCCGACGTCGATGAAGCGGACCTGCATCTACGCGGCGAGGGGCTCGAGCTTCGCCTCGAGCGCGGCGAGCTCCGGCAGCGCGAGCGCGCCCTCGCGCACGATCTGCTGGCCGTCGATCCACATGGATTGCATCGTCACCACGGCATCGGGATGGTTCTCGCCGCCGCCGGGCTCCCACCACGGGATGCCGAGGCCGATGGCGTCGTTGCCGCAGGCGCGGATGCTCTCGATGAAGGAACCGCCATGGAACCGCGCCGCGGGATGGAAGCCGTGCGAGAAATGGATGATCGAGCCGTATTTGCCGCCGCCGGCGCGCTTCAGGGCCCGGTCCATGACCTTGAGCTCGGTGCCGCCGCCGCTGATCTCCTGGATGCGGCCCTGCACGCTCATCCGGATCTGAGAGCGCAGCAGCGTGAAGTACTCGTGGAACGCGGCGTCCACGACGACCGTGCCGCGCACCGTGTCGATCTCGGGATAGATCACCGCCGAGCCGGGCGGGGTGTAGGTGCCGGGCTGGTCGATGCGCCGGATCTTCTTCGTCGCCGGGCGGCCGATCGTGAATGAGACGTCCGTACCGGCGGCGTTGGTCACGCGGCAGGTCTTTCCCGTAGAGCGGTTGACGACGCCGTCAACCGCCTCCTGGAGGTCGAACAGCTTCTCGAAGTCCACGCCGGCAAAAAGCCGCGCGATGCCCGCGCCGTCGAGGTCGTGGAACATGAGGCAGCGCACGCGCTTCTGCGCCATGGCGTCGGCGTGCACCTTGGAGCCGGCAAGATAGGGGAAGGTGATGTCGAGCCACACGTCGCAGCTCTTCACTGCCGCGGCGAGGGGCTCGGCGACGAACGGGTCGGCGAGCGCGCCCTGGAAGGGCAGCTGCGGGATGGTGATGACCGCGGCGCGCGCCTTTTGCACCTTCGCCGCCTCGAGCAGCGCCTGCACCGCGACCGGGTCGGAGGCGGTGTCCGCGGTGATCACGAGCTGCTCGCCCGGCTTGACCCGCAGGAACTCGCGAACGATGAAGCTCGCCGCGACCGCGAGCCGGGTGTCGTCGGATCCGCTCATGGATCCATCATAAGCATTTCATTCGGTCGAGGCGAGCCAGATTCCGAAGCCGACCGCCAGCACGCCGACGAGCAGGCTCGCGCTCAGCGCCTCGCCGACGAGCACGGCGCCGAGGAGCGATGCCGCGATCGGATTGACGGTCATGGTGTTCGCGACGCGGGTCGGGGTTGTACGCTCGAGCGCGTAGACCCACAGGTAGAACGCGGCCGCGCCGCCGAAGAGGCCGAGCGCGATCGCGGCGATCCATTGCGCCCTCGAGAATTCCAGCGTCGCCGCGAGCCCGCCCGACCATGCCGCAAGCGCGATGCTCGCCGCGGCGCCGAAGCCCATGCCGCCGGCGAGGAAGCCCATCCGGCTCGAGCGCTGCATGAGCGGGCGCGACCAGACGTTGTAGAGCGCCATGCTGAGCGTCGCCGCCGCCATCGTGACGTCGCCGCGCCAGGCGCCGGGCGGCGCGTCGGCGAGCCCGGTGCCGAGCGCCGCCGCGACGCCGAGCATGGCGATCAGCACGCCGAGCGTCTTGCGTCGCGTGAGGCTCTCGCGCCCGAGGAGCGCGGCGACCAGCATGGTGGAAAGCGGCAGGATCGAGAGCGCGAGCGAGCCGCGCGCCGCAGTGGTGTAGCTGAGCGCGACGTTGTAGATGACGAAGAAGAGCGAGAAGAAGAGCACGCCGAGCGCGGCGACGCCGGGCCAGTCGCGCGCGCTCGGCCACTTGGCGCGCATTGCGAGCGCGAGCGGAAGGACGACGAGGAAGGCGACGCCGAAGCGGAACGCGGCGAGCGTGGGCGGATCGCTCGCGCCGATCGCGTAGCGCGTGATCGCCGCCGCGCTGCCGCCGAGCGCGCTCGAGACGATCGCGGCGACGACTCCCGTTTGTTCTTGTTTAGGGACTCTGCACCTTAGAGCGTCGCGCCGGGCTCGCCGAGCGATTTCTCGGCGAGCTGCTTCACCACCCAGTCGTAGGCCTCGTCCACCGAGTCGGTGCGGTACATGAGGTCGATGTCGCCGCGGTTGATGACGCCGTGCTCGGCGAGCGCGTCGAAGTTGACCACTTCCTTCCAGTACTGCGTGCCGAAGAGCACGATGGGGAGCGACTTCCTCACCTTGTGCGTCTGCACCAGCGTCAGGATCTCGAAGAGCTCGTCGAGCGTGCCGTAGCCGCCGGGGAAGACGATGATCGCCTTGGCGAGGTACACGAACCAGAACTTGCGCATGAAGAAGTAGTGGAAGTGCACGTCGAGGCCGCGCGTGACGTACTGGTTCTCGAACTCCTCGCGCGGCAGCGAGATGGTCAGGCCGACGTTGATGCCGTGCGCCTCGGCCGCGCCGCGGCTCGCCGCCTCCATGATTCCCGGGCCGCCGCCGGTGCACACGACGAAGCGCTTCTCCACCTTGTCGAGCCCCTTGGACCAGTTCGTCAGGCGGAAGGCGAGCTCGCGCGCCGCCTCGTAGTAGGCCGACATCTTGAGCGTCATGCGCGCCTCGGCGACGTCGGCGCCGGAGGCCTGCGCATGCTGCAGGCCGAGCTCGGCGACCTCCTTCGAGGGGATGCGCGCCGAGCCCATGAAGACGATGGTGTCCTCGACCTTGTGGCGGTCGAAGCGGCTCTTCGGCTCGAGATACTCCGAGAGGATGCGCAGCTCGCGCGCGTGCCGGCTGTTGAGGAAGCCGGGGTTCTGGTACGCCTTGTACTGCCGCCGTGCCTTTTGTTCGCTCATGCCGTAATGCTAACGCGCCCCCGGGCCGGCTTCTTGCTGGAAGGCGGCATGGCTGCCACCTCTGCGCGCGACGCGCACATCGCGGGCGCCGCGAGGCATTCGCTCCTCGCCGCCATCGCCGCCAACCTGCTCATCGCGCTCACCAAGTTCGCCGCCGCTGCGTTCTCGGGCAGCGCCGCGATGCTCTCGGAGGCGATCCACTCGCTCGTGGACACGGGAAACGAGGCGCTCATGCTCTACGGCCTGCGGCGCAGCCGCTTCCCCGCCGATGCCACGCATCCCTTCGGCTACGGCCACGAAGTCTATTTCTGGACGCTCGTCGTCGGCGTGGTGATCTTCGCGCTCGGCGGCGGCATGTCGATCGTCACCGGCGTGCAGCACATTGCCGCCGGTCGCGCGCCGGAGCCCGGCGCCTGGAGCTACGCGGTGCTCGCGTGCGCCGGCGTGTTCGAGGGCATTTCATGGTGGTTCGGGCTGAAGGCGTTCCGCGCCGAGCAGCGCGGGCGCGGCGTGCTGGAGACGATCCAGCTCAGCAAGGACCCGACGACTTTCGCGGTGCTGCTCGAGGACTCGGCGGCGCTTGCGGGGATTGCGCTGGCGCTCGGCGGCATCTACCTGAGCACGGCATTGCAGGCGCCGTGGATGGACGGCGCCGCCTCGGTGCTGATCGGCCTGCTGCTCGGCGCCGTGGCGCTCGTCATGGTGCGCGAGAGCAAAGGGCTGCTCGTCGGCGAGGGCATGGAGGCGGGCACGCTCGACATCCTGCGCCGCATCGTCGGCGAGGACCCGGAGGTGGAGCGCGTGGACAAGATGCTCACGCTGTATCTCGGGCCGCACGAGGTGATGCTCGCGATGGAGGTGCACTTCCGCGGCGATGCGCCCGCGAGGGACGTGCGCGCGGCGCTGGCGCGGCTGCGCCGCCGCATCCAGGAGCGCTATCCGAGGATCCGGCGCGTGTTCCTGGACATGACTTCCATCGGCTGAGCGCGCGCTTCCAGCGGCTCGTCGGCGAGGAAGCCGCCGGACTGGTGGCGCCACAGCTTCTCGTAGTGCCCGCCAAGGCGCAGCAGCTCCGGGTGCGTGCCCGTCTCCACGATGCCGCCGTTCTCGAGGACGACCAGGCGGTCCATGCGCGCGATCGTCGAGAGGCGGTGCGCGATGGCGATCACCGTCTTGCCTTGCATGAGGTCGAGGAGCTGCTCCTGGATCGCGGCCTCGACCTCGCTGTCGAGGGACGAGGTGGCCTCGTCGAGCACCAGGATCGGCGCGTTCTTGAGCAGCACGCGCGCGAGCGAGATCCTCTGGCGCTGGCCGCCGGAGAGCTTCACGCCGCGCTCGCCGACGTGCGCGGCGTAGCCGGTGTTGCCCTTCCAGTCCCTCAGGCCGAGGATGAATTCGTGCGCCTGCGCCTGGCGCGCGGCCTCCATCACCTCCGCGTCGCTCGCCCACGGCCGGCCGTAGCGGATGTTGGCGGCGATCGAGCGGTGCAGGAGCGAGGTGTCCTGCGTCACCATGCCGATCGCGGCGCGCAGGCTTTCCTGGGTTGCGCCGGCGATGTCCTGCCCGTCCACGACGATGCGGCCCTGCTCGGCCTCGTAGAAGCGCAGCAGCAGGTTGACGAGCGTGGACTTGCCCGCGCCCGAGCGCCCGACGAGGCCGATGCGCTCGCCCGGCATGATCTGCAGATTCAACCCGGCGAGGACCGGCCTGCCGTCCCGCTTGCCGTAGTTGAAAGTCAGGTTCTCGAAGCGGATCTCGCCGCGCGAGACCTCGAGCGGCCGCGCGCCCGGCCGGTCGGCGCCGGAGAGCGGCACCGCGATCGACTGCATGCCTTCCTGCACGACGCCGACGTTCTCGAAGATCGCGGTGACTTCCCAGCTCACCCAGCCGGCGACGTTGGCGAGCTGCCAGGCGAGCGGGAGCGCCGCCGCGACGACGCCGGCGCCCACCGCGCTGTGCGCCCAGAGCGAGATGCCGATCGCTGCGGTAGAAACGAGGAGCGAGGCGTTCAGCGCGGTGAGGCAGAAGTGGAAATTCGTGATGAGCCTCATGTGCGCGCCCATCGCCACCTGGTGCTCGTCCACCGCTTCGCGCACGTACGCGTCCTCGTCCGCAAGGCGGGCGAAGAGCTTCACCGTCAGGATGTTGGTGTAGCTGTCGACGATGCGCGCCATGACGAGCGAGCGCACCTCCGAGCTCGCCTTGGCGAGGTCGCGCATGCGCGGCACGAAGTGCTTCAGGAAGACGAGGTAGCCGCAGAACCACGCGAGCGTCGGCAGCCCCAGGCGCCAGTCGGCGAGCGCCATCAGTGCGTAGGCGCTGGCGCCGTAGGCGCCGATGTACCAGACGGCGCGGATGCTCGCCATGACGCTTTCGCGCAGCGCGTGCGCGGTCTGCATCACGCGGTTGGCGATGCGGCCGGCGAAGTCGGCCTGGAAGAAGGGCCAGCTCTGCCGGATCACGTGCCAGTGGCTCTGCCAGCGGATGAGGCAGGTCGCGCCGGGAATGAGCGCGCGGTGGCGGATCGCGATGTCGGCGAAGAGCGCGAGCGGCCGCACGACGAGGACGAGGCCCACCATGCCGAGCAGCATGGGGAGCTGCGCCTCGAGCGCGGTCATCCGGTCGGCCGCCTCCATGAGAGAAACGAGCCTGCCGATGAAGAGCGGGATCACCGTGTCGAGCAGCGCCACGGCCAGGCTCGCGGCGAACATGGCCGCGTACCAGCCCTTGGTCTGCCGCACGAAGTGCCAGTAGAAGGCGATCAGCCCCGGCGGCGGCGCGCCTCGCCCGGCGCTCGCCGTGCCTCGGATCCCCTGCAGGAATTGCATTTCAGACTTGCGAATTCAGTTCTTATGCGGATGGTACCGTATCCCGGCCATGGAATTCAGCATCGGCGAGCGTGCCGGCTACCTGCGCGTGGACGTCTACCGGCGCGAGACCGCCGAGGAAACCAAGCGCTACCTGAACGCGCTCGCCGCCGAGTCGGAGCGGACAGGTTGCCGAAAGGTGATGATCTGGATCCACGCCTCGCGGCCGATCTTCCGCGTCGCGCAGTACGATCTGGCCGATTTCTTCAGGCAGGCGCGGGCCATGCCGGGCACGCGGGTGGCGCTGCTCGGCGATTCGCACGAGGTGCGCGCCTCCCAGGAGTACGTCCAGGTGCTCGCGCGGCAGGAGGGCGTCGCTGCGCGCGCGTTCATCGACGAGAGCGCCGCGGCCGCCTGGCTCACGGGCGAGGAGGCGGAGCGCTAGACTAGCGTCGAGGCAAACGGGAGAGGAGAGGGCGATGGCACGCAAGAATCCGCGGGTGAAGCTCGAGCGGCGGAAATTCCTTACCGGGGCGGTCGCGGCGGGCGCGGCGAGCGCGCTGTCGCCCGCGGCGCGCCCGGCCACGTCGCAAGAGGCGCCGCGCGCGCCTTCTGCGCTGCCGCCCTCCGCGCAGGTCGCCGCGGCCGAGACCGGGATTCCGGCGGCGCTCGCGCAATCGCGCATCAAGGGCGTGCCCGGCTCCGACTTCATGGTCGACGTCATCAAGACGCTCGACATCAAGTACCTGCCGTCCAACTGCGCCTCGAGCTTCCGCGGCATCCATGAGTCGCTGATCGACTATGGCGGCAACAGGATGCCGGAGTTCCTGAGCTGCATGCACGAGGAGTCCGCCGTCGGCATGGCGCACGGCTACTTCAAGGCCGCGGGCAAGCCGCTGCTCACGCTGTGCCACGGCACCGTCGGGCTGCAGCACGCCTCGATGGCGATCTACAACGCCTATTGCGATCACGTGCCGGTCATCGTGGTGGGCGGCAACGACCTCGACGCGGCGCGCCGGCCGCCGGGCGTGCCGACGATCCATTCGGCGCAGGACATCAACGCCCTGGTCCGCGACTTCACCAAGTGGGACGACACGCCGGTGTCGCTGCAGCACTTCGCGCAGTCGTTCGTGCGCGCCTACAAGATCGCCATGACGCCGCCCTACGGCCCGGTGATGCTCTCGCTCGACGGCGGCCTGCAGCAGGAGCCGATCCATCCGCGCGAGGGCGAGAAGCTCTACATCCCGCGCTACGTGCCGACCGCGCCGCCGCAGGCCGACAGCGGCGCAGTGAAGGAAGCCGCGCGCCTGCTCGCCGGCGCGCAGAACCCGGTCATCGTCGCCGACCGCGCGGCGCGGACCGCGAACGGCATGAGCCTCCTGGTGCAGCTCGCCGAGCTCCTGCAGGCGCGCGTCGTCGACCAGGGCGGCCGCATGAACTTCCCGAACACGCACTACCTCAGGGCGGGTCCCGCGGTCGTGGCATCGGGCGACGTGATCCTCGGTCTGGAGCTCACCGACTTCTGGGGTACGGTCAACGCCTTCACCGACAACGGCGAGGACGGCATTGGCCAGAACTCGGCGCGCCTGAAGCCGGGCACGCGCCTCATCAGCATCAGCTCGTCCGAGACGCCGTCGAAATCGAACTACCAGAACTTCCAGCGCTTCCAGAGCGTCGACGTCTCGATGGACGGCGACGCCGAGGCGACGCTGCCCGCGCTCATCGAGGCGCTGAAGGCTGCGCTTTCTTCTTCTCACCAGGATGCGATCCGCAAACGCGGCGAAGCGGCCCGGAAAGCCCATGCCCAGGCGCGAGCGCGCGCTCGCGAGGAGGCCGCGGTGGCCTGGGACGCGAGCCCGATCAGCACCGCGCGCCTGGTCATGGAGACCTTCGCGCACATCAAGGATCTCGACTGGTCCCTGGTCGGCGCCGACAGCCCGGGCTTCATGTGGCCGCACCGCCTCTGGCCGATGGAGAAGCACCACCAGTGGCTCGGCCGCTCCGGCGGCTACGGCGTCGGCTACGGCGCGCCGGCCTCGATCGGCGCGGCGCTCGCCAACCGCGACCTCGGCCGGTTCTCGGTGAGCTTCCAGCCCGACGGCGACCTGATGTACGCGCCGGGCGTGCTGTGGACCGCGGCGCGCCACAAGATCCCGCTGCTCGCGGTGATGCACAACAATCGCGGCTACCACCAGGAGCTGATGCACGTGCAGCGCATGGCGAACTTCCGCAACCGCGTCTGCAACATCGGCAACGACATCGGGCCGGTCGGCACCGCGATCCAGAACCCGGACATCGAGTACCACAAGCTCGCGCAGTCCATGGGCTGGTGGGCGAAGGGCCCGATCAAGGATCCGGCCGAGCTCGGCCCGGCGCTGAAGGAGGCGGTGGCGGTGGTGAAGTCCGGCCAGCCTGCGCTGCTCAACACGTGGACGCAGCCGCGATGAGGTTCGCGGCCTTCCTGCTGCTTCTCGTTGCCCTCGACGCGCACGCCGGCAGCGCCGACGACGGCAAGGCCGCGTTCATCCGGCACGGCTGCTACGAATGCCACGGCTTCGCCGGGCAGGGCGGCGTCGGCAAGCGGCTCGCCCCCGAGCCGATGGCCTTCGAGGCGTTCTCGGCGATCGTGCGCAATTCCACCAACGCCATGCCGCCCTATCAGAAGGCGATCCTCTCCGACGCGGACCTCGCCTCGATCTACGCATACCTGCGCTCGATCCCCAAGGCGCCCGACTACACGAGCATCCCGCTCCTCAACCAATAATCAGGGACGCACCACGTTTTGTGGATATCCGCCCTCGGCCGAACTGTGCAATAGGCTCAAGGCACGGCCGCAATCAGGCCGCTTATTCGAACTGACGCCATCTGGCATGTCGGGCTTGTCCGAAGTCTTTCAGATCGAGATCAGCAAGGATGGCATGGCGTCCGCTTCTGGCCGAAAGCGGACATTCGAAAAACGTGGTGCGTCCCTGATTAGGGGCTAGACGCCGAGGTAGCGCTGGAGGAGGTCGGGGCGGTTGCGGATCTCGTCCGCGGGGCCTTCGTGGGCGACGTGGCCGTTGTTGAGGAAGTAGACGCGCGTCGCGAGCGCGAGGGTCGCGGCGATGTTCTGCTCGACGAGCACCATGGTCTGGCCGGCGGCGGCGAGGCGGCGGCAGGCGTCGACGAGGTTGCGGACGATGGCGGGGGCGAGTCCCTCGAAGGGCTCGTCCAGCAGCAGGACCTTCGGGTCGCGCACGAGCGCGCGCGCGATGGCGAGCATCTGCTGCTCGCCGCCGGAGAGGTCGGTGCCGCGGCTCCTGCGGCGCTCCTTCAGGCGCGGGAACATTTCCCAGACGCGCTCGAGCGGCCACTTGTTCTGCGCGGTGAGGCCGGCAAGCACCAGGTTCTCCTCGACGTCGAGGCTGCCGAAGATGCGCCGGTCCTCGTGCACGAGCTGCATGCCGGCGCGCGCGATGCTGTGGCTTTTCTCGCCGGCGATCTCGCGGCCGTCGAACACCACCGAGCCCGAGCGCGGCGCCACCACGCCCATCAGGCTCTTCAGCGTGGTGCTCTTGCCGGCGCCGTTGCGGCCGAGGAGCGCGACGACCTCGTTCTTCTCCACGCGCATCCCGACGTCGAACAGGATGTGCGAGTCGCCGTAGTAGCTGTTGAGCCCTTTGACCTGGAGCAGGCTCATGCGGCCATCTCCGCGCCGTTCGCGCCGACGCCGCCGAGGTAGGCTTCCTGCACCTTCGCGTTGCCCTTCACCTCCTCGGGTGTGCCCTCGACCAGCACGCGCCCCTCGTACATGACGGTGATGCGCTCGGCGAGCTCGAAGAGCGACTCCATGTCGTGGTCGATGATGATCATGGTGCGCCCCTGGCCGATCGACTTCAGGAGCTTCACCGTCTCGACGCGCTCGCGCGGGCTCATGCCGGCGAGCGGCTCGTCGAGCAGCAGCAGGCTGGGCGAGGAGGCGAGCGCGAGGCCGATCTCCAGGCGGCGCTTCTCGCCGTAGGCGAGCTCCGCCACGGGCGTGTCGGCGCGGCTCGCCAGGTCCACGAGCTCGAGCGTGCGCTGCACCTGCTCGTGCAGCCCGCGCACCTTCGCAAGGCTGCGCAGCAGGTCGAGGCGGAACTTGCCGCGCAGCTCGGCGAGCGCGGAGATGATGACGTTCTCGCGCACGGTGAGGCGGTTGAAGAGCTGGTTCACCTGGTAGCTCTTGGTCAGGCCGAGCTGGCAGACGTCGGTGACGCTCATGCCGGTGATGTCGCGTCCCTCGAACGCGATCTTGCCGGCGCTCGGCTGCACCTCGCAGGTGAGCATCTTGAAAAGCGTGGTCTTGCCGGCGCCGTTCGGGCCGATGATGCCGCGCACCTCGCCCGCGCGGATGGTGAGGCTCACGTCGGCATTGGCGGCGAGGCCGCCGTAGTGCTTGCTGAGGCCGCTCACTTCGAGGATCGATCCCGGGCCCGGCGCACGGCGCGCCGCGGGCGGCCGGGCCGCGGCCGCGTGCGGCGCGAAGGCCGCGGATTCCACGGGGACGGAGGCGGGCGCGCGGCGGCCGAAAGCGAGCGCGATGAGATCGCGGATGCCGCCGAGGATGCCCTGGCGCAGGAAGCACACCAGCAGCACGAAGACGAGGCCGAGGACCAGCTTCCAGGTCGCGCCGAGCTTCAGCGTCGCCTGCAGGAAGTCCTGCAGGAAGAGCCAGACGGCGGCGCCCACGAGCGGCCCGAAGAGCGTGCCGCGGCCGCCGATGGCCGTCTGCATGACGAGCTGGCCGGAGGTCTCGAAGGTGAACGCCTCCGGCGGCATGAACGCCTGCAGCACGCCGAGCAGCCCGCCGGCGAGGCCGGCGTAGGCGGCGGCGATCACGAAGGCGGTGAGCTTGTAGGCGTGGATGTTGTGCCCGACCGCCGCGGCGCGCAGCGGGTTGTCGCGGATGGCGCGGAACACCGCGCCCACGGGGGAGCGCACGATGCGCAGCGCCACGACGATGCCGGCGAAGTAGCAGAAGGCGAGGAACGGGTAGAGCGCCCAGCCGGTCGTGAAGTGCACGTTGGCGAAGCCGAGGTTGAGCGTGGGGGTCGGCACGCCGGGCAGCCCGTTCTCGCCGCCGGTCCACTCCGAGAGCGGGTTGAACTCGACGAAGAAGAACACCTCCGCGATCGCCACGGTGATCATCGCGAAGTAGATCCCGGTGCGCCGCAGCGCGACCAGGCCGACAAGGTAGCCGACCACGGTGGCGGCGAGCATGCCGATCACGAGCGCCGTGATGACGTGCGGGAACCCGGCGCGCGTGAGGAGGTAGGCGGCGACGAAGCCGCCGGTGCCGTAGAGCGCCGACTGGCCGAAGGAGAGCAGGCCGGTGTAGCCGAACAGGATGTCGAAGCCGATGCCGAACAGGCCCCAGACGAGGATCCGGTTCACCGTGTTCGGCGCCGCGTCGAAATAGGGGAGCAGGAACGGCGCCGCGATCAGCGCGGCCGCCGTGAGCGCTTCGACGAGAAAGGGCGGTTGCCTGCTCAGCAGGCGATCGGCGTTCATTCCCTGCCCACGGCCCCGAGCAGGCCGCGCGGGCGGAGCATGAGGACGAGCGTCATCGCGGCGAACAGCATCACGTAGGCGTAGCCTGGGTTCACCATCGAGGTGAGGCTGATGATCTCGCCGGAGATGAGGCCGCCGAGCACCGCGCCCGGGAAGGAGCCGACGCCGCCGATCACGACCACCACGAAGGTCTGCACCAGGATCTGCTCGCCCACCTCGGGGCTGAGCGAGACGATGGGCGCGTTGATGATGCCGGCGAAGCCCGCCGCCATGGCGCCGATGCCGAACACCACCATGAAGACGCGGTCGACGTTGATGCCGAGCGAGTCCACCATCACCGCGTCCTCGATGCCGGCGCGCACGATCATGCCGAGGCGCGTGCGGTAGAGGACGAGGAAGAGCGCGAGCAGCGCCAGCGCGCAGATGCCGACCACCGCCAGCCGGTAGGTCGGGTAGAACATGAAGCCGAGGTTGGTGATGCCGGAGAAGACCGAGGGCGCCTGCACGGTCTTCGAATCGCTGGAGAAGAACCAGCGCACCGCCTCGACGAACACGATGGACAGGCCGAAGGTGACGAGCAGCTGGTCCTCGTGCGGCCGCGCGTAGAAGTAGCGGATGATCACGCGCTCCATCACGACGCCGAGCACGCCGAGCGCGAGCGTGCCGGCGGCGACCGCGGCGACGAACGAGCCGGTCGCCTGCCAGGCCACGAAACCCGCGTAGCCGCCGAGCATGAACATCGCGCCGTGCGCGAGGTTCAGCACGCCCAGCGTGCCGTAGATGATGGTGAGGCCCGACGCTATGAGCGCAAGCAGCGCCCCCAGCGCCAGGCCATTGAACAGCTGCGAGCCGAAGTTAGCCCAGCTGAGCACCTTCTTCTAGGTGTAGTCGCCCAGGTTGCAGCCGAACGCGTCGGGCTTCTGCATGAGCGGCGCGCCGGGCACGACCTCGGTCACCTCCCAGAAGTCCTCCTTGTTGCGCATCGCCTTCGGCGTCTTGCCGCGCACGATGATCACCGGGCGCACCAGCTGGTGGTCTTCCTTGCGGATGTAGACCTCGCCGACCATCGACTGCAGCTTGCGGCCTTCCTCGTAGGACTTGATCACGTCCGGCGGATAGAAGCTGCCGGCGTGCTCCACCGCGTCGGCCCACATGGCGAAGGACATGTACGCGTTCTCCGCGCCCCACTCGGGGTAGTAGCCGTACTTGTTGCGGAAGTCGGTGACGAACATCTTCGCGAGCGGGAACTTGTCCTCCAGCGTCCACCAGAAGTCGGTCGCCGCGTACACGCCCTCGGTCAGCTCGGCGCCGGTGTTCTTGGCGAGGAACGGGATCTGGTAGGGGATGACGAGCTTCATCTTCGGGATGACGCCGAACTGCTTCGCCTGCTGCGTGGAGAGCACCGCGTCGCGCCCCCAGTTGACGTTCAGCAGCACCTCGGCGCCGGAGTTGGCGATGTTCGTGAGGTAGGAGCTGAAGTCGGTGGCGCCGAGCGGGGAGACCTGGTTCGTCACCATGGTCCAGCCGCCGTGCTCCTTGAGGTAGTCGCTCGTCGACTTGGTGACGGTATGGCCGTACGTATAGTCGGGCGTCATGAACGCCATCTTCTTGTTCTTGCCGTAGGCCTTGAGCAGCACCGGGCCGATGGCGTTCGCCGCGGTCTCGCCGTAGAAGTTCTGGCGGAAGCCGTAGCGCACGCAGTCCTTGCCGGTGGTGTCGTTCGAGCCGGAGATGCCGGCGGTGTAGAGCACCTTCTCGCGCTGCGCGAGCTTGTTGAGCGCCACCGCGACCGCGCTCGAGGTCGAGCCGGTCATCAGCATGATCTTGTTCTCGGTGATGAAGCGCTGCTCCGCCTGCACCGCGTCGTTCGGCTTGGCCGCCGAGTCCGCGACGAGGAGCTTGACCGTCTTGCCGAGCACGCCCTTCTTGGTCTTGGGCGAGATCTTGCGGATGAGTTCGTTGCCGCTGTTCAGGTGCTCGACGGCGAGCTGCCAGCCCTTGAGCTCGTCCTCGCCCTGCTCGGCGTAGGTGCCGGTGCGCGGCACGGCGGCGCCGATGAAGACGTCGCTTCCCTGGACGCCTGCGGGGAAGGTGCCGATCGCCTTGTCCTGGGCGAAGGCCTGCGAGACGAAGCCGGGCAGCGCCAGGCTGCCGGCGAGACCGAGGCCGGTGCGCAGGAAATCGCGGCGGCCGAATTCCGAATGATCCATTACGTCCTCCTCCTGGATTGGTATATCGCGGAGCGATATAGTGGTATATCGCGCCGCGATATTATCCGCATTCCGCGCCCTGGTGGCAAAATGGTGGCGGGAGAGGCAGAGATGCCTGAATTGAGAAAGGCCGAGCGCCGCTACAGGCTCGCCACTCGCGACTATGCGCAGCTGGCGGCCTTCCGACATTCGTTGCGCGGGTTCCTGCGCTTCTCGGAAGGCGCGGCCGCGCAGGCCGGCCTCACCGGCCAGCACTACCAGGCGATGCTCGTCCTGCGCGCCTGCCCCGAGGACCGGCGCGTCACCATCAACGACCTCGCCCAGCAGCTCCTCATCAAGCACAACAGCGCCGTCGGCCTCGTCGACCGCCTGGTCGAGGAGCACCTGGTCGTGCGCCAGCCCTCGACCGCCGACCGGCGCAAGGTGGAATTGCGCCTCACCGAGCGCGGGCGCCACCTCCTCGCCAGGCTCGCGGCCGCGCACCGCCAGGAGCTGAGGCGGATCGGTCCCATCATGAAGCGCTTCTTCGGACAACTCAGATGATCGACGAGCGTATTTTCGGTTTGTACGACGAGTACTGCCACGGGCGCATGGACCGCCGCGAGTTCCTCGCACGCGCGGCGGCGCTGTGCGCCGGCGGGCTCGCGATGGCGCAGGCGCTCTTCCCGCGCTATGCGCTCGCGCAGACCATCTCCTTCACCGACCCGCGCATCAAGGCGAACTACGTCACCTACCCGTCGCCCGGCGGAAATTCCGGTGCGATGAAGGGCTACCTCGCGCACCCGGCCGGGCAGGGGCCGTGGCCGGCGGTGCTCGTCGTGCACGAGAACCGCGGCCTGAATCCGTACATCGAGGACGTCGCGCGGCGCGTCGCAGTGGCGGGCTTCGTCGCGCTCGCGCCCGACGGGCTGTATCCGGCGGGCGGCTACCCGGGCAACGACGACGACGGCCGCGAGCTGCAGGCGAAACTCGACCCGGCGAAGCTGCGCACGGACATGCTGAACAGCGCCCGGTTTCTGAAGGCGCATGCGTTCTCCACTGCGAAGCTTGGCGCCACCGGCTTCTGCTGGGGAGGCGGCACGGTGAACTGGCTCGCCTGCGAGATGGGCGATGCGCTGCAGGCGGCGGCGCCGTTTTACGGCGCCGCGCCCGAGGCCGCGGAAGTGCGCAAGATCCGGGCCGAGCTGCTGGTCAACTACGCCGAGAAGGACGAGCGCATCGACTCCATGTGGCCGGGCTACGAGAAGGCGCTCAGGGCCGCGGGGGTGCGCTACGAGATGCACGTCTATCCGGGCACGATGCACGGCTTCCACAACAACTCGACGCCGCGCTACGTCGAGGCGCAGGCGCAGCTCGCGTGGGAGCGCACGCTCGCGCTCTTCAGGAAAGCGCTCAGCTGACGGGCCGGGCGGCGAGGCGCCGCATCGCATCCAGCATGGCGCGCGCCTGCTCCAGGCGCTGCGGCGCGCTCGGGTGCGTGTCGACGAGCGCGCCGCGCTCGGGTGCGAGCTTGCGAAGCAGCCCGAGCATCGCTTCCGGCGCAAAGCCGGCGTGCGCACCGAGCACGAAGCCGATGTAGTCCGCCTCGAGCTCCTGCTGCACCGACACGGGCTGCATGCGCAGCATCACGCCCAGGTTCTGGCCGAGCTCGTTCTCGATGTCCCCGTAGGTCCGCCGCGCGCCGTTGTCGACGAAGTAGCGCGCCGCCGAGGCGAATTCGCGCGCGTGCTGGGCGAGGACGTGCCCCATCTCGTGGGCGAGCAGGTACGCGAGCTCCTCGTCGCGCAGCTGCAGGCGGGCGATGAACTCGGCCGACACGAGGAGCTTGCCGCCGGGGCGCGAGGACGCGTTCTCGTCGCAGCCGGAGCAGGCGTGGATCTCCCAGGCGATCGCCCCGGATGCCGGCACCTCGTAGGCCGCGGCGCGCTCGAGGCGCGCCATCAGGCGCTGCAGGCGTTCCTTGAGCGCCGGATCGGGATCGAGGCGCCGCGCGGCGCGCAGCGCGCGCAGGCGGGCGCCGTAGGTGCGGGCGGCGTAGGCGTTCACCTCGGCTGCGCTGAAGCCCGCCTGCTGCGGCAGGTCGAGCACGCGCTGCGCCTGCGAGCAGGCGGGCACGAGGGCCAGCAGAAGCGCGAACAGCTTCGCCATCGCGATCCTCCGATGGTGCATTATCAGTCTCGATGCAACCGAGTCAAATCAGGAAGCCTGCGCTCGAATTGTTCCTCACGTTCGCGCGAGTCGGCCTCTCCGGCTTCGGCGGCGTCAATTTCTGGATGCGCCGCGTCGTCGTGCAGCAGAAGAAGTGGCTCACCGACCAGGAGTACCTCGAAGGCTTCGCCATGGGGCAGCTCATCCCGGGGCCGAACGTCTTCAACCTCTCGGTCATGATCGGCCACCGCTTCGGCGGCTGGCGCGGCGCGCTCGCCGCGGTGGCCGGGCTGATCGGGCCGCCGCTCGTGATCGTGCTTTCGCTGGGCGCGCTCTACCAGCGCTACGGCGGCGCCCCGCTGGTGCAGCGCGCGCTCGGCGGCATGGGCGCGGTCGCGGCGGGCCTGATCCTCGCGAACGGCGCGAGCCTCGCCGCGGCGCTGCCGAGGACGGTCAAGCCCTGGGTGCTGCTGCTCGCCGCGTTCGCCGGCATGGGCGTGATGCGATGGCCCTTCGTCTACGTGATGGGCACGCTCGGCCCGCTCGCCATCTTCCTCGCGTGGAGGGGGCGAGGCTGATGTCGGACCTCGCCGCCTTCTTCCTGCATTTCCTCATGCTCTGCTCGATGGCGATCGGCGGCCTGAGCGTCGTCATGCCGGACATGTACCGCTACGTGGTGGACGAGCGCGGGCTGGTGAGCGCGCGCCAGTTCGCCGACGTCTATGCGCTCGGCCAGGCGGCGCCCGGGCCGAACGCCCTCTGGGTGCCGCTCGTCGGCCTGCAGGCGGCCGGCTGGCCCGGCGCGATCGCCGCGACGATCGCGGTGTTCCTGCCGGCGACGGCGTTCTCGCTCTTCGTCATGTCGCTGCACGCGCGCGCCGAGAACTCGCGCCTCGCGCTCGCAATCCGCCGCGGCCTGGCGCCGGTCGCGCTCGGCTTCATGTTCGCGAGCGGCTGGCTGCTCCTGAGCTCGGGACAGCATGGCTGGCGCGGCTACGTGCTCGCATTCGCCGCGGCGCTGGCCGTGCTTTTCACGCGGCTGAATCCGCTCATCCTGCTGGCCGCCGGGGCCGCGGCGGGGATCTTCGGCCTGGCCTAGCGGGCGAGCTGGATGAGGCGGATGCTGCCCTGCACGAGGTCGGGCACGGCGACGAGGTAACCCGACTTCTGCGGCACGACGCAGAAGTCCGCCGGGCCCTTGAAGCCGGCGGCGAGCTTCGTCATGCCGCTCTTCTTCGTCCACAGGAAGAGCGACCCGGTGTCCCAGTCCGTGCCGAGCACCGTGCCATCGGCCATGCGATAGAGGCCGTCGATCCTGCCGAGCGGTCCGGAGAGCGCCTTGGCACGGCCGCGGCCGTAGGCATAGAGCGGGTTCTGCCTGTTCGGCGTGAAGCCGCCGAGGAGGAGCGTGCCGTCGGCGGCGGGGTAGAGGCCGTTCGGGTGCACCTTCGCGCCGTCGAGCACCGCGGCGACCGCCGGCTCGCCGCGCGTGTTGAGGAAATCGGCGGGCTCGATGCGGTAGAGCTTGTCGGCCGCGTTGTCGCTCACGTAGAGCGCGTTGCCGGCGACCGCGGCGTCGTTCGCGAACTTCGCCTGCGGCAGCGCAAGCCTTCGGCCTTTCCTTGTCCTGAGGTCGAAGACCCAGACGGCGTCGATGTCGGTGACCCACAGCCGGTTGCCGTGGACCCAGATGCCCTTGGGCTTGTTGAGCGGCGTCTCGCCCGGCGCCGGGAGGAAGCTCGCGTCGGCCACCTTTCCGTCCAGGGCGAGCTTCATGATGCGTCCCTTGCCGTCCTTGAGCGTCGGGTCGAGCTTGTGGCTGCCGAAGTCGCTCACGTAGAAAACGCGCCCGGCGGGATCGTAGGCGACCGACTCCGCGTGCGTGAAGCCGGAGACCGCCTTGTCCGAGACCACGCGCAGCGGCTGGGCGAGCGCGGGCACGGCGAAGACAGCCACGGCGAGCGCGAGGGCGGCGGCGGTTCGGAATGTCACGCTTCCTGTATTAGCATCCGTGCGAGGAGGACACAATGAAAATGATCACGACAATCGCCGGCGCGGCGCTCGCGCTCGCCCTGGCCCTGGCACAAGGCGCATGGGCGCAGGGTTACCCGTCCGGGCCGATCACCTTCATCATTCCGCTCGCCGCGGGCGACGCGACGGACACCGCGGCGCGCGCGATCGGCGACGAGGTGTCGCGCGAGCTGAAAGTGCCGGTCGTGCCGGCGAACCACCCGGGCGCCGGCGGCGCGCTCGGCGCGAGCCTGCTCGTCAAGGCGCCCAAGGACGGCTACACGATCGGCATCCCGAACAACGCCGCGCTGGTCTTCCGCGCGATCATCGACCCGAAGGCGGCGAACTACGATCCGCTGAAGGACCTCACGCCGCTCGCGCTCGCCATGCGCACGCCGAGCATCCTCGCGGTCGGCAGCACGCAGCCCTTCAAGACGTTCCAGGAGATGGTCGAGTACTCGAAGAAGAATCCCGGCAAGGTGCGCATCGGCACCGCGGGCGTCGGCTCGGTCGGCGACTTCTGCGTGCGCACGATCAACAAGCTGACCGGCGCCGGCATCACGATGGTGCCGTACACCGGAGCGGTGCCCGGCGTGACCGCGATGCTCGGGGGGCATATCGAGGGCGTCATCCTCGCGCTCGGCACGCTCACCGGCCACCTGCAGAGCGGCGCGGTGCGCGGGCTCGCGATCTCCAGCAAGTGGGACGACTACCCGAGCATCCCGACGCTCGCCGAGCTCGGCTACAGCCAGCCGCTCTTCGGCGTGTGGACCGCCATCTTCGCCCCGGCGGGCGTGCCGCCGGAGGTGACGCGCGTGCTGGTGCCGGCGCTCGAGAAAGCGATCCGCAACCCAGCGCTCGCGGCGCGCCTGAAGCCGCTCGGCATCGCGGCGGACTACCAGCCGCCCGAGAAGCTCGTCGCCGAGATCAAGGACGAGCACCAGCGCGTGAGCGAGATGGCGCGCCAGGCCGGCGTGCTGAAGTAGCGCGCCCTAGCGCTTCTTGCCGCGCGTCTCGCCTGGCGGGGGGTGGATGTTGTCCACCCAGTGCACTTCCTCGGGCTTCTCGACGATGGGGATGTCGAGGTTCACCACGACCGGCTCCTGGCCGCTGCGGCAGAGCACGCACGACAGCGGTTCGGTGTCGCTCGCGTTGATCTCCTGGTGCGGCACGTAGGGCGGCACGTAGATGAAGTCGCCGGGCCCGGCCTCGGCGACGAACTCGAGGCGCTCGCCCCAGCGCATGCGCGCCCTTCCGCTGACCACGTAGATCACGCTCTCCACCGGGCCATGGTGGTGCGCGCCGGTCTTCGCCTTCGGGTGGATCACCACGGTGCCGGCCCAGAGCTTCTCCGCGCCCGCGCGGGCATGGGTGATCGCCGCGGCGCGGTTCATGCCCGGCGTCTGCGCCGTGTTGATGTCGAGCTCGTCGGCGCGCACCACGCGCACGCCGTCGAGCTTCCACTTCGGTTTCTCGCTCATGAAATCGATGATAAGTGGTTTAGAGTTCCACTGCCATGGCGGCCAGCATCCTCGTCGTCGACGACAACCCGAACATGCGCCAGCTGCTCGACATGCACCTGCGCAACGCGGGCTACGACGTGCAGGTGGCCGAGGACGGCATCGCCGCGGGCTATCTCGTGCTGCGGCAGGCGCCGGATCTCATCATCACCGACGTGCAGATGCCGCACATGGACGGCTTCGAGTTCATCGCCGCGCTGCGCGCCGACAAGACCCTGCCGCGCTTCCCGGTCATCTTCCTCACCACGATGGAGGAGGGCGAGCTGCGCGGGCGCGACCTCGGCGCGGTCGGCTACCACGCGAAGCCGATCCGCCTCGACAAGCTGCTCGCGCTCGTGGCGGCGAACGTTCCCGACGGCCGGGTGGTCCTGAAGTAGAAGCTCAGGCGACGTCGAGCGTCGTCACGCGGCGCAGCTCGCGCCGGTGCGTGACGTCGTCGAACGGCCGCGCGCGGTGCATCGTGGCGAGGTTGTCCCAGATCACGAGGTCGCCGAGGCGCCATTCGTGGCGATAGACGAACTGCGGCTGCGTCGCGTGCTCGACCAGGTCGCGCAGCAGCAGCCGGCTCTCGGGCACCGGCCAGCCGATGATGCGCGAGGCGTGCGAGGCGAGGTAGAGCGAGCGCCTGTGCGTGCGCGGATTCGTGCGGACCAGCGGCTGCACCGCGCCCTTCAGCTTGTCGCGCTCCTCCGGCGAGAACTCGAAGCCGAGCGTCTCGCGCGAGTAGGCGATCGAGTGGTGCGCCTGCAGCCCCTCGAGCTTCGCGCGCAGCGCGCCGTCGAGCGCGTCGTACGCGGCCCGCAGGTCGGCGAACTCGGTGTCGGCGCGCACCGGCGGCACCACGCGCGCGTGCAGCATCGAGTAGCGGCCCGGCGGATCCTGGAAGGAGGCGTCGGTGTGCCAGAGCCGGTTGCCGAGCGAGTACGCGCGCCGGCGGTCGCCGGCCTCGAGCAGCGCGCCGTGCTCGTCGACGTTCGAGATGTCGGTGAGCGCATCGTCGCCGAAGCGGTTCTTGCGCAGCACCGCGGCGCCGGTCTTCCTGTGGAGCTCGCCGTCGAAGCGCTCGGCGAACGCGAGCTGCTCGGCGTCGGCAAAGCGCTGGTCGTGGAAGACCAGCACCGCATGCTCGTCCATCGCCGCGCGGATCTCCTCCAGCGTCGCGCGGTCGGAAACCGCTCGCAGGTCGACCGCGCTCGCCTCGCCGAAGAAGGTGCCGCCCAGCCGCCGGAACGAGATCACCGCGCCGGCTCCATCGCTTTTTCTTCCTTGCGCAGGATCGGCTGCATCTCGCGCTCCTTCTTCTCGGACTGGCGCTTGACGTCGCGCTGCTTCATGCCGGGCTTCTTCATCTTGCCCGCCATGGGGCGGTCGGACTCCATTTTCTTCGGCGGCTCGTCCGCGAGCGCGGGCGAGGCGGCGGCCAGAAGAAGCGCGAGGAGGGCGGGCCTCACGCGCCCATGTTACTCCGTCAGGAGCGACGGCGAGGGCTTGATCTCGCCGCGCTCGATGCGCGTGACGATGCCGGTGATCTTCGCGTTGGCCGCGACCGGGAGGCCGAGCTCGGCGCCCTTGCGGGCGATGGCGCCGTTCATCGCGTCGATCTCGGTGCGCCGGCCCTTGAGGATGTCCTGCGCCATCGAGGGCCGCTGGATCGCCTCGCGCGGGTTGGCGCCGGCCTTCGGCGTGAGCACCGCCTCGACCTCGGCGAGCGCCTTCGCGTCGCCTTCGCCGGCGAGGGCGAGCTGCTCGGGGTCGATGCCGCGGATCTTCTCCAGCTGGAAGCCGAGCGCCCGGCCGACGCGCACGCCTTCGCCCGCGAGGCGGATCGAGAAGCGGCGGATCTTCGCGTCGCGCATCGTGTCGCCCGTGGTGAGGCCGGTCGCGGCGGTGACCGGGTTGCCCATCGAGTTCTGCACCAGCTTCGACCAGCGCTCGCCCCAGAGATTCGAGGTCGCCTTGGCGCTGTCGATGCCGCGGAACCACTGCGCGAGCTCCTCGACGCGCGGGGTGATGCGGCCGTGCGGCTCGCCGACGCGGAACACGGTGTGCTTGTCGCCGCCCTTCGGGATGGTGCGGCGCACGCGCCCGGCCTCGTAGAGATCCACGGAGATGAGCGAGGCCACGACGCCGACCACGCGGCCCCAGCCGACCACGCCGGCGATCGTCTCCTCGTTCAGGCAGTTCTGCAGCGAGACGACGAAGCCGCCCGGCGCGAGGTAAGGCGCGATGAGCGCGGTGGCCCAGAGCGTGTCGTAGGACTTCATCGCCACCATCGCGACGTCGACCGGCGTCTTCGCGAGCGCCTGCGCCTCGGTGACGTGCAGCATGCGCAGGCTCTTCACCGTGAAGCGCTCCTCCGGCGTGACGCCGTCGAGCTCCAGGCCGCGCGCCCGGATGGTCTCCACGTTCTCGGGCCAGGGATCCACGATGGTCACGTCGTGGCCCAGGTGTGCGAGGCTGCCGCCGACATATCCGCCGAGCGCCCCGGCCCCTACGATCGCAATGCGTTTTGTCATAATGGCCGCATGATAATCGAGCCCCTGGCGGGCGCCCTCGGCGCCGAGATCCGCGGCGTTTCGCTCGCGCAGGCGGATGCCGCCGCCTGGGCCCGCATCCACGCGGCGTTCCTCGAGCACTCGGTGCTCGTCTTCCGCGGCCAGGCGCTCGAGCCCGCCGACATCATGGAGATCGGCGCGCGCTTCGGCCCGCCCTGCGAGTATCCCTTCGTCACCGGCATGGAAGGCTACCCGCACATCTTCGAGATCGTGAAGGCCGAGGACGAGACGAAGAACTTCGGCGGCAACTGGCACAGCGACACGACCTATCTCGCGCAGCCGCCCCTCGCCACGCTCCTTTACGCGGTCGAGAGCCCGGCCTACGGCGGCGATACGCTCTTCGCCAGCACGCGCGCGGCCTACGACGCGCTCTCCGAGGGCATGCGCACGCTCGCGGACAAGCTGATCGGCATCAACAGCGCCGGCCTGAAGCACTCGGGCGGGCGCCACGACCTGCACAAGAACATCAGCGGCATGAAGATCCACGGCACCGAGTCGGCCGAGCGCTACCAGTACGAGCATCCGGTCGCGCGCACGCACCCCGACACGGGGCGCAAGGCGCTCTACGTGAGCCGCAGCCACACCGTGCGCTTCAAGGACATGACCGAAGAGGAGAGCCGGCCGCTCATCGACTGGTTCCAGGCGCACCAGACGCGTCCCGAGTTCACCTGCCGCGTGCGCTGGACGCCCGGCACGCTGACCGTCTGGGACAACCGCTGCACGCAGCACAACGCCATCAACGACTACCACGGCCGGCGGCGCCACATGCGCCGCCTGACCGTCGGTCCGCAAAAGCCTTTTTAGGAGAAGGAGGGGGAATCCATGAGGGCGCTCGGTTTCGCATTGCTCTGCACGCTCGCGGCTCCCGCGCTGGCGCAAACGCCGATGGAGCGCGGCAGGTACCTCGTCGAGGGCATTCTTACGTGCGGCAATTGCCACACGCCGCGCGCTGCGGGCGGCGTCCTCGACACGTCGAAGCTCTACGCCGGCAGCCCGGCCCCCGAGATCGACACGCCGGAATGGAAGGCGCACCCGACGAACATCACGCCCGACAAGGAAACCGGCATCGGAAGCTGGTCGGCGAAGCAGCTCGAGCACACGCTGCGCACGGGCAAGCGGCCGAACGGTCAGCAGCTCGCGCCGCTGATGCCGTACATCTTCTACAGGATCATGACGCCGAAGGACATGGCAGGCGTCGTCGCCTACATCCGCGCGCAGGCGCCGGTGTCGAACCAGGTCCCGCCGAACGTCTACAAGGTGAAGAAGCTCACCATCAGCTCGCCGCCGCCCGGCGCGGAGAAACCGATGCCCGAGAGCGCGATGAGGGATCCGGTGAAGCGGGGCTTCTACCTCGTCACCATCGGGCACTGCATGGAATGCCACACGCCGCTCGTCAAGGGCAAGCGCGACTGGAGCGCGATGGGCACCGGCGGCGAGCGCTTCGAGGGCCCCTGGGGCGTCACCGTCGCGCGCAACATCACCCCGCACAAGGAAATCGGCATCGGCGCCTGGAGCGACGACGAGATCAAGCGCGCCATCACCCAGGGCGTGCGCAAGGACGGCAGCAAGCTCCGGCCGCCGATGGGCTTCGACTGGTACGCGCGCATGTCGCCCGACGATCTCGCCGCCATCGTCAAATACCTGCGCACGATCCCGGCCCGATAATCAGGGACGCACCACGTTTTTCGATCGGCCGCTTTCGAGCCCAAATCGGACGTTCGAGCACTTCTTCGCCACTGCCGGGTTGAGCTCCCACGACCGTCCGCTCCCGCGGAAAACGTGGTGCGTCCCTGATTTCCAGGCGCCCGTTATTTCTTCCAGGAATCGCGAAGCGAGACGGTGCGGTTGAAGCTGCGCGGATCGCGCAGGTCGGCGACGAAGTAGCCGTGGCGCTCGAACTGGAAGCGCTCCTCGGGCTCGGCGAGCGCGAGCGAGGGCTCGAGGTAGGCCAGCGCGACCTGCATGGACTGCGGATTGAGGTCGGAGACGTCGGCGGGCTGCGGCACCTTGTAGAGGCGGTCGTAGAGGCGAACCTGCGCGCCGAACGCGTGCTTCACGCTCACCCAGTGGATGTTGCCCTTCACCTTGCGCGAGTCGGCACCGGCGGTGCCTGACTTGGTCTCGGGGTAGTACGTGGCCTTCACGACGCCGTTCTCCATGCCGAGGCACTTGACGACGAAGCCGTAGCGCAGGCGCACTTCGTTGCCCGGGAAGAGGCGGAAGAAGCCCTTCTCGGGTTTCTCCTGGTAGTCGTCGCTCTCGATCCAGAGCTCGCGCGAGAATGGGACCTGGCGCTTGCCCCAGTCGGGCTTCTGCGGATGGTTCGGGACATCGCAGAGCTCTTCCTTGTCCGCCGGGTAGTTTTCGACGACCAGCTTCAGAGGCGAAAGTACGGCCATGCGCCGCGGCGCCACCTCGTTCAGGTGCTCGCGCATGGAGGCCTCGAGCTCCTCGAACGGGATGAGCGAGTTCTCCTTGGCGACGCCGATCTTCTCGGCGAAGAGCCGGAATCCCTCCGGCGTGTAGCCGCGGCGCCGCGCGCCGGCGAGGGTCGGCATGCGCGGGTCGTCCCAGCCCTCGACGTGCCTCTCCTCGACGAGCTGGATCAGCTTTCTCTTCGAGAGCAGGACGTGGGTGAGGTTGAGGCGCGCGAACTCGATCTGCTTCGACAGCGGCGGCTCGAAGAAGCCCGCCTCGGCGACGCGCTGGTTGAACCAGTCGTACAGCGGGCGGTGGTCCTCGAACTCCAGCGTGCAGACCGAGTGCGTGACGCCCTCGATGCAATCGGAGAGGCCGTGCGCCCAGTCGTAGGTCGGGTAGATGCACCACTTGTCGCCGGTGCGGTGGTGGTGCGCATGGCGGATGCGGTACATCACCGGGTCGCGCAGGTTGATGTTGGGCGACTTCATGTCGATCCTGGCGCGCAGCACGTGCGAGCCGTCGGCATGCCTGCCGTCGCGCATTTCCCGGAAAAGGGCGATGCTTTCCGAGGCGGGACGATTCCTGTAAGGGCTCTCGGTGCCGTGCTCGGTGAAGCTGCCGCGCGCCGCCTTCATCTCCTCGGCGCTCTGGCTGTCGACGTACGCAAGCCCGCGCTCGATGAGCGACTCCGCGAACGCATAGAGCTTCTCGAAGTAGTCCGAGGCATAGCGCTCGCCGCCGCTCCATTCGAAGCCGAGCCAGCGCACCGCCTCCTTGATGGAGTCGACGTATTCCTGCTCTTCCCTGGTCGGGTTGGTGTCGTCGAAGCGCAGGTTGCAGCGCCCGCCGTACTGCTGCGCCAGGCCGAAGTTCAGGCAGATGGACTTCGCATGTCCGAAATGCAGGTAGCCGTTCGGCTCCGGCGGAAAGCGGGTCACCACCGCCTTGGTAAGGCCGGAGGCCAGGTCGGCTTCGACGATCTGGCGGATGAAATTGGACGAAGAGGGCGCGCGCTCCATGGGCCGGGGCGAGGAAAAACTCTTGAAATTCAGCGCATTTTAGCGCACCGTGGCGCCTGCAAAGGGGGAACGTCCGTGGTCACGCACCGTGCTCTGGTCATCTACAACTTCGGCATCGCGCTCATCCTGTTCGCGATCGGCCTCGCCAGCGTGCTCGCCGGCGACAACGCCGCGCAGCAATCGAGCCGCCTCACCCAGCTGCCGACCTTCGACGAAGGCTCGCGCCAGGCGCTCGAGCAGCAGGCCGACCTCGAGCAGCTGCGCGCGCGGACGCTCTTCTACTTCGACCTCGCGAAGGAGCTCAAGCGCGCGCGCAACATCGACACGACGCGCTACTTCTACGACGCGCGCACCGCGGTGTGGATCCTCGCGACGCTCTTCGTCCTCGCCGGGCTGATGGTGCTCACGCTGCCGCGCGAGCCGAAGGTGCCGCCGGCGCCGCAATAGCGCCGCGGGCGCCTAGCGCTTGCGGACCAGCTTCTCGAAGTCGTCGTCCACGCCGAGGACGTAGCGCGCCAGGTCGTCCGTGGCGTGCTCGAGCTGCTCCACGGCGAGGCGGCACTCCTGCTTGCCCGGCCGGCGCACGTTCTGCAGCTCGATCACCACGCTCGGCGCCTGGTAGTCGCCGCGGATCAGGATCTCGCAGGGCAGCGAGCCCGAGACGAGGAATTGCGCCTTGTTGACGCGGCCGGCATCGTTGCGCCCTTCGGCCTGCGCCTTGTACTGGATCTTCAGCGCCTGCAGGTACTCGATGCAGCGCTTGATGTCCTCGCCCGAGACCGAGACCTTCGGCGCCGACTGCGGCGTGACGCGGTAGCGCATGGTGACGCGCTCGCAGATGTCCTTGCCCGGGAGGTGGATGGGGCGCATGTCCACGAAGCCCTCCGAGAGCTTCACCGCGGCGAGCTGGCCGAGATACAGGAACCCGTAGGGCAGCGATGACGCCGGCGTGAGGGCATTCATCTCCTTCACCACCTCGGCGAGGTACTGGAATGCCGCGCGCATCGCTGCGTCGAGCGCGCCCATCGCCTTCTCGCGCGCCGAGGCCTCGGTCTCCCGCAGCTGCTGCGTGGTGCTCGCCTGCTTCTTGAGGAAATCGAGCGCGCCGCGCCGCATGCTGCCGGTGTTGTCGGCGACCGCGGCGTCGGTCTTGTGGACGGCCTCGCGCAGCCGCTCCTGCTCCTCGCCCCAGCGGCGCAGCGCCTCTTCCTTCTTGCGCCGCGCCTCCTCTTCCGCGCGCAGGCGCGCCTGCTCCTGCTGCTCGAAGTCGTTGGTGAACTTCTCCAGGTCCGCGACGAGCTTCGTCGCGAGCGCCGGGTCCTGCGTCGCCGGGCGCGCCGCGCCCATCAGCAGGGTCTTCTCGTACGCACCGCCTTGAGCGGGCGCCGCGCCGGCATAGCCCAGCCCGCGCAGCTCCGCCGCCATGTCGCCCGCGCGCGCGTAGCGCTGCTCGGGCTTCTTGGCGAGAGCGCGGTTGACGATGCGGTCGAAGCCCTCCGGAATCTGCGGGTCGACGGTGCGCAGCGCCGGGTGCGGCTCCCCCGCGATGCGGTTCATGAGCGAGAACACGGTGGTGTCGGTCGGGCGCTCGAACGGCGTGCGCCGCGCGAGCATCTCGTAGAGCACCACGCCGAGCGAGAAAATGTCCGAGCGCGGGTCCACCGGCAGCCCGAGCACCTGCTCCGGCGACATGTACTTCGGCGAGCCGAGCGCCGCGCCGGTCTGCGTCATCGAGGAGGAATCGACGCGCGCGACACCGAAGTCGGTGAGCTTGGCGCGGCCGTTGGGCGCCACCATGATGTTCGCGGGCTTCACGTCGCGGTGCACGATCTTGAACTGGGTGGCCGCGTCGAGCGCGTCGGCGACCTGCGCGACGAGGTCGGCGGTCTTCTCGAACGGCAGGCGCCCCTGCTTGAGCAGGTCCTGCAGCGAGCGACCCTCGAGCAGCTCCATCGCGATGTAGGCGACGCCGTCCTGCTCGCCGACATCGAAGACGGTGACGATATTGGGGTGGTTGAGGCGGCCGGCGGAGCGCGCCTCGCGGATGAAGCGCTCGCGCACCTCGTCCATGACCTCCGGCGGGAGGTTCGGCAGCAGCGTCTTGATCGCGACCTCGCGCTCGATCAGCGGGTCCACGGCGCGATAAACCGCCCCCATGGCGCCGCGCCCGAGCTCACTGAGGATCTTGTAGCGGCCGAGGGTTTTTTGTTCCACCGTTGGCGGCGATTTTACCGGGACTTCAGGCACCATAGCCGCATGCTGGACCTCGTGATTCGCGGCGCCACCGTGCTCGACGGAACCGGCGCGCCGGGCTTCGTCGGCGACGTCGGCGTGAGGGGCGGGCGCATCGCCGCGGTCTCGGCAAAGATCGCGGAGGGCGCCCGGGAAGTCCTCGACGCGGGCGGCCTCGCGCTCATGCCCGGCATCGTGGACGTGCACACGCACTATGACGCGCAGATTACGTGGGACCGCACGCTCTCGCCGTCGGTCGCGCTCGGCGTGACCACGGCGGTGCTCGGCAACTGCGGCTTCGGCATCGCGCCGTGCCCGGCGGCGATGCGCGAGACGATGATGCGCAACCTCTCGGTCGTCGAGGGCATGGACCTGAATGCGCTCGTTTCCGGGACGCGCTGGGAGTTCGAGTCCTTCGCCGAATACCTCGACGCCCTGGAGCGCACCCGGCCGTTCGCCAACGTCGCGGTTCTCGCCGGGCACTCGAGCGTTCGCACCGCCGTCATGGGCGCGGAGGCTTCCTCGCGCGGGACGCCTTCTGAAAGCCAGATGCAAGCTATGAAGGCCGCGCTTCGCGATGCGCTGAAGGCGGGCGCGATCGGCTTCGCCTCTTCCTTTTCGCCCAACCACAGCGGCTGGGGCGGCCGGCCGATGCCCTCGACCATAGCGAGCGATGAAGAGCTCCTCGCCCTGACCGACATTCTGCGAACGGAAGGCAAAGGCGTGTTCGTCATCGCCTCGGGCCCGCGCGCGACGCCGGAATTCATGGAGGACATCGCCGTGCACACCGGGCGCCCGGCGTTCATGGTGACCGTCCTCACCATGTACAACCAGGCCGACCCGGGCAAGGCGATCACGTACTACGAGCGCTGCGCCGCAGCGCTCGCCCGCGGGCGCGAGGTCTACATCCACACGAGCTGCCAGCCGCTTTCATTCGACTTTACGCTGCGCGAGCCGTACCTGCTTTACTCGCACGACGCATTCGGACCCGTGAAGCAGGCCGCGACCGGGGATCGCGAGCGGATCTATCGTAGCGACGGCTTCAGGAAGGCGTTCCGGGAAAACCTCGAAAATCCGAAGCAGGGCATCCTTTTCTACGGCGACTGGTCGCAGGTCGAGCAGGACGGCGTGCCGGTCACCGAGCTCGCGCGCGGCGCGGGCAAGGACCCGCTCGACTACGTGTTCGACCTGCCGCTCGACACGCAGCTCGTCGCGAAGCTCTTCCAGAACGACGACGCCGGCGTGGCGCCGCTCCTCAAGCACCCGGCGGGCGTGGTTGCGCTCTCCGACGCGGGCGCGCATCTCATCTATTTCTGCGACGCGGGCTTCGGCCTGCACCTCCTCGCCCACTGGGTGCGCGAGACCGGCACGCTCACGCTGGAGGAGGGCGTGCGCCGCCTGACGAGCGACCCGGCGCGCAAGTACCGCATCGGCGGCCGCGGTACGATCGCGCCCGGCAGGTGGGCGGACCTCGTGCTCTTTTCCCCGGAAAAGGTGGGACTGTCCCCGCTGCTGCGCAGGAGCGATCTTCCCGGCGGCGGCACGCGCATGATCCGCGAGCCGCGCGGCGTGCACGGCGTCTGGGTCAACGGACTACGGGTGCATGACGGCGTGCAATATTCCGAACGACAGTACGGTCCGGGCCACGTCCTCAGGAGCTTCGACGTATAGGGACGTAACTTGCGCCGAATAACGTACGCACCAACGGAGAGCACATGGGCGTACGACTACTTCCCCGATCCCTTCCAGAGCTGTACGCGCACGCGCTCGTGATGGAGCATGACGCGGCCAAGCGCTTCGAGGTCCTCGCGCGCTGCATGCGCGAGGCCGGCATGGACCACCTCGCCGAGGAATTCGAGGCGATCGGCAAGGAGGAGCGCGAGCAGTACGAGCTGCTCGCCGTCGGCACCGCCGGCCGCGATCTGCCGCAGATCACGCCCTGGGAATACGCCTGGCACTACATGGGCCCGGAAGCCGACCAGGTGCCGCTGCCCACGACCACCCGCGACGTGCTGCGGCTCGCCCTTTCCGCCGAGCGCCGCACGATGAATTTCTACGCCGACGTCGCCGAGCACGTCGAGGACGACGCCGTGAGCGCCTTCGCCGCCGAGATGGCCACCGACGAGAACCGGCACGTCGAGCGCCTCGAGCGCCTCCTCGCGCGCGAGCCCGACCCGGCGGCGTCCGCCGACGAGTCCCTCGACCAGGACAACCTGCCCGTGCGCTAGCGGCTTGCCCTAGCGCCGGGCGTGGCGCCGGCTGGCGCCCACCGACGCCGACTGCTCCTCGGGGAAGAGCGCCTTTTCCGTTTGCAGCACGATCTCGGTGGCGGTCGAGGCGTCGTAGAAGATGCCGCCGTCCTTCGCCGCCACCTTGATCCGCGTGGTGCGCGCGCTGATGGCCTCGAGATCGATGTAGATCCAGCGCCGCTCGGCGCTCGCCTCGATGCGCTGCCCCTCTTCGGTGTCCGCGATCGCTTCCAGCTTCAGCCCCATCGTCATCAGCGCTTCCAGCGTGGCGTCGCGGACCTCGGCGAGCGGCATGGTGAAGGTGCGGTAGGCGAGCCCGTTCAGGCTGTGCCCGAGCGCGGCGGAGGTCCCGGCGCCGGCGACTGCCGCGGTGAGCGGGTCGCCGAGCACCGAGCAGCCGGCAAGCAGCGCCGGAACGGCGAGGAGCAGGGCGGCGCGGCGCATGACACGAACCCTGCCGTCCGGGCGAATAACCCGCTACCGACCGGCCTAGTTCCTCAGGTCTAAGATGGGGCGTGCTGCGCCTCCTCGCCGTCCTCGGCGCCCGCCGGCCGCGCGGGCGCGCCGTGCTCTCCGTGCTCGGCATCGCGCTCGGCGTCGCCCTGGGCTACGCGGTGCATCTGGTGAACCGCGCCGCCGTCGCCGACGTCGCGGCCGCGGTGCGCACGCTGGCGGGCGAGGCCGACCTCGAGGTTCGCGGCGGAAGGTCCGGTTTCCCCGACTCGCTCTACCCGCGCATCGCGCGCCTGCCCGGGGTCGCCGTGGCGAGCCCGGGGCTCGAGCTCGACGCGGGAGTCGCCGGCACCGGGCGCACGCTGCACGTGGTGGCGATCGATACGCTGCGCGACGCTGCGCTGCACGGCGTGATCCACGCGGAGCTGCTCAAGCCTGATGCGGTGCTTCTGTCGCCTGCGGCCGCCGGGCGCGCGCAAAGCGGCATGCTGCGGCTCGTAGTCGGGGAGAAAACCGTCGCGCTGCACGTGGCTGGCGAGGTGGACCTGAAGGGGGCGGTGGCGCTGATGGATATCGCCACCGCGCAGTGGCGCCTCGATCGCGTGGGCGAGCTCAACCGCATCGAAATCCGGCTTGCGCCGGGCGCGGACGCGGAGGCGGTGCGCGGACGCGTCGCCGCGCTCCTGCCGCCGGGCGTGCAGGTGGCGCGCATCGCGGAGCTGGAGGCGGCGAGCGCCTACCCCTCGCGCGCCTACCGCGTGAACATGAACGTGCTCGCGATGGTGGCGCTCTTCACGGGCGGGTTCCTGGTCTTCTCGGCGCAGGCCCTCGAAGTGGCGCGGCGCCGCGGCGAGCATGCGCTGCTGCGCGTGCTCGGCCTGCGCACGCGCGACATCGCGCGCCTCGTGCTCCTGGAGGCGGCCGGCCTCGGCTTCGTGGGCGCGCTTCTCGGCCTCGCGCTCGGCTACGCGCTCGCGTGGCTCGCGGTGCGCACTTTCGGCGCCGACCTCGGGGCGGGGGCGTTTCGCGGCATCTATCCCCAGCTGGGTTTTTCGCCGCTGTCGGCGGCGCTCCATCTGGGTGCCGGGGTACTGGTCGCGCTCGCTGGCGCTGCGCTGCCCGCCCTCGATGCCGCGCGCACCCCCGCGGCGCAGGCGCTGAAGGCGGGCGACGCGCCGGCGATCCTGCGCCATGCAAAGGCCTGGCCGGGCCTTGCCCTGCTCGCGGCCGGGGCGGGTCTCGCGCAGCTCGGGCCGGTGCGCGGCCTGCCGCTCTTCGGCTACGCCTCGATCGGCTGCTTTCTCGTCGGCAGCATCGCGCTCATGCCGGCCGTGGCACGGCTTGCTTTCCGCGCCGCGCCGGCGTTCGGCTCGCCGGTCCTCACGCTGGCGCTAGCGCAACTGCGCGGCGCGCCCGGGCAGGCGGCGGTGAGCCTCGCCGCGATCGTGGCGAGCTTCTCGCTCATGGCGGCGATGGCCGTGATGGTGGCGTCGTTCCGCGAGTCGCTCGATCGCTGGCTCGACACCGCGCTTCCCGCCGACCTCTATTTCCGGACCAGCTATGCCGGCGATACGGGATACGTGGAGCCGGAGCTCGCCGCCCGGCTGGCGGCGCTACCCGGGATCGCGCGCGCGGATTTCCTGCGCTCCGCCCGGGTGACGCTCGATCCGGCGCGGCCGCCGGTCGTGCTGATCGCGCGCGACCGCGCGGCGCTCGCTTTTCCGGTGGTGAGCGAGCGCTACGAGCGCAAGGGCGGCGAGCCGCCTGCGCTCTGGGTCAGCGAAGCGATCGCCGATTTCTACGGCTATCGTCCGGGTCAAGTGGTGTCGCTGCCGCTCGCCGGGCGCGAGCGCAAGCTCGTCGTCGCAGGCGTATTTCGCGACTACGCGCGGCAGCACGGCGCGGTGCTGATGAACCGCTCGGACTACGTCGCGCTCACCGGCGACCGGCGCATCAACGACGGCGGCCTGTGGCTCGAGCCCGGCACGACGGTGGCCGAGGCGATGGAGGCGATCCGCGGATTGCCCGGCGCGAGCCAGCTCGAGCTCTCGGCGCCGGGCGAGATCCGCCAGGCGTCGCTGCGCATCTTCGACCGCAGCTTCGCGGTCACGTATGCGATGGAGGCAGTGGCGGTGCTCGTCGGGCTTTTCGGGCTTTCGTCCAGCCTCGGCGCGATCGTTCTCGGGCGGCGGCGCGAGTTCGGCATGCTGCGCCATCTCGGGCTCACGCCGGGCGAGATCCGCGGGATGCTGGCCGCCGAGGGCGGCTTGCTCGCGCTGCTGGGCGCCGCCGCGGGCCTCGTCACCGGGGCCGCGATCAGCCTCGTGCTCATTTACGTGGTGAACCGGCAATCGTTCAACTGGAGCATGGAGCTGCATCCGCCTTATGGGCTCCTCGCATCGCTGGTCGCCGTTCTCGTGACGCTCGCGGTGCTGACCGCCATTGCCTCGGGCCGCGAAGCGATGGGGATGGGCCCGGTGCGCGCCGTGCGGGAGGACTGGTGAGGCGGCGCGACTTCCTGAAATGGAGCGCGGCATGGGCCGTCTTTCCGGGCGTGCTGCCCGGGGCGCGGCTCGAATTTCCGCGCGACGAGGGCGCGCACCCGGACTTCCGCACCGAGTGGTGGTACGTCACCGGCTGGCTCGACTGGCCCGCCGGGTTCCAGGTGACGTTCTTCCGCGCGCGCAACGAGGCCGACGACGCGAATCCGAGCGCCTTCAACCCGCGGCAGATCCTGCTCGCGCACGCGGCGGTCTCCGATCCGTCGCGCGGGCGGCTGGTGCATGAGCAGCGCGCGGCGCGCGAGGGGTTTTCCCTGGCGCAGGCCGAGGCGGGCCGCACCGCAGTCTGGATCGACGATTGGCGCCTCGAGCAGCAGGGGAGCGCCTATTCCGCCCGCGTGAAAGGGCGCGAGGTGGAGCTCGACCTGGCCATTTCCGGGAAGGAGATCGTCCTGCAAGGCGAGCGCGGCTTCAGCCGCAAGGGCCATCGGCCCGACGAGGCGAGCTATTACTACAGCCGCCCGCATCTCGAGGTCTCCGGACAGGTGAATGGCCGCGCCGCGCGCGGCACGGCCTGGCTGGATCACGAGTGGTCGAGCGCGTACCTCGCGCCGGAAGCGGCCGGCTGGGACTGGTGCGGAATCAACCTCCTCGACGGCGGCTCGCTCATGGCCTTCCGCATGCGCTCCAAAGCGGGCGGGGTGCATTACGCGCCCCCGGGCGTCGCGTTCGAGGTCCTTCGCACCTGGACTTCGCCGCGCACCGGCGTCGCCTACCCGGTGTCGATGCGCGTCACGAAGGACGGCCGCACGCTGCGGCTCGAGCCGCTGATGGACGACCAGGAACTCGACGCGCGCGCGAGCACCGGCACGATCTACTGGGAAGGCGCGGTGCGCGCCTACGACGCGCAGGGCCGCGAGGCCGGGCGCGGCTACCTCGAGCTCACCGGCTACTGGAAGCCGATGAAGCTCTGACGCCGGCGATGATGAGCGCGATGCCCGCGAAGTGGTACCAGCTCGGATGCTCGCCGAGGAAGAGCGCCGCGAGCACGATCGCGAACGCCGGCATGAGGTGCATCGAGACGCCGGCGCGCCCGGCGCCGAGGCGCGGCACGGCGTAGCTCCACCCCAGGTTGGCGAGGATGAACGAGCAGATGCCGGAGTAGAGGAAGGCGAGCACGCCGTAGCCGTTCAGCACCGCGCCCGCGCCGTGCGCGAGCTCCCAGGCCACCCACGGCACGAGCGCCACCACGCCGACGCACGAGATGACGAAGAGATACTGCAGCGTGCTCAGGCCGTCGTTGCGGCGCTTGAGCGCCACCGTGTACGCGGCGAAGAGCAGCATCGAGCCCACGGCGAGCAGGTCGCCGCGGTTGAGCTCGAGGCCGGCGAGCGCCCGCAGGTCGCCGTCGGAGGCGATGAGCGCGATGCCGCTGAAGGAGACCGCGATGCCGAGCCATTGCCGCGCGACGATGCGCTCGCCGAGGAACGCCGCGGCGAGGAGCAGGATGAACACCGGCGCGGTCGAGACGAAGAGCGTGGCGCTGGTCGCGGTGGTGTAGCGCAGCGCGAGCCACTGCATGGCGAGGTGCGGCCCGCCGCCGAAGAGGCCCGCGAGGAGCAGCAGCTTCCACTGCGGGCGCTGCAGCGCGGCGAGGCGCTCGCGCAGGCCGGCGAGCGCGAACGGCGCGAGGCTCAGCACCACGATCAGCATCCGTCCGAGCGTCGCCACCGCCGGCGTGACGTCGTTGCGCACCGCGCGCCCGACGATCCAGTTGCCGACCCAGAGGACGATGGTCGCGAGAAGCGCGAGATGGGCAGCGAAACGCATCGGCTGCGATTATGTCAGCGCGTGCTACGCTGGACCCATGCCGCAGCTCACCGCCGCGGGCCGGCGACTCGAGTACCAGTGGGTCGGCGATCCCGCCCCGGGCAAGCGCGCCCTGGTCTTCCTCCACGAGGGGCTCGGCTCCATCCGCCAGTGGCGCGACTTTCCCGCGAAGCTGTCCGAGGCGGCCGGCCTGCCGGCGCTGGTGTACGACCGCTACGGCTACGGCCAGTCCGATGTGCTGCAGGAGCCGCGGCGCACCGTGCGTTTCATGCACGAGGAAGCTTTGTCTTCCCTCCCCGAAGTGCTGAAGGCGCTGGAAATTGCAGAGCCCATTCTCGTCGGTCACTCGGACGGCGCCTCGATCGCGCTCATCTTCGCGGGCGCCGGCCATCCGGCGAAGGGCGTGGTGGCGATGGCGCCGCACGTCTTCATCGAGCCCATCTGCATCGAATCGATCCGCAAGGCGGCGAAGACGTTCGAGACGACCGACCTGCGCGAGCGGCTCGGGCGCTATCACCGCGACGCGGCGAAGACCTTCTACGGCTGGGCAGACGTCTGGCGCGACCCGCAGTTCGGCGGCTGGGACATCCGCGGCGAGTTCCTGCCGGGCGTGCAGTGCCCGGTCCTCGCGATCCAGGGCTACGATGACGAGTACGGCACCATGGCGCAGCTCGACGAGATCGGCGCGAGAGTAAAGGGCCCCTGCGAGCTCCTCAAGCTCGAGGCATGCGGCCACGCGCCGTTCCGCGACCAGCCGGAAAAGACGCTCGCCGCGGCGGCCGCGTTCGCAAGGAAGAATGCATGAGGAAGCGCGAAGACGCGATCGTCATCGGCCTCATCGGGCTGTGCCACGCGCTGAGCCATTTCTACCAGCTCGTGCTCGCGCCGCTCTTCCCGCTGATGAAGGAGTCGCTCGGCATCTCGTACGCCGCGCTCGGGCTCGTGCTGACCGTGTTCTACGTGTTCTCCGCGCTGCCGCAGCCGGCCGCGGGCTTCATCGTGGACCGCTACGGCGGGCGCAACGTCCTGATGGGCGGGCTCGCGCTGCAGGTGGCGGGGGTCTTCCTCATCAGTGTTTCGCCGAGCTACACACTTCTTGTCATCGGCGCTGCGCTCGCCGGGCTCGGCAACAGCGTCTATCACCCCGCCGATTTCGCGATCCTGAACGCCAAAGTGGAGGAGAAGCGCCTCGGCTACGCGTTCAGCTCGCACGGCATCACCGGCTCGCTCGGCTTCGCGGTCGCGCCGCTCTTCAGCGGCACGCTCGGCGCGGCGCTCGGCTGGCGCGCGAGCGTGCTCATCGCGGCCGCGGCAGGCTTCGCCGTGCTGGTGCTGCTCGTTCTCAACGCGCGGCGGCTGTGGGCGCCGCGCCACGCCGAAACGCGGCGGGCTCCGCTGCAGGTCGGCATCCTGTTCGCGCCGGCGGTGCTCATGTGCTTCGCGTATTTCGCGATCTACTCGGCCGGGCTGGCGGGCCTGCAGGGATTCACCGTGTCGGCCCTGACGCTGCGCTTCGGCGTCGCCGCGACGTTCGCCGCCATCGCGCTGACGGCATACATGGTGGGCAGCGCGTCGGGGCAGCTGCTCGGCGGATTCATCGCCACGCGGACGCAGCGGCACGACCGCGTCGCCGCCATCGGGCTTTCGGGGAGCGCGGCGAGCATGCTGCTCGTCGCGCTCGGCGCCTTGCCGCCCGAAGGGCTCCCGGTCGCGTTTGCGTTCGCCGGCTTCTCCGTCGGCGCCACCGCGCCGTCGCGCGACCTCATCGTGCGCGCCTCGACGCCGCCGGGCGCGACGGGAAGGGTGTACGGGTTCGTTTATTCCGGGCTCGACGTCGGCGCGCTCGCGGTGCCGGTGTTTTACGGCTGGCTCGTGGACCATCACTATCTCAGCGCCGTGTTCTACACTGTGTCCGGCCTGACGGCGCTCGCGGTCCTCACCGTGCTGAGCCTTCCGGCGCGGCGAAGGGAGGCCCCGGCATGAGGCTCGCTGCTTTTTTCTTGTCCATTGCCCTGAGCGCTTGCGCGTTCGCGCAATACCCTTCGAAGCCCATCCGTCTCGTCGTTCCGTTTCCGCCCGGCGGCACGGCGGACGTCGCGGCGCGCATCCTGGGGCAGGGGCTCTCGAAGCGCCTCGGCCAGTCGGTGCTGATCGAGAACAAGGCGGGCGCGGACGGTGCCATCGCCGGGACGGACGTCATGCGCTCTGCGCCCGACGGCTACACCCTGCTCTGGGGAACGAACACCGGGATGTCGGCGCTGCCCGCGATGCGGAAAAATCCGCCGTATGACCCGCTCGCCGATTTCACGCCGGTGTCGCTCGGCGGCCTGCTCGGCTTCTTCCTCTATGCAAGCCCGGCACTGCCCGCGAAATCGATGGACGAGCTCGTGGCGCACGTGCGCGCAAATCCCGGCAAGCTGAACTATGCGACCGGCAACTCGATGAGCATCGTCTCCACGGCGCAGCTGCTGCAGGCCGAGAAGCTGGACGTGCACCATGTCCCTTACAAGGGCGACGCGCCGGCGTTCGCCGACCTCCTGGCCGGGCGCATCGAGTTCATGATTGCGGCCGGAACCGGCGTGTCCTATGTGAAGGACGGCAGGCTACGCGCGCTCGCCACGCTTCTTCCGACGCGCAGCGGGCTGCTGCCGGACGTGCCGACGCTGGAAGAGGGCGGCCGGCGCGCCGTCTCGGTGACCTCCTGGAACGGGGTGCTCGGGCCGGCGAAGATGCCCTCCGACCTTACGGCGCGGCTGTCGCGCGAGATCCAGGCCGTGCTCGCTTCGGCCGAGGCGAGGGAAGCGATGGCGCGGCACGCCTTCGAGGCGAAAGGCCTGGCGCCGGAGGAATTCCGCGCCTTCCTCGCGCAGCAGCTCGACGCCTGGCGTCGCGCGGTGCGCGAGCTGAACCTCGCGCAGGATTAAAGCGCGGACTAGTTCCGGTAGTCGATCCCGCGCCGGTCGAGCATGCGAAGCAGCGCCGGCCAGTCCTTCTCGTTCGCCGGGCGGCCCTCGCGGGCGAACTGCCTGGTGGCCAGGTCGGCCGCCTGCCTCGACATCTCGAGCGCGTTCTCCATGCCGCCGGCGAGCGCGTCCACCTGGATCTGGCACGCGGCGTCGAGGTAGTACATCAGCTCGAAGGCCTGGCGCACGCTGTCGCCGAGCGTGAGCAGGCCGTGGTTGCGCAGGATCATCGCCTTGGAGGTCTTGCCGATGTCGCGCGCCATCCGCTTTCTCTCATCGAGCTCGAGCGCGATGCCCTCGTAGTCATGGTAGGTCACCTGCTGCTGCACCATCATCGCGTGCTGGCTGAGCGCAAGCAGCCCGCACTTCATGGCCGAGACGGCGACGCCGGCACGCGTGTGGGTGTGGATCACGCAGTTGATCTCGGGCCGCGCCTCGTGCATGCAGCCGTGGATGACGAAGCCGGCTTCGTTGTAGCCCATGCCCGTCGGGTCGTCGAGCACGCTTCCGTCCGGGCCGACCTTCACCAGGTTCGACGCGGTGATCTCGTCGAACATCAGGCCGTAGGGATTCACGAGGAAGTCGTGCGCGCCCGGAACGCGCGCCGAGAAGTGGGTGTAGATGAGGTCGGTCCACTTGAAGATGGCGGCGAGCTGGTAGGCGGCGGCGAGGTCGACGCGGACCTCCCATTCTTCCCGGCTTACGCGCGCGCGGACAGCGGCGGACTGGACGGACTTGAGGTTGGCGGACATTCGGCTCTCCGATCGGGTGCGTCATCATACCCCTCGACCTCGCGCAGCGCCTGCGCGAGCAGCCGGGGGTCGTTCGCCGCGAGCAGGCGCGCATCCGACAGCATTCGGCGCCAGAGCCGCGCGCGCGGCATGCCGTGGTAGAGGCCGAGCATGTGGCGCACCACGCTGCGAACGGAAAACGTTCTGCTCCTTTCCAGGTATTCGAGCATCTCCAGGACGACGGCGCGGCGCGTCTTTCCGGAATCGGCCAGCACCCAGGGATCGTGATACGCCGCGCGGCCGAGCATCACGCCGTCCACGTGCCCCAGCTGCTCCGCCATCTGCGCGCGCGAGACGATCCCGCCGTTGATGACGATCTCGAGGTGCGGGAAGTCGCTCTTGAGGCGATGCACGTAGCCGTACTTGAGCGGCGGGACCTCGCGGTTTTCCTTCGGCGAGAGGCCCTTCAGCACGGCGTTGCGCGCGTGGACGATGAAGGTGCGGCAGCCGGCCTGCGCCACCGTGCCGACGAAATCGCGCACGAAGCCGTACGCCTCGACGGCATCGATGCCGATGCGATGCTTCACCGTGACCGGGAGGCCAGTCTTCTCCTTTATTGCCTTCACGCATTCGGCGACGAGGTCCGGCTCGGCCATCAGGCAGGCGCCGAAAGCCCCGCGCTGCACGCGCTCGCTCGGGCAGCCGATGTTGAGGTTGATCTCGTCGTAGCCCCAGCGCTCGCCGAGCCCGGCGCAACGGGCGAGCTCGCCGGGCTCGCTGCCGCCGAGCTGCAGGCCGACCGGATGCTCCTCGCGGGAGAAATCGAGGTGCCGCGGCACGTCGCCGTGGAGCAGCGCCCCGGTCGTGATCATCTCGGTGTAGACGAACGCCGTCGCGTTCACCTGCCGGATGAAATAGCGGAAATGCCGGTCGCTCCAGTCCATCATCGGCGCGACGCACATGCGGTGGTCGGGTGGTAGAGTCACTGCATGGCGAGTCTACCCCGCGAGCAGATCGGCGCGCGGCTGAAGGCCTTCGAGGAGAAGGAGGTCGAGCGCATCCTCGGCGCCTGCACGCAGTGCGGGAAATGCTTCGAGGTCTGCCCGATGACGAAGTACTCGAAGGTGCCGGCTACGGACGGCAGGAAGGTCGTGCCGGGCGTGCTCGCGGTGCTGCGCGGCGAGCGGGGAACGCCCGAGGCGCTCGGCTGGATCGGCGTCTGCACGCGCAGCGGCTCGTGCGTGCCGGCGTGCCCGGAGAGCGTGGATCCCAGGATGATGATGCGCCTTGCGCGCATGACGGCGCTCGGCGGCCGCGGCCTGCCGGCGCAAATCCTGCCGAAGGAGGATCCCGACTACTTCAACCGCATCCGCGCGTTCGGCAGGCTGCAGCTCACCGACGACGAGCTGAAGGAGTGGAGCTGATGGAAAAGATCGCCTTCTGGTACGGATGCAACGTGCTTCGCCACGGCGACATCATCCACGCCTGCCTGGACGTCCTGCGCGGGCTCGGATTCGACGCGGCGCCGGCCGGCGGCCCGGACTACTGCTGCGGCACGGTGAAGGATCCGAACCAGACCGCCGCCGGCGGCATGGCGACGCGCACGGTGGGGCGCTTCAACGCCATGCAGCGCGAGCGCGTCGTCGCCTGGTGCCCGTCGTGCCACTCGCACATGCACGACTTCATGGATCGCGCGAACGAGCGCACCTTCGGCATGACCTATTTCGTCGAGCTGCTGCACGAGCAGCGCGCGAAGCTCAAGCCGCTCCTCAGGAACCCGGTGCCGATGCGCGTCGCGCTCCACAAGCACGTCGGCTTCCAGGAGCTCGTGCCGGTGAACCGCCTGGTGCCGGAGCTCCTGGCGATGATCCCGGGGCTGGAAGTGCTCGAGCACGAGCACGTCGCGCCGGGCTACATGTGCGCCTCGTTCGCCGGCCTGCCGCAGGCGCTGAAGGACATCCATTCCGGGATGGTGGCGGCGGTGCGCGAGACCGGCGCCGACGCGGCCGTCACGGTGTTCCACCAGTGCTATCGCGAGCTCTGCGGCCTCGATGCCGCCGGGCTTGCGCCGGTGTACAACTACATGCACCTCATCGCGAAGTCGATGGGCCTCGCGTACGAGGACGAATACAAGGCCTGGAAGAAGGATCCGGACGCCGCCGCCGCCCTGATCGGCCCGGAACGTATCGCGAAGGTCGGCGTGCAGTTCTACGAGCGCGCGATCCTTCCGGAGCTGCGCAAGCGCCCGGACGTCTCGTAGGCGCGCTTCACCGCGCCCGCGTCAGGGTGTGAGCCAGATCCCGCCGCCGATCAGGAAGCCGCGAGGAAGCAGGCCGCGACGTACGCGAGGTAGAGCTGCCAGGAGATCACCTCAGCCGCCTTTCTTGCGCTCGTCGCCGACGTCGCACACCGCGCTCCACTGCCCGAAGACTTCTTCCGGGCCGCTCAGGATCCCGGCGCCGTATTCGAGGAAGCGCTCCGTCATGGCCTGGACCGCCTCGCGCGTCGGGCCGGTGATCATGCGCTTGAAGCCCACTTTCTCGACGGCGCAGACGCCGTCGCTGCGCGGCTCTTCCCGGGGCGCGGCCGCGCTCTGCTGCGCCTTCAGGATCTCGGCGAGGTCGAGCGTCGAGGTCGTGTCCGCGGCGGACTGCAGCGGGGGCGTGCAGGCCGCGACCCAGGCGCTGCCCACCTGCGAGAGCGGCGAGACGACTTTCGATCCGCGCCCCACGTAGTAGGCGAGCTTGGCGCCGACCGAATCGGCGTCGGCGCCGCTGAAAAGCAGCTTGTCGCCCGCATCGAGGATCTTGACGTCGCTCATGCGAGCCTCTCGTATTGCCCGGTGGCGCTCGCGCGGGCGCGGATCAGGCCGAAGAGGCTCTCCGTGAGCGGCGCGGCGACGCCGCCCTTGCGCGCGATCTCGAGCGTGCCGGCGAGCAGCCCGTCGATTTCGAGCGGCTTGCCGGCCTCGAGGTCCTGCAGCATCGAGGTCTTGAAGACGCCCAGAGAGCGCGCCATGTCGATGCGCGCCTCCGGATCGATCTGCGCGTCCACGCCGACCGCGCGCCCGATCGCGAGCACCTCGCGCATGATGCCGACCATGTAGGCCTTCACCGCCGGATCGGCGATCAGGCGGTCGGCCGTGCTCATGGTGAGCGCCGATACCGGATTGAAGCTCACGTTGCCGAGCAGCTTCACCCAGAACTCCTTCTCGATGAAGCCGCTCGTCTCGGCCTCGAGTCCCGCCGCGTTCAGCGCCTCGACGATCCGGGTGGTGCGC
>DASRFM010000098.1:0-52581 GCA_035651575.1 Burkholderiales bacterium | reverse complement strand
CCACCGAGCTCGCGATCATGGAGGCCGTGCCCGACTTTCCGCAGCTCAAGTTCATCCTCGGGCTGCAGGAGGCGGTGGTGATGGCGATGGCCGACGGCTTCTGCCGCGCCTCGGGCAAGCTCGCCGCGGCCAACGTGCACGTGATGCCGGGCCTCGGCAACGCGATGGGCGCGCTCTACAACGCGAAGTTCTCCGGCTCGCCCGTGATCCTCACCGCCGGGCAGCAGGAGCAGGGCCACGGCCTGCTCGAGCCCATGCTCTACGAGCCGCTCGTCCCCGTGGCGCAGCCGCTCGTGAAGTGGGCGGTGGAGGTGACGCGCGCCGCCGACCTGCCGCGCATCATCCACCGCGCCGCCAAGGTCGCGCTCACGCCGCCGACCGGCCCGGTGTTCCTGAGCCTCCCGGGCGACGTGCTCGACGAGAAGCTCGAGCTCGACATGGGCCGGCCGGTGCGGGTCGACGCGGCGGCGCGTCCTTCCGAAGAAACGCTCAACCAGATCGCGAGCCGGCTCTTGTCCTCGAAAAAGCCCGCGATCCTCGCCGGGCAGGAGATCGCGGCGCACGACGCGTTCGCCGAAGCGACCGAGCTCGCCGAGCTCCTCGGCGCCGCGGTGTACGGCTCCTCGATTCCCTACTGCGCGCCCTATCCGAGCGAGCACGCCGCCTACATGGGCGCGTTCAGCCGCCAGCAGAAGCAGGTGCGCGCGGCGCTCGAGTCGCACGACCTGCTGTTCTGCGTCGGCGCCGATCTGCTGCGCATGTCGGTGTACAGCCCGGTCGAGCCGCTGCCGGAGAACCTGCCGGTCGTGCACCTCTCCGAGCGCGCGCACGAGCTCGGCAAGAACTACCGCACCGACCTCGCCATCCAGGCGAACGTGAAGGAGACGCTCAGGGCGCTTCTTCCCCTGGTCCGGGCGAAAGCGGACGCGGCGGCGAGCCGGGCGCGCCTGAACGAGATCAAGCCGCAGAACTGGTCCTCCCAAAGGGACAAGGCGCGCATCGACGCGATGCTCGCCGCGGAGACGAAGCCGATCGACCCGCAGTACCTGATGCTGCGCTTCACCGAGTCGCTGCCGAAGGACGCGGTGGTGGTGGATGAGGGCCTCGTCAGCACCTATTCGCTGCCGAAATTCCTCTCGATGAAGGACCCGCGCGGCTACTACGGCCTGGCGAGCGGCGGCCTGGGGTTCGCGATTCCCGGCGCGGTCGGCATCAGCCTCGCGCTGCCCGGGCGCCCGGTCGCGGCGATGGTCGGCGACGGCTCGGCGATGTACGCGATCCAGGGCCTGTGGACCGCCGCGCACCACAAGCTGCCGATCACCTACGTGATCGCGAACAACCGCGGCTACCGCATCATCAAGGAGCGGCTGGTGTCCTTCCGCAAGACCGATCGCTTCACCGGCATGGATCTGCGCGACCCGGACCTCGATTTCGTGGGAATCGGCAAATCGATGGGGATTGCCGCCCGGCGCGTGACCGACCCGGCGGACATCGCGCCGGCGCTGCGCGAGGGCTTCGCGAGCGGCCGGCCCAACCTGGTGGATATCCGCGTCGCCGACGGCTTCGGCGGCTAGCGCAGGCGCTCGAGGCTGCCGTCCGCGACCGGACGGTATTTCCTGATCAGGGCATCGGCCTCATCGCGCCGTCCCTGGGCGAGGTCGGCGCGGATCGCCGCCTCGATCTTCGCGTGGTTGGCCTGGAAATCCGCCTTGAGCTGCTCCGCCTGCCGGGCCGCGGCCTGCTGCTTCGCGGCCTCCTCCGCCTCCTCGATCTGCACGCTCTGCAGGATCGAGCCGACCACGGCGGCGAGGAACAGCGCGAGCACCACGCCCCACGCGAGGACCCTGTGCCGCTGGAACAGTTTCGGCGCCTCCATCCGGACGATCATAATCGGGAAACCGGGCGGCCTGCGGCGCGTCTAACCTGCGCAGAACAACGGAGGATCCATGAAAAAAGTCACGTGGGCCGCGGCGCTCGCCGCGTTCGTGCAGGGCTGCGCGCTCTCCCCGGCGTCGCAGGACGAAGCGAGGGCGCTCAACTACGGGCCGAAGCCGGCGCACTGGCAGGAGACGATCCGCGACTACCTCAGCCTGCGGCTCACCGACCCGAAGGGCGCGATCGTCGAGTTCCGCACCGAGCCGCAGCAGATGTTCCAGCAGGCGGTGGCGCTCGAGCCCACATACTGGGGCTGGGCGGCGTGCGTGTGGGTAAACGACAAGAACCGCGAGGGCGCCTACGACGGCTTCCGCCCGATGACCTTCTTCATCCGCAACGAGAAGATCGTGCACGCCAACAACGACCCGGACCACCGCAGCCCGGTGTACTCGCAGTTCGCGAAGGAGCAGTGCGCGGTGCTCGGCGCGCCCTTCCGCTCCTAAGCTCCGCTCTCCTCGTGCCCCGGGCGCAGGCGCAGGAGCGCGCGCGAGCGCGCCCGGTTCATGATCCAGCCGAGGACGGTGCCCTGCGCGGGCTCGTAGCGCCGCGACTCGTGCCAGATGTCGTGGAACACCTCGAGCGTCACCTCTTCTGCGATCCGCCGGCTTCCGGTAATCCGGGCCGCGAGGGTGAAGACCGGGGCGTGCGCGCGCTCATAGAGCGCGTGCAGCGCGCCCTGGTCGCCCGCCCCCACCGAGCGCAGCAGCGCGGCCCATTCGCCCTCCGCCACGGCGGCGCTCGACTCGCTTGCGCGCACGACATCGCCGAGCGTCGGGCGCCGCGCAAGCGTGCGGGCGCGCACCCTCGGCGTGCCGCCGAGCGCCCGGCTCAAGCGAGGACGTCCTTCGTGCTGGTGACGAGCACGCACATGCAGCCCGTCTCGCTCCACACGCGCTGGTCGGCCGTGCCGGCCTCGGCGCGGTTGTAGTCGCCCGGGAAGAGCTTGCGCTCGTCGATCCAGAGCTCGCCCTGCAGCAGGTGCAGCTCCTCGACGCCGGCATGCGTATGCGGCGGATAGTCGGCGTTCGGCGCGAGCCGCACGAGCATGCTCACCCTGTTGCGCGCCTCGTCGTTCGCGAGGATCTTGCACGAGATCCCCGGCGCGACTTCCACCCATGGCGGCTCGTGCCATTCCGGCGCCGGCACGAGCGGCGCGCCGCCGCTCTCGGCGGCGATGCGCCGCGCGAGGCGCTGCTGCAGGGACGCGGCGGGGCGCAGCAGGTCGGTGGGCCAGAACGCGAGCGCGTCCTCGAGGTCGGGCTGGTCGAAAGGCGGCTTGTCTTGCGGAATCACGATGCCTGCTCTCCCTCGGCGAGCGCCGCACGCAGCTTCTGCAAAGCCCGGCCCACGCGCATCTCGACTGTGCCGAGCGGCTGGCCGAGGCGCTCGGCGAGCTCGGCGTACGTGAGATCCGAGAAGTACGCTTCCTCGATGACGTAGCGCTCGACCGGGCTGAGCGTGCGAAGGGCGGCGAGCACCTTGCGCTCGTTCTGCCGACCCCGGCTCGCATTGCGCCCGCTCGTGAGCGCGCGCGCGCGCGCCTGGCTCATCACCCACGCGAGCACCGGGCCGGTCTGCGGCTCGTAGCGCTCGGCGTGCCGCCACAGGTCGTGGAACGCCTCGAGGGTCGCCTCCTCGGCCGCTTCGCGATCGCCGGTGAGGCGCAGCGCCAGCGTGAACACCGGACGGCTCGCACGCTCATAGAGGCGCTGCAGGGAGACAGCGTGGCCCGCAGCCATGCCTCGCACCAGCCCCACCCATTCCGTCTCCGCCCGCGCGCCGCGCGCCGCGCGAGTCTGAAGCACATCATCGAGCAAGGCCACGGCCCGATTCTCTGCTTCGCCCCGGGCGCGCGCAAATGCGGTTTCCACGCGGCGAGGTGGACAATTCACCTCCCAGGCGATAAGAGGCTACGCCGTGACCATCATGACGGGCGCATGGTCGCTCGTGCCGACCTCGGCGAGCACCTTGCAGCTCGCGGCGCGCGCGGCGACGCCCGGCGAGGCGAGCACGTAGTCCAGGCGCCAGCCGATGTTCTTCTGGCGCATCTGCCGCCACGGCGGCCACCAGGAGAACATGCGCTCGTTGTCCGGGTCGAGCTTGCGCCCGACATCGACCAGGCCCTGGCCGATCAGCGCGCGGAAGAGCTCGCGCTCCTCGGGGAGCTGCCCGATCACGGGCTTGCGCTCCACCGGGTGCACGTCCATCTCGGTGAGCGCGATGTTGATGTCGCCGCAGAGCACGACCTCGCGGCCTTGCGCGCGCAGCGCCTGCGCCCAGCCCGCGAGGCGCTTCATGAACTCGACCTTCGCCGGATAGCTCTTGCCGCCGTTCGGCACGTATACCGAGGCGAACACCGTGTCGCCGACCTGCGCCTGCACCATGCGCGTCTCCATGTCGAACTCGGGATGGCTGAACACCGGCTCGGTCGGGTGCAATTCCTTGCGGATGTGCAGCGACACGCCGGAGTACGCACGCATGCCGTGCCAGAAGACGTGGTAGCCCTCAACCCTGCACTGCTCGGGGACCTGCGCCGGCTCCGCCTTCAGCTCCTGCAGGCAGACGACGTCGGGCTTGTCGCGCTCGAGCCATTCGCAGAACTGCGCCTGCCGCGCGCGGATGCCGTTGACGTTCCAGGTGGCGACCTTCAGTCGAGCTCCACCGTCTTGAAGTCCGCCGGCAGCACGACCTCGAGGAGCTCGCAGTCCTTCGAGTAGCCGAGCACGCGGTGCCGGATCTTCGGCGGCTGCAGCCAGCACGCGCCCTTGCGCATCGTGTGCGCGCCCTGCCCCTCGAACTCGCTGCGGATCCAGCCCTTGAGGACGTAGATGAACTGCAGCTTGACGTCGTGGTAGTGCCACTTCGACACCACCTTCGGGTCGAACGGCGGGCGCATGCGGATGACGTGGGCCTGCACCATGCCGCTCGTCGCTCTTTTCAGCTCCAGATCCCGATAAGAGGCGTAACTGCGCAAGCCGGCGTCGAAGTCCTTCGCCCGCAGCGGCTTGACGTGGAAACGCTGCTTCCTGGCCTTCACGAACCCTCCTAGGCGGGCACCGCCGCCGGCGCGCCGGGGTGCTTGCGCGGCGGGCGCTCGTCCATCAGCCACTGCAGCGTGAACGCGGTGACGCCGATCGCGATCAGCGCGCCCCAGGCGACGTTGTAGTTGCCGAAGCGGTCGAACACCACGCCGCCCATCCAGGCGCCGAAGAAGGAGCCGAGCTGGTGCGAGAGGAACACGACGCCGTAGAGCATGTTGAAGTGCTGCAGGCCGAACACGCGCCCGAGCACGCCGGTGATGAGCGGCGCGACGCCCAGCCAGAGGAAGCCCATCGCCGCGGCGAAGACCAGCGTCGAGGCGGCGCTGATCGGCGCGGCGAGGAAAATGATGATGATCGTGGTGCGCGCGAGGTAGATGAGCGCGAGCAGGTGCTTCTGGCTGTAGCGCGCGCCGAGGTGGCCGAAGATGTACGTGCCGATCGCGTTGCACAGGCCGATGAGTCCCAGCGCGGTGGCGCTCACGCCCGGCGGCACGCCGCAGAACTGCAGGTACGAGGCGAGGTGCGTCGTGATGAAGACGAGCTGGAAGCCGCAGGCGAAGAAGGCGAGCGTCATGAAGACGTAGCCGCGGTGGCCGAGCGCCTCGCGCAATGCGTCGCCCACGCCTTGCGCCCGCGCTTTTTCAGGGCCCCTGTGGTCCTGGATGGGCAGGCAAAGCAGGATCATCGACGCCGCGATGGCCGTGTAGCCGAGCATCGCGGCGTGCCAGCCGAAGCTGTTGATCATCCACTGCCCGAGCGGCGCGAGCACCATGGTGCCGAGCGAGCCCATCGCCGCGACGAGGCCGACGGTCTGCGTGCGCCGCTCCGGCGGCGCGGCGCGCGTCACCGCGCCGATCAGCACGCCGAGCGCGGTGCCCGAGGTGCCGATGCCGGTGAGGAAGCCCGCCACCTCGATCGCGCCGGTGAACGCGCCGGCGAAGGCCATGAGCGCGAGGCCGCCGGCGTAGAACACGCCGCAGGCGATCACGACCGGCCGCGCGCCGCGCTTGTCGGCGATCGCGCCCACGAGCGGCTGCGCCACCCCGTAGACGATGTTCTGCAGCGCGATCGAGAAGCCGAAGGTCGCCGCCGAGATGCCGAGCTCCGCCGTCATCGGCCGCATGAAGATGCCGAGGCTCTGGCGCAGCCCCATGGCGATGGAGATGATGACGCCGCTCAGGACGAGGAGCAGCAGCATCGGGCGGCGGTTCATGCCGCCGATGATAGCTACTTCTTACCGGCCCACGTGTCGAGCGGCTTGCCTGTTTCGAGCGCTTTCCACGCCTGCCACACGCCATAGGCGTACACGCCAGTGAGCGCGACGAGGCAGGCGGCGCCGAGGCCGACGTAGCGCCGCACCATGGCGCGCGCCTCCCAGCCGTGCTCGTCCACGAGGCGCGTCGCGTCGGAGAGCAGGCCGCCTTCCTGCTCGCCGAAGGGAATCTTGCCGTAGTCGCCCAGCGCCGAGAGCCAGGTGGAGTACATGTCCACGAACGCCGCGGCGCCGATGATGACGAAGCCCCAGCGCAGCGAGCCCTTGTAGAGCTGCGTCTGCTTGCCGAAGAAGAAGCTCGCCATGAGGCCGGTCGCGATCACCAGCCCCATGCCGTCGCCGCCGAAGACGATCATGCCGATCGCGGTCTTCTGCTTGAGATACAGCGTGCCGATCGCCTGCACGAGGATTCCCGCGACGCCCAGCACGACGAGGATTTTTTCTTCCTTCTTCAAACCGAGATAGATCAGGTAGGCAAGGCCGCCGCAAAGCAGGAGCGGCGTTACGAACCCGCGCTCCTCGCCCCACAGCGTCTTCCACATGATCGGGATCGCCCAGTGGCCGCAGAGCCACGCGGTCGTGGCGTGGCCGAGCTCGTGCACCGGCATGCCGAAGAAGTTGCGCTGCAGGAACATGCCGAGCGGGAAGAGGTGGAAGAGGATGCCGAGGAGGAGCGCCGCGGGGATGGCCGCGATGCAGAATTTCAGCTCGAGGCCGGCGTCGTCCACCGCGGGCGGCTCGCGGATCTCGAAATCCGGGACCTTGGCGACCGTCACCGGCGCCGCCGCCGCGACGGCCGCGGGCGCGACGGCGACCGCCCTGCCCTGCTTGCGGATCAGCTCGGCTTTCAGGTAGTTCGCGCCGCACTTCGGGCAGCTGTCTCCGCCTTCCCTCGGGGCGTTACACCACGGACATGTTTTGGCTACATTGTCAGTCATGCTGAAACGCCCCGAAGGAAAGCCCGGCACGCTCGTCGTCCTGCAGCATACCTCACGCGTCCTCAAGGCCAATCCGCTCGGCGACCCGCACGTGAGGAAGCTCGCGGTGTGGCTGCCGCCCGGCTACGAGAGCAGCGCGAAGCGCTACCCGGTTCTCTACGACCTCGTCGGCTTCACCGGCTCGGGGCTCTCGCACGTCGGCTGGAAGCCCTTCGGCGACAACGTGCCCGAGCGCGCCGCGCGCCTGCTGCGCGAAGGCAAGATGGGCCCGGCGATCTTCGTCTTCCCCGACTGCTTCACCGCCCTCGGCGGCAACCAGTACGTGAATTCATCGGCGATCGGCAACTACGCCGACTACCTGACGCGCGAGCTGATCCCGTTCGTGGACGCGGAGTTCCGCACCCTCGCCTCGCGCGAGCACCGCGGCTGCTTCGGCAAGTCCTCCGGCGGCTACGGCGCCATCCTGCACGCGATGAAGTACGCGAAGTACTGGGGCGCGGTCGCCGACCACTCGGGGGACGCCTATTTCGACTTCGTCTACTGGCACGACTGGCCGAACACGCTGAACGAGCTGCGCAAATACCGCACGCGCGCCGACCCCGGCACGGGGAAGGACGACGGCCGCATCTCCCGTTTCCTGAAGAAGGTCTGGGGAAAGGAAAAGCTCTCGGCCGCTGAGGGCCACTGCATCATGAACCTCTGCATGGCGGCGACCTACGACCCCGACCCGCGCGCGCCGCTCGGCTTCCGCGTGCCGTTCAACATGGATACGGGCGAAGTGCTGCCGGAGCGCTGGCGGCAATGGCGCAGGCACGATCCGGTGAACCTGGTCTCGCGGTACAGGAAGAACCTGAAATCAATGCGGGGCATCTACATCGACTGCGGCTCGCGCGACCAGTACCACATCCATTACGGCTGCCGGATCCTATCCAAACGGCTGAGCGAGGAACGAATCCGGCACGTGTACCACGAGTTCGACGACAACCACTCCGACGTCGACTACCGCATGGACGTGAGCCTGCCCTTCCTCTACCGATCCCTTAAATAGGGACGCACCACGATTTAAATCGTGGTGCGTCCCTGATTTCAGAGCGACCTCAGGAAATTCAGCAGGTCCTGCTTCATGTACTCGGGCATCGCGTAGTAGCGCGCGACGACGCCGTTCGCTTCCGAGCCCTGGCTCGCGTGCTCGCGGATCGCGGCCTGGACGTCGTTGGTGCGGCCGTCGTGCAGGAAGAAAAGGCGCTGCCCGAGGCCCCACAGCGGCGCGGTGCGGAACTCGCGCGGCCCGGCCTGGCCCTGGCTCACGCCGTCGGCGAGCCCGCTGCCCATGTCGTGCACCATAAGGTCGGAGTACAGCGCGACCGGCTGGTTGCGCAGCGCCGCGATGCTCGCATCGCCGGTGCGCATCATGGGCGTGTGGCACAGAGCGCAGCCCGTCTGCGAGAAGAGCTGGCGCCCGCGCTCGATGGACGCCGAGCCGCCCGGCTCGCTCGACGAGGGCTGCGGCGGCGCGAGCATGCGCATGAAGAGCGAGAACTTGTGCATGTCGCTCATCGCGCCCACCGCGTCGCCGCGCGCGGCCATGTTGGTGACGTCGTTCGGCGTGGTGATGAACTGGCAGCCCGCGGTCTCGTCGCGCTCGGTCTGGAAGAGCTCGTTCGAGATGCCCATCTCGACGTTGTAGGCCTCGCCGGAGAAGAGCAGCAGCGACTTGTTCTGCGCCTTCCAGCCGAAGCGGGCGATGGTGCCGTCGTTGCCGTTCTTGTTCGCCTGGCCGGAGACCGTGTTGAACGGCAGCACGATGTTCGGCCGGCCGCGGATGCCGAGCGCGCTGCGCTGCGGCGCGCTCTGCGCCTGCGCCGCGAGGATCGCCGAGTCCGGGATCTGCTCGATGAGGCCTGCGCCGAACACCGGCGTCGGGATGCGGAAGATGACGTTGCGCGCGGCGAGCTGGCCCTCGAAGTCGGGCTGGCGGATGCCGCAGCCGGCGGCGTCGCTGCGCCCCGCGATGGTGAAGAGCGCATGCACGCCGCCGTCGGCGCTGCCGTCGGGATTGCGCACGAAGCGCACCTCGCGCACCGGGCCGTCCTTGCGGATGAAGGAGGGCACGCGGTTCGACGCGCCCATCTTCGAGGCGAATGCGACCTGCGGGTTGAGCGCCGGGCTCGAGCCGCCCGCGGCCGGCTGCGAATGGCAGCCGCCGCAGCTGTCGAAGTTCATCGTCGGCCCGAGGCCCTGCGAGACGCCTTCGGTCTCGTTGAATGCCGCCTGGCCCGCGGCGAAGAACGCGAGCTCGTTCGCGGTCAGCGAAGGCATCGGCGCGCCGGCGGCGGGCGCGGAGGCGCGCGGGCCCGGATCGCGGGCCACAGGAGTGGCGGAGAATACGAGATGCGCAGCGGGAACCGCGAGCGCGACGGCAACGAGCAGCGCTACTTTCCTCTTCTTCATGCTTCTCTCCCTTTCGGCTTGGTGCCGATTGATCTTGTAGTGCTCCACGCAAGGCGCATGCCACGCTTTTCCCTACAGAAACCGGCTCGCGGCACCGTCTTTTCGTCGGGCATGCGGGACGCTTTTCCGCGCGGGCACGTATTCGCGTGAATCCGGCCGTCGCCGGGCGCCGACTATGATTGCGGCATGACGGCGCCGGATTTCAACGCGCTCTATCGCGCCGAGTCGCGGCGCGTCTTCGCGACGCTCGTGCGCCTGCTCGGCGACTTCGACCTCGCCGAGGAAGCGCTGCACGAGGCCTTCCGCGCCGCGCTCGAGCAGTGGCCGAAGGAAGGCGTCCCGGCCAACCCGCGCGCGTGGCTCGTCTCCGCCGGGCGCTTCAAGGCGATCGATTCGATCCGCAGGCAGGCCCGGTTTTCCTCCGTGGACCAGGAAGTCCTCGAGGCCATTCCCGCCGAGGAAAAGGAACAAAACGAGATCGAGGACGACCGCCTGCGCCTCATCTTCACCTGCTGCCACCCGGCGCTCGCCCCGGACGCGCAGGTCGCGCTCACGCTGCGCGAGGTGTGCGGGCTGAAGACCGAGGAGATCGCGCACGCCTTCTTGACGCCGGCGCCGACGCTCGCGCAGCGCATCGTGCGCGCGAAGACCAAGATCCGCGACGCGCGCATCCCCTACGAGGTGCCGGGCGCGGCCGAGCTGCCCGAGCGCCTCGATGCCGTGCTGCGCGTCGTCTACCTCGTGTTCAACGAGGGCTATTCCGCCTCGTCGGGCGACACGGTGACGCGCGCCGACCTCTCGGGCGAGGCGCTGCGCCTCGCGCGGCTCCTGGTGCAGCTCCTGCCCGAGCCCGAGGCGATCGGCCTGCTCGCGCTCATGCTGCTGCACGAGTCGCGGCGCGCCGCCCGGACCTCACCCGCAGGGGACCTCGTCCTTCTCGAGGACCAGGATCGCAGCCTCTGGAACCGCGAGCTCATCGCGGAGGGAACCCGGCTCGTCGAGCAGGCCCTCGGCACGCGCCGCTTCGGCGCCTACACGATCCAGGCGGCGATCTCCGCGCTGCACGCGGAGGCGCCGGGCGTGCAAGAGACCGACTGGGCGCAGATCGTCGCGCTCTACGACGTGCTGCTCGGCATGGATCCCTCGCCGGTCGTCGAGCTGAACCGCGCGGTTGCGCTTTCCATGCAGCAGGGGCCCGGCGCCGCCGTCCCGGTGGTCGAAGGTCTTCTCGAGAACCTGAGCGAGTACCACCTCGCGCACGCGGCGCGCGCCGACCTCTACCGCCGGCTTGGAAACAAGGCGGAAGCAATCACGTCGTACGAGAGGGCCCTGGCGCTCGCGCGCCAGGCGCCGGAGCGGCGCTTCCTCGAGCGGCGCATCGCGGAGCTGCGCGGCTGATGTCGAAAAGCGGCGCCGCGGTTCGACCAAAGGGTGGAGACCCTTCCTTTCAGACAGGAGAAAAGCATGAAATTCATGATCTTGGTAAAGGCGACGCGCGATTCCGAGGCGGGCGTGATGCCCTCGGAGGCGCTCCTCGCCGAGATGGGCAAGTACCACGAGGAGCTGATGAAGGCCGGCATCCTGGTGGACGCCTCGGGCCTGAAGCCGACCTCGCAGGGCTGGCGCGTCAGGTACGGCAAGAACGGCAGCCGCAGCGTCGTGGACGGCCCCTTCGCCGAGACGAAGGAACTCGTCGCCGGCTACACCATCATCGACGTACGCTCGCGCGAGGAGGCGCTCGCGTGGAGCAAGCGCTTCCCGGCGCCCTTCCACGGCATGGAGTGCGAGATCGAGGTGCGGCCGTACTTCGAGCTCGAGGACTTCGGCAAGAGCGAGGCGGTGGAACGCTTCCATGAAATGCAGAAGGAGATGCAAAAGTGAGCGTGCAACCCTATCTTTTCTTCGAGGGGCGCTGCGACGAGGCGCTCGAGTTCTACGGCAAGGCGATCGGCGCGCAGGTGGACATGCTGATGCGCTACAAGGACGGCCCGCAGCCGGCGCAATGCCCCGACGGCACCCGGCCGCCGCCCGACAAGGTCATGCACGCGAGCTTCCGCGTCGGCGACAGCGCGTTGATGGCCTCCGACGGCACGTGCAAGGGCAAGCCGGCCTTCCATGGCTTCGGCCTCTCGCTCCCGGCGAAGGACGATGCCGACGCGAAGAGGAAGTTCGACGCGCTCGCCGCCGGCGGCGAGGTGCGCCAGCCGCTCACCAAGACCTTCTTCGCCTCGAGCTTCGGCATGGTGACCGACCGCTTCGGCATCCTGTGGATGGTGATCGCGGGAGGCCAGGGATGAAGTACCTCTGCCTGGTGTACGGCGAGGAGCGCGCGATGCAGGCGATGGACGACCGGCACTGCCTCGCCTTCGACCAGTCGGTGCGCGCGAGCGGCCACTGCGTCGCCTCCGAGGCGCTCGAGCCGGTCGCCACCGCGACCACGGTGCGCGTGAGGAACGGCAAGGTCTCGGTCACCGACGGTCCGTTCGCCGAGACCAAGGAGTGCCTCGCCGGCTTCTACATGATCGAGGCGCGGGACCTGAACGAGGCGATCCAGATCGCCTCGCGCATCCCGCCGGCGCAGGTCGGCGCCATCGAGGTGCGCCCCATCCGCCCGATCCGCGAGCAGCCCCGCATCCCGGGTTGATTTGATACTCTCCCCCGATGGGGGGGAAGCACGCGCTGTTCTCGCTGGGCGGGGTCGGCGCCGCCGGGCTGGTCGCGCTGGAGAACTGGCACAAGGGCGGCCCGGCCGCGCTTTCGGCGCTCGCGGCGGCGATCTTCATCGGCTTCGCGCTGTGGGGCTGGATCGCCGCCTACCGGCGCCTGCAGGCCTTCGAGGACATCCCGCTCTCGCGGATCGCGACCGCGGCGCAGGGCTACGCGCGCCTGGAAGGGCGCGCCGCGCCTTTCCCCGGGGCGAAGCTCGAGGCGCCGATGACGCACCTCGCCTGCTGCTGGTACAGCTACAAGCTCGAGAACCTCGACCAGAACGGCAACGTCACCTCCACGGAGGAGGACACGAGCGAATGGTCCTTCGTGCTCTCCGACGGGACCGGCGAGTGCGTGGTGGACCCGGTGGGCGCGAAGATCGCCTCGAAGAGCGTCAACCGCTACCGCAGCCGCGAGCTGCGCTGGACCGAGTCCGCCATCTTCCCGCACGACCCGGTGTGCGTGATCGGCAGCTTCCGCACCAGCGGCATGACGGTCACCGAGCACGACATCGAGGTGCAGGCCGGCAGCCGCATCGCCGAGTGGAAGAAGGACATGCGCGCGCTCGTCGCGCGCTTCCAGCTCTCGCAGCCGATCAAGCTCGAGGAATGGGAGCGCGTGCGCCAGGCGGCGCGGCAGGAGGTCGAGGCCGAGATCGCGAAGAGCCCGCCGCAGGGGCAGAACCAGGTCTGCGACCCGAAGGACGGCCGTCCCTACCTCATCAGCGCCGAGCCGCGCGAGCAGCTCGAGCTCGAGCTCAAGCTCTGGGCGTGGGCGCACGCCGCGTGCTTCGTCGCCGGCGCGGGCGCGCTCGCGGCGTGGGCGGTGTTTTGAGGCGGCTTCTTGCCTAGCTCGGGCTAGGCCCTGCTGCCGAAGAGCGCGCCGACGTCGACGTCGGCCTTCTCGCTCGCGTCGAACTCGAGCAGGCGCGCCTCCCTGAAGCCGAAGGCGCGCGCGATGAAGGCGTGCGGCAGCTGCTCGACGCGGATGTTGTTGATGTTCACGCTGTCGTTGTAGAACTCGCGCCGGTCGGCGATCGCGTTCTCGAGGCCCGTGATGCGCGACTGGAGCTGCATGAAGTTCTGGTTCGCCTTGAGCTCCGGGTAGGCCTCCACCGTGGCGAAGATGCGCCCGACCCCGGCGCGCAGCGCCGCCTCGGCGGGCCCGAGCGCGGCGACGTCGCCCGCCTCGCGCGCCTGCGCCACGCGCGAGCGCGCCTCGGTCACCTGGGTGAGCGTCTGCTGCTCGAACTGGCGGTACTGCTTGCACACCTCGACCAGCTTCGGCAGCTCGTCGTGGCGCTGCTTGAGCAGCACGTCGATGTTCGACCAGGCGCGCGCGACGTTGTTCTTCACCTCGACGAGGCCGTTGTACAGCATGGCCGTGTACACCACGACGAGCACGAGGATCGCGAGGATCACTGCGGCGGTAACGCTCATGGGCCCCTCCTTGAGGCCATTATAGGGGCGGGACGGAATATTGCTTCGCCGCGGCATGGCCACCCTCACCCATCCCCGCGCCGCGGCGCACCACGAGATCCCCGACTCCCTGCGGCGCATCCGCGCCATCGTCGGCGGCTCCTCCGGCAACCTGGTCGAGTGGTACGACTTCTACGTCTACTCGTTCACCGCGCTCTATTTCGCCGCCGAGTTCTTCCCCAAGGGCAACCAGACCGTGCAGCTCCTGAACGCCGCCGGGATCTTCGCCGCCGGGTTCCTGATGCGCCCGGTGGGAAGCTGGATCTTCGGCTGGCTCGCCGACCGGCGCGGCCGGCGCTTCTCGATGATGGTGGCGGTGGTCCTGATGTGCCTCGGCTCGCTGATGGTCGCGGTCCTGCCGACCTACGCCTCCATCGGCGTCGCGGCGCCCTTCCTTCTCCTTGTCGCGCGCCTCATCCAGGGCCTCTCGGTGGGCGGCGAGTACGGCACCGCGGCGACCTACATGAGCGAGGTCGCGGCGCACGGCCATCGCGGCTTCTATTCCTCGTTCCAGTACGTGACGCTGATCGGCGGCCAGCTCCTCGCGACGCTGGTGCTCGTCGTCCTGCAGCAGTTCCTCTCCGACGCGGAGCTGCGCGCCTGGGGCTGGCGCATCCCCTTCCTCATCGGCGCGCTCGCGGCGGTGGTCGCCTTCTTCCTGCGCCGCTCGCTCGCCGAGACGACCTCCGCCGCCGACCGGCAGAAGAGCGAGGCCGGGACCCTGCGCGGCATGTTCCGCTACCCGCGCTCGTTCTTCGTCGTGATGGGCTTCACCGCGGCCGGGTCGCTCAGCTTCTACGCCTTCACCACCTACATGCAGAAGTACCTGGTGAACACCGCCGGGTTCGACGCGCGCACCGCGACCTCCACCATGACCGCGGCGCTCTTCTGCTTCATGCTGCTGCAGCCGGCGTTCGGCGCGCTCGCCGACAGGATCGGCCGGCGCACCTCGATGCTGGTCTACTCGCTCCTCCTCATGGCGGTGACGGTGCCGGTGTTCACCGCGCTCGCCACGGTGCAGAGCCCGTTCGCCGCTTTCGGGCTCATCATGGCGGCGATGCTCTGCGTGAGCTTCTACACCTCGATCAGCGGCCTCATCAAGGCCGAGCTCTTCCCGATGCACGTGCGCGCGCTCGGCGTCGGCCTCTCCTACGCCATCGCCAACGCGCTCTTCGGCGGCACCGCGGAGTACGTCGCGCTCTGGTACAAGTCGGTCGGGCAGGAGTCGCTCTTCTACTGGTACGTGGTGACGATGGGCGGCATCGCGCTGATCGCGGTGCTCTGCATGCCTGACACGCGCAGCAAGGGTTACCTGACCGCGGACGACGCGCGCGAGCTGCACCCGTAGAATTACGCCTTTCCTCACGGGAGAGGCTCGTGCACCGTCCACGCTTGCTCGCTCTATCGGCCGCCGCGTTGATCGCCGCGGCCGCGCCGGCCTTCGCGCAGAACGCCGCCACTTCCGCCTTCGAGCCGCAGGTCGGCCAGGAAGGCAAGGACGTCGTCTGGGTGCCGACGCCGCAGGCCCTGGTCGACAAGATGCTCGACATGGCGAAGCTCACGCCGAAGGACTTCCTCATGGACCTCGGCTCGGGCGACGGCCGCACCGTCATCACCGCCGCGAAGCGCGGCGCGCACGCGGTCGGCATCGAGTACAACCCGGACATGGTGGAGCTCTCCAAGCGGAACGCCGCCGCCGCGGGCGTGGGCGAGCGCGCGCAGTTCAGGAAGGCCGACCTCTTCGAGACCGACCTCTCCAAGGCGAGCGTCATCACCATGTTCCTGCTGCCGGACATCAACCTGAAGCTGCGCCCGAAGATCCTCGCGCTCAAGCCCGGCACGCGCGTCGTCTCCAACACCTTCACCATGGGCGAGTGGAAGGCCGACGAGACCGCGCACCTCGGCGAGGCGCAGGGCTGCCGCGAGTCCTGGTGCACCGCGCTCCTCTGGATCGTCCCGGCGCGCGTCGCCGGCACGTGGAAGGTCGCCCCGGGCGAGCTCACGCTCAAGCAGACCTTCCAGGAGCTCTCCGGCACGCTGAAGACGCCTGAGCGCACCGTGCCGATCGAAGGCAAGGTGAACGGCACCCAGGTCACGGTAACCGCCGGCGGCACCACCTACCACGGCCGCTTCAACGGCAAGCAGCTCGAGCTGAAATAGTAGAATCCGCCGCCATGGAAAGACGCACTTTCCTCGGCATCGCCGCCGCCGCGGCGGCGGGCCTGCCGCTAGGCGCAAGGAGCGCGATGAAGCCGTACGACCCGAAGGCGCGCTTCGAGATCAAGGTGTTCGAGGTGCCGTTCCGCACCAACGCCAAGGGGCGCAAGCTCCTCGCGCGCGTCTATCAGCCCTTATCTAGCAATGCGGGCGCGGGCCCGTTCCCGACGCTTCTCGATCTCCACGGCGGCGCCTGGCAGCGCAAGGACCGCACCGCGAACGAGCCGATGGACCGGGCGGTGGCGGCGAGCGGCGTGCTGGTCGTCGCGATCGACATGACGCTCGCCGGCGAGGCGCCCTACCCGGCCTCGGTGCAGGACGCGAGCTACGGCGTGCGCTGGCTGAAGACGCAGGCGAAGGGCTGGAACGGCGACGCAGCCGCGCTCGGCGTGCTCGGCAGCTCGAGCGGCGGCCACATCGCCGAGCTGATCGCGATGCGGCCGGACGACGCGCGCTACAACGCGATTCCCCTCGCCGGCGCCGACACGACGGTGGCCTATGTCGCGACGCGCTCGCCGATCAGCAACACCTTCGCGCGCTGGCAGAACGCCGAGGAGATGAAGCGCGAGTCGCTCATCAAGGCGAGCAAGACCTACTTCCAGCCGTGGGAGTCGATCCACGAGGCGAACCCGCAGGAGATCCTCGAGCGCAAGGAGAAGGTCGTGCTGCGCCCGCTCCTCATCATGCAGGGCGAGCTCGACGACAACATGCGCCCCGCGGTGCAGGAGAAGTTCGCCGCGGCCTACCGCGCCGCGGGCGGCGCCTGCGACTTCCACGTGTTCAAGGGCTCCGAGCACGAGTGGGTGGCGAAGCCCGGGCCGCAGACCGACGCCGCGCACGAGATGGTGAAGGCGTTCATCGCCAAGAACCTGGGGCAATGATCCGCCGGCTTCTCGCCCTCTCGCTCCCGCTCGTCCTCGCTGCCTGCGCCGGCGCTCCCGTTCTCCAGCAAGAAGACCTGCCGGCCGCCCGGGCGGCCGCGAACGCGCTCAAGGTGCTGGGGACGCGCTATCAATACGGCGGCGCCGACCCGCTGAGCGGCTTCGACTGCAGCGGCCTGGTGCAGTTCAGCTTCCGCGAGGCCGGCGTCCGGGTGCCGCGCACCACCGAGGAGCAGCGCCTCGCCTCGCGCCCGATCGTGCGCGCGGAGCTGCGCGCGGGCGATCTGCTCTTCTTCGACCTGGAGTCGAAGAAGAACTCGCACGTCGGCATCTACCAGGGCGACGGCACCTTCGTGCACGCGCCCTCCACCGGCAAGGACGTGCGCCGCGACCGCCTGGATGCGCCATACTGGGCGCGGCACCTGTCCGAGACGCGCCGTCTCTCGCTCTGAAGGGAGAAGCATGAGAAAGCTCGCCGTCGTCATCGCCGCCTCGTTCGCCGCCTGCGCCGCGCAGGCCGACGAGATCAAGGTCATCGCCTCGAACGGTGTCAAGGCCGCGCTCGAGGAGCTGGCGCCGCGCTTCGACGCCGGCACCGGCAACCGCCTGCACATCGTGTTCGGCGTCGCCGCGCCGCTCAAGCGCCAGATCGAGGCCGGCGAGGCCTTCGACCTCGCGATCCTCACGAGCGCCGGCATCGCCGACCTGGCGAAACAGGGCAAGATCGACGGCGCCTCGATCACGCCGATCGCGCGCTCCGGCATCGGCATCGGCGTCAAGGCGGGCGCGCACAAGCCCGACATCCGCACGGCGGAGGCGCTGAAGCACGCGCTGCTCGAGGCGAAGTCCGTCAGCTGGGCGAAGGAAGGCGCGAGCGGCGTCGCCTTCGCCGGCATCGTCGACAAGATGGGCATCGGCCCGCAGGTGAACGCGAAAGCGAAGCTCGCGTCGAACGGCGCCGGCGTCGGCGAGCTGCTCGTCAACGGCGACGCGCAGCTCGGCGCGCTGCTGGTGAACGAGCTGATGGCGATCCGCGGCGTCGAGGTGGTCGGGCCGCTGCCGCCCGAGGTGCAGAGCTACACCGCGTTCCACGCCGGCGTCGGCAGCGCCTCGAAGAGCGCCGCCGCCGCCAAGGCGCTCGCCCAGTTCCTGACCGCGCCCGCCTCGGCAGCGGTCTTCAAGGCGAAGGGACAGGAACCGGGCTGAGGGCTTCCTACTTCGTGCCGGAGGACGGCGTGGAGATGCTGCTGTCCGACGGCAGCGTCGGCGAGGAGGAATAGGACCCGCCCGTCGAGGTCGACGGCGCCCCCGCGCTGCTCGGGGAGCTGCTGCTCGGATCCGACGATGCGCCGCTCGAGCTCGGCGCGCTGGTATCGCTGCTCGTGCTCGGCGTGCTCGTATCGCTGCTCGTGCTCGGCGTGCTGGTGTCGCTGCTCGTGCTCGGCGCCGTGCTCGTGTCGCTGCCCGTGCTGGGCGCGCTCATGGTCGAGGACGAAGAGCTCGAGTCGTTGCTCGTGGCCGGCGATCCGCCGCTCGCGCTCGAGCTGTCGTTGTCAGCGGCCTGCAAGCCGAGCGGCGCGGCGAACGCGGCGGCGACGGCCAGGACCAACAGTTTTCTCAGTTTCATTGCATTGCCTCTCCGAAAATGCGCGCGGAATTGCGCGTCCGTGGAGGGAGCAAGCTTCGTTCCGCGCAGGTGACGCGGGCATTACACCTGAAGCGCGAAATTCGCCGGCCCCCTGACAAGGGGGCAGCGAGCTTTCTGCGAGCGGGGGTTGGTTTTATGCTTGCTGCATGACCGTCAAGCTCAACCACACCATCGTGCACGCGTGCGACCGGAAGAAATCCGCCGAGTTCTACTCCCAGATCTTCGGCCTGCCCGCTCCGGTGCGCTTCGGCCCGTTCCTCGACGTCGAGACGGCGAACGACGTGACGCTCGCCTTCCTCCAGACCGACGACAAGATCCAAGAGCAGCACTACGCCTTCCTCGTGAGCGAGAAGGAGTTCGACGAGATCTTCGGCCGCGTCAAGGCGAAGGGCCTCGACTACTGGGCCGACCCGTCGCACGAGGAGAAGGGCCGCATCAACACGCGCGACGGCGGCCGCGGCGTGTACTTCAACGACCCGAGCGGCCACTACCTCGAGATCCTCACGGTTCCATACGGAGGGTGACCTGCCGGCCCCCTGACAGGGGGCGGCGGGCTTGCGAGCGGGGGTTGCTTCTATACTGCGGCCCCAATGCGCGCGATCGTCATCGGCGGCTCGCTCGGCGGCCTGTTCGCCGCGAACCTCCTCGCGGATCTGGGCTGGGAGGTCGAGGTGTACGAGAAGGTGGGCGACGACCTCGCCGCGCGCGGCGCCGGCATCGGCACGCACCTGCCGCTCGTGCAGGTGCTCGCGGGACTGGGCATCGCGATGGACGAGCGCCTCGGCCTCGTCTCGGGCGACCGCGTCTGCCTCGATCCCGCCGGCAACGAGATCTACCGCTGCCACTGGGCGCACACCATGAGCGCGTGGGCGAACGTCTACCGGCCGCTCAAGGACCGCTTCCCGGCGCGGCGCTATCACTTCAACAAGAGTTTTTCCTCTTTCACGCAAGAAGAAAACCGGGTCGTCGCCCGGTTCGACGACGGCACCGAGACCGCCGGAGACCTCCTGATCGGCGCCGACGGCCTGCGCTCGGCGGTGCGCAAGCAGCTCTTCCCCGAGGTCGAGCCCGCGTACTGCGGCTACGTGGCGTGGCGCAGCATCGTGGACGAGGACACGATCCCGCCCGCGGCGCGCAAGTGGGCCGCGGGCGGCTACTGGTTCGTGCTGCCGCCGAACGAGATGTTCTTGAGCTACGAGGTGCCCTCGAAGGACCCGCAGCGCCCCGGGCTGCGCGACTGGAACTACGTCTGGTACCGCCCGGTGGACGACGCGCAGTTCCGCGACCTCTGCACCGACGCGAGCGGCCGCCACCATCCCGGCGGCATCCCGCCGCCGCTCCTGCGGCCCGAGGTGAGCGCGGCTCTGAAGGCGGACGCGCGGCGCCTCCTCGCGCCGCACCTCGCGACGCTGGTCGAGACCTCGCAGCCCTTCTTCCAGGCGATCTTCGACATCGAGTCGCCGCGGCTCACCGCGGCGCGCGTCGCGCTGCTGGGCGACGCGGCATTCGTCGCGCGCCCGCACATCGGCGCCGGCGTGACGAAAGCCGCGCTGGATGCCCTCTGTCTTTCGAATTCCCTGAAGAGTTCCGGACTGGAAAAGGCCCTTGCGCGCTACGACCGCCTGCGCAGCGAATACGGCCGGCGCTGCGTCGCGCGCGGCCGGCGCCTGGGCTCCTACATCGAGGCGCGCTCGCGACCGGAGCGCAGGTGGACGCCCGAGCAGCTCGACCAGCGTCCCGAGCGCGTGCTGAACGAGGTGGCGAAGGCGCTCGACCAGATCCCGGAGCTCGCCGCGCTCGAGCTGTGAGCGGCTGTTGTTTCCGCGCATCACCGGCGCGCGCCTGACGAAATTTTTCGCCGGATTCACCATCCGGCAAGAAAGCCGGTCCACGATGGACCCATGCCGTTCCTGCCGCGCCTTCTCTGGTACCTGCGTCCGTGGAAGCGGCGCAAGCGGCGCGGCTATGGCGACGAAGTGCTCTACGCCGGCTGGGCGGCGGACCAGCAGCCGCGCCTCGCCAAGACCGGAGGCGCCAAACAGCCGTCAGCATAGGTTGGGAGAATGGGCCGTGCGGATCGCGGCCCTCCTTGTTCTCCTCTTCCTCGGAACCGCCGAAGCGGCGCTGCCGCCCGGCGACCACAGCTTCACCCTGCAGCACGGCGGCCGCGAGCGCAGCTACATCGTGCACGTGCCGGCCGGTCTTTCGGGGCCCGCGCCGCTCGTCGTCATGCTGCACGGGGGCGGCGGCAATGCGTCGCAGCAGAAGCGCTATTCGCGCATGGACGCGCTCGCCGAGCGCGAGCATTTCCTCGTCGCCTATCCGAACGGCACCGGGCGCCTGCAGAACCTGCTCCTCACCTGGAACGCGGGCAGCTGCTGCGGCTTCTCGGTGGTGGAGAACGTGGACGACGTCGGCTTCATCGCCGCGATGCTCGACGACCTCGCGGCGCGCACGCCGGTGGACGCGAGGCGCGTCTATGCCACCGGCATGTCGAACGGCGCCATGATGGCGCACCGCCTCGGCGCCGAGCTGCCCGATCGCTTCGCCGCGATCGCGCCGGTCGCCGGCGCGATCGTCACGCGCGCCGCGCCGGCGAAGCCGGTCCCGGTGCTGCACATCCACAGCGTGGACGACCCGCGCGCGCTCTACAAGGGCGGCCTCGGCCCGCCCTTCCCCGGCACCGACAGCCGCCAGCTCCACACGCCGGTCGAGGAATCGCTCGCGCGCTGGGCGAAGGCGAATCGCTGCTCCTCGGGTCCGGTTGAAAAAGAGGTCCGCGAAAAAGAGAAAAGCAGCGCCACCTTGCTCGCATGGCAGGGCTGCGCCGCGCCGCTGCTGCACTGGAAGCTCACCGGCGCGGGACACGTCTGGCCCGGCACGCCGAGCCGCTTCGAGCGGCTGCTCGGCCCGGGCACCGACGTGATCGACGCGAACGAGGAGATCTGGAAGTTCTTCAAGAGCGCAGCACGCGCCCAGCCCTAGCTTCCGTGAGCTTGCCGCGCTCCCAGGTCGGCGCGCCGTTCACGAGCGTCATCTCGATGCCCCTGGAGCGCACCACCATGCGCTTCGCGCCGCCGGGAAGGTCGTAGAGCCGCTCCATCTTTCCGGTCGAGCCCACCGTCTTCTCGTCGAAGAGCACCAGGTCGGCCGCGAGGCCGGGCTTGATCCGGCCGCGGTCCTTGATGCCGAAGAGGTCCGCCGGGTCGGAGCTCATGCGGCGCACCGCCTCCTCGAGCGCGAGCACCTTCCGCTCGCGCACCCAGGTGCCGAGCACGTAGCTCGGGTAGCCGCAGTCGCACAGCATGTCGAGGTGCGCGCCGCCGTCGCCGAGGCCCAGCAGCATGTCGCGGTTGTTGAGGATCTCCGCCATGCGGTCCTCGCGCGTGTTGAACGACTGCATGGTGAACTCGTTGTCCAGGTCGTCCGCGAGCGTGAGGTCGAGCAGCACGTCGACGCCGTCCTTGCCCTCTTCCGCGGCGATCTGCGCCACGGTCCTGCCTTCGTACTTCTTCAAGCCCGGGCTCTTCACTTCGTGGACCGTGATCCGCGCCCAGTTGCCGAACGAGGTCGGGTTCTTCAGGTCCTCGCGGAACCGGTTGCGGAAGCCCGCGTCCCGGTAGACGGCGGCCTGCGCCTCCTTCGACTTGTCCTCGAACACGCGCTTCCACGACGGGAAGCCGGCGAAGGAGAAGGGATTCCTCATGTTGATCTCGCGCGTGAGCGGCAGCGGCGAGGTCTGCGGGCGCGCGCCGCGCGCGATCATCGGCCGCACGCGCTTGAGCGAGTCGCGCACCGCTTCGGAGATGTCGTCGCGGTCGAACATCGCGATGAAGGTCACCGGCCGCGCGCTCTCGGAGAGGAGGAAGTCGAGCAGCGCCACCTCGTCCTCCGCCATGACGCCGATCTGGCGCGTCATCGCGTACTCGATCGCGCCCTTGCCGCGCTCGCGCAGCGCGTTGCAATACGCCTTGAGCTCGGCGCGGCTCGCGTTGCGGCAGGCGAGCGGCCGCCCCTGGTAGCCGAGGTGCTGGTTCAGCAGCGTGCTGGAAAAGCCGTAGGCGCCCGCATCGAGCGCTTCGCCCAGGAGATTCTTGATCTTCAGCGTCTCTTCTTCCGACGCCGCGCGCTCGAGCGACGCCTCGCCCATCACGTAGTGCCGGAGCGGCGTGAGCGGCGCGAGGAACGCGAGGTTGAGCGCGCTGCCGCGCTTCTCCGCCGCGTCGAGGTACTGCGGGAAAGTCTCCCAGTCCCAGGTGATGCCGGCGGCGAGCACCTCGAACGGGATCGCCTCCACGTTCACGAGGTCGCGCATCGCCACCTCGCGCGCCTGCGGCTTGCACGGCGCGATGCCGACGCCGCAATTCCCCATCACCACCGTGGTGACGCCGTGCCAGGACGAGGGCGTCGTCGCGCCGTCCCAGCAGATCTGCGCGTCGTAGTGCGTGTGCGGGTCGATGAACCCCGGCGCCACGACGAGGCCGTCGGCGTCGATCGTGCGCCTCGCGCCGTCCTTGATGCGCTCCTCGACCGCCGCGATCTTGCCGCCCGCTATGCCAACGTCCGCCCTTCTGCGCGGCGCCCCCGTGCCGTCCACGAGGGTTCCGTTCTTGATCAGGAGGTCGTACGCCATCGAATAAGACTACGCCGCTTTGTCGCCCCCCTGTTAAGGGGGACGCGAGCCGCAGGCGAACGGGGGGTTTAAGCGTACTTGACACATTCATCCTTTTGGGTGAATATTGCGCCATGGCCGTGCACCTCGACGACACCCTCATCGCCCTCGCGGACGAGACCCGGCGCAGCATCCTCGGCCGGCTCGCCGCGGGCGAGGCGCGCGTCACCGAGGTGGCGGCGCCCTTCGACATCTCGCTCAACTCGGTCTCGAAGCACATCCGCATCCTCGAGCGCGCCGGCCTCGTGCGCCGGCGCATCGCGGGCCGCGACCACTTCCTCGCGCTCGAGCCCAGGCCCTTCGACGAGCTCACGCAGTGGATGCAGAAGACGCGCGAGTTCTGGTCCGCGCGCCTCGACGCCCTCGAGGCCGCGTTGCGCGCCGAGGACGCGATCGAGAAGGCGCGCAGGCCCTCCCACCCTCACCCACCCAGGAGAAAGAAATGACCCGTCCCGTCACCCTCGTCGAGCCCGGCACCGTGCGGCTCGAGCGCCTGCTGCCCGGCCCCGTCGAGCGCGTCTGGAGCTACATCACCGAGTCGGACAAGCGCGCGCGCTGGCTCGCCGCGGGCGAGTTCGACCTGCGCCTCGGCGGCAAGATCCGCCTGCAGTTCGACAACGCGAAGCTCTCCCGCGGCGAAGTCCCCGAGAGCCACAAGGGGCGCGGCCAGGGCACCTTCGAAGGCGCCATCACGCGCCTCGAGCCCAACCGCCTCCTCGCGCACACCTGGGACTGGAGCGAGAAGGGCCACGGCGGCGGCAACACCGAGGTGACCTACGAGCTCACGCCGAAGGGCAAGAACGTCCTCCTCGTCATCACGCACCGCCGCATGCCGAAGGAGCTCGTCACCGCCGTCATGGGTGGCTGGGACGCCCACAGCGCCATCCTGCAGGACCTGCTGGAAGGCAAGGAGCCGCGCTCCTTCTGGACCGAGCACGCGAAGCTCGAGAAGGAGTACGCCGCCGCGCAATAGGTTGTGCTTTGCCGCCCCCTTTTTAAGGGGGAAGCGCAGCGGGGGGTTCTTCGCGAGCGGGGTTTCCGCTCGGTGATCGTCGCTGCGCTTTTCCTTCGGCGGCTCGGTCGCGGGCGTGCGCCCGCTCACACGGTCGGTGTCCTGGATTCGGGCTGGCCTTGGCGAAAGCTGGGTTTAGATCAGCCGGTTCCGAATCCGCCACCGCCTATTCCGCCGGTGCCACCACCCGAGCTGCCGCCACCCCAATTTCCCGGCTTGATGACACGAATTCCAGCGTTGCTCACGACATCCCAATCCTCTGCAGACATGCCACCGCCGAATTCATTCTTGATTGGAAATTCCGCCTCGAGCCGGTCAATGAATTTGGTGTAGTCCTTAGGATGCTCGACCGGTTCTCCGATCTTCACGGTTATGGAACTCCAGTCGGGCGCAGTGCCGCGAAAGATCCATTTGCCCTTCTTGTTGACGCTGAAGAGCGCGGGCCTTCCACTGGCATCGAAGAGCAATCGACCGCCCATGCCATCCTCGTCCATCACGAAGATCGGACTCTTGACTTCGAGCCGATCGATCGGTGCTTCAGGTTTCGGCGGGATAGGTCCCGCAGGGAGTCCTGCGGTGGGCGGTGAATTCGAACTCGAAGCGACGATTGAGGACTGCGCCGGCTGCGGGGGCCGCGCTTGGGTTGCAGAGGTGTCAGTGATCGACTCGGCTGCATGTTGCGGCTGAGGCGGTAGCGGCGGAGGTTTGGTCAAGAATTTCGCAAGCTTGTTGAATTGACTTCTTGCGCGCTCGCGGGCCAAGGACGGCAACCAGCGCATGGCTTTCTTCACGTCATCCAGTTCGATCTCTTCGGCGGGCGTGTCGTCGATCGACAAAACGTTGGGTTCGGTGACTAGGTATTTAGTGACGTTTTCACCGGAGACCGCTTGCGTGTCGAACATCAGGGACAAGAGGCTTTTTACGTTGCGCCAGTCCCATGGAACGCGTTTCTGAAATTGCTCTGCCAGTCTGCCGCCAGGGGAAGAGCCGTTGCGAACGTTCAGTATCCGCATGTCTTGGAACTGGATGCCCAGAAAAGTGTGCGCGTAGATCGCGGATATCAGACAGGGCGAGTTGGCCCACAGCCCGCCGTCGACATACCACCTATCGTCTGGTGGTGTTTGCACTGGCTCGAAATATGTCGGCGCGGCGCAACTCGCGAGAATGACCTGCCAGAGCTTCAAGTCGAGGTCCTCGTTATTTGGATCGTCGTGATTCCAGACGATCCGCGGCTTGAAGGTCGTGAGTGTCGTAGAGGGAATGAGCAAAAGGGGCCGGACGCAATCGCGCACACGCCGGTCCTTGCCGAATATCGCTCTCAGCGCATGGGCGAGCGGTTCCTGCTGATAGTGCGGCCCGGGACGCACGCCTGAGACCCATCGTTTATCGAAGATCTTGCCGGCTTCTGCCTCGTAAAACTGCGCAATCTTTTCCAACGGGATATCGCATGCGAGCGCGGCGGCGATAATCGAACCCGTAGATGTGCCGCTGATGAGTTCGAAATTCGACTTGAACGGTCCCGGCAGCTTAGGCGCGAGTTCCTGGAGAAAAATCGCCTGGTAGACGCCGCGAACGCCTCCGCCGGTAAGGCTGAGGATCCGGAATGGCTGACCCATATAGACTCCCCCTTGGAAGTATTGTGATCCTTCACCGGCACGATGTGCTAGCGCGCCAGCTCTTATCAACGAGTCCGCCTACCTGAACTTATAGAAAGGGATATCAATGGCCGAGCCGCAGATGGTCGACCCCCACGAAGTCGTCATGACCGGCGAGAACTCCTTCGTCCGGCTCTCCAATGATGGCGGCAAGACCATGACCAACCGCGTGAGCCACTGGCGCGTCCTGTGGTCCCCCGCCGGCCAGGGCCACGCCCTGTTCATCGAGTCGCCGCTCGTCGGCGGCGTCCAGGCCTACGCCGACAACGCCGGCGTCGCGCGCTACCTCCAGCGCCACATCGAGAGCCTGCTCCACAAGCCCTTCGCCGACGAATCCCTCCCGATCACCGACGCCGAATTCCGCCGCACCGGCTCGAGCCTGAGCACCGTCGAGGAGCGCGTCGTCTCGACCGACGACGAAATCATCATGACCTGGTGGGACCTGATGGCGCCCTTCATCCTCACCATGCCTCCCGGCGCCATGAACCGCCCGCTCGGCGTCTACTCCACCTTCATCCCCGCCCGCAGCGCCCAGCTCTGCGTCAACGGCGAATTCGCCTCCGGCAAAGTCTTCCAGGCCGATCGGTTCGGGAAGGCTTCAACGAGCTGCTGCTTGGCTTGGTCGGAGTCTTGGACAAAGCGCAGCGCCTAAGTCCAATCGAACTTCTCCTACCGTTGCGCGTGGGGCCGGTTCCGGCGCCTAGACGCCAAGGCGTTGTATTGCGCTCCCTCTCGGAGTACTGTAGATATATTCAGTAAGTGCCTATTTTTTAGGCACTTCGTCCAGACCCTAGATCTTGCGGTTCGCAGCCCTTGACCCCCAAGGTTTTGTGTGGTCTAGTTTAATTTGGGCCGGAATTGCGCTTTTCGGAGTTCCATCCGGCATAACAGGCCAGCATGGGGGGCTGGTTAAGGAGGTAGGAGCAGTGTGATGTCACAAGAACACCAATTCGCGCTCTACAACGCGGAACGAGGGATGTGGTACTACGCGACGCGCACCCTCGGCGTCGGCGGCCAAGGAACGGTCTACGCGGGCCAGGACTCTGCAGGGCGAGCCGTAGCCATAAAGATCGTCCGCCCTGCGTTCGAGAACTTCGCGAATTACTGGGCGTGGTTCAACGATCAGCACGCCCACCTCCTCCTCATCCAGCAGTCCAACGTTGTCGTGAGCTACGACCAGTTTCAGACGCCGGATGGTTGGTACGTGCTTGTGATGGAGCCCGCGCTCCGTAGCCTTGACGATGTGATCCGCGTCGGCGTTGCCATTGCCGGGTCCAGGGTGTGCTCGATCGGCTGCCAAATCCTCAGTGCGCTCGACAAGGTTCATGAACTCGGCATGCTGCATCGAGATGTGTCCGCCAAGAACCTATTGGAGTTCGTCGGCGGAATCGTGAAGCTCAACGATTTCGGCGCTGCCAAGCGGAACATCTTCATGGGCCAGTCAACCAGCACCATGCTCGGGAATCCGATGTACCTTCCTCCCGAGTTGCTGCGGTACGGCCGCTGGACGCACCAATCAGATATCTACCAACTCGGCGTAGTGCTCGTTTGCCTTTTGGCAGGCCGCTACGTTATTCCAACGAACGTGGCCTCCAGTGCTGCGCGGCTAGCGATTCTGAATGGCGTCCCTCGACAGACAGCGGAGCACTTTATGCCCAGCCATGGGCGCTTGGGTTGGATATTGTCACGAATGGTATGCCGCACTGAAGCGCTGCGGTACTCGACGGCACGAGCGGCGTGGATAGCACTAGAGCAGGAGTACAAGGCGCAGCTGGCGGCCGAGGAACGTCAACGCCAAGCATGGGGCACAGTATTGGGCGCGCTTAGCCTCGGCGCGCTTGCAGCACTAGCCTCAACAGCCTAACGACTTCGCGCTCCCGTTATATCGGGCTTTCGTGAGCAGAGTAAAGTTATGAGGCGAAGCGCGGCAAACACGCCAAGGGAGTTCATATGCCAGAGCACCACTCATTTGTAATACATGTTGACGGTAGCGAATTCAAAGTCGATAAGGCAACGCTTTCCGGCAGTGAAATAAAAGCTCTCGCAGGTAAGGATAGCTCGTATCAATTGTTCTTAGAGAGAACGGGTAAGGAAGCCGATTTGCTCGTAAACGACACAGATTCGGTCACGATGAAGAACGGCCTCCACTTCTATACCGTCCCCCCCGCCACGCTTGGCATTTAATGGATCTTATCGAACAACAGTTCGCAGAATTGAAGAAGGTCTTCGGCGAAGCGAAGCTTAAACGTCGCCAAGATAATTCGGCGATAGTAGAGATAGATAACTTTCGCTTGCCGGAAGGCTGGTCAGCAAAGAATACGAGCGTCCTCTTCGTCGTGCCAGCCGGTTATCCAATTGCACGACCCGACTGCTTTTGGGCTGACGCTGGTCTCCGCTTAGCAAGTGGTCAACCGCCCGCGAACACCACTCCAAACACTCAACACGGCGGACCCGAACAGAGACTTTGGTTTTCCTGGCACCCCAGCTCGTGGAATCCAAATGTCGATAGCTTGCTTACGTATGTAAATGTAATTCGACGCAGGCTGCAAGAGCTGAGGTAATGATCAATTCCATAGCTTTTGCGGCTGACTCACTCACCCACGTAAGGACCGAGCTCCTTTCCCAATCGCCGGATGAAGGTGCCGCCGTATTCGTCGCTGGACATTCATTGAGGCCAAAGAGGACCAGACTTCTTGTACGACAAATAGAAATTCCAGGCGCAGATGCTCTTCTTCAACAAAATGATGCGGCCATTGTTATCTCACCAACATTCCTCGCACCACTTATCAAACTTGCTCGTTTAGAGCGCTTTTCCGTAATCATCGCGCACACTCATCCCTTTAGTACTATCCCGAGGTTTTCTCAGATTGACGATGCCGGCGAATTGAAACTCATGCCGGCAATATTTAATCGCGCCCCAAACGCCCCACATGGAGCAATCGTATTCGGCACAGAAGGTTTCGACGCCCGGGTATGGACCACGCCACAGCAGTGTGTCCCGGTGCACGACATACAGAGCGTTGGTAAGACTCTAAGACTTTACCCCAAGGACGAAGACATCCCTTCGCCATCCGCTCGTTTCGACCGAAACATACGCGCATTTGGCGAACTCGGACAAAACATCCTGCGCGGGCTCAAGGTAGGGATTGTTGGCTTGGGTGGCATTGGGTCTATCGTCGCGCAGCAATTGAGCTACCTCGGCGTCCGCAATTTTGTTGTGCTCGATATGGACACCATAGATGAGAGCAACTTAAACCGTCTCGTATCAGCGACCCGAAAGGACGTCGGACGATCGAAGGTGGATGCCGCCTCCGATTTGATATTTGGTGTCACGGTCGATGCTGAAGTTCAGGCCCTCAAGGGGTCTGCCGTACGAGCGAATGATGCGCTACCTCTGCTGGACTGCGACTTCGTCTTCTGTTGCACTGACTCCCATGGCAGTCGGGCGGTTCTTAATGCGATCGCCTATCAGTACTACATACCGGTAATTGATTCTGGTGTTCGCATTGATGCGTCCAACGGAATAGTTACGGCGATCTCCGGGCGCGTCCAAATGTTGTCACCAGGACTGCCATGCCTGGTTTGTCAAAACCTCTTAGATCCCGAAGAAGTCCGGCGTGACTTACTTTCCGAGGACGAGCGTCGCCGCGATCCATACATTGTCGGGCACTCCGAAGTCGCCCCAGCCGTAATTTCGCTCAACGGAGTTATAGCCTCTCTGTCGGTTTCGATGTTCCTTTCGGCCACGGTAGGGATGGGGAGCGAGGCACGCCATCAAATGTATCTTGGCAGAAACGGCGTCGTCAGAGCAGTCGATGCCGTGGCCAATCCCAATTGCGTCATATGCTCTTTGCGGGGAGCACTAGGCCGGGGAGATTCGTGGAATCTTCCTTGGCGGACTGCATGACAATGACGTCTAGAGCATCGATTGCATGGTTCGGCCATTCACATACCAGTATCGAAGCTGCCCTGCGCTCCAGGGGGCTCGCATTCGAGGTTGCGACCAAAGTCGCCCCGCTGAGCCCTGGCGTTACCAGTGCGATCATGCACTACCAAGGAGAGACGGCCCAGCTCTCTAAGTTCTTAGCTCACGCAAAGAGCCAACTTGACCATGGGATTAAAGTTTTCATCGTCGCTAAAAAAGCGAATTTTGGCAGCGCGTCGCTTGCCGTGTCCAGCTTCATGCAATCGTCTATTAATGCGCTTGACGTCAAGGATTACGAGAAAGAAAGTATTGCTGCAGACATTGGAACTCAGCTGCGTGTTTATGACTTAGACAGGCCGGCTTCAAAAGCAAAGCTCGGGCTGGATGTACCCGCGGAGGTCGCGAATGAGTGTCTGCTTTACAAGCTCGAACGGCCTGCCAATCACAGCCTAAAGCTAAAAACCAAAGAAACTCTAAACCTGACTTTCCAAACCCTGCTCAAAAGGGCGTTTAGCGATTTTCAAACAATCGAGCTAGATGATCTTCCGGGGGGACGATCGACTATCCGCGGTGTATGGAAAGTAACTGGCGTCGACACGAATGGGGTGCGCTACGAGCCCTTTGTCGTGAAGTTTGGAGCCAAGACTCGCATTACCGGAGAAATAGAAAGCAATCGTGCTGTGGTAGAGGATCTCATACCGTTCCAGAACCACCCAGCCATTGCCTATGAACGATGTGTTTTTGGGATGGGCGAACGGTTATTCGTATCACGTTTTGTGGATAACGCGACACGATTGGATGATTTCCTTGTTCGGATATCTCCTACGCTAGGAATAACGGCTCTATTCGATCGCGCCTTACGCACTTGGCGCGCGCCAATAAACCACGTCCAAGACACTATTCAGATCGCAGAGCGTTTCCATAACTTTTGGGCGATACCGAAAAAGAATGAACCAGATGCAATCAAAGTGCCGTATGAACTCGCCAAAAAAGAAACCCTCACAGGTATTTTGACGCCCAATGCACTTCTTCAAAGACTATATGCGACTCCGAAAGTAAAGTGTCGAGTAGGACATGCGCATGGCGACCTCCACGCCAGAAACGTATTCGTTCGCGATAATTCCACAGAAGTAGTATTGATTGACTTCGCGACCTGGCACCAACCAAGTCCGATGTCACGTGACCCCGCGACTCTTGATGTCGCACTTGCATTCGACATATGGGACGACGGTAAAACGGCGTTCGATGTCAAACCGCTGTCACAAGGCAAGCTGGAAGAGTTGTACTCCGCCCCGCTCCTTTGCCCACCACGCAAACACTGTGAAAGCTTTCGGGACCAGGCAATAATCAGGCTAAGGATTGAAGCGGCGAGCGATTGCAGCGAGGACGAATACAAAAGTGCAATTATTTGCTGCCTCCTCAGATTTGCCCGTTTCGAGCCCAAAGGTGCAAAAGACCACGTAGCCAACGTCAACAGAATGAGAGCGCTCGCCTATCAACGCGCGAGTATCTTGTGTAAGTAAGAAATGACCTACCGAAGGATCCCAAGTGCAAAGCGATTTTCTCGGCTTGCCGTGGTCGATAGTCAGCAACACGCACGCGCGGCTGTCTTATCAGATCGGAACTGTATAGCACTTGTATCCGCCGAAGGGTTTCAAAAATGGCTGCGTTTTTTTTGCCCTTGTGGATGCGGGGATTTGCTCGGCCTTAACCTCATGGAGGGCTTTCGCCCGCGATGGAAAATTCGGATCGACGCTAAACGAAGAGTCTCCGTTTGGCCTTCAATACGAAGGCTGGGTGGCTGCAAGAGCCACTTCTTTGTTACCCAGAATGAGATTCGGTATATCTATGGCCGCAGCGCTCGTTCCGGGGAGTGGCTTTAGATGGCCACCCGCTTCCCTAGCGCCTGCTAGCGCAGTGCGGCGTTGATCTTTTCCAGCATTCCCGCGCCGGGGCAGAGCTCGGCGGCCTCGAGCCGGTTGAGCGGCTTTGAGTAGGTGTTGAGGTGGGCGTGGAGGTCCTGGGAGTCGGGCTTGAGGTAGAGAAGCCCGGTGAGGACTTCGCCCTTCTCCGCGGCGTGAGCGATGTGGCTCATCGCGCTGACTTTGTCCGAGGGATCGTACTCGTCGCCGAGCTTGCGCAGCTTGATGACGCTGCCGTCGTGCTGGACGACTTCGGTGACCGAGCCCGGGTCGTACTGGACGGTGATGGCATCGCGCGTGGGCCAGAAGTCGAGGCGGTTGACGGCCTCGTTGTGCTCCCGCACGTACTCGTAGCTCTTGGTGGAGCCGGCGTGGTTGTTGAAGGCGACGCAGGGGCTGATGACGTCGATGAAGGCCGCGCCCTCGTGGGCGATGGCGGCCTTGACGAGCGGCACGAGCTGCTTCTTGTCGCCTGAGAAGCTGCGCGCGACGAAGCTCGCGCCCATGATGAGGGCGAGGCTCACGGTGTCGACCGGCGCGTCGGTGTTGACGGCGCCGCGCTTGGACTTGGAGCCGGCATCCGCGGTGGCGGAGAACTGGCCCTTGGTGAGGCCGTAGACGCCGTTGTTCTCCAGGATGTAGACCATGTTGACGCCGCGGCGCATGACGTGCGCGAACTGGCCGATGCCGATCGAGGCGGAGTCGCCGTCGCCGGACACGCCGATATAGAGGAGGTCGCGGTTCGCGAGGTTGGCGCCGGTGAGGACCGAGGGCATGCGGCCGTGCACGGTGTTGAAGCCATGCGACTGGCCGAGGAAATAGTCCGGGGTCTTGGAGCTGCAGCCGATGCCCGAGAGCTTCGCCACCTTGTGCGGCTCGACGGAGAGCTCGAAGAAGGCTTCGATCAGCGCCGCGCTGATCGAGTCGTGGCCGCAGCCGGCGCACAGCGTGCTGACTTTCCCCTCGTAGTCGCGCCGGGTGAACCCGAGCTTGTTCTTGGGAAGGCTGGGATGGTGGAGCTTCGGCTTGGCGAGGTAGGTCATGACTCTTTTTTAGGGTTTTCAGCGCCTTGGCGGTGACATTTGTGGTGTCCATGATACTCCGCTTCCGGTAGGCTGCGTCTTGAGGAGGAGCAAGGTGTCCAAGGCGGGGAGGCCCGTAGCCCGGGCCGTCTTGAAGCCGGGACCGCGCGACGACCCGGCGCAGCTGCGCTTCATCGCCGACCACATGCCGGCGATGACCTGCGCGTTCGACGCCAGCCTGCGCTGCGTGTTCGCCAACCGGCGCTACGCGGAGTTCTTCGGCTTCAGCACCGCGAGCGTCCTCGGCCGCCACGTGCGCGAGATCGTCGGCGAGGCCGCCTTCGACGAGATCGAGCCCTACTTCGCCGAGGTGCTGCGCGGCCACCGCACCTCCTACAAGCGCATCCGCACCGCGCCCGACGGCGCGAGGCAACACCTCGAGGTCGAGCTCATCCCCGACCTCGGCCCCGACGGCAAAGCGCGCGGCTTCATCTCGGTCACCACCGACGCCACCGTGCGCCGGCGCGAGGAGCAGCTGCGCACCCTCGCGCTCTCCGCCGCGGGCCTGATCGGCGACGCCGACAGCGTCTCGAGCGCGATCCGCTCGGTGATCCGCGCCATCTGCCAGTCCGAAGGCTGGGACTGCGGCCGCTACCTGCAGCCCGAGCCCGGCGGCGAGACCATGCGCCAGGTGCACGAGTGGGGCGCGGAGGACGCCGGCGTGCAGGGCTTCCTCGAGCGCGCGCGCCACATCGCGCACACGCGCGGCGTCGGCCTCACCGGCCGCGCCTGGGAGAGCGGCCGGCCGATCTGGACCGCGGACGCGTCCGAGGATCCGCAGGCGCTGCTGCGCGGGCAGTACTCGGAGTTCCAGCTGCGCGGCTCGCTCAGCTTCCCGGTCAAGGCGGGCGGCGCGGTGATCGGCGTGCTTACCTTCAACAGCCGCGAGCGGCGCGAGCCCGACGAGCGCGCCATCGCGGCGATGCTGGTCGTCGGCAGCCAGATCGGGCAGTACCTGCAGAAGAAGCGCGCCGAGGAGGACCTGCGCCGCTTCCGCGCGGCGATGGACGCCTCCGGCGACCTGATCCTGCTCATCGACCCGGTGCGCATGCGCTACGTGGACGCCAACGCCACCGCCTGCCGCATGCTCGGCTACACCCGCGAGGAGATCCTCGCCAAGGGGCCGCAGGACCTGGTGTCGGCACCGCGCGAGCAGCTCGCCGCGGAGTACCAGCGCCTCATCGACGACCCGCTGCGCCCCGACGGCATGCGCGGGCGCTACCGCCGCAAGGACGGCAGCTTCCTCGCCTTCGAGTCCTCGCGCCAGGTCGTGCCCTCGAGCGACGGCGTGCTGATCGCGGCGATCTCGCGCGACATCCGCGCGCGCGTCGAGACCGAGCGCGCGCTGCGCGAGAGCGAGGCGCGCTTCCGCGCCGTGGTCGAGTCGGCGAACGAAGGCATCGTGCAGTACGACCGCGAGGAGCGCATCACCGCGGTGAACGGCGCCGCGGTGCGCCTGCTCGGCCTGCCGCGCGAGAAGCTCCTCGGCGCGGAGGGCTTCTCCTCGCTCCTCGACTGCGTGCTCGAGGACGGGCGCCCGATGCTCCCGGCGGAGCGCTTCACCACGGAGACCATGCGCACCGGCCAGCCGATCAGCGGGCGCATCATCGGCATCCGGCGCGCCGACGGCACCACGACCTGGCTCGCGGCGAACACCGCCCTCCTCTACGCCGCGGGTGAAGGCGAGCCCTACGGCTCGGTGATGACGCTCACCGACATCACGCGCCTCAAGCGCGACGAGGAGATCGCGCGCCTCGAGCACCGCGTGGCGCGCGCCTTCGACGTCTCGCCCGATGCGCGCAGCGCGCTGATTGCGGCGATGCGCGCCATCTGCCTGAGCGAGAACTGGGACTCGTGCCGCTACCTGGAGGTCGCGGGCGAGGAGCTGCGGCCCTACTGCGACTGGGCGATCGACGACCCGGTGATCCGCCGCTACATCGAGCATTCGCGCACCATGACCTACGAGCGCGGCAAGGGCGTGGTCGGCACGGCTTGGACGCGCCGCGCGCCGGAATGGGTGAGCGACGTGACCAACGACCCGCGCATCCGCCGCGCGCAGCTCGCGCGCGAGACCGGCACGCGCTCGGCGCTCGCGGTGCCGATCGTGTCGCAGGAAGAGGTGGCCGGCGTGCTCATGTTCCAGAGCCGCACCACGCGCCCGGAGGACCCGCGCCTGCTCGCGGCGATGGAGCTCGTCGGCGGCCAGATCGGCCAACTCGTGCGCCGGGCGCGCGCCGAGGACGCGGTGCGCGAGAGCGAGGAGCGCTTCAGGAGCCTGTGCGCGCTCTCCTCCGACGTGTTCTGGGAGCAGGACGAGAACTTCCGCTTCACCGCGTTCCGCGACGCCTCGGGGAGCGCGCCGCCCGAGGTCCTGGGCAAGGCGCGCTGGGAGCTCGGCCACACCAACCTCTCGGAGGCCGACTGGTCGGCGCACCGCGCGCTGCTCGAGGCGCACCAGCCCTTCCGCGACCTCGAGGTGTGCCGCCTGCTGCCCGACGGCAGCGAGGTCTGGGCGAGCGTGAGCGGCGAGCCGGTGTTCGACGCCGCCGGCGCGTTCCGCGGCTACCGCGGCGTCGGGCGCGACATCACGGCGAAGAAGCGCGACGACGCGCGCATCCGCCACATGGCGAGCCACGACGCGCTCACCGGCCTGCCCAACCGCACCGCCTTCAGCGAGCTTCTCAACGCGGCGCGCGAGAGCGCGCGGCGCCACGGCCGGGCGCTGGCGGTGATGTTCGTGGACCTCGACCGCTTCAAGGTCATCAACGACACCCTCGGCCACGAGGTGGGCGACGAGGTGCTGCGCGAGGCCTCGCGCCGCCTGCGCGACACGCTGCGCTCGAGCGACGTCGTGGCGCGCCTGGGCGGCGACGAGTTCGTGGTCATGATCCCCGAGCTCGCCGAGCCCTCGCACGCCTCGACCGCGGCGCGCAAGGTGCTCGCGGCGCTCGTCGCGCCGATGTCCATCTCCGGGCGCGAGCTGGTGCTCACCGCGAGCATCGGCATCGCCATCTACCCCGAGGACGGGCTCGACGAGCAGGCGCTCATGAAGAACGCCGACGCCGCCATGTACCGCGCCAAGGACGCCGGCAAGAACAACTTCAAGTTCCACGGCGGCGAGTCCGACCGCCGCGCGCTCGAGCGCCTGGCGATGGAGACGAGCCTGAGGAAGGCGCTCGACCGCCAGGAATTCCTGCTGCACTACCAGCCGCGCGTCTCGCTCGCGAGCGGCGCGGTGACCGGCGTCGAGGCGCTGGTGCGCTGGCGCCATCCCGAGCTCGGCCTGGTGCCGCCGGGGGACTTCATCACGCTCGCCGAGGAGACCGGCGCCATCCGCGACATCGGCCGCTGGGTGCTCGCCGCGGCGTGCGCGCAGGCGGCGCGCTGGCGGCAGGACGGCCTGCCGGAGATGCAGATGGCGGTCAACGTCTCGGCGCGCCAGCTCGCCAGCGAGGACTTCGTCGAGCACGTCGCCGAGGCGCTGCGCGTGAGCGGCCTGCCGGCGCGCTGCCTGGAGATCGAGATCACCGAGACCGTGCTCGCGCAGAGCGTCGAGCGCGCCTCGCAGATCCTCGCGCGGATCAGCGCGCTCGGCGTGCGCGTGGCGCTCGACGACTTCGGCACCGGCTACTCCTCGCTCGTGCAGCTCAAGCGCCTGCCGATCGACACGCTCAAGGTGGACCGCGCCTTCGTGAGCGACCTGCCGCACGACGCCGACGACAGCGCCATCGCGCGCGCCATCATCACCATGGGCCAGAGCCTCGAGCTGCTGGTGGTCGCCGAGGGCGTCGAGACCGCGGAGCAGCGCGCCTTCCTCGAGGCGCAAGGCTGCAGCGAGGTGCAGGGCTACCTCATCAGCCGGCCGCTGCCGGCGGAGGAATGCGCGGCGTTCCTCGCCCGCACCCCCTAGAATGGCCGCCGGCCCATGCGCTGGCTCCCCCCACTCGCGATCGGCTTCCTGGCGGCGCTCTCCTGCGGCCCCGCCGCGGCCGCGCCGGTGGAGCTCCTCGCGATCGACGGCGCGATCGGTCCCGCCGCCGCCGACTACGTGCACCGCGGCCTCGAGCGCGCGGCGAAGAACGGCGCGCCGCTCGTCGTGCTGCGCCTGGACACCCCGGGCGGCCTCGACACCTCGATGCGCGCCATCATCCGCGACATCCTCGCCTCGCCCGTCCCGGTGGCGGGCTTCGTCGCGCCGGGCGGCGCGCGCGCGGCGAGCGCCGGCACCTTCATCCTCTACGCCGCGCACGTAGCCGCGATGGCGCCGGGGACGAACCTCGGCGCGGCGAGTCCGGTCGCCCTGGTCGGCTCCGAGAAATCGAAGGACGACAAGGGCGGCGTCGACACCCACATGAAGAAGGCGATGAACGACGCCGCCGCCTACATCAAGGGCCTCGCGCAGCTGCGCGGCCGCAACGCCGAGTGGGCCGAGAAGGCGGTGCGCGAGGCGGTGAGCCTGCCGGCGGACGAGGCGCTGAAGCTGAAGGTCGTGGACCTCATCGCGAGCGACGTGCCTCAGCTGCTCGAGAAACTGGACGGCCGCACGGTCGAGGTCAGCGGGAAAAAAGATGTTCTAAGGACGAAAGGCGAAAAAACCGAGGCGTTCGAGGCCGACTGGCGCACGCGCTTCCTCGAGTTCATCACCGACCCGACCATCGCCTACGGCCTGCTCCTCGTCGGCGCCTACGCCGTGCTCTTCGAGTTCATGAACCCGGGGCTCGTGCTGCCCGGCGTCGCGGGCGCGCTCGCCATCATCCTCGCGCTCTACGCGCTGCACATGCTGCCGGTGAGCTACGCCGGGCTCGCGCTGCTCTTCCTCGGCATCGGCCTCATGGCCTCGGAGGTGTTCTTCCCGGCCTACGGCTCGCTCGGCATCGGCGGCGCCATCGCCTTCGTCGTCGGCTCGGTGATGCTGATCGACACCGACGTGCCGGGCTTCGGCATCCCGATGGGCTTCATCCTCGGCCTCGCCGCGGCGAGCGCCGCGTTCATCATCGGCATCGCCGGCATGGCGGTGCGCACGCGGAGGCGGCCGGTGGTGAGCGGGCGCGAGCATCTCGTCGGCGCGTTCGGGGAAATTCTCCAGGACGTGGAAACTGAAGGGTGGGCGCGCGTGCACGGGGAGACCTGGCGCGTGCGCAGCAGCTCGCCGCTCAAGGCCGGGGAGCGCGTCCGGGTGTCCGCAGTGGAAGGTCTCGTCCTCACCGTAGAAAGGCCAGGCGCATGAGCTACTTCGTGATCGGCGCAGTCATCGTCGTCGTCGTCTTCTTCGTCACGGCGTTCAACATCCTGCGCGAGTACGAGCGCGCGGTGGTGTTCCAGCTCGGGCGCTTCTGGGGCGTGAAGGGGCCGGGGCTGATCGTCCTCATCCCGGTGATCCAGCAGATGGTGCGCATGGACCTGCGCACCGTGGTGCTCGACGTGCCGCCGCAGGACGTGATCACGCGCGACAACGTCTCGGTGAAGGTGAACGCGGTGGTCTACTTCCGCATCATCGACCCGCAGAAGGCGGTGATCCAGGTGGCGAACTTCCTCTTCGCCACCAGCCAGCTCGCGCAGACGACGCTGCGCGCGGTGCTCGGCAAGCACGAGCTCGACCAGCTCCTCTCGGAGCGCGAGAAGCTCAACATGGACATCCAGAGCATCCTCGACGCGCAGACCGAGGCCTGGGGCATCAAGGTGACCACGGTGGAGATCAAGGACGTGGACCTGAACGAGACCATGGTGCGCGCCATCGCGCGCCAGGCCGAGGCCGAGCGCGAGCGCCGCGCCAAGATCATCCACGCCGAGGGCGAGCAGCAGGCCGCCGAGAAGCTGCTCGAAGCCGCCAACACGCTCTCCGGGCGCCCGGAGGCGATGCAGCTGCGCTACCTGCAGACGCTCACCAACATCGCCGGCGACAAGGCCTCGACCATCGTGTTCCCGATGCCGATCGACCTGATGAAGGTGCTGCTGGAGAAGAAGTGAGGTTCCTGCTCCTCTTCTTTCTCCTGGCGGGCGCGGCGCACGCGCAGGTGCGCCTCTACACGCTCGAGTGCGGCCGCGCCACCGCCGCCGACGGCGGCTTCCTCTCCGACACCGGCGAGTACGACGGCAAGCCGCTCTCGGTGGCGGACCCCTGCTTCCTCGTGCGCCACCCGAAGGGCACGCTCCTCTGGGACACGGGCCTGGGCGACGCGCTGGCCGACGTGCAGCCCGGCAAGGAGAAGGCGCCGGGCGTGAGCGGCGCGATCGGCATGCGCGTGCCGGTGAAGCTCGTGGACCAGCTGAAGGCGATCGGCCTCGCGCCGTCCGACATCACCTACGTCGCGTTCTCGCATTTGCACTTCGACCACACCGGCAACGCCAACCTCTTCACCGCCTCGACCTGGATCCTCAACAAGGCCGAGCTCGCCTGGGGCCTCTCCCCGGGCGCGTTCGCGGTGAAGCCCGAGACCTGGAGCGCGTACAAGGGCGTGAAGACGAAGATGATCGACGGCGACCTCGACCTCTTCGAGGACGGCAGCGTGCGCATCCTGAAGACGCCCGGCCACACGCCGGGCCACCAGTCGCTCCTCCTCCGGCTGAAACGGGCGGGCGCGGTCGTGCTCTCCGGCGACCTCTACCACGTGCGCGAGAACCGCACCTACCGCCGCGTGCCGACCTTCAACGTCGAGCGCGCCGACACGCTCGCCTCCATGGACCGCATCGAGCGCATCGTCAAGAACACGCACGCGCGCCTCGTCGTGCAGCACGACGAGCGCGACTTCGCCTCCCTGCCGAAGTTTCCCGCCTTCCTCGACTAGGCGGCGAGCAGCTCGCGCAGCACTTCCAGGTCGACCGGCTTCAGCAGGTGGGCGTCGAAGCCCGCCTCGCGCGAGCGCTCGCGGTCGGAGGGCTGGCCGTAGCCGGTGAGCGCGAAGAGCCTGACCGGCCGCGGCCAGCCCGCCGCCTCCGTGCGGATGCGCCGCGCGAGGTCGTAGCCGCTCATTCCCGGGAGGCCGATGTCGAGGAGCGCGATGTCGGGCTTCTCGCTCAGCACGAGCTCGAGCCCTTCCACGCCGCTCTCCGCGAGCAGCACGTCGTGGCCCCAGAAGCCGAGCACCATGCGCAGCGATTCGCGGATGTCGGCGTTGTCCTCGACCACGAGGATGCGCCGGCGCAGCGCCGGGCGCGCGGCGCGCCTCTCCGGCGCAGCGGCCGGCAGCGGCGCCGGCTTCAAGGGGAAGCGCGCCTCGAAGAGCGCGCCGCGGTTGCCGCCTTCGCTCGCCGCGTGCAGGCTGCCGCCGTGCAGCTCGGCGATGCGCCGCGCGATCGACAGGCCGACGCCGAGGCCGCCGGCGGAGCGCGCGAGCGTCTGGTCGCCCTGCGCGAAGGGCTCGAACACGGCTTCGAGCATGCCGGCCTCGATGCCGACGCCGTTGTCGCGCACGCAGACGAGCGCCGCGTCCGCCTCGCGCGCGGTGCGCACCTCGATGTCGCCCTTCGGCGGGGTGAACTTGCACGCGTTCACGATCAGGTTCGTGAGGAGCTGCTCGAGGCGCACCGGGTCGGCGTCCACGAAGAGCGCCTCGCGCTCAAGGACGAGGCGCGCGTTGTGCGCGCGCCCCTGGATGGTCGGCAGGCAGGCCTCGACCGCGCCGGTGACGGCGACGTTCAGGTCGAGGCGCCGCGGCTGCAGCGCGATCTTGCCGCGCTCCAGGCGCGCGACGTCGATCAGGTCGTCCACCAGGCGCGAGAGGTGGCCGATCTGGCGCTCGAGGATGTCGCGCGTGCGGGCGAGCACCTCGTCCGCGATCGGCAGCGTCTTCTGCACGTAGACGGCGTTGCGCATCGGCGCGAGCGGGTTGCGCAGCTCGTGCGCGAGCATGGCGAGGAAGTCGTCGCGCTGGCGCAGCGCCTCCTCGCGCTTCTCGAGGAGATCGCGCACCTCGAGCTGGCGCGAGCGCGCGCGCAGGCCGACCTGAACCGCGGAGACGAGCGTCAGCGGGTTGAGCGGCCGCTCGAGGAGCGTGACGTTGCCGCTGTTCGGGAAGGCGCGCTCGACCAGCCCGGCGAGGCTCGCGCCGTGGCTCGCCACCAGCACGAGCGGCAGGTCCGACCACGCCGGCTGGTTCTCCAGCAGGTCGCGCAGCCCCGGCATGTCGGCGTCGGCGAGCGCCTCCTCGGCGAGCAGGATGCAGCCGGCGTCGCCGGGCAGCTCGCCGCCCATCTGCCCGACGCCGTCGTAGGCGCTCGCCGCGATGCCGTTCTCGGCGAGGAAGCCGAGCGCGAGCTCGGCGTCGGCGCGGTTCGGCGTCACGATCAGGGCGCGCACCTGCCCCGCCGCCAGGACGCGGGCCTCTATGCGCCGCCCTTCGGCGCCGGCGCGCTCCCGCCCACCAGGCGCGGCACGCCGGTGAGCACGCCCTCGAACTCGGTGAGCGGCGCACCGAGCGCGATGCCGGTCTTGAGCATGGTGAGCTCGCGCAGCGTGTTCTCGTGCGGGCCGCTGCGCTTCTTGATGACCGAGATCGCCTTCTTCACCGCGCCGCGCGCCTCGAAGAAGCGCGTGAGGATCACGGTGTCGGCGAGGTAGCTCACGTCGACCGGCGCACCCATCGGCCCGACCAGGCCGTGCTGCGCGAGGATCATGAGCGTCAGCACGCCCTGCTGGTTCAGGTAGGTGAGCAGCTCGTGCAGGTGCAGGTAGAGGTAGTCCTCGTTCGGCATCGCGTTCACGTAGCCGTTCAGGCTGTCGAGCACCACGACGGCCATCTTGTCCTTCTCGACGGTGCGCAGGATGCTGTCGGCGAGCTCGCCCGGCGCGATCTGCGCCGGGTCCATCTGCTGCAGGTGCAGGCGCCCGGCGTCGATGTGCGGCTCGAGCGGGATGCCCATCTCGCGCGCCCGGCCGAGCAGGATGTGCGAGCTCTCGTCGAACGCGTAAAGCCCGACGTGCTGCCCGCGCTGCACGGCGGCGTGCGCGAACATCGTCGCGATGGTCGACTTGCCGCTGCCCGCCGGCCCCATGATGAGGTTGCTCGTGCCGGTGTGCAGGCCGCCGCCGACCAGCGCGTCGAGCTCGGCGTTGCCCGAAAGCTGCAGCGCCTTCTCGAAGGCGCGGTGGTGCTCGGCGGCGATGAGGCGCGGGAACACGGAGATGCCGCCGCGCCGGATGACGTAGTCGTGCTGGCCCTCGCGGAACTCGACGCCGCGCAGCTTCGCCACGGTGAGCGAGCGGCGGAACATGCCGTACTTGAGCGGCGCCATCGCCATCGAGACGAGGCCGTGCACGATGCTGTGCACCTGCACGTCGGGGCCCACCGCGCTGCGGTCGTCGAGCAGCAGCACGGTGCAGCCGCGCTCTGCGAAGCGCTGCTTGAACGTGAGGATCTGGCGCCGGTAGCGCAGCGGGTTCTGCGCGAGCAGGCGCATCTCGGAGAGCGAGTCGAGCACCACGCGCTGCGGCCGCAGGCGGTCCACCTCCTCGAGGAGCAGCTTGCTGAGGTGGGCGAGCTCCACCTCGGCGGACTGGAAGAGCGTGTTCTGCGACTTGCCGGCGAGCGAGCGCTCGATGGCGGAGAGCTCGATGATGGCGACGCCCGAGAGGTCCCAGCCGTGCGAGCGCGCCACGGCGTCGAGCTCGGCCTTGGTCTCGGAGAGCGTGATGTAGAGGCCGCGCTCGCCCTCGCGCACGCCCTGCTGCAGGAACTGCAGCGCGAGGGTGGTCTTGCCTACGCCGGGATTGCCGTCGACGAGGTAGAGGCAGGCGCGCGGCAGGCCGCCGCCGAGGATGTCGTCGAGCCCGGGGACGCCGGTGCGGCTGCGGGAGTTTGCTTCGCTCAAAGGGAAAAGCCTCGGAGTGAAAGCCCCTACTTATCCCACAGCCCGCGGCACGGCGCAATCGCGCCGGCGCGGCGGCTCGCCTACGCGGCCTTGTCCTTCTTGATCGGCCTGACGTTCAGGGCCGACACGATCTCGCTGATCTCCTTGGTGATGAAGCGCGCGGTGATCGGCGTGCCGTCGTAGTGCAGGATGGAGATCAGGCTCGCGGGGTTGATGCCCGCCTCGTTCACCAGCAGGTGCTTCAACTGCGCGTCGCGGTTCTGCTCGATCACGAACACCTTGCTGTGCGACTGGCAGAACTCGTTGATCTCCTCCTGGAACGGGAACGCCCGCACGCGCAGGGCATTGACGAAGATGCCGTTCTGGGAAAGGGATTCGAGCGCCTCGTGCATGGACGGGCTGGTCGAGCCGTAGAAGATGGCGCCGAAGCGCGCCGGCGCCTTCGCGGGCGTGAGCACGGGCTTGGGCACCAGGGTCTTCGCGTGCTCGTGCTTCTTCAGCAGCCGCTGCATGTTGTAGACGTAGTCCGGGCCGGCCTCGGAGTAGATCGCCTGCGGGTTCTTGCTCGTGCCGCGCGTGAAATAGGCGCCCTTGCTCTCGTGCGTCCCCGGGTAGGTGCGCCACGGAATGCCGTCGCCGTCGAGGTCCTTGTAGCGCGCGAACTCCTTGCCCGCCTCGAGCATCTCGGCGGTCATGACCTTGCCGCGGTCGTAGGCCTGCGCGTCGTCCCACTCGAAGGGCTTGCACAGGCGCTGGTTCATGCCGATGTCGAGGTCGGTCATGACGAACACCGGCGTCTGCAGCCGCTCGGCGAGGTCGAAGGCCTGCGCCGACATGCTGAAGCACTCGTGCGGGTCCTCGGGGAAGAGCAGGACATGCTTGGTGTCGCCGTGCGAGAGGTAGGCGCACTTCAGGACGTCGGACTGCTGGGTGCGCGTCGGCATGCCGGTCGAGGGCCCGCCGCGCTGCACGTCGATCAGCACCGCCGGGATCTCGGCGAAGTAGGCGAGGCCGACGAACTCGCTCATCAGCGAGATGCCGGGGCCGCTCGTCGCGGTGAAGGCGCGCGCGCCGTTCCAGCCGGCGCCGGTGACGATGCCGATCGAGGCGAGCTCGTCCTCGGCCTGGATGATGGCGAACTTATGTTTCCCCGTTTCCTTGTCGACCCTCAATTTCGAGCAATACTTGCTGAACGCTTCGGCGAGCGACGACGAAGGCGTGATCGGGTACCACGCGCACACGGTGGCGCCGCCGTACACGCAGCCGAGCGCCGCCGCGGCGTTGCCCTCGATGAAGATCTGCCGGCCGACGTTGTCGGACTTCTTCACCTTGAGGCCGAGCTTGTCCTTCAGGTTCTCGTCCGCGAAGCGAAAGCCGAGCTGCAGCGCGTTCAGGTTCGGCTTGAGGAGCTTCTCCTTGCCCTTGTACTGCTCGCCGATCAGCTCCGCGATCACGCCCGGGTCGATGCCCATGAGGTTCGCCAGCGCGCCGACGTAAATGATGTTCTTGAAGAGCTGGCGCTCGCGCGCGTCGCTGTAGGTGCTGTTGCAGATCTCGGTGAGCGGCATGCCGATGACGTTCACGTCCTCGCGGAACCGGGACGGCGGCATCGGCTTGGTGTTGTCGTAGAACACGTAGCCGCCCGGCTCGATCTCCTTCAGGTCCTGCGCCCAGGTCTGCGGGTTCATCGCCACCATCAGGTCGACGCCGCCGCGGCGCCCGAGCCAGCCGCGCTCGGTGACGCGCACCTCGTACCAGGTGGGCAGGCCCTGGATGTTGGAGGGGAAGATGTTGCGCGGCGAGACCGGGATCCCCATGCGCAGGAAGCTCTTCGCGAAGAGCTCGTTGGCCGAGGCCGAGCCCGAGCCGTTGACGTTGGCGAACTTGACGACGAAATCGTTCGTGGATTCGATGCGCGCTTCGATGCGTTTCATCAGTTTTTGTAGGACGCGTCCCGGCTGTCTATTTTCCTGAGGATCGAGTCGAACTCCAGCTCCCCGAGCGGCGCCTGGTCCGTGAGGAACTCCTCTCCCATTTGGTACGACGCTTCGCACACCGCCTTCGAGGGCAGCCTGAGCTTCGCCGCCTGCGCGGCGAGCTGCACCTCGCAGGAGCGGTTCAGCCGCCAGAAGCGGATGAACGCCTCCGGGATCGTCTTGCCGATCGCGAGCAGGCCGTGGTTCCTCAGGATGAGCGCGTTGTGCGCGCCGAGGCTGCGCACCAGCCGCTCGCGCTCGTCGAGCCGCATGCTCGGCCCCTCGAACTCGTGGTAGGCGACGCGGTTGAAGAAGTTGTGCGAGTACATGTGCACCGGCAGCAGGCCCGCGTCCTGCGCCGACACCGCCATCCCGGCGAGGGTGTGCATGTGCCAGACGCAGCCCGCGTCCTCGCGCGCCATGTGCAGCGCGCTGTGGATCATGAAGCCCGCCTTGTTCGCCCGGTAGTGCTGCGTGCCCACCGCGTTGCCCTCGACGTCGATCTTCACCAGGTTCGAGGCCGTGACCTCGTCGAAGCGCAGGCCGTAGGGGTTGATGAGGAAGTGGTGCTCGCGGCCCGGGATGCGCGCGCTGATGTGCGTGTAGATGAGCTCGCCCCAGCCGAGCTCGTGCGCCACCCGGTACGCCCCCGCCAGCCGCACCCGCAACGCCCACTCCGATCCGGTGAGGCTCGGGTTGGTGACGAGGGCGACGCTCATGCGGGGGCTAGGCGGCCTTCTTCTGCCGGTGGTTGCGGCAGCCGGGGCCCGCGTAGGTCATGTCGAGGAAGAACTTCTGCATGTCCCACGCGCCCGTCGGGCAGCGCTCGGCGCACAGGCCGCAGTGCAGGCAGACGTCCTCGTCCTTCACCATCACGCGCTGCGTCTTCAGCGGGCCGGAGACGTAGAGGTCCTGCGTCGCGTTCTTCGCCGGCGCATTGAGGCTGCTCCTCAGGACCGGCTCCTCGGCGTTCGGCGTGAACGTGATGCAGTCCATCGGGCAGATGTCGACGCAGGCGTCGCACTCGATGCACAGCCGGTCGGTGAACACCGTCTGCACGTCGCAGTTCAGGCAGCGCTGCGCTTCCTTCCACGCGGTGGCGACGTCGAAGCCGAGCTCGACCTCCGCCTTCACGTTCTTCAGCGTCACCTTGATGTCGCGCCAGGGCACCTTGTAGCGCGCGTCGCCGTGGATCTCGTTGTCGTAGCTCCACTCGTGGATGCCCATCTTCTGCGACATGAGCGTCACGCCCGGCGCCGGCCTCTCCTTCATGTCTTCGCCGTTGAGAAGCTTGTCGATGGAGACCGCGGCATCGTGGCCGTGCGCCACCGCCCAGATGATGTTCTTCGGGCCGTAGGCGGAGTCGCCGCCGAAGAACACGTTCGGGACGGACGACTGGAACGTCGTCTTGTCGAGCTTCGGCAGGCCCCACTGGTCGAACTCGATGCCGGAGTCGCGCTCGATCCAGGGGAAGGCGTTCTCCTGGCCGACGGCGACCAGCACGTCGTCGCACTCGAAGGACTGGTCGGGCTCGCCGGTCTTCACCAGGGAGCGCTTGCCCTTTTCGTCGTACACGGCCTTGACCTTCTCGAAGGTCATGCCGACGAGCTTCCCGCCCTTGACGTCGAAGGACTTGGGCACAAGGTAATTCAGGATCGGAATGCCCTCGTGCTGCGCGTCTTCCTTCTCCCAGGGCGAGGCCTTCATCTCCTCGAAGCCCGAGCGCACGATCACCTTGACGTCGTCGCCGCCCAGGCGCTTCGAGGTGCGGCAGCAGTCCATGGCGGTGTTGCCGCCGCCCAGCACGATCACGCGCCTGCCGATCTTCGAGGTGTGGCCGAAGGACACGCTGGAGAGCCAGTCGATGCCGATGTGGATGTTCTTCGCGCCCTCTTGCCGTCCGGGAATGTCGAGGTCGCGGCCGCGCGGCGCGCCGGTGCCGACGAAGACGGCGTCGTAGCCCTCCGCCAGGATCTCCTTCATCGAGGTGATCTTGCGCTGCTTGAAGGTCACGCCGAGATCGAGGATGTAGCCCACCTCCTCGTCGATCACCTCCATCGGCAGGCGGAAGCGCGGGATCTGCGACCAGATCATGCCGCCGGCGCGATGGTCCTGGTCGAACACGGTGACCTCGTAGCCGAGCGGCGCGAGGTCGCGCGCCACGGTGAGCGAGGCCGGGCCGGCGCCGAGGCAGGCGATCTTCTTGCCGTTGCTCCTGGTTTTCCTGTGCTCGGAAATCTTCCTCGCGACCGCGTCGTTTTCCTTGTAATCGGCCGTGACCCTCTTCAGCCGGCAGATGGCGACGGGCTCGGGCTTCGCCTGGTTCTCCTCCTCGACGCGGCCGCGGCGGCACGCGGGCTCGCACGGGCGGTCGCAGGTGCGGCCGAGGATGCCGGGGAAGACGTTCGATTTCCAGTTGATCAGGTAGGCATCGGAGTAGCGCCCCGCTGCGATCAACCGGATGTACTCTGGAACGGGCGTATGGGCCGGACAGGCCCACTGACAATCGACGACTTTATGGAAGTAGTCGGGGTCCTTGATATCGGTGGCTTGCAACTGCGCTCCTAGACGACGTCATGTTATCGGCCCGTGACCGCAATATTACCCCCAAATACCCTGCAAGACGCTGAAAAATCAGGCCCTAAGGGAGTTTTCGACAGCCGGGCCGGAGGCCCCCACCTCGTAGAACACCATGACGTAGTGCGTGACCCTGCCGGAGCTGTCGCGCACGGCGCGCACGCTGCGCCACTCGCGGTAGACGGAGCCGTTCTTGCGCCGCGCCCAGGTCGTGCCCGACCAGTAGCCCTCGCGCGCCACCTTCGCGTAGAGATCGTCGTAGAACTCCGGCGGCTGCAGGCCGCTGCGCACCGTGGTCTCGGAGTGGCCGAGCACGTCCTCGCGCGAGTACCCGGTGATGCCGCAGAAGGCGCGGTTCACCGTCTGGATGGTGCCGTCGGCGGCGGTGATCATGATCGCCTCCGTCATGCCTTCCAGCGCGTGCGCGGCGAGGAGCAGCTTCTCCTCGCTGTCGCGCAGCTCGGTGACGTCCTGCGAGACGAGCTCGACCTTGTCCCCGACCGGGTGCACCCGGGTGCGCAGCTGCCGGATGCGGCCCTCGCGGTCCACGAGGCGCAGCGCGAGCTCGCGCGGCTTGGCCGCGGTCTCCGCGCGCACCAGCGCGGCGCGCAGCATCTCCGCGTCGTCCGGGTGCAGGCGGCGCAGCGCGTCCGCGCCGGCCTCGAGGTCGCGCGGGTCGAGCAGCCGCTCGTAGGACGGGCTCGTGTACTGCCAGCGCCCCTGCAGGTCGACGAGCGCGATCAGGTCGGCCGCGTTCTCGGCGATCAGGCGATAGCGCGCCTCGCTCTCGCGAACCTCGTCGCGCGCGCGCGCGAGGCGCCGGTTCAGCCGGTAGAGGATGCGCCCGACCGCGCCGGCGTAGGCGAGCGAGCCGAAGAAGCACAGCGCCGTGACGAGCGGGCTCGTGTACGGCAGGTAATGGAATTCGCCCATCGACATGCCGAGGATCGCGCCGGCCGCGGTGCAGGCGAGGGAGACCAGCGCGCCGCTGCCGGCGCGGTTCACCACCGCGTTCAGCAGCGTGGCGCTCGTCATCGCGTACGTGATCCACAGCGGGAAGCCGAGCATCCCGCACCACACGCCGAGCAGCACCGAGTCGAGCAGCAGGTTGTCGAGCTCCGCCTGCACCGGGTGCGCGGAGTGCTTCGCGCGCAGGTACACGAGGTGCGGGTAGATGGCGAACTGCAGGAAAAGCAGCAGCCAGGCCGCGACGCCGTAGGCGTGCTCCCAGAGATGGATGCCGATCGTGACCAGGCAGGCGAGGAATGCCCCGGTCCGCACGGCATAGTGGGTTTTCACCACGGTTTGCTCACCGCCCGAACTCCCCCGAGGGTGTCAGGATACCCGGATGGGGGCTATATTCCCCGCCTATGACCTCCCAGCTCGAATCCCTTCGTAAAAGTTCGTCAGTGGTGGCCGATACCGGCGACATCGACGCGGTGGCGCGCTGGCGCCCGCAGGACGCAACGACAAATCCCTCGCTTCTGCTCACCTCCGCCGAGGACCCGCGCTACCGCCCGCTCGTCGACGCGGCGCTGCGCGAGGCCGGAAACAACCCCGAGCGCGCCATGGATACGCTCTTCGTGCGCTTCGGCGCCGAGATCCTCAAGCACGTCGCCGGCCGCGTCTCGACCGAGGTGGATGCGCGGCTTTCGTTCGACACGGACCAGTCGATCGCGAAAGCGCGACGCCTCGTTTCCCTTTATGAAAAGCACGGGATCGGGAAAGACCGGGTCCTCATCAAGCTGGCCTCCACATGGGAGGGCATCCGTGCAGCGCAGCAGCTCGAGCGCGAAGGCATCCACTGCAACATGACGCTGCTCTTCTCCTTCGCGCAGGCGGTGGCGTGCGCGGATGCGGGCGTGACGCTCATCTCGCCCTTCGTCGGGCGGATCTACGACTGGCACAGGCAGGCCCGCAAGGTGGACGACATCCCGCTCGAGGAGGATCCGGGCGTCGCCTCCGTGGCGCGCATCTACAACTACTACAAGAAGCACGGCTACGCGACCCAGGTGATGGGCGCGAGCTTCAGGAAGACCGGGCAGATCCTCGCCCTTGCCGGCTGCGACCTGCTGACCATCGCGCCGGACCTGCTCCAGAAGCTCGCGAGCACGCCGGGCGAGGTGCAGAAGAAGCTTTCGGCGGAAAAGGCGAAAGCGATGGCGATCGCCAGGGTGGCGATGGACGAGAAGACGTTCCGCTGGATGCACAACGAGGACGCGATGGCGACCGACAAGCTCGCCGAAGGCATCCGCCGCTTCGACGCCGACGCGCGCAAGCTCGAGAAGCTGATCACTTCTCTCGCCGCCGCCGAGCCGATGCCCGCCAAGTAATTTTGAAGCTCCAGCTCTGGCAGAGGTTCTGGCTTCTTTTCACGGTGATCTGGGTCGTCGTCACGGGGCTGAACGCGGCGACCATCCTCGCCTTCGCGGAAGGCCCGCTCGAGCGGCAGAAGGCGCTGCAGCCGATCCTCTATGGCGTCGGCGTCCCGATCGCGGTCTATCTCGCCGCGTGGGCCTGGGCCGCCTTCAAGAAGAAGCGCGGCAAAAAGCCGGACTAGCGCGGCTCGACCAGGCGGCGGGCCTGGGCGAGCTCGGCGGCCGCGCGCCGGGCATCGTCCTGGGCGCGCGTGCGGGCCGCGAGGCGCGTCGGCTCGTCGAGGAGCGCCTGCGCGCCCACCCGCGGCGCGAGGGCCTGGACGTCCTCGGCGATGGCGCCGAGGACCTCGTCGAGCGCCTTGCAGGCGAGATTGAGCTCGAAGTGCGCCTTCTCGACGCGCTCCTTCAGCTTGAGCGCGGCGCCGAACCAGGCGTCGCTGCGCCGCACGGCCATGTGCGTGGCGAGCGCCTGGCGCGCGGCGTCCGCCTCGTGCGAGAGCCGCGCCGCCTCGCCGCTCGCGCGCACGACGGTATGCGCGGCGATGAGGTAGTGCTCCGCGGCGTCGGCGAGCGCGCGCTGGCGCGAGACGTTCATCGTGCGCAGCTTCTGCAGGTTGTCCTCCGCGGCCTCCAGCTTTTCCGGCGAGGCGCCGGACGAGAGGGTCTCCTTGAGCTCGACGGTGCTCGCCGCCACGAGCGCGGCGATCGCCTCGTGCTGGGCGCGCGCCTCGCTTCGCGCGTAGAGCGCGTAGCCGGCGAGCGCCGCGGCGAGCGCCACGGCCACCGCGGCGATCGCCTGCAGCGTGCGCTTGTCCATGGCGGCGACGATGCCACAAGACGGGAATATTTCTTGCGGCAAAGTTGGCTTTCCCGCTTTGTTTTTCCCGAAAGGAGAAGCCTATGGCTGCACTCAATGGAAAGCGCGTCGCCATCCTCGTCGCCGAGGGCTTCGAGCAGGTGGAGATGACCGGCCCGCGCAAGGCGCTGCAGGAGGCGGGCGCCGAGACCTACATCGTGTCGCCGCAGCAGGACGAGGTTCAGGCCTGGAAGCACTTCGACCACGCCGACCGCTTCCAGGTGGATTACGCGGTGGACGAGGCGAAGGCCGACGATTTCGACGCGCTGCTGCTGCCCGGCGGCGTGGCGAATCCCGACCAGCTGCGCGGCAACCCGAAGGCGGTGAGCTTCGTGAAGGCGTTCGTGGATGCGGGCAAGCCGATCGGCGTCATCTGCCACGGGCCGTGGACGCTCATCGAGGCGGGCGCGGTGAAGGGCCGCACGCTCACGTCGTGGCCGACGCTGAAGAGCGACCTCACGAATGCCGGCGCCAACTGGGTGGACAAGGAGGTGGTGGTCGACCAGGGCATCGTGTCGAGCCGCAAGCCCGACGACATCCCGGCGTTCAACCGCAAGATCGTCGAGGAGTTCGCTGAGGGCCGCCACCAGCGCAAGGCGGCCTGAACGCCTTCAGGCGATTTCGCCCGCCCGGCGCAGGCCGGCGATCATCGAGGTGTCGAGCAAGTGGTGGCGCGCGCGCGCCGGGTCGGCGGCGACCGCCACCAGCTCCTCCATGTGCGCGCGCTGCACCGCCGGATCGCGCTCCTCGAGCAGGCGCTTGTTGCGGATCGACATCGCCTGGACCTGCTCGATGGTGGCGGCGCGGCGCTGGCGCACGTAGGCGTCGAGCAGCGCTTCCTCCGCCTCGCCGCGCCACACGCGCGCGAGCTTGCCCGCGAGGTTGACGGCGTCGTGGATGCCGCTATTCAGGCCGAAGCCGCCGAGCGGGTTGTTGAGGTGCGCGGCGTCGCCCGCGAGCAGCACGCGGCCGTGGCGCCAGTTGCTCGCCACGCGCTGGTGCACGCGGTAGATGCTCTGGTAGCGGATCTCGTAGGGCTCGCTGCGCGCGAGGAAGCCCTGCATGCGCTTCTGCACGTTCGCCGGGTCGAGCAGCTCGTCGTCGGGCACGCCCGGGTCGCAGGGGAACGCCGCGCGCCACAGGCCCGGCGGCCCGGCGTCGGGCATCTTGAACACGGCGGCCCACTCCGCCGGGTCGGCGACGTACGAATTCATCGCGAAGCCGTGCCGGCCGAAGTCGTAGGGCGTGCTCACCACGAGGAACTGCTCCGGCCAGGTGAAGCCTTCGAACTCGACCGGGATCAGCTTGCGCACCGTGCTGCGGCCGCCGTCGGCGCCGATCAGCCAGGACGCCTCGAAGGTGCCGGGGATGCCCTCGGACTCCAGGCGCACGAGCACGCGGTCGGCCTTCTGCTCGAGGCCGGTGATGCGGTGGTCGAAGTGGATCTGCGCCGCGGCCTCCTTGCGCAGGAGCTCGAGCTGGATCGGCGTCAGGCGGTGCTGCTCGAGGTGCAGCCGGTAGGGATAGGGCGTCACGTCGGCCAGCACGCCGAGGTCGAACTCGGCGACGAGCGGGCCGTGGCGCTCGCGGATCTGCCAGTGGCGCACCTGCAGCCCGGTCTCGTGCATCCGCGCGGTGATGCCGTAGGGCGCCATCATTTCCTGCGTCGGCGGGTGGAACGTGCCGGCGCGCAGGTCGCGCGTGAGGGTCGGCTCGGCCTCGCACACCACCACCGGCACGCCTTCCCGCGCCAGCGCGAGGGCGCACATCAGCCCGGTGGGCCCCGCCCCCGCCACGACCACGGGAAGGGATTGGCTCAAGAAACGCTCAGGCGGCGGAGACGGCCACCGTCATGGCGCCGACGCGATCGATCCACGCCTCCATGCTGTCGCCCGGCCGGATCGGCCCGACGCCCTGCGGCGTGCCGGTCATGATGACGTCGCCCGGCCGCAGGCTGTAGAAAGCGCTCATGTACTCGATCAGCTCCGGGATCGGCATGACGAGGTCGGAGGTGTTCGCGTCCTGGCGCAGCGCGCCGTTCACCTTGATGCCGACCTGGACGTTCGAGGGGTCGCCGAATTCGTCCGCGGTGACGAGCCAGGGGCCGAGCACGCTGTAGCTGTCCACCGATTTCCTGAGGCTGCGCTC